>JAVBRI010000014.1:0-7784 GCA_031548165.1 Lachnospiraceae bacterium
TGATGCTTTAGCCGGCTTTTCATTTACTAAGACTCTTCCTGCATCACATGCTTCATTTGCAATAGTTCTTCTTTTTATAATCCTTGATACCTTTAAATATTTATCTAGCCTCATTATATTTTCCTCCTACCTATACGAAAAAACGCCTTACTTATTTAATAAGCAAGGCATCCTCTCTCTTCTTACTCGGAATATCCACTAAGAATTATTTCTTTTTACTGTTGTTAACAGCTTCTTTTAAAGCCTTACCAGCTTTAAACTTAGGTGCGTTTGAAGCAGCAATTTTCATTGTCTTGCCTGTCTGTGGGTTT
Source organism: Lachnospiraceae bacterium (assembly GCA_031548165.1). Lineage (GTDB taxonomy): Bacteria > Bacillota > Clostridia > Lachnospirales > Lachnospiraceae > CAG-303. The sequence continues at coordinate 312 of JAVBRI010000014.1, forward strand.
CTACCTTCTCTAGCTGCTCTCTTTGCAACTTCAAATGTACCGAAACCTACTAATTGAACTTTTTCACCTTTCTTAAGTTCTGCTGTTACTACATCAATAAAAGCTTTTAAAGCTTTCTCAGAATCTTTCTTTGATAATTCTGTCTGTGCAGCGATTGCTGCTACTAATTCAGCTTTGTTCATGGATAAACTCCTCCTCTGTTTAGTGTTTTATATAATATTCTCGCATAACGAGTTTATTTCGGGTTTCGCTCTCATATTTGCTACCCTTAGTATATATATAAACGTTTTAAAGCGATTTGTCAAGGAATTTTAAACATTTTATTGCAAAAAAAGCTTTTTTTGCAATAAATTAACCTTCCATTTGTCCGCCAAGGAACGTTGCTGCAACTCCTGCCAGTTTGATTTCTACATCTCCAAATGTAATTCCTTCTTTACCTAAAATAATAACCGCACCTATCATATCACCTTCACATGATATAGGATATATTATTTGTGGCACTTCCTCATGCTGTTCGCCTTCTGTTATTTGAATATGCTTTTTTTCTTTATTGGTATTTATAGCTTTTCTTCCGCTTATTACATTGTCCAAATCTCCTGTTATGCGTTTTCCCTTTACTTCTTTTTTTATGCCGCCAGCCACTGCAATTATCTGGTCTCTGTCAGTTATAACTACTTTATATCCTGTAACACTTGCTAACGCCTGTGCATATTGCTCTGCAAATGTGCTAAGCTCACTAATTGGAGAATATTTTTTTAGTATTATCTCTCCTTCTCTATCTGTATATATTTCCAAAGGGTCACCTTCTCTAATTCTAAGTGTTTTTCTAATCTCCTTTGGAACTACTACTCTGCCCAAATCATCAATTCGTCTAACTATTCCTGTTGCCCTCATTATTATAATAATCCTCCATCTATCATTAATTTACTAATACTGTAATTCTAGTATTTGTAAATGGTGGATTATTATACCTAAAAATGTAATTTATTTTAAAATTCAATTTCTAGTTCAACTGGGCAATGATCTGAACCTAATACCTCAGCATGAATCTTAGCATCAACTAGCTTATCCTTTAATGAATCGGATACTACAAAGTAGTCGATTCTCCATCCTGCATTTTTCTCTCTTGCACTAAACATATATGACCACCAAGAATATTTTCCTTCGTCATCAGGATAAAAATGTCTATATGTATCAATAAATCCATTATCCATTAAATTCTGGAATTTCTGACGTTCTTCATCTGTAAATCCTGCGTTTTTCCTATTCGTTTTAGGATTCTTTAAATCTATCTCCTTATGAGCTACATTTAAATCTCCTGCAAATATAACTGGTTTAGATTTTTCTAAGTTCTTTAAATACTTAAAAAAATCATCCTCCCATTTCATTCTATAGTCAAGTCTTTTAAGCTCTCTTTTAGAATTTGGTGTATATATAGTTATAAAGTAGAAGTCTTTGTATTCTAGCGTAATAACTCTACCTTCCTTATCGTGTTCTTCAATACCAATACCGTAAGAAACACTAATAGGCTCTACCTTTGAAAAAACCGCTGTTCCTGAGTAGCCTTTTTTCTCAGCATAATTATAATACTTAAAATAACCTTCTAGTTCTAAATCCACTTGTCCTTCTTGCATTTTCGTTTCTTGCAAACAAAAAATATCTGCATCTATTTCATTAAAAAAATCTTCAAAACCTTTTTGTAAACATGCTCTTAATCCATTTACATTCCATGATATCAGCCTCATATGTCCTCCTATGCATCTATTAATATATAATCTAATCCTCTAATAAGTATAATTCATCACTTATTTATTTACAAGATACATTTAGTCATGGTAAAATATATTTTAAATTATTTTATTTACTAAGAACGTAGAAACGGGGACTAAAAATGACCAACTTACTAATCAGACTTTTTATTAAGGATAATGAAAATACTAAAAATTCGCGTGTACGTACTGCATATGGAAATCTTGCCAGCTTTATATGCATTATTTGCAATGCTCTTTTATTCATTGGAAAATTTCTTGTTGGTACATTATCCGGAAGTGTTTCTATTGCTGCTGACGCTGTTAACAACCTTTCTGATGCCTCTTCGAACATTATAAGCCTAATTGGATTTAAGTTAGGAAGCAGACCTGCTGATGATGAGCATCCATATGGTCATGCTCGTTATGAATATTTATCAGGCCTTACTGTTTCTGTAATGATACTGGTTATTGGCATAGAACTTTTGAAAACAAGTATTTTAAAAATAGCAAATCCTTCAGATGTCGAATTTTCAAGATGGACTATTTTTGTTTTATTGACTTCTATTCTTGTTAAGCTTTGGATGATGCTTTTTAATACAGCTATTGGAAAGAAAATAAATTCTAAAACCCTTGAAGCCACTGCAAGAGATAGTTTAAATGATGTTATTACTACCTCAGTTGTACTTATCTCATCTGTCATTTCTTATTATACACATTTAGAGCTCGATGGATACATGGGTATATTAGTTGCATTATTCATTCTTTACAGCGGTATACAGCTTGTAAAAGACACCATTGACCCATTGCTTGGAAAAGCACCTGACCCAGAGTTCGTTTCAATGATACAAGAAAAGATATTAAGTTATCCCGGAGTGCTTGGTACACATGACTTAATAGTACATGATTACGGTCCCGGAAGATTATTTGCCAGTGTACATGTGGAAATGGCCGCTGAAGATGATGTACTTAAAAGCCATGATATTATAGATAATATAGAACGAGATTTTCTTCAAAACGAATACTTACATCTTATTATTCACTTTGACCCAATAGAAACAGATAACAAGACTACTAACAGCTTAAGAACTTGGATTAATGATATTGTAAAAAATATTGACGATTCACTTTCTATACATGATTTGCGAATTGTAAGCGGTCCTACACATACAAATATTATTTTTGACTGCGTTGTTCCTGTATCTTTTCATATGTCTGATAAGGATATAATAAAGCAAATAATTAGTATTGTTCAAACCGAACATCCAAATTACAATTGCATAATAACTATTGATACCAGCTATGCTGCGATACCTAAATAGAAGAAACTCGCCGTTTAAAACGGCGAGCCTTTTTTTATTTCGATATGTATTTAAACCATTTTCCACTTTCACTTAGGTCATCATCACTCCAGCTTGATGTTTTACCGATCCAAGATGAAATAAGGGCTGCCTTTTCATCTTTATTGGATAGATTCCAAGCTACAAAGCTTATATCATATTTATTTAGCAGCTGTATCCATTTATTTGCGGATTCTGTATCATTCCAACCATTTCCTGATGCATCACATATTCCAAATTCACTTACAAATATCGGTAACCCTGCATTTATAGCAGTCACCATTTTATCCTGTATATTTTCTTTATGAGTTGCCGCGTAATAGTGTAGTGCGTACATAACATTACCACATGATGCCGGGAGAGGATTTCTCGCTACCACATCCACATCCTGAGACCATGTAGGAGTACCAACGATAATAACTGCATCTTTATCATTTGCCCTAATTACAGATATAACTTCTTCGGCATAAGGCTTAATATCGCCATCCCATGAACATCCTCCGTTTGGCTCATTACATATCTCGTATATAACATTGGTATTACTTGCATATTTTGATGACATATATGAGAAGAATGCCTTTGCTTCTTCTTTATTCTGCTGTGGGTTTCCATCACTTAATATATGCCAATCAATTATTACGTACATGCCAAGTTCTGTTGCATAATCAACACCCTTACAAACCAACTGTTTAAGTTCTTCTTTATTTCCACCTGAACAATATCCATTATATTCTGCTGTATACATTGCAAGCCTAATAAGCTCTACTCCCCACTCATCGCGGAATGTCTTAAAAGTTTCTTTTGTAACATACTCTGGAAACCAACTTAATCCATGTGTACTAACACCCTTTAACTGGACATTTTGACCTGCTTGATTCGTCAAATGTGTTCCTGTAACCTTTAGTTTACCATATTTAGCCATAGGCGTACCCGATGATACATTATTATTCGCCGGAGTACTTAACGTTGTTGGTGGCTCTGTTGGCGCCTCCGTTGGCTTTTCTGTTTGTTTTTCTGTTGTTGACTCTTCTGTGGTATTTTCCTGCGTTGTATCATCCTCTGTTGTCTTATCAGCTGTTGTTTTATCAACTTCTGCTGTAGTATCATCAACAGTCGTTTCATCATCAATTGTAGCTTTTACTGAACTTTTTGCCTTTTCGTCATCTGTCTTACTACATGAAACTATTAACAATATTGCTAATATAACAATAACAGCAGCTTCAATTGAAGCTGCTAAAATCCATTTTTTTTCTTTTATAAAGTTAAGTTTTTCTTTCATTTCAAACCTCCATGTCGAAATCTATTTGTAGACTGCATGATTACAAATATAGTCATATACCTTGGTATATCCTGTTTTATTATAATGTAATCCATCGCCTACATCATACTCTGCTTTTAAAAGTCCACTATCATCTTTTAAAACTGTTGATGCATCCAAATAATAGATATCCTTTTCTATTGCAATTTGAAGCATCAAAACATTCATATTATCTATAGTAATGTTATTCAAATTTTTATTACTAAAAGTTTCTTCTTGTCTAACAGGATTTATTGAAATCAATACTAAAATGCTGTTTGGTGAGCTTTCTTTTATTTTATCTATAAGCTGCTTATAACTTCTTATGAACTCAGACGAATTCATAAATGCCACGCCATTCACTCCTAAAGCAATATAAACTCTTTCAGGTTTTCTTGCTGATAATATTTGAAATATATCACCTGTAATGCCCGTTACTGAATCTGTGAATGTTTGAGTCATAAAACCAACATGACTTATACCATTTACAGCAAATGTATTTGAAGCTTTTATAAGTCCATTGTTTTTCATCCCTACAGTTCTTGAATCACCTAAAAATACCGTATTATCAAAATAGTTTGAAGTAACCTCTGATGTTTTCCCTAATACTGTACTTTGTACTTGTGGTACTTCTACTTGAGAAACATAAACACTTTCTTCTTCAACAAAGCTTATAGTCGTTGCTTGCGTTTCTTCTATCGTTGTAGTTTCAGGTATTGTATCAGTTTCTGCTTCTACTATTTGAGTAGACTCTGGTTCTGTTGTTTCATCTACAGTCGTAGCATCTGCAACTGTCAATTTCTCCACAACAATAGTTGTTCCAGAATTATCTGCAACCTTCACTTTGTTCCCATTAATCTTAGACTTTGTAACAATTATCAACAAAGCCAAAATCACTATTATAGAAACGATATTTAATGATATTTTTATATACTTTAATAATATTTCTTTCATAATCACCTTTTACAATAAGTGTATACCATGCTCCGCTAATTCTTTAATATCTTCATCTTTCCATATAGATGACTGAACTTCACCGATATGTGCTTTTCTAAGGAAGAACATACATAGTCTTGACTGGCCTATTCCACCACCTATTGTATATGGAAGTTCTTTTTGTAATATTGCTTTTTGATATGGAAGCTCTGCTCTATCCATACAATTAGCTTTCTCTAGCTGAAGTTTTAATGAATCCTCATCTACTCTTATTCCCATTGATGAAAGCTCCAATGCAATGTCTAAAACTGGGAAGTATACTAATATATCCGCGTTCATCTCCCAATCATCATAATCTGGTGCCCTTCCATCATGTTTTTCGCCTGATTCAAGGATATCACCAATCTTCATAATACAAACAGCACCTTTTGCCTTTGTAATATAGTATTCTCTTTCCTTTGGTGTGTTATCTGGAAACATATTTTCAAGTTCCTGTGTTGTTATAAAAAATATGTTTTGAGGAAGTATTTCTTCTATGTAATCATATTTTATAGCAAGATACTTTTCTGTCTTTACCAACACTCTATATACAGTATTCACTATTTCCTTTAATTTGTCAAGTGTTCTGTCTTCTTTTGAGATTATCTTTTCCCAATCCCATTGATCTACAAAGATTGAATGAATATTATCTGTATCTTCATCTCTTCTAATACCATTCATATCTGCATATATGCCTTCGCCTTCTTGAAAGCCATATTTCTTAAGTGCATATCTTTTCCACTTAGCAAGTGATTGAACTATCTCTGCTTCATAATCATCAAGTTCCTTTATACCAAATGAAACTGGTCTTTCTATTCCGTTAAGATTGTCATTTAAACCCGATGCAGGATCAACACACAATGGTGCTGTAACTCTTAAAAGCTGTAATCTCTCTGCTAATAAATTTTGAAAAAAATCTTTTACTATTTTTATTGCAACTTGTGTATCATGTAAATCTAATTCAGATTTATAGTTGCTTGGAATAATTTTACTCATTATCGTTTCCTTTCTTCTCTAAAAAGCATAGCCTTATTTCTTTATATTAAATAAAGTATAGCACAGCATAGGAATTTTTCAATAAAAAAATTTTTTTCCTTTTTTATGATGTGGTTTTCTATTCAAATTCGCTAACAGCTCTTTCAAACCAAGCTTCTGCTGTAGCATCAGAAATGTATTGACTTCTTCCATCAATCGGCTCATATGCTACTTCTTTTACTTGAGTAGTATACGATGTTTTTGTATCATCTTTATATTCTATCTTTATTAATGCTAGACCTAATACTTTAAGGTTTTCTTTATACATCAATTTAAGATATGCAACGCGGTCATCATATTTATCTTTTTCAAAATTTTCTGAATCCAGCCAATATTTCATAGATGTTCCTGACCAACTATTTGTGTTTTTGCTTTCACTTACATTACCATTATCAGTTGTTGCTTTTACGTATTGGTTTTCATTACGTAATTCATATTGTACACTTATTCCTTTTGCTTTGTGTGTTGCTTCACTATAGTCCTCTGTTATTTTAAATCTACTTTCTTCTGGTACTGTTTCTACTGCCTTCTTTATTTCATACTCTTCCATATTACTTTCAAACCAAGCTTCTGCATATTCTTTAGTAACATCTTGATATTTTCCATCTATTTTTTCGTATTGTACCTCTTTTATAGATACAGCATAATAACTCGTAGGTGAGTCATCATATACTAGATTCATTGCATTTTCCATATCTTCTCTGCTTACCACAAGTGACTGAGCCACTATATGCTCATCTTCTAGAAAGGTAAAATATGCATAAAACAATCTTTCTCCTTCATATTTTTTATATACTTCTATTCCATGCACCAAATAAATCTCTTTCATATTATCTTTATATATTTCATATTTATTTCCAACACTATTTAATTTGAATCCTTCACCTTTTTTTGTGTCTAACATTATTTCACCTTGCACTACCTCAATCTGTACCCTCTCCCATCCTTCGTAATAGTCAAACATTATTCCTGGTGGATTAGGCAACCTATTATTATATTCATTTTGAGGTATAACTAGTTTTTTATTAGGAATACTTTCGACTATTGGACTATTTTCATTAACATTGACTTCTTCATT
>JAVBRI010000049.1:0-19913 GCA_031548165.1 Lachnospiraceae bacterium
ATAATATCATACACCGAGTCAATAAGTTCCTTGTTAAAACGTAATAATGCATCAGCAGCACCTTCTAAAGTCTTACCATGTGCTTCATAGGCTGCTTCTTTTAAATATTCAGGAATATATTCAAGTTTTGGATCCAGTCCCATTACAGTAGGGTTATTCGTAGAAATTATTTTTGATATCAAAATATCAAATGACATATAAGTACCTCCTTTTTGTCTTCTCTTTGACTTTAAAAGCTTTGCTGCACGAGCAAGTTTTTCAACTTCTTGAGGATATAAACCACGAAATTCATCACGATGTAATAAATCCCAAGGAGTTTTAGATTTATGTGGTATATCAGAAAGATTAAGCAAGTAATCCGTTGTCGTGTTTAGTACATTCGCAAATTCTTTGCATAAATCTCACCTCCTAATATTACTTTAATGCATTCACACCGTAATGTAAAGGACTGCGCCAATTTGGAGCTCTCTTGATTATTATTACACTAATTCTGATATTTCAAGTGACTTAACTATTACTGTTTTGTTATCAAATGCACTGAATCCAACCGCTGCCTTTTGGATTTCAAAATGCATATATGGAAAATTCTCACTATAATGAACAAGCTCACCATTTACAATTACTGCCATATAATCACATTCCAAAATCCATGTGATGTTAATATCTTCTGCCTGAATAGATGGAAACTCTGGATCAAAATCCATAACATAATCTACATATATATCCTTAACCAGAATAGAACCTGGAGAATTCTGCCAATTCCAATTTTTCACAAAGCCAGTATTATAATGTAATCCAAATGCAGACTCTTTGCTTTCTATACAAGCATCAATTTTTAATGGCAAATGAAACATCTGTTTAGTTTCTACCATTCCATTATCATCATAAGCTGAGCCACTTCCTTTTACTGATAAACCATTATTAATGTCTTCACATTCAATATCAACCATTTTCATATCCATTTTTATATCTATGACATGTAAACTAGAAGTTTTACATCTTGTTAAAATAGTCTTTGCTGTCAAAGATTCTGATTTCTCAATACAGCTATCACTTATCAAACTCTTTTCTGCCCACATCATCATATCTTTTGAGTGATAGCAATAATCAATAGATCGTTCATTTAAATCTCTAGGCGATAACACATCAGGTGTATTAATATCAAATGTCTTTTTTATTTGTTTTATAATTTTTGAATCATTACTCATCAACATATTTATTGCATATACTAAAATATTACGAACTGATTTTTCTTTAAGAGCAGTTGCTCCTTTTTGTAAAACAGCACATCCGATATATGCAGTTTGATGACCATTATACCCATAAAAGCCATTACTGCTTACCTTTTCCTTATATTTTGCTTCACTTAATTCCTGTTTACAAAGTTCATTAAAACCTTCTCCCGTTGCTCCCCTTGATTCTGCATGAAACCACAAAAACGCCTCTAGTGATTTATGATAGTTCTCTAATTCTTCATCACTTACATTTATAAAATAATTATCATCTTCAAGAGATGAAATGCACTCTTTATATGCAGTGTATCCATACGAAATATCATTTATTTTCTGTTCTTCTAAATCACTTATCATTTTTGAAAATACATTTTTAATGTCTGGCTTTTCAAGACCTGTTTTTGTCAACACAATTACACTTTCCAACCCATCATACCAATTCTCTAAACTTTTTACTTCTCCGTCTTCATTAAACATAAATGTATTATTATTTAAATCATATCCTATAAATAATCTCCACAAACGATTGTAATGACTTAATGCTTTATCCACTGGATTATAAGTATATACTGCAAGAATTGGCTTGTTTTCATGAATAGAATTATTTATTATCTTATTTAAATCTTCTTCATTTTTACTATCACTTTTTATTTCTATATAATCATATCCTGCAAATGTAAATGTTTTACCGATAAAATCATTAATTGCCTCGAAACTATAATTTTCTAGACTGTCTCTTTGCCATATAGTTGACATTCCCATTCCTGTTACTACGAAATATTTCCTATATAATATATAACGCATATCTGCCTGCATATCATATGGAATTTTGTCAACCTTCATCTGCAACGACACAAAACATCTTAAATAATTGCTTCCCCCTATACAAGGATTATTACCTGTCGGAAACACTCCATCAATTAAATGCCTAGGCGATACTACTTTCAAATTACTTCTTCTTTTACTATTCTTTGCCATATTTAATATATCTGGCTTGTCCTTTGGGGAATATCCTTGCGTTGACTGATTTATTTTTTTAATAGGTTTACTCATATTTAACTTTCCTCCACCATTATATATTTTCTGTATACATTATTTTAATCCTAGCATATATAATTTTTTCTTGTTATCCGTTTTTGTCATTTTTGATTGCTTTATATAATTTCATACTTATATTTTCAATATCATACTTATCATTTAATATTTCATAAATTGCAAAAACAGATTTCTCTTCATGAGCAATACTATTATTTTTTAGCCATAAATTAATTTTTTCTACTCCAACCTGCACATCTCCAATACAATCTCCCTGTAATATTGCATATTTTCCAGTAGGAATATGTATAATTTCAAAATCACTATTAAGAGATAATCTTAATGTACTTCCACATTCAATTCCACATTTACAAGTACTATTATAATTACATACATAAAAATGCTTTGCATTTTCGACCAATAAAGGATAATTCTTGTTAAAGAAGTTCATTAATTTTTCTGATGCCTTATGTTCTGCATTATTCCCTATTTCTCTTGCTACCACAAAATACATTTCAGAAACTTGTGAAATAGTAATATGATGAGATGTTTTACATTTTCTCACTGGAAGATAAAGCTTTAACTTATAAGGCTTACCATTTTTAAATATATACTCTTCAAAATACTCATCATCTGACTGTTCAAACATACTTGTCAAAAGCCATATATTATAAAGATAGTTCCAACCATCATTAATGTCTTTTTCATTATAATTAACAATACAAGTGGCATAAGTTCCTGACTTATCTAAACCAGATATTTCCGTCATTACCTCATAACAAAAACGACTGTCTATTTGATTTGCATTTCTTCCGAATACACGACCTTTCATCTCTCCCAATTCGGAAATTGCCTTATCTTCAATTCCAATAAGACAACTATCATAAAACCTTGTTGTTTTACATTCAGGTATATATTCATTCCCTACATTTACAGCTAAACTAATTTTGTTAATGTTAAATGGATAAAAATAGAAATAATTATTGCTATTCTTGTATTCAATGGGAGTTAAACCAACGATACTTTTAAATTGTTTATGAAATGATTGCTGTGTCTTGCAACCACTTTCCGTTGAGATAACATCAAGAGGCATATCCGAATACTTGATTTTTTCACAAGCATTTGATATGCGTCTCTTACGAATATATTCTTTTATAGAATGTCCAGTATATGAATAAAAATCTCTATATAACTGGCTAAGAGAAATAAATAGATTCTTTGATATAATTTCAGGGCTTAGTTCAATTGATAAGTTTTTTTCTATGTAATCAATAACATCATTAATATGTTTTTTATCCATTAAATTATCCCTGCCTCTTTATTTACTAAAATTCATCCAATTGTCTCTGTAAAGAATCAACCAATTTCCCAACATGCAATCCATCAACAAACGAATGATGTACTTGTACTGAAAATGGAAGTAGAACTTTTCCATCCCTCTCAAAATACTTCCCCCAATCAAATAAAGGAGTTGCATTATCCTTTTTTCCAGAATTCGTATGTGAAATATGAGTATATGTTATCCAAGGTATAGGCGAAAATTGAAAGACATTATTGCTAAGTGGTCCTGTAAAATATTCTTTTTGATTTTTTGCTGTCTCTACAGCAACCTTAACATATTCTTCTAATGTATCTTGCATATCAACATTGACAACCTTAAAAAGTTCTGTCTCTTCATTAAGACACGTAAACGCTGTGTCAATTCTATCATATAAAACTATTTGACCATCTAAAAAACGATATCTAAACTCTTCTATTTCATTTGCACATTTAGAAACAACATAAATAAGAGCCATCGTAAATGGATATTTCGTTTCCCTAACTTTAGTTAAAAAGCTGCTTATATCAAGTTCAAGAGTTATGCAATATGAAGGTTCTACACTATTTCTAAAGACCTGACAATGTACTGCACGTTTCCAATTCTTTTCATCTATTATTGTGTATTTTGACATTTTACTCACCCTTTCGTTTTATTGATAATCTGACCTAATAATTGAATAATAAGACACATCTAGGTACTCTCCTCTAATCCTAGAAAAATTCCTTAATACACCTTCAAGTATCATTCCTGACTTTTCTAAAACTCTACATGAAGCAATATTATTCTTTGCTGCAAGAGCTTCAATTCTTTCAACCTTTAATTCGTCAAATGCATACTTAATAAGTGACTTAGAGATTTCTGTTGCATAACCATTTTTCCAATAATCTGGCAAAAGATTATAACCTGTAACACATCTATTTGCATTACTATTAAACGCTAATACTCCAGCTTCACCAATATAGACCATATCATCTTTTCTATACAATGCATGCATTTGCGTAAAATCATTATCATATTTTTCTATTATTTCATTTAATCTCTTCTCGGATTCTAAAATATTATCTTGAGGAATATTTGTTGAATAAGTCCAAACCATAGGATTTGATAATAATGTATGATAATCATTTAAGTTTTCTTTTTCATATGGCTTTAATATTAATCTTTCAGTTTCTATTATCATCACTATACCCTACTTTCTATCATATACTAATCTTGTATTTGCAAATAGCTTGTTATTGCATATACAATCTGTCCATTATATTCAAGTCTTGACCAACCATTATCTCCAATTCCGGTACGTGTAACATATTCACCATTTTTTATTGTCACAACAATAGTTGAATCATCCGCACTACTCATAACAGTTCTTAAATTGGTTTCTTCTTTTGCAGTTACTTGCTCATTCACCTGTGTAAAAGTCACCTTAGAACCTGCATTTGTGCTTGTTGTCTGCGTCTCTTTTGTTGTCTCCTTTGTTGTATCTGTTGTCAGAAGATTAGTCTTTGCATAAACTATAACTCCATTATAGTTAAGTTTAGACCAACCATTATCTCCGATTCCAACACGTAATACAATATCACCATTCTTAATTGTTGCTGCAACCGAAGCCTGCGTATTTGGTGCTGTTCTCAAATTAGTTTCATCTTTTGCAGTCACATATTCATTTGCTGCTATAAATGTAATTCCCAATTCAGGGTTGTTTTCTGCATTTTTAGATGTAGGCTCATTATCTTTTGGCTGTGTAACACTATCGTAATTAAAATTTGCCACATTCATATCTACATACCCATCAATTCCATCCACAATTCCTTTATTGGTATACTGCCACATAGCATAAGTTCCTGAATAACTCGGTTTTGAAGTAACAGGATAAGGGGTTTCAGGATATTGTGCTACCCAAATCTTATATGCCGAAGTCAATGCACTCGTATCCCAGTACGTTGAACCTTCTAGTTCACTCTTAGCTGCATACAGCATTCCTTTATATCCTTGTTGCTCAATGTATTTAAGAAATGCACTTGCATTAGCACTTCTTACAGAATTGCTTACTCCATACATTCTACTATCTAACGAAGTAAAGCCTTCACAGTTATAAACCACAGGATATGTTATTGCATATTTGGCAATAAAGTTTGCTACCCATTTCGCTTCTTCCACTGCTTCTGTTTCATTTACTGCGGTAGAAAAAAAGTATACTCCGAGCTTTATCCCTGCTTCACTGGCTTTTTGCAAATTATATGCTGCATATGCGTCTTCATAAATAACACCCGTCTTATCTGTTCGATACCCCACTCTTATAATCGCAAATTCAACACCTGTTGCTTTTACTTTATTCCACTCTATTTTCCCTTGATATTTTGAAACATCAATTCCAAGTGATTTTATTTGCGTTGTATTTATATCACTTATATTCTGGACAGCGCCAGAATCGCTGGCTGCATTGTCAACAATATTCTGTGGATCTTGTTCGTCATCCACTGGTTCAACATCTACTGGCTCTGTCACTTCCTCACTAGTTTCATTCTGATTACTACTTACATTTTCTTCCGTAGACGTGTCAAGTGTCGTATTCACATTCTCATTCTCGTTCGTATTCTTCTTTCCAAACACAATCAAAAAAACAATTGTTATCGCAATCAATGAAATTATTGCTAATACAGTAATAATCACTTTTTTATTTTCTTTTATATAATTCAATATATGTTTACTATTTAAGTCTTCTACATAACTTTCTTCAAAATCCTTTTCAAAATCGTCTTCAGGCTCTCTCATATTTTCACTTCCTTCTTGTATAATAAATTTTCTTAGTCCTTTTTATTTAGCTTTTGATATATGTTCTTTGTAACTGTGGTATTAATACCATGTTTTACTCCTAAATCAATAATGGTCTGCCCAAAAAGTTCTCTTTCATCCAGCCTATCTTTTAATTCAAAATCTCTTTGAAATGAAGTTTTCGCCTCATAAGGAAAATTTTTAGCCATCAGGTATGAATTTTCTACGATGTTATCAGGCAATCTAATGTTTTCAGCCTTACTAATTGATTCAATCTCTTTCATTATTCCTTTTACTTTTTTTGATAATTCTTCATTGTCTAACACTTCGCCTAATGTCTTATTCTCGCTGGCAGTTACAAGTCCATAAGCCGCAATAAACATGTATTTACTCCAAATGGCCTCAATATGTTTACTGCTCCATTCAAACTTTATTTTTGCTTTGCTCATCAATTCACATACATCCTCAGCATTAATGTCTTTGTGATTTGGGTCAATACCTAAAGTAATCGTACAAGCCCCGCCATTTTGCTCAACCACACCATAAGATTTAACATGTGTACCGACATAAACACATGCAGGAAAAATAATTCCTTTATCCGTTATTTTTCTGATTCTGTCATAAATATCAATGCCATTTAAAAGAGGTACTATCTTCGTATTAGTATCTAACTTTGGAAGGACTTTTTTAATGGCATCTTCTAAATCATATTGTTTTACGCAAATAAAGCAGATATCCAACTTAGGCAATTCTTCGCAATTGTCTGTAGCAAGTGTTGGAACACATTTTAAAATGCCTTCGGTTTTTGTTTCTAAAGTTAAGCCATTTTCTTTTATCGCCTTTAAATGTTCTCCTCTTGCGATAAAAAATATATTTATATCTAGTTCGCTATCATTTAGCAGCCTAGTCATTTTTCCTCCGAAATAACCCCCTACTCCACCAACACCTAAAAAGGCTATATTTTTCATATCGTTTTACTCCTTATAATATATAAATAATATGTCATACACATTTATCTGCTTAGGACACAATGAAAAATTCTGATTTACTAAATTATATCATATGTAAAAATAAAAAAACAGTATTGAATATTAGTAAGCACATATTCAATACTGTTTAAGTTGTGAAACTTTTTTATTTTACAAGCGAGTCAAGTCAACACGCCGGTGTTGACTTTTATAACCCAAACAATCTAAGTAACTTCTGCCAGAAATTAAGATGTTCTTCGGGTTCTGCCACTGCCTCTACAACCACTTGTTTTTCAATAGCTGCTGTCTTTATTACAAATTGAACCGAACTTACATCCGTATTCTTCTCTGATATAAATGACACAGTTTTATTATCACCACCACTTACAGAAGAAATCAATTCATCTATTTTGTCTTCTATCAATGTATCCATATTTGATGTTTCATCTGCCAATTGACTTGTTCCACCTGCAAGCTGCGTAGTACCATCATATAACTTAGTTGTTCCATCAATAATATCTTTATATCCTGCTGCCAACACTGCTATACCATTTGTATATTCTTCAATCCCTTGATCCATTATTGTATACTGACTTACAAGAGTGTCTATTCCTGTTGTAAGTGTCAAAAGCTTAGGAAGCATTCCTTCCAGTGTTGATGCAAGTTCATTAATTGCGGTATCAAATACTAAATAGTTTGTTTTTAACTCTTTAGTTCCATTAACTAAAGTATTCATACTGTTTGAAATCGTATCCAAATATGTTTTTGTACCACCAATTGCTGCATTATTTCCTGATAGCAATATAACGATTTTTTGTAAACTGTCAATCTGTGCTTGTAACTGTGCTGCCTGTGTTTCAAATCCAGCAACACCCTTTATTGTTGAAAGTGATGTTTGTAAAGTACCTATTTGCTCGGATAATTCGGTAATGGCTTGAGTGTTTCCCGCGCTCAGTCCTTCTATATCTAATCCATTTTGAAGCATCGCTGCCTTATACTGTGAATAACCAATATTTGTTTTCAATGTATTTGCACCAGTATACAAGTTATCAATTCCTGTTTTAATTTGTGATGAGGCTTCTGTCAGTTTAGTAATGTTATCCGCTGTAAGAGAAACTTCTGATAATGCGGATTGTATTTGTATTAAAGCTGATTTCACTTCTTTTGAGCCATTTACTAAGTTTGAAGACTTAGAATTTAATAAGTCTAACCCTTCTTTTGCCGACTTTATACCATTTTGCAAAGATATAACTCCGTTATCAAGTGACCTTGTTCCATCGTTTAATAGCTTTATTGCATTAACCAACTCATTTATCTCTTCTACTAGTTTTTCATCATCTACTTCAATATTTAAATTCAACTTCATACCATTAATAGAAACTGCATCCATTTCAAAATCTGTAACATCAGCAAATATTGAAGTTTTCAAACCTTTTCCTGGTAAAACAGTATATACAAGCTGTTTATTACTACCTACATTTGCAAGTGTTGCTCCATCAGCAGTGATATTTTCACAAAGCTTTGTATTCAATGTAAATGTCGCCTGTACTGCATAATTATCATAAAAATCATCATTACATTTTTCATTTCTTGTAATCTCAAATAAAATCTCTAGCTTACCACTCTTACCTGCCACGTCAGAAGCAGATAATTCTTTATTATCAATAAAATATCTTATAGAAATATTCCATGGAATCTGAACATTTTTCATTGTTCCCTGCATATAAACCTTATCAGTAGATGATGAAAGCGTAATTTTGTCACCACTTATATTGATGTTATCTGTAGTATTTAATACTTTTACAGATGTGTACTCACCATAATCAACTATATCTCCACCATTAAATATATTAACTGCATAAACCGAAGTCTGGCTTCCATCTGCACCAGTCATAATATATATAACCTCTTCTTTTTTACTCACAGTTTCTGCTGCAAACGCAGATACACAGTTTCCAAATAATATAAGCATTGAAAGAAATATTGATAAAACTCTCTTTAAATTCTTTTTCATTCTAATTCCTCCTTATAAAATCTACAGTCCTTTGTTGTCTTTTGAATCAGACCATCAAAATAATATAGCATTGCGGGTAATACAAACAATACCATAACCAACGAGCAAACAGCTCCAATTCCTATAAAATATCCAAGCTGTGAAAGTAGTCCATGTGTTGAAAAAATACCAAGTAATAATCCAACTACTACTAAAGCTGTACCAGATGTCATTATAGATACTGTAACCGCTGATACTGTTTCTATTATAGACTGCTTTTTACCCATGCTTTGCCTAAATTCCTTATAGCGATCAGTAAACAATATCGCATAGTCTACTGTTGCCCCAAGCTGTACTGAACTAATAATTAAATATGCAATATAAAATACATAACTACTTTCAAAATACGGAATTGACATATTAATCCATATCGCAGTTTCAATACAAAGTACTAAAATAAATGGCAGTGAAAACGACTTCATTGCAACAAGGAGTACTAGAAACACTGCACCAATAGCAATTAAATTTACCAATGTCATATCTGTTGTTACCGTATCCATTAAGTCATAAGTACTTACCCCTTCTCCTGCAAGATAATAACTATCAGGATAGTATTTATCTGCAATGCTTCTAATATCTTCAATCAGTGAAAACGTCTCCTCACCCTCAAAACCTATCCGAGCCGATATTACCATTCTGCTATAATTATCTGATATTAGCTTTGCCAATGTTTCTTCATCTAAATATTCCACAGGAATCTCTGCACCTGCATTATCTACATAAGAAATTATTCCTGTAATCTGCGAAAGTTCTTTTAATTCGTCTGATAGCTGTGTTTCTGTAGCAAAATCGCCTCTTGGAAGCATTAGTACATAAGTATCACTTTCTCCAAATATACTCTCAATCTTTTGGGCATCTGCTCCCACCTGCGTTTCTTCATTGAAAATATGTGATGCTCCATAATAATACTCATTATTGACAGAAGCCAAGTAAGATGGAACTACGATAATAGCAGCTACACACATAAGAGGTGTCATTATTCTAAAAACCACTTTCCCAAATCCTTTAAAAGATGGCATAAAACTTCGATGTTCTGTCTTATCTATCCATTTATATACCACAAGAATCAATGCTGGTACAAAGGTAAATACTGTAATCAAACTAATTGCAATTCCTTTAGCTAACGCCAATCCTAAATCCGGACCAATCTTAAATCTCATCAGACACAATGCAACAAATCCAATAACCGTAGTCAATCCGCTTGATGATATTGACATTGTAGATTTCGTCACCGCTTTTACCATTGCTTCTTTTACATCTGAATTATCTTTTCTGTACTCTGCAAAACGATGAAGCAAAAATACCGAGTAATCTAACGAAACTGCTAATTGTAAGATATTACCGGCTGCATTTGTTACGAACGAGACCTCTCCGAAAATAATATTTGATCCCATATTGATAAGTACCGATACTCCTATACCTGCAAGAATAATTAAAGGCTCAACCCATGATGTTGTTGTAATTATTAATACAAATAGTACAAACACTATCGCAATAACTGTAACATTTGCAATCTCTGAAACTGTATTTTGGGTAGCTGCTGCTGTTAGCACTGCTGAACCACTCATAGCATTGTCATCACCAATCATGGTACGTATATCATTCACTGCATCTATTCTTTTATCATTCTCAATCGTAACCATAAATAATGCTGCATTATCTTTATAATAACTTTCTACTATGCTGCTATCTTGCATTTCAAGTGGCTCAAAAATATTTATAGCATCATCAAGCCACATAACAGATGTAACACCCTCTACCCCTTCAATCATTTCCTTATATTCTAATGCCTTTGCTATAGACACATCAGAAATTATAACTCTAGAATTTGGTACTCCTCCAGTAAACTCTTCTTCCATTATATTAAGAGCTATTGTAGACGGGCTATCTTCTGGAAGATAATCATTCATTTCATAATTTACAGGAATAAATGGCTTACATATTGCAAAGATAATAGATAATGTGATAAATATTACCATTACAAGTATGCGTTTATTTAAAATATGTCGAGTTAATTTCTCCATAAACTTTTTATCTTTCAATCTTTTATTCTCCTTTCATGTCAGAGCAACATTTACCATATAAATAGTAATGATGTCCATCTGCATCTAAATCAAATTCAACATTATCCGCTGTTATTTTTCCTACTGCGTTAAAATGTATTACACTAACAGGTGATACTAGCTTCCCTAAAATGTTCGCACTACCATTTTCAGTGATTTTACCTACAATGGGATTCTTATTTTTAAGTATATCAAGTTCACCACTAACAATATCTTTTTCAATGTTTAGCGATAAAAAGCCTGCTCTATTTCCCATTGGGGTTCTTAGGATTATTTCATAATAATATTCCAAAATGTATGCCCTCCTTTTTTATTTATTGTCAACATAATTATATTCAAAAAATATTTATTATAAAATGGTCAAATTTTTATTATTAGGTAATTTTGGGTCAAATTTTAAAATTTGATGGTCAAATGTCCGTATTTGATTATTGTAATTTTTTATGGACAATTGTATACTAAATTTAATAAGTTAATAAAGGAGAGTTTATTTATGAAGCACGAAGTAACAACCCTAAATACAAAAAAAACGCTTGCCGCATCTCTTAAGAAGTTTATGGAGAAGAAACCTCTGTCAAAAATAACAGTAAGCGAAATTATAAAGGATTGCGGGGTTAACCGCAAAACCTTTTATTATCATTTTGAAGATATTTATGTTTTACTTAAATGGATGCTTGAAGAAGAAGCTTTTAATGTATTTAAGAATTTTGATTTAATGATAGAATATCAAGAGGCCATTCTCTTTGTAATGCAATATCTTGAGGATAACAAACACATACTTGTATGTGCTTGCGACCCTGCAGGAAGAGAAACGCTTAAACGAGTACTATGCTCTGATTTTCATGGAATAATGCAAACTATAATTGATCAATCCGAAGAAGAGCATGGATTGTCTGTACCTAAGGATTTTAAGCATTTTTTAACTATAATGTTTACAGAAGCCATTGTTGGAATGATTATTGATTGGCTTCATACAAAAGATGAAATAGATAAAAACTGTACTATTAAATATATGTCCCTGCTTCTTCGTTCATCATTGCCGATTATGCTAGAGCAAGGGCAAACACTTGATTAAAAGAGAACATCCTACCAACTATATATCTCCCACACTTGAAAAATCTCTGCCTGTGTCGGACATTCATCTAAAAGTCCATAATCAGGATCATAATATTTACCTCTAAAGTATATTCCCCAATGTCCCCATCCTGATTCTAAGTTCATTCTTATAATACAAAGCTCAGGCAATTCAACATTGGGGTCATACTTATCTGATTTAACATTGTAACTAAGACCAAAGTAATCCAACCACTTTTTAAGTACTTTCTTAGTTACTTCATGCTCATCTTCTCTCATCAGTTCAATAACTTCCTCAAATGGCACACCTGTAAGCATTGCTATACACGCTTGACCACAATAATGCCTTGATGGGTCATGAACATAATTAATTGAATCAATTATACGAACGGGATTGTCTTTACTATACGGACTATTATACTTTTGTTCTTTTAAATAAAATGAACTTCTATGCATACTTGATTTATCTTTATAGACTTCCCAATAATAACAAATTTCCGCATTTTCAGGACAAGCATCTAAAACCCCAAATTCAGGGTCATAAAACTTACCTTTATAATAAAGTGACCAATGTCCATATTCCGGTAACTGCATACTTAAAATACAAATATCAGGTAAAATGGTATCTTTTAAAAATGGCTTTCTAATAACATCATGGGGTATTTTATAATAATTAAGAGCCTGCTCTATATCACAATCCTGTGTTCCATACTCCTCATACATTATATCTGCAACTTCCTCTGGTGTAACACCTGCAAGCATTGCCACACAAGCCTGACCACATTGATATTCGTTTGGCTGCTGCTGATATGCTATTGAATCAACATAATTATTTGTTTCTCCATCAATATAATTAATCCTATATAAATCTTGCACATATAATGAATCTGTGTAATTGTTGATAGCATTGAAATCACTTCGTGTCATCTTATATAATATTACATTATCAGGGCTGTTCGGTTTTGTATGCGGAGAGTAATCATTATAAATAAAACCACATTTTTCAATAACACGTCTTGAACGTTCATTATGCCTTCTAGGTGCCATCCAAAAGCTCTCTGCCTTTAAACCAATAAAAGCATAATGTACTACTTTCTTAAGTGCCTCTGTGCAAATTCCACGTCCCCAGTATTCTTCTGATAAAAGATAACTTCCATCAAAACAATATTCTGAATTCTTGTTTGCAAAATTAATGCCAATACTCCCTATAACTTTAGGGTTTTTATTAAAGAAATCCTCCTTAAAAATGATCCCCCATTCTAATCTATTTTGATGAATTAATTTTTCTATATTTCTCTCTGCTTGCTGTAACGTTCTTATCGTTTTAGCCTCCACAGGAATCATTACATTCGGATTTGATTCAAAAAATAACATATCCTTTGCAAAATCAAGACTCCATGGTACTAAAAATAATCTTTCTGTTTCCAATAATGGTAATACAATTTTTTCTTTACTTTTATTTTCTTTCACTTTTCCTCCTGTATACAAACGTACATATCTATAGGCGTATACGCATCTAGCTCCGCCCTATTTACATGATATTCATCAAAATAAGGTCTATACTCAGGCTTGCCAGAGTCAGAAAAAGAAAATTCTTCCTTCTGCTCAATATATCTCCAGACAGCCCTGCCATTTTGTTCAAAAGCATTATGAATACTAGATGTATGAAAGTACTTACCTGACGGATATGATTTTCTTTTCATTCCGTTACACATTGGTATATCATTTTCTGTCCTATAAAAGATTTCACAAAATACCTGTTCATTTTCTGCATCGCCAAAATAAACCTCAAGGTTAATCTCACCTTTATCAAATAAATTGTTTTCATTTGCCCATGCCAACATTATAGAAAATGCCTTATCTTTAGCCTGCCATTTTTCTTCATGTATTACACGTATATAAACGCCTTTATAAGAAGATATTTCTACTATTTCATATTTCATCTCCATTATAGGCATATAAATACGTTCTCCATAGACTTCACAATCTTTGTTAGGTTCATAATATTCCCATGTTCCCGGATATTTGTGTTCTATTTTATAAGTATTTCTCTCAAACCAAGTACCATAAAGATATTTAGAAACTATTTGGTAATCTAAGCCACCCTCATATCCTACTACTGCACATAATTGCGAAGGCAATACCCTACAAATTGCACCTTCTGGAACATCCTCAAGGCTTGTAACTTCTATTCCTATAAAATAATTCCAACTTCCATCCGGACGTAGTTCTGAAAGTGCATGGGTTGCATTTGTAGAATTAGGGTATTTTCGATGTGGAGCATTTCTAAAGAGCCTATCATACGCATTATAGAAGGTATCATATGCCCACTCATCTCCTCCAATTCTTGAATTAATTCCAATTAATTTTATCTCTGGTAAAGTAACTATATTCACTTCATGTTCAAGAGCCTCATATTCACTTCGTTCTAGTTTATTGCTTTCATCCTTAAATTGATTAGAAAGAGATTCAGGAATGACATAATCTGATATACAATAACTGTTTTCACTATAAAACTTATTAATACCACTAGCATTTTTACGAAATGCATTTGGTGTAATACCATAATGCCTTTTAAATGCCCTACTAAAAACATCATGTGATTCAAAACCATATAAAAAAGCAATATCAACTATTTTTACATCACTGCAAATGAGCTCTTTCGCAGCAAAATAAAGTTTTCTTCTAAGCACATATTTCATTGGTGTTATATCCATATATGATAAGAACAACCGGAAAAAATGTGCTTCTGAAAACGTTGATATTTCAGACAATCTTTCAATGCTTAAATCACCTTTTATATTTTCATCAATATAGTTTAAAACAGTTATTATTTCTTTATTGTATGCCATACTCATACCCTTTCGTACTTTTAAATATAAGATATATTAATGAAATTTTCTCGACGTTTTCTATCAAATTTATTCTTTTTCACACAACTTTGTTGCAATCATTCTTAAAAAAGTTATATTTCTTCCATTATCTATATCCATACATTCGCATTCATCTGGTTCAAGAATCCATAAAAAATCACGCCATATTCTTATACCAGCTTGTTCATCAAAAGCATCTATAACATCAATATTGATTGACTTCGCTTTCTCCCATAAATTACGCCACCAAATTGGTGAATGATAACAATCAAAATCAGGATGCCAATAAGGTTTTAGATACTCTGGCACTTTCGTTAACTCATTAAGCATTCCAGGTACTGTAATACAAATTTTTCCCTCCGGCTTTAAAACACGCGCCAACTGTGTATCCATAAATTTTTCATCTGTTCCGTAAGACCATATGGAATTAATGCTGATTACAACATCAAAAAAATCATCCGCAAATGGCATTTCCAATCCATTTCCTTGAATTGGAAAAACTAAGTTTTCAACATTAGCTTCTTTAATACGTTCCCAATTATCATTAGGACTAATTAATAAATCAAAAGCCCAGACTTCTGCATTAAACTCCTTTGCCAGAAAAATAGAACTTAATGCTTTGCCACAGCCGAGGTCTAATATTCTCATTCCTGGTTTAATTATAATATTTTTTAATAATGCCTCTATAAGCCACAAACAATGAGACCCCATCTGATTATTAATAATCCATTGAGAATCATATTTTGATGATAATGGGTAAAGAGGATTATTCATTTTTTCTAAACGTTGTGTTAAACTCATTCTACTACCTCCAACATATATTATTTGTAAACATCTGCAAAATAACTTTTATTCATCAACACTCTTTCGGTAAATGAATAACATACCTACATAGCAGATCTCCTTTTAATGCAGATTCTATAACCTCGCCTTTTAAATCCATATCAAAAATAGCATCCCACATTACCTTTGCATGTCCCAAACTACAAAGACATAAAGTTGCAGAAACCTCACCGTCCTCAGACAATATAGATTCTCTTGCAAATGGACAATGACAGGCATAATAACGTTTTTTACGTAAATCAGTCTCATGTATGTAACTCTCAAGTTCAGCCGGAATAGCTGTTATATATAAATCAGAACCTTCGTGTACTGCTGTCAAAATATTAGGATTATCCATTAAAAAGTCAAAGCCTTCCTGTGAAATATGCTGACCATAAAAATCCTTCCCTGTATCAAGACAGTGCTTATAACGTTGTATATTTTCTTCTAAATCTGCCTTAATAAATTCATCTATATTATTGTACTTGGCATATTTTTCTTTAGCTGATGAAAACATTTCTCTCTTTAAGCCATGACGTACATTTGTAAGTATACTTTTTGCTGTTTCATGGTCTATCGTTTTATCAAAACAACTCATAAATGCTCTCATGGTTTTACATCCACATTTATGTTCATTTTCAATATCAGGTATACCTATATCCTTAACAAGACTATTCCACGCTTCCTCACTC
This sequence comes from Lachnospiraceae bacterium, assembly GCA_031548165.1. Classification (GTDB taxonomy): domain Bacteria; phylum Bacillota; class Clostridia; order Lachnospirales; family Lachnospiraceae; genus CAG-303. Next base: position 16,906 of record JAVBRI010000049.1, read on the forward strand.
AGCTTGTCTATTACCTCTTTTTTTAAGGTATCCATAATGATTTCATCCTTATATTCTCTGTCCATTAGTTCCTCTCCTTTATAATGTAATAAAATCATTATATATCTTTCCTAAAAGTCCAATGAACATTTTATATCATCTTTTCTTTCTCGAAAATAGGAGTATACCATTCCATTTGACAATAAGTTCCATCATAAGCATTCGTATCAATACGCTCAAAATAAAGTTCTTTATCCAATAATTTATAATTTCTTCCATCAGCATTTGCAAATTCAACTATTGCATCATACATACCTCTTGCTAAATCCACATTTATATCATAATAATGGTGCTTTCCAATATAGCGAAACCTCATACACATAGATGTCGGAAAATCATCTGTATCAAAACCCTCCTGCAACTTTGAAAATTCATCTACCTTTACGGAAGGCATATAATATGAATAACCTTTACTAATATCCTCTATACGAGTTAATCCATAATAAACATTTTGCTCTAATATGTTATTAACTTTCTTCCTATCTTCATCCCAAAAACTCTTACCCAGAACAGGAGGAAGTACAATTGAATCATCAAAAGAAACCTTATCTCGTTTTCCCATCAATCTAAAACCCGGTACCATTACAATATCAGGGCCAAATAATGCACCATCTTTAACCTTACTTTTATCAAACAAAGTAAGAGGTGGTGTTATCTTTATAGCTTCCCCTGATTTACGTAGTTCTCCTGGTGTTATTCCAAATTCTTTTCTAAAGGCTCTTATATATGATTGTTCATAAGGAAAATCATACTCATTTGCAATATCTATAATCTTTAAATCTGTTTCAATAAGCTCTTTTATACTAGAAGCAAGCCTTCGTGAACGTATATAACTTGCAAGTGGAACATTAAATGCAAACTTAAACATTCTTTGTAAATGAGTAGACGATAAATAAAGCTTTTCTGCCAATTCAGGAATATTTAGCTTTTCTGTTGCCTTATCCTCAATTATGGTAAGTGCTTTGTTTAGTAAATCATAAGGCTCCATGTTTATCATAAAGTACTTAGTCCTTTCTTTTAGAATTTGATTTTCTCAACTTTAAGTTGTTTTTTCTCCGGGTGAGGGCTTTAGTACAATCCTACTATCCAATTTCCATTATCATCTTTCTCATACATAAATTCATTCAAATTAACATCATCAAATACCTTTAACAATTCAAAAAAGTCAGCTACAAGAGGTTTTCCCGCTAATTCATCTCTATCTACCCAAACCATTTCACCCTCATCTGATGAACAAAGTTCGCCTGAAAACTCATTTGCTTTAAATAATAATACTACATATCTTTCATCTTCTTTAGTTTGAAACTGTTTAATACCACATATTTGTGGATTATGAATAAGTAAACCTGTTTCTTCTTTCATTTCACGAACAACAGCTTTAACAAATGATTCTTCCTTTTCAACATGTCCTCCTGGAAATGTAAATCCACGCCAATCTTCTTTGGCTCTATCTTGTAAAAGTATCTTATTTCCATCGTATATCATACATAAAACTGTCATTATTACTTTTTCTGTTCTTACCATAAACCCTCCTAAAAACCTTTCTTTCTCATAAGTAATCTAAACAATCTGTTAAACTCATTCTACTACCTCCACTATTATTGTTTTACAAGTGAATTAATAAGATGACTTCGAAATGTTAAATCATAAACTCTGTATTTCCTTTTCGTCCAATTCTCTTCAAGCATCAAGCCTGAATACCCTGACCATACATCGTAACCTCGCTTATTGTACTTATCTATAAACAACCCCTCATTCCCTTCAAGATATTTATTTAACGCAAGTATATGCGGATAAAATGGGCTATTTTTACCCATCATACCTAACCTTGCTGATAACTCATAGAAAAAGAACCACCATACCGAAACAGATTCATTAATATCTTGATTAAATGCTCCTGTTATATTTCCTGCTGGAGCTACTAATTGTGACTTTACCTTAATATAAGTCGGAGGAAGAGGGAGCCAATCATATAATTTTTGATAAGCTTTTGCAAGCATTTCAACATTTTCAGTGTTCCTCCATGAATATGTAAATGCAAGTATTCGTAATAGGTATATATTAGGCAAAAACCTATCAGGTAAAAATGCATATTTGTCTCTGTACGGAACAGCTATCTCACTATAATCTTTTGCTTCTGCTACACACTTAAAACTATACAAGGCAGTGTCTATCCATTCTTGTACAAAATCATATGTATGCAACCCTGCTTGTGCAAAAAGGCTTGCTCGAATCATGCCATATCCAAAAACATCCGCCGCAATACCTTGACATTCTTTATTCCACCCATCTATAAGCATAACATCTAATGATTTTTTAAGAGGTTCATAGTCCAAGTTAAGTCCCATTTCAAGTAGGTAGCGAACACAACCTTCATGTGCCCAGACTTTACTGTTCGAAGGTGGTGTATGAAGACGCTCTCCAAAATATCCGTCTGGATTCTGCCAACTCAAAACAAGATTAAGTTTTTCACTTAATAGTATTTTACTTATATAATTTTGTTTATCTTCAATATTCATTTGCTTTTTTAGAATCTCTTCTTGTGTCCTCATAGAAATTGAAGGACAAGCATTTGTAATAAGATAATCTACTATCTCTGGTTTCAATTTACTTCACCTCATATTCTTTCTCAAGTAATCTATAACTTATAAGCTATAGCATCTAACTGAATTTTCAATCCATCCTCTCCACTGATTCTAATTTTAAGCCTATAGATTCTAATCTGCTCTCTAAATTGTCAAATGCTCCATTAATCTGCGCCTCATTTTCTTAAATCATATCACAAGAACATTTGTTTGTAAACAATGTATTTTTATATGAACCATTAACGTAAAGTGAAAATTTAAATTCCACCAAATCTACTTTTTTACCTCAAAAACAGAATTTACTCTTGCACATACGTTTTTATGATATGATATTTCTGGTTATCTGTCTCAAAGAAAGGAACTATACCATGAAGAAAAATTTTT
>JAVBRI010000043.1:0-36146 GCA_031548165.1 Lachnospiraceae bacterium
AGTTAGCAAGAATACTAGAAAGAAGAGGTCTGTTAAGGGATGATATACAGTTATTTTTTAGAAAACAATGGATTTTCTTACAATATCTATAAAAGCAGGTCTAGGATGCAAATCCAAGACCTGCTTTGTCTACAGTCTGAAAGTTCGGCTAAAGCCGAACTTTTTTTATTGCTTAACACCAAACCCTGATATTAAATCCAACTTGGGATTATAATATAAAACAACTTGCAAACCAACAAATTGGTAAATTAAAAGCAATTCATTTTTTTGCTTCACAATCATAGGAGTACCATAACACCATGGAACTGGGTTTTTATGATAGAATGCAAGCAAAGCATTTGATTTAATTAATTCCTCAACCAATGTCCCATCGCTGTTATGAAATTCCACAAGATAATCGTTTATTTTCCAGTTTGCACTTTGTGCTTCATCTAGCGTTAAATCTGTTTGGTTTAATTCTTCACAATGAAAATAAATCACCTCATCAAATTTTTTTGCAAAATTAACCATACAATATACTCCTGCTGTATTTTGATAAACATAGTCCTTTACAAAAATAGTCTCTTGCTGCCCATCATAACGAATGTTCGGCTCAAACTTTTCAAAATCAGGAATGAAAATCTTTCTGTCTAAGAAGGATATGCTTTCAAGAATCTCATCTTTTATAGACACACCTTTCTCATCTACTTCTTCCGTAAAATACTCATTAAAAGCGAGCGAATTCTTCTCATTAATAACATCCCACGGATAAATGATTAATTCGTCACTAGTACCCATATAAAATAAGTTGTTTTGTTCTGGCTTTTCAAACACCTTAATGATTTCCTTATTAGAGGGTATAAGAGCTTTAATTCCCTCCATACTGAAATATCCCTCGAAAATAATGACAACAGCCAGCACATACGGCAATATGCTTTTTATACGCTTCATCTCATCACCTCCAATGGCATGATTATAAGCACCGTCGTACCTTGACCTAATTTACTTTCAATTTTAATTTGTGCGTCATGTTTTTTAGCAATTTCAATGCAAAGTGATAACCCTAACCCGACGCCCCCAGCTTTTCTAGAACGAGATTTATCCGCCATATAAAAAGGTTCAGTCACTTTTATGACTGTATCTTCATCCATACCGATTCCATTATCTGAAACAGATATAACAATTCCATTTGAATCTGCCTTACAGTCAAGTTGTACCTCTTGTCCATCCGGTGAGGCTTTTACCGCATTGTCAATTAGGTTATATAAAAGTGATTTAAAAAGTTCCTTATCAGCTTTAATAAAAATTTTGTTATCAACTTTAAAGCAAATATTTATATTTCTTCCCACGAAAACCGAAAAAGCTGTGCAAACTTCCTCAAACAATTCTTTTACATTTAAGCTTTCAAAATCAATGGTGAGATTAGACGTAGCGGCTAACTCCAACAGTTTGCCTGACAACCCTTGCAAGCGTTTGGCCTCTTCTACAATAGCGTTAGAATATTCCAGTCGTTCGTTTTCATCCACCCTGCGCTTGACCCTTAATAAGTCAGCAAAACCGATAATGGATGTAAGCGGTGTTTTCATTTCATGTCCCAAACTATCAATAAATTGCTTTCGACTGTCCGCAAGGTTTTGCAGACGTGAAGTATTTTCTTCCACAGCAGATGCCATGTCATTTACATTTTTTGCAAGCTCCTTAAACTCCTTGCCACCTTTCATTTTCAACCTCAAGGCATAATTCCCCCTTGAAAATTGTTTAATTCTTCTGTTGATTGTCGATAACGGAGAGAGCAAAATAAGCACCATGATAAGCAATATAATAGCAAAAACACTGGAAGACACAATTCCTATAATCTGAACAAAATGCACCTGTTCATCATAATTTTCATATAATATTGAAATATCTTTCATCGTAAAAAGAGAAAAGCTTTGCTTTTCAAGCTCCATTTTAGAACCTACAGCAATATACGTTTTATACTCATAATCAAAAATCAAGGTTGAACATTTATCATTACTTTGTATTTCACTTCGAAATTCAGTTTTTTGTGTAATAATATCCGCTGAATAGGAAACGATTACATTTTCATCACTAGAGTAAATTGCCATACCTGCTATATTATTTTGCGGTGACATTTCCATTAATAAAGCTGAAAGTTCGTCGGCAGTTAATATAATTTTATTATTTCTCATTTTATCAAGTTTAACATTTCCCGATATTCCCGCGGAATAGGTATCATGCTCAAATACTGCCTGTGTCAGCTCGCGTTCAATGGACATATCAAAATTGTTTCGCAGTATCAGATAGGCAGTAATTTCAACCGCCACTGTCATAAATAACAGTGATAACAAGAAAACTTTTTGCCATAGCTTCATACTTCTATGCCTCCTTGCTTTCAAGTCGATAACCTAATTTAGGAATTGTAATTAAACTGTCATGAAGTCCCATTTTTTTACGCACCTGCTGAACATGAATATCCACCGTGCGGCTTTCTCCTTGAAACAAATAACCCCAAACAGACGCAAGCAAACGTTCCCTTGTCAACGCTATATCAACATTTTGCATAAACAATACCAAAACATCAAATTCCTTTGGTGTAAGCATAACAGGTATTCCATCTTTTGTTGCGGTATGCTTTTCAATATCCACCATTATATTTTCAAATTTTAGTATATTTTTGCTTTTGTTAAAACGTCGTAGCACAACTTCAATTCTCGCAAGTAACTCAATCGCCTCAAAAGGCTTGACAATATAATCTTCCGCGCCTAATTGCAAGCCTTTAACCTTATCAGAAACATCCTGCATAGCAGTTAAAAATATAACTGGAGTTCCTTTGCTTTGGACTTTTTGTATCACTTCAAAGCCATCCAAACCCGGTAACATAACATCAAGTAAAATCAGGTCATAATTGCCACTTAGAATTGTATCGACAGCTTCTTTGCCGTCAACACACACATGATACTGGTATCCCGCTATTGAAATGGTTGCTCCTATCATTTTTGCGATATTCTCGTCATCTTCAACAATTAAAATTTTTTGCATATTTTCATTCCTTTTTTATATTAAACTTCCGCTTCTGATCTTATTACATTTCCCACCAACTAATCCAACGGCTTGCCTCAGGCTCTAACCCTAATTCAAGAGTTCTTTCCATAATAGCTTGTTGCTCAGCTCTCCAGTTTGAATTATTCAAAATATTGCTTGTAATGTAAAATTCATTATCATGCAGTGGCATATCAAATAAATCAACTCGACCAAAATCAATCTCCGGTAAAAGAGAATTAGAAATAATATACTCTTTGTACTCATTAAAAACTGTTTCCATTATTCCCAGTCTTTCCTGCCAATCTGTAACCAAAGACAGTGAATCAAGTTTTAGAATTAAATCCGATATTGGTGAAGGTAATCTACCAAATGCCCAACGTAAATGTTTATGGTATGGGTAATATTGGTGACAAACCACAAAACCTATCTCAAGTAATGCTTTTACAGCATTTCCAAATGGAATATAGGCATCTAAAAAATGCTTACGATTTATGCATCTGTTCAATTCCTGCATACCATCTTCTACAAAACCCTGTATTTTGGATAGTAATATTTTTTTCCACATAAGTGTTGGCATATTTTCTGGTGAGGTCATTCTACGCAGTTTACCATATCTGTCTTTTGAATCATACCAGATAGGATCATTCTGTATATTAAATAATGTTTCAATTTTCACTTCTGACCACGGAACATCTATTTCACCCGAAAGAATTTTATCCGCCTTAAAATTAAGCATCCATGTTAATGGGTGTACGCAAATTATTGAACCTCCCTGTTGCCATAAATTTGTTTCCATCAAACATTTATCTAGATTTATCTGTAACATTCCATTTTGTTTCCAAATTTCATCTGGTAGGTAAATAATAGCTTCCACATCAGAAAATTCATCATCAATGCCTAAACCTACAGATCCATGAATAATAAAACTCATTTCTTCTAAAATATCAGCATGCTTTTCTCGAAGCAACGCCATTACTACATCATTAAAATAATTTATACTTTTTTCTGTCATTTTACTGACTCCTTTTTAATTTTATTTTTAATTAAAATAATACAGAAGCAGTAAGATTGTTAATGGCTGACCAATTAATTTCTCAATCTCCATACAGGTGCCATTAACCATCTATTCGGTTCTGCATGGAGTTACGCCTCATAACAGTAAGTCTATTTATATACATACTCATTTTCTCCTTTATTTTAACCTCTGTCTTACTATCTCATATGCAAGTACACCTGCTGCTACAGATGCATTCAAAGAATCAATATCCCCTTTCATTGGTATTGATGCTATAAAATCACATTTCTCACGAACAAGACGACTCACGCCTTCTCCTTCGTTACCTATTACAAGACCTATTGATCCTTTTAAATCGAGATTGTACATTACCTCTCCACCCATATCAGCACATACAAACCACAGACCTTCTTTTTTTAGTTCCTCAATCGTTGATACAATATTTGTAACCTTAGCAACTGGAGTATAATTAAGTGCTCCTGCTGAAGTTCTAGCAACTGTAGCTGTAAGACCTGCTGCTCTTCTTTTAGGGATAATAACACCATGTGCTCCTGCTAAATTTGCTGTTCTAATAATTGCTCCAAGATTATGTGGGTCTTCTATATTATCTAGTATAAAGATAAATGGTTGTTCGCCTTTTTGCCTTGCATTATCCAATATATCACTAACCTCGGCATATTCATATGCTGCCGCATATGCAATAACGCCTTGGTGATTCTTTGTCTCAGACATGTTATTAAGTCTATCTTTTGATACATAGTTTATTATTGTATCCTGTTCTTTTGCTTTTCTTACTATACTATTAACAGGACCATCATGACATCCGTCCAGTACAAATAGCTTGTCTACCGTTTTTCCTGCTCGAAATGCTTCCATTACTGCATTTCTTCCTTCTATTGTAAATTCTTCGTATCTCATTTTATTCTGTCCAATCCTTCCTTAACTATCTCATGCATACGAGACAAATTCCCTTGCATGTAAAGATAGCCCATAAGTGCCTCAAAACCTGTCGCCATACGATAATCTGTTATACTTGCATTTTTCGCTGAAGTAAATGATTTGGCATTTCTTCCTCTTTTGTATATTCTAAGTTCTTCTTCTGACAAATCTTCCATTACTGCTTTTATAATGTTTGCCTGAGTTTCTGCCTTAACAAGATTACTGCTTTTTTTATGCAATTTATTTACTTGCTCATTTCCTTCACCTGACACCACTAAGGTTCTTATTATTATTTCATAGATACCATCACCAATATAGGCTAATGTAAGCGGTGAAAATGTATTCAAATCCTGCTTTTGGGTTTCAAAATAGGATGTTGTATAATCATATAAATCTATGCTCTTTTCCATTTCACACCTTCTCTTGTGTCTTCAAGAACTATGCCTTTATCTAATAACTCCTGTCTGATTTCATCTGCTAATGAAAAGTTCTTTTCTTTCTTAGCTGCTGTTCTTTTTTCTATCATTTCAAGAATATACGCTTCATCTTCCAAACCTTCTGATGATGTATTATTATCTTCTTCCACTAGCGTAAGTTCAAGTGATAATACTCTATCGAAATCATTTATTATATACAGCTTTGTAGCGTCATTACAATCATCTTTCAAGAGGTCATATAATAAAGTAATACCTGAAGATGTGTTAATATCGTTTCCTACCACTTCAATAAATTTATTACGATAACTTTCTGTAACTACAGTATCTACTTCACCTTCTTTTGATAATGAAGCAATTTTCTTTCTAAGCTTTTCATATGCCTTTTTAGTATTATCCATTATTTCATAACTAAATTCTAATGGCTTACGATAATGTGATTGTAAACAGAACATTCTATAAACCAATGGACTATATCCCTTACTTTCAATAAGTGATACTGTAAGAAAATCACCCTTAGACTTACTCATTTTACCTGCTTTATCATTTAAATGATGAATATGAAACCAATAGTTACACCATTTATGACCTAAATAAGCTTCACTTTGTGCTATCTCATTTGTATGATGTGGGAATATATTATCGATTCCACCACAATGTATATCAAGGTCTTCTCCTAAATGTTTCATACTAATAGATGAACATTCTATGTGCCAGCCTGGATATCCCACGCCCCATGGACTATCCCATTTTAACTCTTGATCATCAAACTTTGATTTTGTAAACCACAATACAAAGTCTGTTTTATTCTTTTTATTTGTATCAACATCAACATCATCTCTAACACCTTCCATAAGTGTATCTTCACTATGACTTGAAAGTACATAATAATCCTCTAACTTAGATGTATCAAAATAAATATTTCCACCTGCTTCATATGCATAGCCTTTTTCCATCAATGACTTTATCATATTTATAAACTCATCAATACAATTTGTTGCTGGCTCAACTACATCTGGTGTTTTTATATTTAATTTTTTACAATCATCAAAAAAAGCCTCCTTATAAAACTGCGCTATTTCCATAACTGTCTTTTTCTCTCTTTTTGCGCCTGCAAGCATTTTATCTTCGCCTGTATCCGCATCACTTGATAAATGACCTACATCTGTAATATTCATTACTCTTTTTACATCATATCCTTCGTATCTTAAGTATTTTTCTAAAACATCTTCCATGATGTAACTTCTTAAATTCCCAATATGTGCATAATGATATACCGTTGGCCCACAAGTATACATTTTAACTTCTCCATCTCTTATTGGAACAAACTTCTCTTTTTTCTTTGTTAGCGTATTAAATATTTCCATTCTTCATTTCTGCCTTTCTAAGATACTATCTTTTAACTTGAGCAATCAGCTCTTCTATTTCTTGTTTTAATATCCTATTTTCTTCTCTCAGCTGTTCTATACAGCTCATTACTGGATCTGGCAAATGTACTTGATCCATATCATTTCTTGGTATTCTTACATTATCTTGTTTTACTACTCTTCCTGGTACACCTACTACTGTAGAATTAGGAGGAACCTCCTCTAACACAACGCTTCCTGCACCTATCTTCGAGTTTTCACCCACTGTAAATGAACCTATTACCTTTGCTCCTGCACTAATCATTACATTATCTGCGATTGTCGGATGTCGTTTTCCGCATTCTTTTCCTGTACCACCTAATGTAACACCTTGATATAATGTAACATTATCACCTATAATTGCTGTTTCGCCAATTACCACTCCATATCCATGATCAATAAATAATCCCTTACCTATTACTGCTCCTGGATGTATCTCTATTCCTGTCTTTCTAGTAGCTCGCTGTGATACCCATCTAGCTCTTAAATAATGTCCTTTTTCATAAAGCTTATGTGCTTTCTTATACTTTCTTATTGCTTTATAACTTGGATATAAAAACACTTCCCAGTCTGATTTTATAGCTGGATCTCTCTCTCGTATTACAGCTGCTTCTTCTTTAAATTCTTTAAACCATCCCATAAATTATACCCATCTGCGCGCTGCGTGCGCACTCAAATCAATAGTTGAACACGCTTTTTTGTTCAACATTATTCTTCCTAAGATTTTCGACTTCGTCGAGCTTTGCAAGAATGCAAGCATTCTTGCAAATAATCAAAAAAGCTTCGTCTCTTAATTAAGAGACGAAGCTAAACTCCGCGGTTCCACTCTAATAAAGGCTTTAAATATATACCCTTCACTCAAAAGACTTAACGCGTCCAAACGTAATCTAGTACTCGCATATGTTCCTAAATTAAGCTCCCAGAGGCACTTCGTAATTGATTCACTTGAGACTACTTCCAGCCGACGATAATCTCTCTCTGATAGTTTCACAAAAACTACTCTTTCTGTTCATTGCTTTTAAAATATAAATGCAAAAAATTTATTTTAGTTGTATAAATTTGTTTTTAGTTGTATAAATTTATTTTTACTTGTAAAAATTTATTTTTACAATAGTATCATATGCGTTTCAAGCTTGTTTGTCAACCACCAATGTGGTCTTTTGCTATATTTAATTGTTGTTGAGATATGTTTAATGCATGATCTCCTATACGCTCAAAGTCAGTAAGCATTTCTGAGTAAATAACACATCCTTCTTCTGAACATTCGCTTTTCCTCATTCGTCCGAGCATATTGTCACGATAATCCTGAGTCATATCATCTATCTTCTGCTCAAGTGCTGAAATTTTTGTAAGCTGTTCTACTGGATCTATTGTGTTATTAAGTAAAATATCAATTATCTCATCTGATACTTCTCTAGCATTTAAGATTTCTTTCTCTTCAACTGGGGAAAACTTTATATTATTATCACTAAGTCTTCTTGAATAACCGCATATATTCATAGCATGGTCACCAATTCGCTCAATATTTCCTGTTATCCTAAAGTATGAATTGAATATTTCTCCTGCATTTGCCTCGTGAGTAATAACATTAGTTATATACTTTGAAATCTCCTTATTAAGATAATCAATATACTCCTCTGTTTCTACTACCTTTGGATATACTGAAGCATCTCGATTTAAGAATGCAGTATATGCATCATAAACATTTCTTTTAGCCATTGTCATCATTCTCTCGATTTCTCTCTGAGTCTGCTCTATACCAATAGCTGAAATACCAATTCTTCCTTCATATCCCACCTTGATAAATTCCATATGCATAACTTCGTCTTCTTGTTCATTACCTTTATCTGGCATTATCTTTTCAGCAAAGGTCGCTAACATATTTCCAAATGGAATTAATAAAAGAGTAGTTACTATATTAAATAATGTATGCATATTTGCAATCTGTGCACTTGCATTACTTGGTGTAATACGTTCAATCAAATTTGGTAATGGGAAGAATATGCAAACCGTAGTAAATATAACCGTTCCTATTATATTAAATGTTAAATGAATAATTGTTGTTCTTTTTGCATTTCTGCTTGTTCCTATTGAAGCTAGCACCGCTGTAATACAAGTTCCTATATTTTGTCCAAACAGTACATAAACTGCACTATCTAATCCTATCACCCCACTCATTGCCAAAGCTTGTAGTATACCAACTGATGCTGATGATGACTGAATAATAGCTGTAAATCCTGCACCTACAAGTATTCCTAATAATGGATTTGAAAACTTAGTCATAAGATTTGTAAATGAATCTAATTCTTGCAGAGGTGACATTGCTGTACTCATCATATTCATACCTATAAATAAAACACCAAGTCCTGCTAATATACTTCCATAATGGTGTATTTTTTGATTCTTTACAAATACTATCATTGCAACACCCGCAAATGCTATAATAGGTGCAATTGCTCCTATATCAAGTGCTATAAGTTGTCCTGTGATAGTAGTTCCTATATTTGCACCCATGATAATCCATACTGCCTGACGAAGTGTCATCATTCCTGAATTAACAAATCCTACAACCATTACTGTTGTAGCTGATGAAGATTGAATAACTGCTGTAATCACAGCACCTACTAATACTCCTAAAAAACGATTTGCTGTAAGTTTCTCCAAGATTTCTTTCATCTTGTTACCTGCAGCTGCTTCAAGACCTGTACTCATCATTTGCATACCATATAAGAATAATGCAAGGCCTCCAAGTAAACTAATTATTATTTCTGCTACATTCATTAAATTTTCCTCTCATTTGCTTTTCTATTTTCTTTCATTTCTAATCATTTTTCTACACTGCACTATACACCTTACTATACATTTTCCCATCAGCTCTATGTATGTATTTAAGCAGCATCTTACTACCGAATAAAATATGTTTCTCTGAAAAATAAATTATGTACAATAATATGCCTAAAAAAACAAATACCATGCACCAACTAAATATAAACAGGTTACTGTTTGACCCTATATTTGGGTTTAAATTGTTTTGCCTCTGATATAAAAATTCATTTTCTGTTCTTGTTATACTTGTTAAAATAATCTTTTGAGTTTCTATATCATTTGACGCTAAACCATTTTCCGATATTACACTATGTTCTATTTCATAGTTAACAATTAACGTATCCTTTACAAATTCTGTGCACAAAAAAAAGAGTGCTACAATAAGTAATAACGATATTAGTGTATTTGCCTCTTTTTGATACATCGTAGTATATCCTCCAAATCGTGATTGTCAAACAAGAATAATAGGAAACTTCTTGAAATTATTCCAGCAAGAATTGTTCTATAATTCTTGCAAAGTTCGACTTTAGTCGAATCTTTTATTATCCTTTAACGCAAATATAACAAACACATTACTCTTTGTCAACACTTCTATTTTAAACTTCTTCATTCAATTTTATAACTTTCCCTCTAAATTCGCCTTTATAGGACATTATTGGGTGATTAATAAATTTATTGTTTATCTTTTTTTTCTTTGATTCTATACTATAATAAATATCTGCATAAAAATGTTCTTTATCATTTTCGCACACTATATTATTGATACATTCTTCACCATTGTTTCTACCTGTTATAATAATAGCCTTTATTGATTTATCTTCATCAATAATCAAATATATATTTCCACCTTCAGCCTTAGCTAATTTTATTCTTTTATTAAAATAGTCACTATTATATAAAAAATTTAACGTATCGTTTTCTTTAATACTATCTGTAAATTTAACTAAATCCTCTATCTCAAAATCACATTGTATTCTATACCCTAATATATCATTCATTTCATTAATTTTATAATCAGTTGCTTGCTTTATCAGTTCAAAACCATGCTTTTCATATATCTTTTCATTTACTGGAATTAAAAAAATAAATTCACTTTCAGCTCTGTCTTTAATAACTCTTTTCATTAGTGTCCCCATATATCCTTTTTTTCTATACTTTTCATCTGTTGCTACTGCATAAATATAGCAACCTTTTATAATCTTCTCATTATAACATAAGAATTTTTCATTTAAAAACATCATACATATTAATTCATCGAAAAAAAAGCCACCTAAAACTCTGCAGCTTTTTATCCCTTCTTCAAAAAAATAATCTATAAGTTCTTTACTGTCATTAAAGACTTCTTCATATAATTTTCTAGCTTTAAATATCTCTTTTTCATTTAAGTATCTTACTTCAATATTCACACTAATCCTCTATTTTTCATATATATTAAATTTCTTAGCCATAGATATAGGATTATATGAAAGCTTTGCTTGACGTAATCCTTCTAAACCCATATCATCTTCCCTATTTACATATTTTGCCTCTGGAAATATATTCACTAAAAACTGTTGATTTATAAAAGCATATAACCCTCTTATGTTTGGATTTGCTTTTTCAACATGAATATATGCTGTTTCTTCGTTTTTCATATAGGTTCCAAGTGTAAATGCTTCTAATTCACCATCAATAAAAACTCCAAAAATATTTATCTTTATACCACTACATTTTCTAATAAGATATTTTATACCATTTAACTCATATTCATCTCTCTTATACTCATCTTCAATATCTCTCATACTGTGCCATTTATCAAGGAAGGTTTCTATTATTTCTCTATCCACACATGATAATGAACGCATCTCGTATCTACCAGCATACTCTTTTAAAAACGCATTAAGATGATTTTTCTTTTTATGAAATTTCTTGCCCGAGAGCTTTCTTAACTGCTCTGCATCATATACATAGTCAAAATATCTTCTATCTTCTTCTACTTCAAATTCATCTTCTGATAACTTAAAAGCACCTAATGATAACTCATCAACTACATACATCAATAGTTTCTTACCCAACACTTCATGAAAATATTTACGCATATCATCAAAACATGCCTTCATATCTTCCACCTTGCAAAGGGGTGACGATGTATATATTTCTTCGCCTAATTCATATATTAAAACTATTCCATATTCATTTATATAATACTTTGCATTATAATAATCTTTCCAAATAAAGCTATTTGTAATTATACTTTCGCAAGTAGTTGGCTCTCTAAGTGAAAAATAATCTCTTAATTTATCATAATCTTCAAGTTTCATTTCATGTAATTCATACATAGCTATTTTCCAATCTGATCTTTCAATGTTTTTAGTTGTTATTAGTTTTCCCACAACCCGAGCATCCTGCACACTTATTATCCTCTGCTGCTGAATCATATACTAATGAATTGCCATACTTATAATCTGTTAGATTTTCAAGTAATACTACACAATGTGATGATATACCTTCCTGCGCCCCTGTAAAACCTAAACCTTCTTCAGTTGTAGCCTTTATATTTATTTGGTTTTCCTCTATATTAAGTGCCTGTGCAATGTTTTTAATCATCTGATCTCTATATGGTGCTATTTTGGGTCTTTGTGCTATAATTACAGCATCAATATTTCCAATTACATAAAAATTATCGCTAAGTAACTTTGCAACATGCTCTAATAATTTTATGCTTGAAATTCCTTTATATTTCTCATCTGTATCTGGAAAGTGTTTTCCTATATCGCCAAGCGATGCTGCGCCTAAAAGAGCATCCATAATAGCATGCACCAGTACATCCGCATCAGAATGACCTAATAATCCCTTTTCATGAGATATTTCTACACCACCTAATATTAATTTTCTATCTTCTACAAGTCTATGTACATCATAGCCCATTCCTACTCTCATAATTACCTATTTCCTTCCATCGTTAGTTACAACTTACAATTTATTGTTATTGTAACACCTATTTATATATTTATCTATAAAATTTTCCTTAATTTTAATTATGATTAAAATGTTTTTTTTAGGCAATAACTCTAAAGAATCTATTAATACTAGGAGGTAACTATGAAAGCTGTCGTTGATAAAGATGGATGTATTAGTTGTGGGTTATGCTGCGAACTTTGCTCTGAAGTTTTTCGTATGGGAGATGATGAACTTGCAGAAGCCTATGCTGATGTAACAAATGAAACCCTATCTTCTGCAAAAGAAGCTGAGGATTCTTGCCCTGTTTCAGTTATTACTGTTGAGGAACAAAAATAGTTCGCCTAGCGGCGAACCATTTTTGTTATATTAAATATTTTTTTGCAAGTTTTTTTACTTCTTCCAAAAATTCATCGCGAATCTCCGCTGGAGATAAAATCTCTACCTTATCTCCAAAACTGAGCAGCCAACTAAATGCTGAATCCTTATATGAATAATTATAGGTCATAACTAATCCTCTTTGGGTTTCCTTAAAGCTATTCATACCATATTCCTCAATAAGTCTAACTTTCGCACTTTTATTAAATCGAAGCTCCATACTATATAGTTCCTTAAGTACACCATTAGTACTTATCTCATCAGAAGGTATCTTTCTAAGTTCAAATGCTTCATCTGTTATTAATAGTTCCATTAAAAGATTAAGATTAAATCTTCTAAACTCTTGCCTATCACAACACCAACCAAATACATACCAAGTCTTGTTACGAAACTCTATAAAATATGGTTCAACTTCCCTTTTGATTTTACACCTATTATAATAGTATTCAAATACTATCTTTTTCTGTTCTTTTATTGCTTTCCTCAAAAGAGCAATCTTTTCTGCAAGATTATCTTTATAATTAGATGATAAATTAATAATAATATTTTCCGCAACTGAAATTACTGCATCATTTTCTGGTGCCAACTTCGTTATTAATTTTTCATAATTAGAAATACCTGGCTTTGAACTTGCTCCTCTAAGAGAAAAAAATAGTTTTCTAAGTTCATCAGTAGTAATCAAACCTTTATTTAGCCTAAAACTATCCATAAGAGAAACACCACCATTGCCATCCCTTGCTGTAACAATCGGAATACCTACCTGACAAAGCAATGCTATATCTCTTTGTATTGTACGGTAAGACACATTAAGTCTTTCTGCAAGCTCTGGTGCTGTAATCTTTCTATTTTGAAGAAGAATAGACATTATTCCCATTAAACGATCTACTTTAACTTCAGTTTTATTATTCATATTTGTTTATTCCTTTCATTTCCTATTTCGAATTTTATTTAAAAAAAGTATACCATATTAAAATAAACATGACAACTAATTGTCATGTTCTATCTGATTTTGAGCCATATTAGCAAAAAAACATCATCATAAGAGTTTTTTACCAATAAAAAAATGGCTAAGAAGGGATTCGAACCCCTGACACCGCGGGTATGAACCGCGTGCTCTAGCCAACTGAGCTACTTAGCCTTAAAATCTGATTAAGAAAAATAAATGGGACCTACAGGGCTCGAACCTGTGACCCTCTGCTTGTAAGGCAGATGCTCTCCCAGCTGAGCTAAGATCCCAAAGTTGCCTCAATCAAACCTGCCTTGCTAGTATAATATGACAGGCTTGTTTTGTCAACCACTTTTTTTATTTTTTAGATCCAAAAATTTTATGTCCTAATTAAAGCCAAATGTTTTCTGCGCAATCTTATATGAAACCTTTGCAAACAACCTTCCTGCAGCTGTAGGTAAATTCATTGAAATCCCTAATACCGAATATCTTAGTTTTCTATAGAGCTTCTTATCTACTTTTTTTACATCTTCCCATAAAAGGTCTTTCTTTTTAAGATTTGTTTTATCATTTGAAAGAATAAGCATAATTGAAGCTATACACATCATCATCTTTAAATATTGAAGCATATATTTATCAAGTTTTTCACTTTCAATTTCCATCTTTGAGTAATCTTCTATCATTATCTTTGCAACTCTTATATGCTGGTCAATTCTTGAAATCATAACTTTTTCATTTACTGATTGGTCATCTCTTCCTATGAAATAATGATAAAAATCAACATCTATGTAGCATAGTCTCTTTACATTAGCTAATGGTTTAAATACATAAATATTATCCACATAGAATGTATGCTTTGGCAATTCTAATCCACATTCTTTTAATAACTGTGTTCTATAAATTACTGAATGCATAAGAATATATTGTGTCATTTTAAAATTCACATTACCATCCCATGATGTTATATGTTTTGGAGTAATTGCACTTCTATATGACATTACTTTCTTTCTCTTTGCACCTTGTTTATCATATACAAAGTTTGATAATAAAAGATCTAGTTTTTTATCTTCTTTTATCATATATCTAAGAGTATTTAGTACTTTTTGCAAAGCATCCTCATCTACCCAATCATCACTATCAACTACTTTAAAGTATTCACCTGTAGCATTACGAAGACCTGTGTTTACAGCTTCTCCATGCCCTCCATTCTCTTGATGTACTACCTTTACAATGCTTGGATATTTTTCTTTTAGTTCCTCTGCAATCTTAGCTGTTTCATCTTTTGAACCATCATTAACAATAATCACCTCAACTTCGTCTCCACCAGTAATTAAAGTTTCCACACAATGTTCCATATAATCCATTGAATTATAACAAGGTACTGCTATCGATAATATCTTCATCTTTACCTCCAATTTTGATACTCATCTTAATTATTATTAATACTAACAATGCTATCTCTATAAGCATTAAAACTATCTTTATAAATAAAAAATCATACAACTTATCAAAAAATGGTATTTTCATAACAATAAGTGCCATTAAATTTGCTGATATATGTAATATAATTGGTGCAAAAATGGTCTTATACTTCTCATAAACATAACACAATATCACTCCTAATGCAAGAGCATATAATCCTTGGACTAGATTAAAGTGAACAATACCAAATATAATTGATGATATATATATACCTACTACTACATCTGAATATCCCTTTATCCTTTTATAAATTAATCCTCTATAGATTATTTCCTCCGTTATAGGGCCTAAAATAACCAAAGAAAACACTTGCGTTATTAATGAATTTGCTTCAAAATTATTGTTCACATCACTATAACTTCCAAGTATATTATCAATAGGAAATATAGTAACCAACTTACTTATACCAAGGCTGGCCAATATTCCTATACCAATAAGAAAATACCATTTTTGTAAATTTACCTTTTTGAAACGCTCCTTTACTGTTATATACTTTTCATTATTCAAATCTTTTTTTAGTATATAAAGACAAATTGGAATAGCCACTATATATGTAGCTATAGAAACTAAAAGTCCATGTTCCCTAACAATGGTTTCTATCTCTGAAGAAAAACTATACACTTGAAAATAACTAAATATATCACCTTCTCCTAATGCAAGAAAGGCTTTCACGGTAACTCCTATATAAAAGGCTATCTGTACCATCATATTTATAAATAAATATATTAATATCGGATATGAACATCGCCATATTTTTGTTTCTGTACTATCACTAAGCATATTTAATTTAACCTCCGACATTATTTCGATGTTATGTGACCAATGTTTTTTATCAATACAGATATTGTTCCATCTTCATTTGTAATAAACTCAATGTTGTCTGTGCTATTATATTGCTCCATTGGAATCTTTATTTCAATCCCTGTATCTGTTACTAAGTTTTGTTTTCCAAACTTCTTTGTTGTCGCCTCGTTTCTAGGCTCAATTAACTCTTCTTCTGGTATTTTATATTTTTCAATTTTTTCTTTAAACTTTTCTTTTAATTCAACCTTATCTTCAAATATCTTTGCTGCTATTTCAGGAATACTAACTGAGCCTTGCTGTGTAAGTTCTGAGTGAATCACACTTTTTGCCTTCATCTTTTCCTCGAATTGTTCCGATTCGTTAAAGTATTCTTTTTGAACTGATTCTACCGCTTTTTCCACTATAGAAAGTTTTGCCTTTTGAGAAAGCTTAGTACTACATTTTAAAAATATCTTTGAAAAATAATTCTCTTTTGCACCATTTACATTGTATTTTTTTTCAATTACTTTTACAGTAAAGTCATCTAAGTTTACTATCGCTGCTTCGCTAAGCCCCTGAGTCTGTGTAGGCAATATCGAACGATACTTCATAATACTATTTACATTTCCCTGTTCATCACTCATCGTTGTATGCGTATATGATTCCTTAAAGTTCATCTTAAGAAGTGCAATATTTCTGATTGTATTTACCTCAAATTGTACTACAAACAAATCTGCTGCTGGAATCTCTATATTAGAATTCATTATTTGATATAAGTTCTCTGCTATTTTTTTACTAATTAAAATAAAATCTGTATCACCTAATTTTATTTCATTCATCATATTGTATATCTCTGATTCGTCTTCCATAAAACTGCACTTTTTTATATCATCACTTGCTAGTGTTTTAAAAATATGTTCCTTTAAAAAATCCGCCAAATCAGAACCATAATCTAATTCAACATCTGATAAAACAGGTAGTCCAATGCTTGAATCCAATATATGTACTATTGCATTTTTTATAACTATATCACCTTTATTCATGATTTTATTCCCTTTTTTCCTTTATTATTTTATTTTACATTTTATCACATTTTAGCAAAAATATAAATAGATTTCATTTACATTTTCGTCACATTAGTATATAATTAGAAAGCAGTTTATTACTATTAAAGAGAGGTATTTGTCAATGAGCCAGAAAAAAATTGACCTTTATAAACAAGAAAAAGCGAATCGTAAGAAAAAAATTGCTAAGGACAAGCAACTAAAAGTTGTAAAAGCAGTTGGTTCTGTAATCAGTTGTATACTTATTGTAGCTATAATCGTTGTATCAGCAAAATTTCTTAGTGGAGATTTTGATTCTCCAACAACAGCGGCACCAAAAAGCCTATCTGAAGAAGACATTTCTTTCTTAAAAAGCTTAGGTTTAACAGATAACGATAGTGACCAAACTAGTTCAAGTGATAATACTACAACTAACGATGACAGCACTACAGCTGCCGATGACAGTACTACAACGAACTAACATACAACAAAAAGTGGCTTTCGCCACTTTTTTTAGTTTTATGAAAACTACATTCTTTCTGGTGCTTCAAATCCCAAAATATCTATAGCAATCTCTAATGTTTTTCTTGTTGTTTCTAAAAGCCTTATATATCCTGCTTGTTTTTCTTCATCTTCTTCTGCCATAATTTTATTCTCATGATAAAACTTATTAAATGCATCTGATAAATCATAAATATATGCACAAATCCTATGTGGTGCTAATTCTTCATATGCTCCTTCTATTGTAGTATTAAATTTAGAAAGTTCCAACATAAGTTGTTTTTCACTTGCACTAAGTACCTTATTCACTCCAGTAGATAGTTTACTTGCATCCTTACCTGTCTGGGCATACTTAGTTAAAATAGACTTAATACGTACTATTGTATAAAGAATATATGGGCCTGTATTTCCTTCAAATGCTACAAATCTATCTATATCAAATATATAATCCTTCGCAGATTGATTTGACAAATCACCATATTTCAAAGCTGCAAGTCCAATAACTTTTGAAATTGCCTTTGCATCTTCTTCTCCAATTTCTCTGTTATCCATTACTTTTTTATAAACTGCATTATTTATATCCTCAACTAGAGTTTCAAGACGCATTACACCACCATCTCTTGTTTTAAACGGTTTTCCATCTTTTCCATTCATTGTACCAAATACATGGAATATTAAGTCTGTATCTGTCACTATACCTGACTTCTTTGCAGCTCTAAAAACCTGCAAGAAATGCATCTCTTGACGTTTATCAGCAAGATAAATAATCTTATCTGGATTAAAATCTTGCTCCCTTTGAATAATAGTCGCTAAATCAGAAGTTGCATATAATGAAGCACCATCTGACTTTCTGATAATACAAGGAGGTATTTCTTTTGTATCATCTTCCTTTGCTACGTCTACTACAAGGGCACCTTGACTTTCATAAGCCAACCCTCTATTAATAAAATCTTCAATCATAGATGGAATAAATGGCTCTGCATCACTTTCTCCCTTCCAAAGGTCAAAATCAACGCCAAGATTTCCATAATTTTTTTCTAAGTCTTCTATTGATACATTAAGTATATGTTTCCACAATGCTCTAAATGAAGGGTTACCTTCTTGAAGTTTAAGCGTTGATATCTGTGCTTTTTCTTTAAACTCTACATCTGTCTTAGATCTTGCACTTGCTGCTGGATATATCTTTTCAAGCTCTGATATCGTAAATGGTGCTTCCTTAGGATACTCTCCTTCAAAATTTTCATCAAAATATACTAAATCAGGCTGTTCTAGTCTCAATCCTTCTATTATAAGCCCCATTTGAAGTCCCCAATCACCAAGATGAACATCACTAACAACCTCATCTCCTACAAATCTAAATAATCTTTTTAAAGTCTCACCAATAATAGCTGAACGCAAATGCCCTATATGTAATGGTTTTGCTACATTTGCTCCGCCGTAATCTAAAACTATCTTCTTTGGTGAGCCCATACTTTCATATCCAAGCTTATCTTCTTTTGACATACCATCAATATATTCTGCTATAAATGTATCATTTACAATAATATTAATAAAACCTGGTTTTACTACCTCAACACACTTAAATGCCTTGTTTTCTCCAAGTTTTTCTACTACATCATCTGCTATCATAAACGGTGCTTTGCCATATTCCTTAGCTGCTGCCATAGCTCCGTTACACTGATATTCACATAAATCAGGTCTATTTGATACTGATACCTTTGCATATCTTCTATCATATCCTGCGGCTGTAAACGCATTCTCAAATTGTTCTGTCATTATATCAAGTATCTTCTTCATAAAATCACCTTTCTTTTATCTTTCTATCATGTTAGTAATAATAATATACTAATATTTCTTAAAAAAATCAATCCTTTTGCAACTTTTTATATTTGTTGCATATATTATATTGAGAAAATCTCATTATATATTGGAGGTAATATGGCTTATAAAGTAGTAATTGACCCTGGTCATGGTGGTTCTGACTGGGGCGCTTCTTACAATGGACGAAAAGAAAAAGATGATGTGCTTAATCTTGCATTTGCTGTTGGCAAACTCCTAGAAAATGCTGGTGTTGATGTTGAATACACAAGAACTAGCGATGTATACAATACACCTTTTGAAAAGGCTACTATGGCTAACAATGCAAACGCCGACCTATTTTTATCTTTACATAGGAATGCAACTGGTACTCCAAATCTTTCATCTGGAATTGAGACTTTAGTTTATGATGATAGTGGAATAAAAGCCGAAATGGCAAGAAACATAAATCAAAATCTAGAGGACTTAGGTTTTACTAATCGTGGTGTAATAGAAAGACCAAACCTTGTTGTCCTAAGACGTACAAAAATGCCTGCACTACTAGTTGAAGCAGGCTTTATAGACAATGAAAGTGATAACGAAAAATTCGACTCTGAATTTGATGAAATTGCTGCTGCTATTGCAAATGGTGTTCTTGATGCCCTTGATATGGGTGAATTACCAGAAACTCCTCTTTACAAAGTTCAAGTTGGGGCTTATGATAATATAGATAATGCAACTGTTGTTGCTAATAAATTAAATGCAAGCAATCTTCCTGGATATGTTGTTCAAAATAACGGAATCTACAAAGTCCAAGTAGGTGCATTTTCAAACCTTGCAAATGCTGTTGCTCTAGAAAATAGACTACGTGATTTAGGTTATACTACCTTTATAACTACTTAGGTTAATTTATATAAAGCTAATGAAAGGACATTATGTACCCATACATTAACATTGGAGAGCTATCTCTCCCAGTATACGGATTATTGATAATATCTTCTTATATAATAGGACTATATCTTACAGTCCCAATAGGCAAAAAATACGGGCTTCTAAAAGAATATATTTTAGTTGCTGGTTCATTTTGTGCCTTGGGACTGTTAATTGGTGCAAAAATATTATACATGCTTACAAATTTACCTGATTTTGTTAAAAATCAAGAATTATACGCTAATAATACACTTTACCAAAATCTCGAGTATTTATTTAGCGGATACGTTTTTTATGGTGGCCTTATTGGTGCAATAATAGGATTATATATATACTGTCACATCTTCAAGTTTAATTTTGGTACCTTTATAAATGTGCTTACACCTTTGATACCATTTACACACGCATTTGGCAGAATCGGCTGTTTCTTTGGCGGATGCTGTTATGGCATTGAATATAATGGCTTAGGGCATATTGATTTTGCATACAATGAATTATCACCACATTTACACGAAGTCTCAAGATTTCCTGTTCAACTTCTAGAAAGCATACTAAACCTTATCCTATTTATCTTTATTTATAGATATTCACGTAAAGTACAACCTGTTGGCAAAACACTTGGTATTTACTTAGTTTTCTACAGTATCATACGATTCTTACTTGAATTTTTAAGAGGTGACGTAATCAGAGGTTTCTTACTTGGGCTCTCTACATCACAATGGATAAGCTTAATTCTACTTCCACTCGGAATTTACTTGTTTAAAAAACGATAAAGTATTATTTATTTTGCATATCCTTAACACCATTTTTTACATTGTTGGCGCCATCATTTATATCATCACCAAGATCATTAACTCCACGGCTTACATCTTTACCGAGTTCATCTAAGTCATCATCCAAATCGTCATCGTCTAAATCATCATCATCATTTATTGTTCCTGTTCCTCTGTTATTTGTGTTTGTATCATTTTCATCTGCTGAACAACCTGTAAAAATCCCCAAAGTTCCAACTAACATAATACATAATAAAAATAATTTAATTTTCTTCATAATAAAATCTCCTTCTGATAATAATTAATTGCTACACAATCATTATTTCCAAAAGGAGATTATATATGTTAGTTACTCTGCTTTTTTCATTTCCTCTATTTCCTTAAATAGGTTATCAACATGTCTTTTGTTAACTAAAATATCTGTAACTTCATTTAATGTAACCTGGTAATAAGTATTATCATATACTCTAAATTCAAGTGTCATTTTTCCAAAATAGTCATCTTTTGTACGATTAGCTATTATTTTATAAACAACTTCACCATCCTTAATTTTGGTTTTATCGCTGATTACTCTTTCAGGTCTTAAACTTGTAAAGTTATAATAAAAATCTTTAAATGATGTTGTATCTAGTATATCACCATTTAATTTATAGACTTCTTTTGTTTTATCTTCTACAACTACATCATTATACTCAAATTTATATTCCTTATCTGTAGTTGAAAATGTTATGTTTGAATCTTTAATATCATCAAGAAGTACATATGCAACATTCATATATATATAGTCTAATGGGTCAATTCCCATTATAGATTCTGCTGTGAATTTGTCTACCATCCTCACTACATTTGACTCTTCTTTTGCCAAACCTATTATTAAGACTTCTCTTGAAAAATAACCTGTAGTATCTGTATCTTGTTTGCCAATGTATACTGTTTTAATTGCTGGTGATTCGTTTCCGTTTTCATCAGTATACGTAAAATGTATTGAATATGAACCTACTGGAGTTGCTAAACCATAATCCTCTAAATCTTGCTTTGTCGCCTTATAATTAACTGTTTTTGAATATACAAGTCCAGCTATTATTTCATCCGCCAATGTATCCATTCTACTATCTTCACAAGGTCTTATTCTACCAAATGGTGAAGCTATATACCATGTTGTACTTCCAATAAAATCCTCTTCTAATCCATCTGGTCTATATAATAATTGTACAGATATATTTCCACCTTTAAATTCAAGATAATCTAGTGTGTTTATATTATATTTGGGAAATGAATCTACTGTTGCATAATCATAAATATCTTTTCGGCATATATACTGAAAATCTGTTGAAATAGTATATATACTATCATCTCCATCTATCATAAGATAATATTCATCAATAGATGCATTATATGAACCTAAGTAATACTTTACTACTCCACCATTATTTGCTGTAATTGTCACTGTAATTAACGGTTTATCCAATCCAAAAATACTTTTATCTTCATATTCTGTGATTTTTTTATTTGAAGTAAATTCTGCAAATACTGAAACAAACTGGTTTTCAAAAGCTGAAGATGATAATGGGAATTTTTCATCATCTGCATTTTTCCATGCATTTGCTTCTTTTACATAGTTTACCACTGCTCCATCACTATATTCATATGTTACTTTTGAAAATTGATTAGTAGTTATGCTACAAATCTTATAACTTACATCTTCTGTTACTATATCTTCCTCTTCTTTGCTTGTAATCTTTACAACTATAAGTAACGCAACAAGAATAATTATAACAGAAAATGCAAATATCATATTATTTCTTCGTTTTTTTGCCATCGTTGTCATAAATCTATCTCTTTCTTCTCTTATACCATACAAAACTACCATAACCCAAAACTACTACTGGTATTGCTAAAACTATTGTATACAATATTCTATTTCTAGCTTGCTCAGTATATATAATATTTGCAAATGATTTTGTTTTCATTGGAACTGATATTGTTAAATCCTGATTTGCCAACCATTTCATTGAACTAATTACAAATGCTTCATCATTTTTCACCATAGTTTCACTACTATCAATTACTGTAGTATCCGCAAATGAGTATGCTGAAATAAATACCATTCTAGATTGTACTAAATCACTTATATCGTCTGTTACAGCAACAGCATAATTAAATGTTCCTACATCATCTGTTGCAAGCTGCTCTAATGTAGTGTCTTGTCTAGACTTATAGTACGCTGAAGAAGTTGATGTAAGTAAAGGAGAAACTGTTACAGACTTTGGCACATCGTTTATTTGTATACTATATGGCCATGCTGCTGCTAATTTTATTTCATCTTCCATCAAGCTCTTTGTAATTTCATGCTCTACCATTATTGGTCTAAAATTAAGCTTTTTTATATCATAAATATAGTTGCTATTTTTTTCAACAACCAAACCATCTGTCATTTCTATACCATAATGTGAAAACAACTCTTGTAAATACGGCATATAAAAATCACCCTTTGTTGCTTGATATTGGTATACTAATAATGAACCACCTTTTTCCATAAAATCATAAATTTCATTATATTCTACTTCTGTTAAATCCTTTGCTGGCTGGTTAAGTATAAGTATTGCCGCATCCTCAGGTATTTTTGATGTTTCAGAAATACTTAATTTTGTTACATCAATGTTTTGCTTTTTAATTTCTGTTATATATTTATCATCTAGTGCTGCCCTGCCTGTACCCGATATCATATATGCTTTTGGAACATTATCTGCAAGAACATAGTTAATAGCACTTGTTATCTGACCTTCCATATCATATATTTGGTATGTGCTTCCTGTACTTGAATCTTTTGAAGTTATTATCATTTCAGTAAGCTCTACTGCTTTACACTTATCACCGTATTCTACAACAATACTACCTTCACTTATACTTATACCTCTAGTATTTAAAAAGTCTGGATTTGTAGTATGATCCATCATTTTTACATTAATGTGGCTACATTCATCCTCATATAATTCAAGTAAACGTACAAGGTCATTGTTTGTATTTCCAGGTCTTGCTACTATATATACAGTAACATCTTTATCTACAGTCTCAAGATATTCCTTTGTCTCATCTGTTAATGTAAATATACTTTCTTTACTTAAATCAAATTCTCTTATATCAGGTGAAAGTGAAGATATTAATATATTTATTACCACTACTATTACTAATGCAACAGCAATCATTAATACTGTATAATTTGCACCTGCTATTTTTCGACCGTTAGCTAAACTGTTCGTAGCTTTTTTATTTATTTCTTTATTATTCTTTTCCACTGCGACCTCCTCCTAGCTCCAACGTCTCTTTTGTATTGATAAAACTGTCATATATATGAAAAATCCTATAATTGATACAAAATATGCAGCACTTGCTAAATCAAATACCTCTGTTGAGAAGAAATGCTTATACATATATGATAATGACAAATGAAGCATTAGGTTCTGTAAAAGACCTTCAAAAATACTCTTATCAAAAACATAAACTCCTATAGCTAATGCGCATCCTACTACTGCTATAATCATTGCATATATAATTGCTTTATTCACACTTGTGCGTGCCATAGCAAAATACACAATCGCAAATATTACTACTATTACACATATAGCTATTAATGAAGAAATTGCTTTCCCTGAAAAAATTCCTGTCATATATTGAAGCATAAATGAAAATAATATAATCGCAAATGTTACTACAGCTGAAATAATCTGATTTTCAGTAATAGATGAAATAAATATCCCTATTGAAAAGAATGCTAGACCCATCATCCAGAATCCAAAAATCGCTGAATATGATGCTCCTACTGGAATTTTTCCATAATCCATCATAACTAGTGGATATACTAGTGTAACCAATACTGGCACTGAAAATACTGTTGCTACTGCAAAAAACTTTCCTGCTACAATTTTGCCGATTGTGACTGGTGCTGTAAATAGCATCTGGTCTGTTTTTGAATGTCTTTCATCTGCAAAAATTTTCATCGTAAGCACTGGCACCAATACCATAAACATAATAGAAACATATGCCTGCTGTAACGCAAAACCAACGTATGCTTGTGCACTACTTACGTTTATCATATAAAATACAAATCCTACAACCAATGTAAAGAATGCTATAAATGCATATCCTATCATTGTAGAAAAATATGCTTTTACTTCTTTTTTATAAATCGCTAACATACTTATCTTCTTCCCTTTCTGCTATCAGTTTGTTTTCCTTGTGTAACCTTAATAAATACATCTTCTAATGAAACATTTGAATGTTGCATAGCTACTATAGGACATTTTGCATTTGCAAATGCATAAAATATATCTTCTCTTAAATCCTTTTCTACTGGTGATGATACTAATGCTTTTGTACATCCTTCATCAGGATCGTCATGTATTTCAAAGCTTGATACATCATGCATCTTACTTAGTACTGCTTTAACTTTATAATCAGGTGCTTTAGCTAAAATTTCTATCGTATTTGAACCTGCTATATGTTTTCCGAGATTATTTGGTGTATCCCATGCCACAAGCTGACCGTGTGCTATAATAAGCACCTCATCACATACCGCTTCAACTTCTTGCATAATATGAGTACTTAATATAACTGTATGTTTCTTTCCTAATCCCTTTATAACATCTCTTATTTCTATTATCTGCTTTGGATCAAGTCCAACTGTTGGCTCATCAAGAATAATTACTTCTGGATAGCCTAATATCGCTTGCGCCAATCCTACTCTTTGTTTATAACCTTTTGATAAATTCTTTATTAGTCTATCAAGCACATCTGTTATACCAACGAGTTTTGCTATTTGAACAAATTGTTCTTTTCTTTCTTTTTTTGAAATACCCTTTAAATCTGCCGCAAACTCAAGATATTCTCTTGGTGTCATATCCATATATAAAGGTGGATTTTCTGGAAGGTATCCAATACACTTCTTTGCTTCTTCCGGCTCCTCATATATATCATGCCCATTAATAATAACTTGTCCATCTGTTGCTGCCAAATATCCTGTTATTATATTCATTGTAGTAGATTTACCTGCACCGTTTGGACCTAAAAAGCCATATATCTTTCCCTTTTCAATATTAAAGCTTAGGTCATTTACTGCAAGATGATCTCCGTACTTTTTCACTAAATTTTTAACCTCAATCAACGGTAGTTCCTCCTTAATATAATCTGTAATGTAAATATACAAAACAACATTTACTATTTTATCATAAACTTTAAAAAATATATACGATTTTATTATGTTTTTTTTGTGTTTTATGTGTTGAAGAGAGGATGGTTTTAATTTTATCTAGAATGTTCCTTAGGTAGTGTCCCATTTTGTTCCGTTGTACAGGAATAAGAGACTCTAAGTATCCCAATAAACACTAATCATATATTCCGCAAACGACTTAAAGCCGCCATCCGTGGCGGCGTTAAGTCTTGCACAGACCTCGTGTCTGTGCATTGCTACTTTCAGATGGGATACTAAGACTCTCTAATTCCTTCCCAAGTCGCAAAATGGGACACTACCTAAGGAACATTCCAATTTAAACTTATGACATCCTCATTGAACTCTATGATTCAAGAATTTCTAATTGCATCAAGTAATTTATTTATAGCATCAATAATCGTAACTGAAATATCATATATATTAGGTTCATTATCTACATTCAACCACACAGTTTTCAATCCTGCGTTTGTTCCACCTATCACATCATATTTATATGAATTTCCTACATAGATAATATCCTTTTTTACAATGTTTGGATTTTCAATAATAATCTGATTTATTACATAATTAAAAAAATCAATATCTGGTTTACGCTTTCCAAAATCTGCACTTGACCATACTTTAGAAAAATAATTTTCTGCTCCATATTTTTCAAGTAGCTTTTTAAGTGTAGCTGCACTAAAAATACTATTTGAAAGTATATACATTAAATCACCTTGATTTTTCAATATTTCTAGTGTTTCTTTTACTTCTGGTAGTAAAATTTCTTCATTAATTGCTTCTGCAACTTGCCACTCTTCATATTCTGTAAGCAAAACAGGTTTCACTCCAAATTTTTTAAAGTAGAGTGGAACTTCATCTTTAACAAACGAAACTTCTTTATTGCTTTTTTGTTGTTCTTTCATTAGCCTAAAGAGTTCTTCACCATAACAAGCCATTTCATCATAAGTACATGCTTTAGTAAAATAGTTATTCCATAAAATTTTTAATCCCCTGTCAAAATCAACCGATACATCATTTAAAACAGTATCAAACAAATCAAAAATCACAATTTTCTTTTCCATAATCATTTACACATTTACCTCCAACCATTTTGCAACGCCGTTCTCATCATTTGCCCCAATAACCGCAGTAGCCTTTTCTTTAACCTCTGGCTTGGCATTGGCGACTGCAAAAGATTCATCACAAGCGTTAAAAAGCGGTATATCGTTTAAATTGTCACCAAAGCCAATCACTTTATCAAAACAATAATTTTGTCGCAGAAATTGAACAGCATCATATTTCGAGGCTTTTTCATTAAAAACTTCCATATACCACAAATCATCTGAATAAATATCTTGGTACATTTCAATGTGAATCCCTCCTATGTCTTTGATTTCTTTATTAAGTCGATGGATATTATCGCTTGTATCCAAAAAGCAAAAATAGATGATTTCTGCTTTGACATCCGCAAAATTATCAATCTGAGAAAACTGTTTATTATATTTTTGCACTCGTTCCTCAACAAAGTTTCGCAGTGCATCATTGTCAAGCTTCTCATAATAAGTAATCAATTCATCACCTAATAAAGCATACATCAATCCCATTAATTTGGTGTTTCTCATAGCTAAAAGGATTTGATGTGTTTTTTCTTTTTCAAGTACTTCTTTCTTAATATATCGTTTTTCTTGCATATCATATATCAAAACGCCGTTCATCAAGATTAAAGGCACGTTGATTGCAACACGCTTAAGAAGTAAAAGAGTTGTTGCAGCTGTTCGTGCAGTAGCTACAGAAAAATAAACACCTTTTGCAATCAAATTATTGAGAATATTAACAGTGTATTCAGACAATTCAGCGTTACGATTTAGCAGTGTTCCATCGAGGTCAGAAATATAAAGTGTTTTCTTTTTCATTTCTTTAATCTGCTTATATTCCAGAGATTCTATCACATCCTCACGAACTTGTACTTCTCTTACAATCATATCATTAACTCCTTTTAGTTTTTCAAAATAAAGATAGGCATATTAGTTTGATTTCTATATAATTAAGTTACCACACCAAACAATAAAGAAAGGAGCAAGCCATATGCCTAATAATGATTTTACAACAAAACTCTTAGAATTGGAAGATGTAAGAAAGCGAGTTCAAACAGAACTACATCCTGAAAAAAGAAAGTACTTCAAACGTAGCCGTCGTTTATTATTAACCCACAAACATAAATTAAAAGATGATAGTTTAGATGCCTTAGAGTTAATACTTTTACAATCGAATGATTTAGCTGTTGCGTATCATTTAAAAGAATTATTTTACGAATTTATGGATTCTAAAACTAGAGAAGAAGCTGTCAAAAAGCTACGAATCTTTATCCTTGCAACTCAAAGTAGCCAACTTAAAGAGTTTAAAGCCTGCTTAACAATGCTAGGTAATTGGTTAAGGTATATATTAAATGCTTTTGGTTATCGTAACTTTGAGAATTTTAGAAATTGAATATTTTATGGTTGTGACTTTTACAACCTTTTAACATAAAATGCTCAGGAATTATTCATTCCTGAGCATTTTACCACCAACTCTTGACAAAGAGCCAAAAATTCATAATGGCTTTTATTTATGTTATGTTTATTTTAAATATATTATTCGTTAGTCCATTAATACTACTGGTTTAATTAAATCAGCTGGCTTTTGATCCATTAATAAAAACGCTTCTTCTATTTTATCAAATCCATGGAATGTATGTGTTATAAGTTTTGTTGTATCTACTCTTGCGTATTTAACAATATTTAATAACTTCTCCATACGTAACGCACCACCAGGGCAAAAACCTCCACGAATATCTTTATTTGCCATTCCTAATCCCCAGAAATATGCTGGCATTCCTAATACATCTTTAGGATCAAAGAAATTAACATTTGAAATCACTCCACCTGCTTTTGCCATTGCTACTGCCTGCGCAAATGTTTCTTGATTACCTCCTGCAATAATAACTTTATCTACACCACCTGGTGACATTGCCATTACTTGCTGTACGATGTCGCCTTCTTTATAGCTAATTACGTCTGTTGCTCCATATTCTTTAGCAATCTTCACGCAGTTAGGTCTTGTTCCTACAACCATAATTCTTCCTGCACCTTTAAGTTGTGCTCCTGCTACTGCCATAAGACCTACTGGTCCAACTCCTATTACAACTACTGTATCACCATACCCTACATCTGCTAATTCTACACCATGAAATCCAGTAGACATCATATCCACTACCATAAGTGCTGCTTCTGGCTTCATTCCTTCTGGAAGAAGTACTAAATTTGCATCTGCCTGATTTACATGGAATACCTCAGCCATAACGCCATCTTTAGAGCCAAGAAATTTAAAACTCTTCATAACACCTAAATCATGTGCATTATACTCTCCTTGCACGTTAGGCTGTAACCAATCAGGGGTTGTACAAGGTACGACAACTCTATCTCCAACTTTGAAGCGTTGAACCATATTACCAACTTCAACAATTTCACCCACTGCTTCGTGTCCCAATATAAGATTATTTCTTTCTCCAATACCTCCATGTAATGCATGTGTGTCTGATGAACATGGTGCTACCGCTATTGGACGTATTATTGCATCTAACGGACCAGCCACTGGTCTTTCCTTTTCTAACCAACCTGGTTGATCTACTGATATCATTCCGTAACCTTTCATAAATAAAATACCTCCTTGATTTTTATTGTTATTTTTTTAACTTTCTAAAATCTAAAAAAACAAACTACTTGTATTATAACATAAAAAGTGGCATTTTCAAATAAGAATATTCAAGAATTATTTACACGTTTACCTCTAGCTTAGCATTGTCGACCGCAAAAGATTCATCACAAGCGTTAAAAAGTGGTATAGTTTGTGCTTCGCACAATAAACCATACCACTAGATAACTCTCTATTTAATTACATCCTTCATAGAATACATACCAATAGGCTTTCCTGCTAAAAACTTTGCTGCCTGAACTGCACCTTTTCCAAAAATCGCTTTTGAATACGCTGTATGCTTAAATTCAATAACTTCATCTGTGCCAGCAAAAATTATCTCATGTTCGCCAACTATTGTTCCACCTCTTACTGCGCTTATACCGATTTCTTTATGAGCTCTTTTTTCTCTTACTATACTTCTATCATAATTATATTCGTATTCATTGTTAAGCTCTCCATTTATCGCATCTGCTAAAGCTAATGCTGTTCCACTTGGTGCATCAACCTTTTGATTATGATGTTTTTCAACTATTTCAATATCAAATCCTGCATCTGATAAAGTCTTAGTAACTACTTCCATTACCTTTATCATAGTATTTACGCCCATTGACATATTAGCTGAACGAAGTAATGTACATTCTTTTGAGTTTTCCATGATCTTTTCTAAATCTTCTTTTGAATAACCAGTTGTACAAAGTACCGCTGGCACATTATTCTTTTTTGAATATTCCAAAACTTCATCTAATACTTTTGGTGTTGAAAAATCAATTATCACATCAGCTTCTTCTTTTACTTCTACTATTTTTTCATAAACTGGATAATCATTTTCCCAGCTAGTATTTAAGTCTACACCGGCTACTATTACAGCTTCACTATCACCTCTTACTATGTCAGAGATTACATTGCCCATTTTACCGCTGCAGCCTACCATTATTATCTTTGTCATCTTATACCTATTCCTCTATTCTGTCTCTTACGACGATTTTCTGACACTGGTATTATAAAATACCATAATTTTTCATTGCTATTGCTAATTTTTCCTTATTAGTATCTTCCATTTCTGTAAGAGGCATTCTAAGAGTTCCTACATTTTTTCCCATTAAGTTCATTGCTGCTTTTACAGGAATTGGATTTACCTCACAGAATAATGCATCACAAAGTTCTAATGCATCTAACTGACCTTTTACACTTGCCTCAATATCACCATTTAAGTAATTAGCTACTATATCGTGTGTTTGTCTTGGTGCAACGTTTGAAAGTACAGATATAACACCTTTTCCGCCTAATGATAATAATGGAACTATTTGGTCATCATTTCCTGAGTAAATATCTATTTTTCCTCTTGAAAGACTTGCAAGTTTAGCTACTTGTGATATATTTCCAGATGCTTCTTTAATAGCTACTACATTTGATGCCTCATTTACAATCTTCATCACTGTTTCTGGTAAAATATTTGTACCTGTTCTTGATGGTACATTATATAAAATAATAGGTATATTTACTGAACTTGCAATGTCACAAAAATGTTTTTTTAGTCCTGCTTGTGTAGCTTTATTATAGTATGGTGAAACAATTAAAAGTCCGTCTACACCAAATTTTTGTGCTTCCTGTGATAAAAATATTGCAGTTTTTGTACAGTTTGAGCCTGTTCCTGCAATAACAGGAACTCTCTTATTTACCTTGTCTGTAACAAATTTAATACATTCAAGATGCTCTTCATGTGTTAATGTAGATGCCTCTCCTGTTGTTCCACATACGATAATAGCATCTGTTCCCTCAGCAATTTGTTCTTCAACTATCTCACCGAATACTTCATAATTTACTTCTCCATTATCACTAAATGGAGTAACAATAGCAACTCCTGCCCCTGTAAATATAGACATAATAACCTCACTTTCTGTTGCATTTGCAACTACCAAAAAAAGCTGACCGTGATGGCCAGCTTATAAGTACTAAATTATACATACAGATATACATCCGTATTTAAGATCTAAACTTAATAGCCCTCCATCATGCTGATGACAGTCATATGATTCTTCACCATATGCCCAAGATGCAATCTGGCATATTACATCTTTCGGCGTCTTTCCCTTTCGTCCTTTCTCCTATGCCTTGCCTGCATCAAAAAAACTACTCTTAAAAAACGCGACCTCTATAAGTTATATTAACTTACTGACATCATAACACCAATAATTTACAATGTCAATAGCTTACACTTTAAATCTGATACTCTAATTTACTAACAGATACTTCGTATGCTGTGTGCTTTTCTAAATCTTCTTCATTTAACTTCTTAACATAATCTCTACTTTGAACTCTTCCCCATATTTGAATTTTTCCACCTACTTCAAATGAAGAAGCAAATCTTGCATTTCTTCCCCATGCTATACATGGAATATAATCTGATTTTCCATATGGACGATTTACTGCTACTAATAAATCTGCTATTTCTCTTCCTAGCGGAGTCTTTCTGTAAACTGGTGCTTTGCAAATAAATCCATCTAAATATATTTGATTTGTTTTCCCAGCCTCAGGATTCTCGTCAACAAACTGTAATTCCCTTACAAAAACAGAAAGTACTAATTTGTTTTTTACTCCTTCATGTCTGTTGTAAGAACGAAATTGTCCTTCTACCTCTACTAATTTGCCAATACAAGACTCATCAATATCTACTAATCTCTCTGAAACCATAAGTGGTATAATATCTGTTAGGTCACTCAACCTATTAACAGCTATATCAACCTGATAAAAGCCCTCACCGTATACCTGATGACTATATCTATAGTCTGATACTATCTCCCCTATTATACTTACTTTGTTGTTTTCAATTACCTTATCTAACATTTGTATTTCTCCCTTCTGAATCTAAAAAGTTTTTTATATTTTTTTTCTCTTTACTAATGTATTCCCAGTTTTTACATTTTAGAACCAAAATATTTAAGATTTTTTATCTTATGCAAAAAAAACTTGTAATTTGGCTAGATTATGATAAACTTTATTTCGGCGGTTTTTAATCGCCTATAAAACATAGAAAGAAGAATTTAAATGAAAACTAAAAGAAATGATGTACGTAACATTGCCATAATAGCCCATGTTGATCATGGTAAAACTACATTGGTTGACGAGTTATTGAAACAAAGTGGTGTATTTCGTGCTCACCAAGAAGTTGCTGAAAGAGTAATGGATTCAAATGATATAGAGCGTGAACGTGGTATTACTATACTAGCTAAAAATACTGCTGTATACTATAATGATGTTAAAATTAACATTATTGATACACCTGGACATGCTGATTTCGGTGGAGAAGTTGAACGTGTACTTAAAATGGTAAATGGTGTTGTTCTTGTTGTTGATGCTTTTGAAGGCCCTATGCCTCAAACTAAGTTTGTTCTTAGAAAAGCTCTTGAACTAAACCTCCCTGTTATTGTATGCGTTAATAAAATAGATAGACCAGAAGCTAGACCTAATGATGTTATTGATGAAGTTTTAGAGCTTTTCCTTGAACTTGATGCAAACGATGAACAACTTGATTGTCCATTTGTATTTGCTTCTGCAAAATCAGGCTACTCTATATTAGAACTTGACGATACTCCTGAAAATATGATACCACTTTTTGAAACTATCATAGATTATATTCCAGCTCCTGAAGGTGATGCTGATGCGGACACTCAGATTCTTATTAGTACAATTGATTATAATGAATATGTTGGACGTATTGGTATCGGGAAAGTTGATAACGGTACATTAAAAGTTAATCAAGATTGTGTTGTTGTTAATGCTCATAATCCTGAAATGAATAGACGTGTAAAAATTAATAAGTTATATGAATTTGATGGACTTAATAAGGTTGAAGTAAATGAATCTACTATTGGTTCAATTGTAGCTATATCTGGTATTTCAGATATTCATATCGGAGATACTATATGCTCACCTGAAAATCCTGTAGCAATTCCTTTCCAGAAGATTTCTGAACCTACTATTGCTATGCAGTTTATCGTAAATGACAGCCCACTTGCTGGTCAAGAAGGAAAGTTTGTTACTTCAAGACATCTACGTGAGAGATTATTTAAGGAATTAAATACTGATGTAAGCTTACGTGTCGAAGAAACTGAAAGCACTGAAAGTTTTAAAGTTTCTGGACGTGGCGAATTACATTTATCTGTTTTAATTGAAAATATGCGTAGAGAAGGATTTGAGTTCGCCGTTAGTAAAGCTGAAGTTCTTTATAAGAATGATGAAAATGGTAAGCTTCTAGAGCCTATGGAAATAGCATATGTAGATGTTCCTGATGAATTTTCTGGTACAGTAATTGAAAAATTATGTTCTCGTAAGGGTGAACTTCTAGGTATGTCTACTTCAAACAGTGGATATACAAAACTTGAAATTTCAATTCCTGCAAGAGGACTTATTGGATACCGTGGTGAATTTATGACCGATACTAAAGGAAACGGTATTATTAACACTATTTTTGACGATTATGGTCCATATAAGGGAGACATCCAATATCGTAAACAAGGTTCATTAATTGCATACGAATCTGGTGAAGCTATAACTTATGGCTTGTTTAATGCACAAGAACGTGGTACACTGTTTATAATTGCGGGTGAAAAAGTGTATTCTGGAATGGTTGTGGGTCAAAATGGTAAAACTGATGACATTGAAGTAAATGTATGTAAGAAAAAACAGCTTACAAATACTCGTGCTTCTGGTTCTGATGAAGCATTAAAGCTTTCACCACCTAGGGTTTTAAGTCTTGAGCAAGCACTTGAATTCATTGATACTGATGAACTTCTCGAGATAACACCAAAAAGCCTTAGAATTAGAAAGAAAATACTTGATCCTACACTTAGAAAACGTGCAAGCCGCAATAATTAATAATACCTAACACAAAAGATATGTATACATAGGAGGAGACCGTGGAGTTAGTAAGACTATTAGAAGGAATAAGATGGGACTTTTTTACAACAATTAACTTGATTTTTTCAGTTCTTGGAGAAGAATTGGTAGTTATCGCAATACTTTGCCTTATTTATTGGTGCTATAATAAAAAGCTTGGATATCAGTTAGCTTTTAGCTGGTTAATATCTGGTGTTATTGTAAATGTTGCAAAACTTTTTATTAAGATTCCAAGACCTTTTGTTACTGACAAAACTCTTAACCCTGTTGAAAAGGCTTTAGGACATGCTACTGGCTATTCATTTCCAAGTGGACATACACAAAGTGCTACTTCTATATATGGAACTCTTTCTATTTTCTTTGGAAAACGTGTTAAATTATTTGGTTATTTATTTATTATTCCGATAATATGCGTTGCCTTTTCAAGAATGTACTTAGGTGTTCATACGCCATACGATGTTTTGGCTGGTTTTGTTATTGGATTAGCGGTTGTACTTGTGCTTAATTACTTATATACAAATTATTGTCTTGACTCTAGTCATTATGGAATTATATTATTAATATTCACTATTATATCATTTGGCGTTATGATATTTGCTGCATATGAAATGACATATACAAATGTTGAAGTTGCAAATTATAGTGACTGTTTTAAAGTAGGAGCTTCTTCACTTGGATTTATATTTGGATGGTATATTGAAAGCACTAAAATAAAGTTTCATGAACAAGGTACTTACATTGGTTTCCAAATATTAAAATACATTTGTGGAATGATTGGATTAGTAATTATTAAACTTGGTCTTAGCTTTTTATGTAAGCAATTACCTGAGGATTATCTTGTATTAACATTTATAATACCTTACTTCTTCACTACATTGTGGATAACAGGTATTTATCCTATATTTATCAAGAAATTTTTCACTTGGTCTTTTGGATATAGAATCTAAGAACTAAAAATAGAGTAGAGAAATAATAGCAAGTATTATTTCCCTCTCATTGAACCGTACGTACGGGTCTCGTATACGGCTCTACAATTTATATTCCAACATTTCTTAGATAGTAATTTAAAGGATTGAGCAAACCTGCTCCGTCCTT
>JAVBRI010000024.1:0-30592 GCA_031548165.1 Lachnospiraceae bacterium
AAGGACGGAGCAGGTTTGCTCAATCCTTTAAATTACTATCTAAGAAATGTTGGAATATAAATTGTAGAGCCGTATACGAGACCCGTACGTACGGTTCAATGAGAGGGAAATAATACTTGCTATTATTTCTCTACTCTATTATGATACCTCTTGGCCTCATACGAAGAGCTGTACGAATAAGCTCTCTAATAGGAATAGCATTTGCTCCTTCGGTATTTGCCTGACGAGCTTCAAGACGAACAATATTATTTAAGTGCATTAGCTTAAGTTCAGCAGAGTCCTCTATGGTAATAACACGCTCTAAGTGTGGAATATAGGCAGACAAAACATTTAAAAAGGTTGTTTTGCCTGAACCAGTACCGCCACTGATAAAAATATTATAGCCAGCAATGACTAGTAGTCGGAGGTAGTCAGCGGCTTGTCTTGTAATTGAATTTAGCTCAATTAGTCTATCCATCGTCAATGGTAATTCTGGAAAACGTCGTATTGTTACAGCCGGTCCATCAATAGATATTGGAGCAAGTACAATATTAACACGTGAACCATTTGGTAGTCTGGTATCAGCAATGGGTGATGCTTGGTTGATTCGTCTGTCAGAGCTAGCTACTATTTGTTGAATAACATCAAGAAGCTTTTCGTTACTTGAAAATTGCTTGTCAGTCTTTATTAACATCCCATTTTTTTCAATAAAGATATTCTGGTAACCATTTACCATTATTTCACTGATGTCAGAGTCGTACAAAAATTCCTCAAGAACATCAAGACCTCGTATAGAGTTAAAAAGTTTTAATCGTAAACTTAGACGTTTCTCAAGCTCTATATAAGACGTTCTGGATACTTCTATAATTTTATTGTCGATTAGTTCTAATAAATCTTCGTTACTTAATTCTTGGG
Organism: Lachnospiraceae bacterium; assembly: GCA_031548165.1. Taxonomy (GTDB): domain Bacteria; phylum Bacillota; class Clostridia; order Lachnospirales; family Lachnospiraceae; genus CAG-303. The sequence continues at coordinate 895 of JAVBRI010000024.1, forward strand.
TCATATTTATATCATTTAAAATTAATTCGCGCAAATCTTGTTCTTTAGGTATTAATAACACCTCCAGATAGCAGAGTCTGTACATAGTGTCCCATACCGCCAAAAAGTAGTTGTTCCATATAGTTGACATTAAGAGCATCAAATGTTTGCTCAGGAAGTGTCAATTCGGTTATCTTTTCGATAGTATTGGTTTGATTAAGTATTTTCATTGCACCATAGAAATCAGCTACTTTTTTTTCTGAAATGTAATCATTAACTATAGGCATATAGATAATATTTGATATATCTAAAAGCCCCGTAATATCTTTGATACAGTCGGATATATCAAGAATAATAGTAGAATATCTTCCAAGACTTACAATATCATTAATAAATTGAACCCATTCTTTGGAATCAATCTGTCTTAAATCTAGTGAAAATCGCATAGGAGGGATATAGTTTAGTTGATGAAGTGTGTGAGAAAGTGAAAGTAACTTTTTATCGAGATTATCTACGTTTTGTTTATAAAAATATAACAAATCAGATAGGTCACCAAGGTGTTCTCTGGAAGAAAAAAAAGAAAATCCAGAATATTCTTCAAAGTTGATATATAAGACAGATTCGTTTCTTGCAAGAAGACAGCCTAGTGTAAGAGAAAAAGAAGTTTTTCCGCATCGTTTAATAGGTGAATATACGCTAATAATATTTGAGCTACTGTGCAAAAAATTAGTGCGTATACGTTTTTTGGGAATATTAGCATATCCAGCCATAACATCACGTATAATATTTTCAGAAGATTGGTATTTATACAAAGATTCATATTCTAGGCTACAGTTATAAGTAGTATCTTCACTAAGAATACTATTTTCAAAAAGAATAAAAAAGCTGCCTATGTTGATAAGGGAATCTGTACGTGAAATAAATTCTTCAGAAATAATAAGAATATCAGAAAAGTTTGTCTGGGAGAACAAAATAAGAGCGTCAATATCAGAAAACACTTTTATATCGTACCCTAAGCCACTCTTTTTGCGAAAATAATCTGCGAGTAAAACGGCATAATGCTCGTCGAAATCCATGATAGATATTAATCCATTACTCAAAGAACACCTCCTTATGAAGTATTTTAAGTAACGAAAACTAATCGCTGTTTAAGAAGTAAATTTAGTATATAACAAAAAAATAAATTTGTCCAGTAGTTTTTAAAATAAAATTAAAAGAAAATAAATAGATTTAAAACAAATAGGTAATATATAAGAAATAAATAGAATAAAATATATTTATTCAAAAACTTTTTTGAAAAAAAAGGAATGAATAAATATAAGACGTGCATACTTTATATATTAAGATAAAGAAAGGAAAGGTTATAATGCTAAAAATAAAGAGGAAAAAAGAAGAGTTGACAAATGGGAAACAAATACAACTTATGGAGGAATTAAAGGCAGCAAAGGATGCGATGGATACTGCATATCAAAACTTAGCATATGTTATTGAGCCAGATCTTATTGATTGTTGTATTTATGAATTAAATGCATTGCAACTTAGATATAAGGTGATTTTAAACCAAGTAAAAGAGGAAGAAGCAAAAGCCTGCATTGCGGTTAAGAAATAATTATAAAATGCCGAAATAATTATCAACACAAAGTATGGAGGCAAATATGCAGATAACAACAATTAATAATACAATTGTAAATAATGAAAAAAACTTAAACCTGACAAAATCAAAAGGTAGTACTGAGGTTTCGGGTTATTTTGGCGTTGCATATAGTAAATCACAGCAAACATCCAATGATTTGCCTATATATGAGAATTTAGATAGGTTAGATAATAAGAAAAAAGAGGACAAGAATGTAGTAGATGAAAATTCAAAAGAGGATTTACTTACATTTATCAATAAAGCTATGGATACCTTAAAAAATTGCGTAACCGAAGAAGATTATAGTAGAATGGCAGAACTTGGATTAGCAGCAGATAAGGACGATTTGGGAGTTATTGTGACAGTGTATGAAAGAATTCAAATACAGTTAACAGCGTATTTAAAGGACTATGATACGACAGGGTTAAATATAAGTCCTCAAAAATTAGAAAAAGTATTAGGTACAAAATCATTGTCCAACGCAGTAGATATGGCAAGTGAAATAGACAATATAAGTGATGATGCAAAAGAATATATTATAAAGAACGAATTAGAACCAACAATAGAAAATGTATATAAAGCAGTACATACAAGTGAAATTGGCTCAAAATCATCAACAAGGAAACAAATGCCAATTGAAGAAAATCAATGGAAGGAATTAAGGGTTCAAGTTGACAAGTTCTTAAATGATAACGGAATAGAGGTAGAAGAGGAAACTGTAAATAAATCAAAATGGTTGTTAGATAAGAATATTCCATTAACAATAGAAAACCTTTTAAAGCTTAGTGAATTAGATAAAGTAGAGAATATGAATGAAAATGTAATGAATAGTATTAAGGCTAATGTTGCATTCGCTGTAGCAATAGGTGAAGATGGAAAGGCTGCATATATAACGCAGGGTTGGATAAATAAAGAGGTAGCTGAGGACGCCGTAGAAACTATTCAAAATGTGGGTGAAAATACGATTTCTTATATTACATCAAAGAGTTTAACACTAAACATAGCAAATCTTAAGAAATATAAAGAAGTACAGGAAACATATATAGATGTAAATGATAAAGCAGCACAAAAAAATATGAAAATAGTTGAAGAAGCAAAGCTTCTGCTTACAATAGCTGGAGCTGTAAATATGCAGAAGCTTGGAATAGATATTACTTACTCGGATTTATCAAATATAACGCAAGAGATAAAGGCACAGAATGAAAACTTTTATAGTTATTTTGTAGGGGAAGAAGAGAGTGAATATATTGGGACACTTTCAAATGTAGCTGCGATAATGGAGCAAATGACACAAATTCCGGCAGCAGTAATGGGAAAGGTATATACAAATGAAATTTCATTTACTGTTGATAGTGTATATAAAGAAGGAATAAGCTTAAAAGAATTGTATACAAAAGCGGAAATGACATATGAAGCAGTAGGAACGCAGGTAAGAAGAGATTTAGGTGATAGCATAAATAAGGCCTTTTCTAATATTGATGAGTTACTTTCAGAATGTGATGTAGAATTAAATGAAGAAAATAGACGAGCAGTGAGGATATTAGGATATAATTCATTGGAGATAACAAAGGAATCAATTAGTGATGTTGTGGACATTGCAAATGAACTTGATAACGTAAATAAAAATTTAACACCGAAAACAGTTATGTATCTTATTAGGAATAATATAGACCCACTTAATACAGATATACGTGACTTGAATCAAGAATTACATAATATTAATGAAGAAATAGGTGTTAAAGAGCAAAGTGAAGAATATGCTAAGTTTCTTTGGAAGCTTGAAAAAAATGGTGAAATTACAGAAGATGAAAGAAAAGAGTATATAAGTATGTATAGGACAATGCATATTGCAAGTAATGCGTCAGCTAGGTCGATAGGCGCAGTAATGGCAACAGGTGCAGATATGACATTGTCAAATATGATTACGATGGAAAAAACAAGAAGTAAAAGAGGTATGGATATTGAAATAGATGAAAATTTTGGGCTTACAGTGGAGGAAGAAGTAGAATACGAAGATAATGTTAGTTTAAAGGTTATGGAAAATGCAAGAACGTGGCTTGGGAGAGAAATATCAGAAAGTACTATGTATATGCTTCTTGATAGTGGCGCTAGCACAAATATTCAAAATATATTATCAGCAACTTTATTGGGAAATGAAAACAGTGATATTGTAAAAATGTTTAGACAAGTTCAAAAGAAAGTAAATGCTCAGGAAAGAATGTTAGAAGGATTTACTAGTAAAGAAGATGCGGATAATGTTGCCACAGAAGTATCTGAGGATATTATAAGGGAAATAAAAAATGATATAGAAATAAATCAAGAAATAACATTAAGTGATATAGCAAGGGCAAGGATAATGAAGAACTCATTACAACTTATGCATAGCAGTGTGAATAATAGTTGCTATAGTATTCCTGTTGAATTAGGAGAAGAAGAGGTAATGATAAAAGTTAGATTTGAAAATAAGGGAGAAGATGAAAAATCAAATGTATTTATTAGTACGCAAAGCGAGGTATTTGGGAAAATAAGTGCAAAGATTGAATATTCAGAAGATAAGCTAAAGGGTATTGTTCTTTGTCAGAGCAAAGAACTTGCAAGAATTATAAAAGAAAATAAAGAAAGTTTGAAAGGGGTAGAGGTTGAAGTTACGACGAGGGCAGACATAAATGAAAGCCTTTTTAGAGAAGAAGAGAACATGGAAACAAGGGAAGATTCGGTAAAAGAGCTTTATGGTGCTGCAAAATCATTTATAGTGGCACTTAAGGAATGGATAAAAATGCCGATAGATACTGTAGTAGAATAATGACATAATGCTCTTTTAGTTACTTAAATAGAATGGAGGAAACACAATGAGAATAAATACAAATATATCAGCATTAGCAGCGTGTTATCAATTAGATACATCAGATAAAAAGCAAGCAACATCAATAGAAAGACTATCATCAGGATATAAGCTTAATAGCCCAAAGGATAACCCCGTAGGTTCAGCTCTTTCAATAAAAATGAAGGCACAGATAAGAGGGTTAGACAGAGCAACACAAAATACTTCGGATGGTATTTCTGTTATTCAAACAGCAGAAGGCGTATTGGGAGAGATTCAAGCTATGGTACAAAGGATGGGTGAACTTAGCGTTCAAGCAGCATCAGATACCAATACACCAACTGATAGAGAAAGTATCATGAAAGAAATAGATGAGATTAGAGATGAAATTGATAGAGTTTCAAAAGATACAGATTTTAATACAAAAACATTATTAGATGGTTCGTTAAGCAGAAGGACATTTACGAATACACCAAATGCTAAGGTAGCTTATGTATCAGAAGCAGTTGAAGCAGGGAGATATGTATTGATGTACACAAATACTTCTTCACAGGCACAACTTTCAACAGGTGCAGTGACTTCAGCTTCATTGCCAGGGGGAAGTATAAGATTAAATGCTCTTGACGTGTCAGTAGAACAAGGAGAGTCTCTTTCAAGTGTTTATGATAAATTAAGGGATGCAGGAGAAAAGGTAGGAGTAGATGTAACATATACAGGAAGTCTTACAGGTTCAGCATCATTTACATTTACATCTAAGGAATATGGAAGTGACATCTTACTTGATATTAGCACAAGTGGCGATATGGCAACAGCATTAGGATTATCAAATACTACAGTAAGTGCAAGAGGAACAGATGCAACATTTACACCAGAAGCAAATGGTGGATTAACATCAGGAATGACTATTGTGGCAGAAGGTAATACAGCAATAATAAAAGGTGCTGGCGGATTTGAAATGAGAGTGGATGTTACAGATTCAATGGCGGCGAACGCAAGTCTTAGAGTTGTGTGTGGAATTACTGAGAATGGCCCAATGATAATACAGGCAGGGGCAAATGAAGGACAGGAAATTAAGGTAGATATACCAGAAGTTACAAGTGAAACTTTGGGAATAGATAAATTGCATGTATACACAGAAAGAGGAGCTTCAGAGGCAATAGACCTTTGTGGAAAGGCACTTGCATATATTTCTGATGTGCGTTCAAAATTAGGTGCGTATCAAAATCGTATGGATCATACAGTGTCAAATTTAGATGTTACAACAGAAAATCTAACAGCAGCATTATCAAGAATAGTAGATGTGGATATGGCAAAGGAAATGACAAACTATACTACATTGAATGTAATAACACAAGCAGCAACATCTATGTTAGCACAAGCAAATCAAGCTCCTGAGAAGATACTTCAGTTGCTTCAATAGAAAGGGAAAATAAATTATGACAAAAAGTGAATTAAAGGATTTTTCTCTAAGAATTGCGGCAAGCTCGAAGACAGGGTTAGTAGTTATAACATATGATATTATTATTAATTATATAAATTCGGCGAAGGTGTCTTTAGAAAACGAAGATATAGATGAGTTTCGCTTTAATTTAAAAAAGGCAAAGCAATTTATAGATGATTTATCATCAAACCTTGATATGAGGTTTGAAATATCGTATAATCTAATGCAGCTATATGTATACGCAAACGATTGTATTTTAAAATCAGGAATTGAAAAAGATACCCAAAAGCTTGATAGTATAATCGAGATGATGTTAAAACTTAAGGATAGTTTTGAAGAAGTGTCAAAATCAGATATGTCTGGCAAGATGATGAATCCAAACGAACAAGTATATGCAGGACTCACATATGGGCCAAATAGTCAATTAGATGAAATAACATTGCGTTAGGAAGGAAGTGTGATAATTGGATTTTATAACTGAAGCAGACCAGTATGTGTTTGGTGAAGGTAATCATTATGAAATATATAACAAATTAGGTGCACATTTAGTAGAAGTAGACGGAAAAAAAGGAGTATATTTTGCGGTATGGGCTCCGAATGCAAAGAGTGTAAGTGTTGTTGGAGATTTCAACGATTGGAATATAGATGATGGAATAATGAACAGGCTTGGTCAATCAGGAATATGGGAGGCCTTTATTTTAGGTGCTAAAAAATGGGATATGTATAAGTATGCCATTGAGACAAATAGTGGGGAATTGATTTATAAGTCAGATCCGTATGGTTTTCATTTTGAAGTTAGACCAGGAACCGCTTGTAAAGTAGTCGATATAGACCATTTTAAATGGTCGGATAGTAAATGGCTTGAAAAACAAGAAAATTTAGAAAAAGTAAATCAACCAATGGCTATATACGAGATGCATCTAGGCTCATGGATAAAGGACTATTCAAGGGGAGAGGATGGATTTTTAGATTATAAGGCTATAGCAGATAAACTTGTCCCTTATATAAAGGAGATGGGTTATACTCACGTAGAACTTATGGGGATAGCAGAATATCCTTATGATGGTTCGTGGGGATATCAAGTAATGGGATATTATGCACCAACGTCAAGATATGGTGGACCAAACGAGTTCATGTATTTTGTAAATAAATTGCATAAAAATAATATAGGGGTGATACTTGACTGGGTGCCAGCTCATTTTCCAAAGGATATAAGTGGTTTAGCTCAGTTTGATGGAACATGTCTTTATGAGTATCCAGATCCAAGAAAAGGTGAACATCAAGAATGGGGCACAAAGATTTTTAATTATGAAAAAAACGAGGTTAAGAATTTCCTTATAGCAAATGCATTGTTTTGGATTGAAAAATATCATATTGATGCACTTAGAGTAGATGCAGTGGCATCAATGCTGTATCTTGATTATGGAAGAAATAATGGCCAATGGGTAAGAAATAAATTTGGTGATAATAAGAATCTTGAAGCTATTGAGTTTTTAAAGCATTTAAATAGTATTATTAGCAAAAGGGTTAAAAGAGCATATTTAATAGCAGAAGAATCTACAGCATACCCAATGGTTACAGGAGATGTAGAAAAGGGAAGCTTAGGTTTTTGCTTTAAATGGAATATGGGTTGGATGAATGACTTTTTATCATATATGAAGTGTGACCCTCTATTTAAGAAGGGGAATCATTACAAGGCAACCTTTAGTTTGACATATGCAAACAGTGAAAACTATATACTTGTATTATCACATGACGAAGTTGTACATTTAAAATGTTCAATGCTTAATAAGATGCCTGGATTTACAGTGGATAAATTTTCAAATTTAAGAAATGCATATACATTTATGTTTGGACATCCAGGTAAGAAGCTTCTTTTTATGGGACAAGAATTTGCAATGCTTAACGAATGGAGTGAAGCAAAAGAGCTTGATTGGTATTTAACTAATGAGCCGCTTCATAAAGACATGAAGGAATATGTTAGTTCGTTGCTTACTATTTACAAAAAGTATCCATGTCTTTATGCATATGATATACGTAAAGAAAGTTTTGAATGGATAAATGAAAACGATGCAGATAGAAGTATATTTAGTTTTATAAGAAAAGATTTAGATAATGAAAAGAAGTCATTGATATTTATTTGTAATTTTACGCCGATAGATAGACAAGACTATTGCGTTGGTGTTTCAAAAGAAGGAACGTATAAGGAAATCTTATCAAGCTATATGCTTACAACACAAGATGACACAATTGAAAGTGCAATGGAAAAAAATTCCGTATTAGTGCGTAGGAAGTTTAAGGCAGTTAAGGAAGAATGTGATAATAGGCCATATAGACTTAATATCCATTTAAGACCATATGAGGCAATAATAGTTGCATTTCCAACAAAGTAGGTATAAAATATATTTGCAAAATATAGATATTAAATGTATAATGTTAGCGTGTGTTATAAGCACGTTAACATTTTTGTTTTTTGATATGAGGAACAAATTAAGAAAGGATCTGCAAAATGATAAAGATTAGTGAAAACGGAGCATTTTTATTAAATGGTAATGAGGTTGTTGAGTGTAATTCCCAGGCTCAGGCAATTCTTGAATCTAAAATAGGTAAGAAAGTAAGTAAAGAGGAAGCTGCAAAGAATACAATTGCTTATGGTATTTTAGAAAGCCACAATACATCAGGAAATATGGATAAGCTTATGGTTAAGTTTGATAAGCTTACATCACATGATATTACATTTGTAGGAATTATACAGACTGCAAGAGCGTCAGGACTTGAAAAATTTCCAATCCCATATGTACTTACAAACTGTCACAACAGTTTATGTGCAGTTGGCGGAACTATAAATGAAGATGACCATATGTATGGTCTTACTTGTGCAAAGAAATATGGTGGAGTTTATGTACCTCCTCATCAAGCAGTTATTCATCAGTATGCAAGAGAAATGCTTGCAGGTGGCGGAAAAATGATTCTTGGTTCTGATTCACATACTCGTTATGGTGCACTTGGAACAATGGCGATGGGCGAAGGTGGCCCAGAGCTTGTTAAACAACTTTTAGAGCAAACATATGATATTAATATGCCAGGAGTTGTGGGTGTTTACATGACAGGCACTCCAGCAAAAGGAGTAGGCCCTCAAGACGTTGCCCTTGCAATTATTGGAGCAGTATTTGGAAATGGTTATGTTAAGAATAAAGTAATGGAATTTGTTGGACCTGGTGTGTCAAACTTAAGTGCTGATTTTAGAATTGGTGTAGATGTTATGACAACAGAGACAACTTGTCTTTCATCTATATGGAAAACAGACGAGAAGATAAAAGAATTTTATGATATTCATGGAAGAGTAGAAGAATATAAAGAGTTAAATCCAGGAGAAGTTGCTTACTACGATGGTATGGTATATGTAGATTTAAGCAAGATTAAGCCAATGATAGCAATGCCTTTCCATCCAAGTAATACATATACAATTGAAGAAGTTAATGCAAATCTTATGGATATCTTAAACGATGTTGAAAAGAAAGCATTAGTAAGCCTTGATGGAAAAGTTGATTACAAGCTTACAAATAAGGTTAGAAATGGTAAGTTATATGTAGAACAAGGAATTATCGCAGGTTGTGCAGGTGGCGGATTTGAAAATATTTGTGATGCAGCAGATATTATTAAGGGCAGAAGCATAGGTTCAGATGAATTTACACTTAGTGTATATCCAGCAAGTACACCTATTTATATAGAACTTGCAAAAAATGGTAAGTTAGCAGACCTTATGGCAACAGGTGCTATTGTTAAGACAGCCTTTTGTGGTCCTTGCTTTGGTGCAGGAGATACTCCTTCAAATAATGCATTTAGTATTAGACATTCAACAAGAAACTTCCCTAACAGAGAAGGTTCTAAGCTTCAAAATGGTCAAATATCTTCAGTTGCACTTATGGATGCTCGTTCAATCGCAGCTACAGCAGCAAACAAAGGCTTCTTGACAGCGGCAACAGATATTGATGTTGAATATACATCACCAAAATATTTCTTTGATAAGACAATTTATGAAAATAGAATATTTGATTCAAAGGGAGTAGCAGATGAATCAGTTGAGATTAAGTTTGGTCCTAATATTAAGGATTGGCCAGCAATGTCAGCACTTACAGATAACTTAGTACTTAAAGTGGTAGCAGAGATTCATGATCCAGTAACAACAACAGATGAGCTTATTCCTTCTGGTGAAACATCATCATACCGCTCAAATCCATTAGGACTTGCAGAATTTACATTATCAAGAAAAGATCCTGAGTATGTAGGTCGTGCAAAAGAAATCCAAAAGGCAGAGCATGCAAGATTAGAGGATAAGTGTCCATGTGATGAACTTCCAGAACTTGGAGCAGCAATGAAGGTTATTAAAACAAAGTTCCCAGAATTACATCATAATCAGTTTGGTATTGGTTCAACAATCTATGCAGTAAAACCAGGTGATGGTTCGGCAAGAGAGCAAGCAGCATCATGTCAAAAGGTTCTTGGCGGCTGGGCAAATATAGCAAAAGAATATGCTACAAAGAGATATCGTTCAAACCTTATTAACTGGGGTATGCTTCCATTTGTTTTTGAAGAAGATGAGTTACCATTTACGAATGGAGATTATATTTTTGTTCCAAATATTGCAGAGGCTGTTAGGACAAAATCTGATAGCATTAAAGCTTATGCTGTTAAGGGAGAAGAATTAAAAGAGTTTACTCTTAAGTTAGGCGAACTTACAGATGATGAAAGAGAAATTATTTTAAAGGGTTGCTTAATCAATTTCAATAGAAAATAGAAAAGTTTTTCAAATTTTTTACTTGTTTTTATATGAAAAGTATATTAATATATTTTTATACATATAAACAAAATCATGGAGGAAAAATAAGATGGCATATACAATTTCAGACGAATGTATTTTATGTGGAGCTTGCGAAGGCGCTTGCCCAACAGAAGCAATTTCAGCAGGTGATGACAAATACGTTATAAATGCTGATACATGTATCGATTGTGGTTCATGTGAAGGTGTTTGTCCTGTAGGAGCACCACAGGCTTAGTAAAAAACATTTGACTAGCGTCGAAGTTTGAAAAAGGCTTTACTGCAAAGGCAGTAAAGCTTTTTTTGGCTATTTGCGAAAAAACTTATGCTTTTTTTTGTCAATGGCAGCAGCGGCTTCCTTTTGACCTCTCTGATAATTTCTCATTACTTCGTCAAAACGTTTAAAACGTTCTTCTTCACGTTCTTCTTTCATTCTAAGAAGGTAGTCCATCTCTTTTATAACAGAATCAGATACTTGAGTAGATACCTGTTTTCCGAGAGAATCATTATTTTCTACTAATGCTTTTGAAACTATATCACCTAAGAGTGCTTGAAATAACTCCATTTTACTACTAGAAGAATTTGATGAATGTGTTAATTCAGTTAATTCTTCAGAATTAAGACTTTCATGTTGAAGACCATCAATATGTTGGAGCATGGTTGTATTACTAATTGTATCTACAGATTTACCTGCCATAAGGTCAGGAAGTAGCATCTTTATAGCTTTTAATAAAAAACCTGAATCTTTTAAGTCCTTTACTTGTTTAAAAAGATTTATATATGTATCTGTATAATATCTATGACCCATCTCATTTCGAGGAATATCTATATCCAATTCCTCCTCCCAATATCGAAGCACATGTGCTTCTACGTCAACTATCTTGGCTGCATCTGATATCATATATCTCTTTTCGCCCATTTATAATCCTCCTGTAAAATTTATATTTCATAAAATTTATATTTCATAAAAAGTATAATATCAAATCGATTCAAAAAAACAAGAGAGAAAGTATTAAAAAATCAAGTATTTTCAAGCTTTCATGTCGAAAATAGGTGAAAAATGTTTTGAGGGTTTAGAATAATTAAGAATATATTCGAAGCTTAATGAATAAGTTGAGAATAAAGACCTAGGAGTATGTGCTAATGGATTTCATTATTTTTTTGTCACAAATAATAATTCCAGTAATGGTTGTATACATAGTAGGATTTGGCCTTCTTATGAAGGTTAATATATTTGATGAGTTTGTAAGAGGAGCATGGGATGGAATAAAAACAGTTGCCAATTTAGTACCAACATTAGTAGGTTTACTTGTGGCAGTTGGTGTAATGAGAAGCTCAGGGCTGCTAGAATTTCTATGTGAAAAAATAGGTGAGTTAGTAAGTCTAATAGGATTTCCCAGGGAACTGGTTCCCCTTTCTATAGTAAAAATGTTTTCTGCATCAGCAGCAAACGGGCTACTATTTGATATTTTTAAGGAATATGGAACCGATTCTTTTATAGGATTAGCAGCATCTATTATGATGAGTTGTACAGAAACTGTACTATATTGTATGAGCGTATATTTTGCAGTGACAAAGGTTACAAAAACGCGTTGGACATTGGCGGGAGGTTTAATAAGTACTGCAGTAGGAGTTGCTGCTAGTGTAATAATTGCGGGTTTAATGTAAATTTGTTATAATAATATTTAATATAGAAAAAAGCATATAAGAATCAAAAAGAGGAAGGAATAGTATAGAATGAGATATCCTAAATATTTAAAAAAGAATGGAACAATAGGGTTTGTTGCACCATCGTTTGGATGCAGCATTAATCCATATTATGATGCATTTAATAATGCTAAGAATAAATTTATATATATGGGTTATTCTCTTGATTTAGGACCAAATTGTTACTTGGGGGAAGGCATTGGGATAAGTAATACACCTGAAAAATGTGGTGATGAATTAACAAGTTATTATTGTAGCAAAGAAAATGATGTTTTATTATCCTGTGGTGGTGGAGAATTAATGTGTGAGATTCTTGATTTTGTGGATTTTGATAAGATAAAAAAATCAAGTCCCAAATGGTATATGGGATATTCTGATAATACAAATTTTACATTTTTGCTTACTACATTATGCGATACAGCATCAATTTATGGGCCTTGTGCACCGTCGTTTGGCATGAACCCATGGCATGATTCGTTAAAAGATGCAATTAATGTGATTAGTGGAAATTTTTATGGAAATAATAATGAAGTAGTGGTAAATAGTTATGACTTGTGGGAGATAGAGTCACTAAAGACTCCTGAAACACCATATGTGCCATATAATCTTACGAGGAAGACAAGCATTAAAAAATATATTGGACATAATGAGGTGGCGGACGAGCTTAACTTTAATGGAAGATTATTGGGGGGCTGCATGGATTGTCTTAAAACTCTTATTGGGACAAGATATGATAAGGTTAAGGAATTTTGTGAACGGTATGAAGATGATGGAATTATATGGTTTTTAGAGTCTTGTGAATTAAACTTAATGGACATAAGGCGAACAATGTGGCAGATGGAAAGTGCAGGTTGGTTTAGTAATGTAAAAGGCTTTATTATTGGGAGACCAATGCGTTATGGTGAAGAAGAATTTGGTATTAACCAATATGAAGCAGTACTTGCAGTTGCTGGAAAGTATAATGTTCCAATTGTTATGGATGCAGATATTGGACATCTCCCACCAATGATGCCAATAGTAACAGGAAGCATAGGAAACGTAGCAACAAAAGGGGATAAATTATCACTAAAAATGAATTTTTAAATTTTGAAAAAATAGTATTGACAATTTAAAAAAATGGTAATATTATAATAAGTAGTTATGGAAACTACATCAAGTAGAAATAGAAACAAAGGTATGGAGGACGTAATTATGGAAGAAGTAAAAGAAGTTATGGGTGATATGGTAATTGAATTAAAGCAAGAAAAAAAACATAGAATTTCATTACCAGATTATACATTAGGAGAAGAACTTATAAGTGCTATTTCTCATGGAATAGGAGCAGGGCTTTCTGTTGCAGGAATGGTATTATGTATAGTAAGAGCAGCGCAAAGTGGTAGCGGTATTGCAGTGGTTAGTTCGGCGTTATATGGAAGTATGCTTTTTCTGCTTTATATGATGTCAACGATTTATCATGCACTAAAGCCAAATGGAGCAAAACGAGTTTTTAGAGTTTTTGATCATTGTACAATATTCCTTCTTATAGCAGGAACATATATACCTATAGTGCTAGTTGCAATAGGCGGAGCGATAGGCTGGATATATTTTGGAGTTATAGTAGTATCAGCAATTGTTGGAATTGTATTTAATGCAATTGACGTGGAAAAGTATCAAAAAATATCACTGTTTTGTTATATTTTTATGGGTTGGGTAATTGTATTTGGGTTTAAGGCATTAACTCAGGCAGTAGCTAAAGAAGGTGTGATATTACTTATAGCAGGTGGTGTGACTTATACATTAGGAGCTGTTATATATGCAATAGGAGATAATCATAGATATCTTCATTCAATCTGGCATTTTTTTGTACTAGGAGGAAGTATACTTCATTTCTTTACAATTTATAGTTATGTGTTAGCATAAAGATATTTTTAGCAAAGGTTTAAAAGGATATAAGATTTGGAAATATAAATCTTATATCCTTTTTTTGCTTTAAAAGAATATGCAAACTAAGTAGCTTTTTTTTAGCGTTTGTGGTACGATAGATAGAAAATCTACTATTAATCAAGAAGGAAAAAACGCTATGAGATTAAGGAATATTAAGGGTTCGAGAGAAACAATTGAAAGCTGCGAATTTGTTATAGAAAAGCCAGAAGAAAATAAGGGAAGATGGAAGGAAGTTTTTGGAAATGAAAACCCGATACATATAGAAGTCGGGATGGGGAAGGGTAGATTTATAACTGATCTTGCAAAGATGAATCCAGATATAAATTATATTGGAATTGAAAAGTATTCAAGTGTTCTTGTAAGAGCGATAGAAAAGAGAAACCAAATAGACATACCGAATTTGTATTTTATAAGAATGGAAGCAGAGGATATATGTGAAGTTTTTGAAAAAGAAGAGGTTTCAAGGATATATCTAAACTTTTCAGACCCATGGCCGAAGGATAGGCATGCAAAGAGAAGATTAACTTCAAAGGAATTCTTTGCTAAATACAACATAATATTAGTAAAAAATGGAAAAGTAGAATTTAAAACCGATAATATAGATTTGTTTAATTTTTCTTTAGAAGAAATTCCATTAGCAGGATGGAATATTGTGGAATATACACATGATTTACATAATAGTCATATGAACCAAGGAAATGTAATGACAGAGTATGAGGAAAAATTCTCATCTATGGGAAACTTAATCAATAAATTAGTGGCAAATCGACTGAATAATTAACTTTTTATTTAAAGAATAAAGAAAATGAAATAAATATGAAAAAAAATTATAAAAATTAAGGCTTTACTTTTAAAAAAAAAGGAGTAATATAACAATATAACTTAAAGGAGGAAATATCAGTGGAAGAAAATAAGATAGACCAAGTTATTGTAGCTTTGTCCAAAATTGAATCAACGGCTGTAGGAATCCAAGAAGAATCAGAAAAAGAAAAGAACGAGTATTATAAGTTTATCGGAGACAAGATAAAAGAGTTTGACGAGAATCTTATCAAAGAGCATAAAGCTAATATGTTGGAACTTACTAAGAACCTTGAGATGGAAAAGGAAGAAGAGTTATCAGCCATGAGAGAAGAAACGCAGGTATTGATTTCATTTTTAGATAAAGCTTATCAGCAAAAACATGAACAATGGGCAAAGGATATACTAAATCAACTTATTAAGGAGTAGGGTATGGGCGATTTGATTAGATATAGTGCTCTTACAACTAAAATAAGAGCAATGCGAAAAAATCTCATATCAAAAGAAGAGTATGTCAAATTAGCGCAAGCAGGTAATGTTGCGGAGGTTGCAGAGTTCTTAAAAGGTCATAAGTCGTATAGTGTGTTGCTAGGAAATGAAGATTCACATGACTTACGACGAGGAGATATAGAGCAAGCAATTTCATATTCTGTATATAATGATTTTGAAAGAATATACCGGTTTGCAAATATGGATCAGAAACAATTTCTAGATTTATATTTTGTAAGATATGAGGAAAGTCTTATAAAAAAAGCAATAAGAAGATGTAGCGATGAGTATACACCTAATAATCTATATGGAAAGACAGAAAAGAAAATTGATAGTTATACAAAAACGAATCTTAAAGCGGTTTTTGAAGCCCCAGATATACTAAGCATTATAGAGGCATTAAAGGGAAGTGTTTATTATGAACTATTAAAAGAGATTTCTGATTATCCAAATTCAACGAATGTTGATTATGAGATGGCATTAGATTTATACTTTTTTAAAAATATTTGGAAAAAAAGAAAAAAATATTTTAAGGGAAGTGAGTTGAAAACCTTAACAGACTGCATTGGCTCGGAGATAGATATGTTAAACATAATATGGATATATAGGGCTAAGAAGTTTTTCAAGATGACATCTAGTGAGCTTGTTGCCATGTTAATACCAATTAATTATAGAATTAAAAAAGAAAAGATGCAACAGCTCATAGAAGCAATAGATGTAAACGACTTAATTAATATTGTTCAGGGAACATATTATGGGGTGTTATTTGCAGAAGAAGGAACAGTTATGTTTAGTGTAGAAAAGATATATAGAAATATAATACAAAAAATATATCAAAAATACTACAAATTGGAACCTTATTCAATTGCAGTTATGAATGCTTACTTGCGAGATAGAAACGTAGAAATGGATAAGCTAACGACTATTATCGAATGTATACGTTATGGCTATCCGCCAGATGCAATAATTAAACAGATGTTATAGGAGGTAATAAAATTGATAACAAAAATGAATTTTGTAACTATTACCGGTCCACGTAACGACATAGATAGAATTGTAGACAAATATTTGTCAAAATATGAGATACAGCTAGAATATGCGCCATTAGAGTTGAAAACAGTAAGCACTCTTTTTCCATATGTTGAGCAAAACCCATATAAGGAACAAATAAGTCACATCGAAGAACTTGCAGACATTATTGGAAGACCGAATAAAGCTAAGTCTGATATGGATATTGTAGATGCAGTGCAGTTAGTTTCGGATTTATATGGACATTTGAAAGAAAGTAGCGAAAAGGTAAATAGTTTAAAAAAAGAAGAAGAAAGACTTAAGTATAATTTAGATAAAGTCATTCCTTTTAAAAGCCTTAATTACAATATGGGAGAGATTATTAATTTTAAGTCGATTATGTCTAGATTTGGCAGAATACCTCATGAATATTTCAGGAAGTTTTTAGCTTATGTAGATGAGGATTTAGAATCGATTTTTATTAAGGCAACAGAAGATGAACAATATGTATGGGGAGTATATTTTGTATCTGCAACTGAGGCAGATAGTGTTGATGCAGCATATTCATCGTTACATTTTGAAAGGACCTTTATTCCAGAAGATGTAGATGGAACTCCATTAGAAGAAGTGCAAAGGCTTACTAGTGCTATTAGTGAAGTGGAAGTGAATATTGAAAATGAAAAGGAGTTATTAAAAGAAAAGCTCAATGAAAAGAAAGATATGTTTTTAGAAGCATATAACGCGATTAAGTATTATATAACATACTTTGAAGTCAGAAAATATGCTGCATGTACAAAGGATGAAGGCATTGCATATTACATTCTTTGTGGATGGATGGGAGAAGAAGATTCAAGATCCTTTAGTGATGAGATGATTAATCATGAACCAAACACTGTATGCATAGTCGATGAAGAATATAGCAGTACAGACAGTAGGCCACCAACAAAGCTTAAAAATCCTAAATTTTTCAAGCCGTTTGAAATGTTTATTAGAATGTATGGAACTCCTGCATATAATGAAATTGATCCAACGATATTTGTTGCACTTACATATACATTTATATTTGGTGTAATGTTTGGTGATGTAGGTCAAGGTCTGGTTCTTATGATAGGTGGCTTTGCTCTTTACAAAGTAAAGAAAATGGATTTGGCAGCGATAATAGCCTGTGCAGGATTATTTTCAACAGTATTTGGATTTATGTTCGGCAGCGTTTTTGGATATGAGGATATAATAGAACCCATATGGCTTAGTCCATCTCACGCAATGACAAAACTGCCAATGCTTGGAAGTTTAAATACAGTATTTGTAGTTGCAATTGCATTTGGTATGTTTATGGTATTAGTTTCACAAATAATGCATATTATAAATGCACTAAAAGCTAAGGATACAGAAAACAAATGGTTTGATGCGAATGGATTAGCAGGTATTGTGTTTTATGGATCTATAATATTAGTGCTAGCATTGTTTATGTTAGGTAAGCCATTGCCAGCAGGAATCGTACTTTTAGTAATGTTTGGGGTACCGCTTATATTAATTGCATTTAAAGAGCCATTGACTCACTTAGTGGAGAAAAAGGCGGCAAAGCTTGAAGGCGGTGCAGGAATGTTTGCAGTACAAACGTTCTTTGAAATGTTTGAAGTACTTTTAAGTTATTTTTCAAACACAGTTTCTTTTGTTAGAATTGGAGCTTTTGCAGTTAGTCATGCAGCTATGATGCAAGTAGTTATGATGTTAGCAGGAGCAGAGAATGGGGGAACTGGAAATCTATTAGTAATAATAATTGGAAACATCGTTGTAGTTGGCCTGGAAGGATTGATTGTTGGTATTCAAGTACTTCGTCTTGAGTATTACGAGATATTTAGCAGGTTCTACAAAGGAACAGGAAGAGATTTTAAACCTTTTTAGGAAATAATAAAAATAATATACGACTGTCAAGGACAGTAGATGGAGGACGATATGTTAGCAGTAAAAATTACATTAGTTATAGCACTTATTCTTAGTTTTGTGGTACCATTTGGAGCTTATGCAATGGGAGAGAAATCAAAAGGCAGATACAAGAGAGCATTAGCAGTAAATGTAGGAACATTTTTCGGTGTACTTTTATTTAGTATTATTATTGGATTTGCAATGACAGCAAATGCGGCAGAAGCTACAAGCACAGCAAGTGGTTTATCAACTGGTCTTGGTTATTTGGCAGCAGCATTAGCAACAGGAATTTCAGGTATCGGTGGTGGTATTGCGGTAGCAAGTGCAGCAAGTGCAGCTCTTGGTGCAATTAGTGAAGACTCAAGTATGTTTGGTAAGTCAATTGTATTCTTAGGACTTGCAGAAGGTATTGCATTATATGGTCTTATTATTGCATTCATGATACTTGGTAAACTATAATAAATTTCTACATCGTTAGGAGGTTTATTTCAATGAAAACGTTTTTAATTAGTGATAATGTGGATACAGTTACAGGAATGAGACTCTCAGGGATTGAAGGAATTGTAGTTCACGAGAAAGAGGAACTCCTTTCAGCGTTAGATGTTGTCGTAAAAGATAAGGATATAGGACTTTTGTTTATTACAGAGTTGCTTAGTGCGAAGTTCCCAGAAATTATTAAGGATATTAAGAATAATTGGAAACGTCCACTTATCTTAGAGATTCCCGATAGGCATGGAAGTGATAGAAGAGGAGACTTTATTACCTCGTATATTAATGAAGCAATTGGAATAAAATTATAGATTAAAATTCTAATCAGGTGGAAAGAAGGTGACACTCTTGACTACAGAGGAAAAGATAAAGCATTTTACAGCAGTTACCATAGAAAATATGCAAAGTCAGTGTGACGAATCATTAGAAGAACAAAAAAAGAAGATGGATGATTATTTTGAGGAGCATAAGAAAGAAGCACTTAAAAACGCCAAGCTTGAAGAGCAAATAGAGATAGATGGAATAAAGAGAAAAGCAAGTAAAGAGTTTACAACTGAACAGCTTCATATAAGGCGTAAGTATAATCATAAGCAAGAGGAATTGCAAGATAAGCTTTTTGTAGAGGTAAGGGAATTATTCAAAGAATATTTTAAGACAGAAGAATACAAAAACTTATTAATTAAACTTATAAAAAGAGCAATTAACGTGGCAAGAGGTGAAGAGGTAACAATATTCATTGATGCTATGGATATTGATTTAAAGGATGATTTAGAAAAGGCAACAGGAGTTAAGCTTGCTTGTGATGGCCGTATATTCTTTGGTGGAATCATTGCTGAAATACCATCAAAAAATATCCTAATTGATAGTTCATTTGAATCAAAGTTAGATACTGCTAAAGAAAATTATACAATAACTTTCTAATAAAATGAAAGGATATGAAATGATATGAAGACTGGACTTATATTTGGAATAAATGGACCAATTGTGTTTATTAAAGGAAAAACAGATTTCCTTATGGGTGAGATGGTATATGTAGGCGAGGAAAAATTAGTTGGAGAAGTTATATCATTAAGTAGTGATATGACAACAATTCAGGTGTATGAAGAAACTAGTGGATTAAAGCCAGGCGATAAAGTATATGGAACAGATAGTGCAATATTTGTTACATTAGCACCAGGAGTTCTTAATAACATTTTTGATGGAATTGAAAGACCTCTAAGTGCAATTGCGCAGAACTCAGGAATATATATTTCTAGAGGTATTAGTGTAGATTCTTTAGACACTGAGAAAAAATGGGATGTTCACATAACTATAGAAGAAGGTCAGACAGTATTTCCGGGAACAGTTATAGCAGAAGTTCCAGAAACAAATGCTATAGTACATAAATCAATGATTCCACCAAACATGGAAGGTGTTATACTTAGCGTTGTTGCCGATGGACAATATACCATAAATGATACAATTGCAGTAATACAATTAGATGATGGGACTAAAAAGGAAATAACATTAACTCAAAAGTGGCCAATTAGAGTGCCAAGACCTACAGTTAAGAGATTTTCGTCATCAAAGCCACTTGTTACAGGTCAGAGAATACTTGATACGCTATTTCCGATAGCAAAAGGTGGAACAGCAGCAGTTCCAGGTGGATTTGGAACAGGAAAGACAATGACTCAGCATCAAATAGCAAAGTGGTCAGATGCAGATATAATAGTATACATTGGTTGTGGAGAACGTGGAAACGAGATGACACAGGTATTAGAGGACTTTACAAAACTTGTGGATCCAAGATCAGGTAATCCATTGATGGATAGAACTATTCTTATTGCAAATACATCAAATATGCCAGTTGCAGCGAGAGAGGCGAGTATTTATACTGGAATTACTCTTGCAGAATATTATAGAGATATGGGATATCATGTAGCTATTATGGCAGATTCAACATCAAGATGGGCAGAAGCACTTAGAGAATTGTCAGGTCGACTTGAAGAAATGCCAGCAGAAGAAGGATTCCCAGCATATCTTGCAAGTAAGCTTTCAGCCTTTTATGAAAGAGCTGGATATTTTGGAAACTTAAATAATACAGAAGGTTCTATATCAATAATAGGGGCAGTATCACCACAAGGTGGAGATTTCTCTGAACCAGTAACACAAAATACAAAACGTTTTGTAAGATGTTTCTGGGGACTTGATAAATCACTAGCTTATTCAAGACATTTCCCTGCAATTCATTGGTTAACAAGTTATTCGGAATATCTTACTGACTTAGCACCATGGTATGCAGAAAATGTAGGTGTAGACTTTGTAAGATGTAGGAATCAGATATTAGCATTATTGAATCAAGAAAGTAGTTTAATTGAAATAGTTAAACTTATTGGAAGTGACGTACTTCCGGATGACCAAAAACTTACACTTGAAATAGCAAGAGTTATAAGACTTGGTTTTTTACAACAAAATGCGTTCCATAAAGAAGATACATGTGTACCACTTGAGAAGCAACTAAAAATGATGCAGACAATACTTTATCTAAATGATAAATGTAAATCATTGATTGCACAAGGAATGCCAACGTCTATTCTTAAGTCAAATAATATATTTGAACGAATTATAGCAATAAAATATGATGTTCCAAATGAAAAATTAGAAATGTTTGATCAATATAAAGAAGAGATAGATAGTTTCTATGATAAGGTATTATTAGAAAATAAGTAATTTCTAGGTAGAAAAAAGTCAAACGTGTGAAAGAGGTGCATATATGTCTATATCATATTTAGGGTTAAGTCGAATTAATGGACCATTAGTCGCTCTTGAGGGAGTTCAAGATGCAAGCTTTGATGAAATTGTAGAACTTACAGTGAATGGGATTAATGGTAGAGAAAAGAAAATAGGAAGAATAATAGAAGTATACCAAGATAAAGCGATTATCCAAGTATTTGAAGGTACAGAAAACATGTCTCTTATGAATACTCATACTAAATTGACAGGACGTCCTTTGGAAATAGCATTATCAGAAGAGATGTTAGGACGCTCATTTAATGGTGTAGGTCACCCTATAGATAAAATGGGACCTGTTGTTTCGGATATAAAAAGAGATGTAAATGGAAAACCTTTAAACCCAGTTGCTAGAGAATACCCAAGAAACTATATAAGAACAGGAATATCCGCAATAGACGGACTAACAACCCTTATTAGAGGTCAAAAATTACCTATTTTCTCAGGAAATGGTCTTCCTCATAATCAGCTTGCAGCACAAATAGTTAAGCAAGCATCTCTTAGTGAAGACAGTCAAGAAGAACTAGTAGTTGTTTTTGCAGCAATGGGCGTAAAGCATGATGTAGCTGAATTTTTCAAGAAAACATTTGAAGAGAGTAGAGTTTTAGATCACGTAGTAATGTTTTTAAATTTAGCTAATGATCCAGTAGTAGAAAGACTTATTACTCCAAAGGTAGCATTAACAACAGCAGAATACCTTGCATATGATTGTGGCAAGCAAGTGTTGGTTATACTAACAGATATGACTTCATATGCAGAAGCATTAAGAGAAGTATCTTCTTCTAAAGGGGAAATACCATCAAGAAAAGGTTATCCTGGATATTTGTATTCAGAATTTGCTACAATATATGAAAGAGCCGGAATTGTTGAAGGATCAAAAGGTTCAGTAACACAGATTCCAATTTTATCAATGCCAAATGATGATATAACTCATCCAATCCCTGACCTTACAGGATATATTACAGAAGGTCAGATTGTTCTTGATAGATATATACATGGACAGGCAATATACCCACCTATAAATGTATTGCCTTCACTTTCAAGACTTATGAAGGATGGTATAGGTGAGGGTTATACAAGAGAAGATCATCAAGATGTAGCAAATCAGCTATTTTCATCTTATGCAAAGGTTGGAGAAGCAAGAGCATTGGCATCTGTTATTGGAGAGGATGAACTGTCACCTACAGATAGAAAGTACCTTGAATTTGGCAAGGGATTTGAAGAGGAATTTGTAGGTCAAGCAGAATATGAGAATAGAAATATTGAAACAACGCTAAATTTAGGATGGAAGCTTTTGCATATATTACCAAAAGAAGAATTAGATAGAATTGATACGGTAATTATTGATAAGTATTACGACAGTGTTAGCATAGACGAATAAGAGAGGTGGCTAGGTATGGATCCTAATTCATTTCCAACAAAAGGAAACCTAATGCTTGCGAAAAATTCTTTGGTTTTAGCAAGGCAAGGATACGAATTAATGGATAAGAAAAGAAATATTCTTATTCGTGAATTAATGGAGCTTATTGATAAAGCAGATGCAATACAACATGATATCATGGTTACATATAAGACGGCTTATATGTCTCTTCAAAGAGCAAATATTGAACTAGGCATCAGTAATGTAGCGGACTTTGCAAGTACGGTACCAGTTGAAGAGGGCATTGAGATAAAAACAAGAAGTATAATGGGTGTTGAGATACCACATATTCGATTGGAAAATAGTACTGTAAGACCGACTTATTCTATGTTTGGTTCTTCAGAAGCATTAGATGCTGCAAGAATATCTTTTGAACAGGTTAAGATATTGTCTGTTGAGCTTGCAGAAATAGAGAATGCTGCATATAGGCTTGCTTATAACGTAAAAAAGACACAAAAGAGAGCAAATGCTTTGGAAAATATTACTATTCCATATTATACTGAGCTTAGCAAATCAATAGCAGAAGCATTAGAGGAAAAGGAAAGAGAAGAATTTACACGACTTAAGGTTGTTAAATCGTATAAAGAAAAAAAGCAAGCATAAATATAAAGGTATAACATGAGTTTAAAAAAGAGAAAAATAGAACTAAAAACTTCATATGTAACAATTGCATTATTATGTATAATTGTTTTTGTAAATATTAGCGAGCTGTTTGTATATGCGGCAGAACAAAAAACAACTGTATATGCAGAAGGTATTGATTGGCCAATTGAACCTACGATAAGTGGTAAAGCTTCTATATTGATGGAAGTCGAGTCTGGAGGAGTTATATATAGTGAAAATCCAGATGGTCAGTTATATCCAGCCAGTATAACAAAGATAATGACAGGACTTTTGGCAGTAGAAAATTTGAATCTTACAGATACAATTACTTTTACACAAGAAATGTTGGAAGCTATACCATATGATGCAGCTATATTAGGTGTATCAGCAGGAGAAACCATGACTGTTGAAGATTGCTTATATGCACTTATGTTAAGAAGCTGCAATGATATTGCAATAGCCCTAGCTTTTGAAGTCTCAGGCGGTGAGGACCAATTTGGTGAGCTAATGACCCAGAGGGCAAAGGAGATAGGAGCAGTTAATACTAATTTTGTTAATTCAACAGGTCTACATGATGAAAATCATTATACTACCGCCAGAGATATGGCGCTTATAGCAAAGGAAGCAATTAAGAATCCTACTTTTGCAAAGATATGGGGAACACAAACATATACATTAAACTCGTATAATAAAAGTGAAAGTGAGCAAGTAATTTGGCATAGACATGATATGCTGATAAAAGGAAGAGGTAATTACTTTGCACCTGCTATTGGAGGAAAGACAGGATATACAGATGAGGCAGGAAGAACGCTAGTAACTTGTGCAGAATCAAATGGAATGAAGCTAGTTTCAGTAATTCTTTTTTCAACAAACGAAGAAGTATTTAATGATACAAAAACACTTATGAATTATGGATTTGATAATTTTAAGAAGGTTACAGCAAATACAAATGATTCAAGATTTATGAATACTGTAAATCCAGGATTTTCTATAGTAAATCAACTATTGGGCAACGAAAGTAGTATTTTAAGTCTAGGAAATGAGACAGTGGTTATTCCGACGAATGATACACTTTCAGATGTTGGTTATGTTATTAAGATGGAAGAAGATAATAGTGAAGGTGTTATTGCAAGTATAAAATATATGCATGAAGAAAATGTTTTGGGAGAAACAAAACTTTTGGCAGTTGGAAAAGACGATTATACACTGGCAAGTATGGTTAAAATTGAAAATGCTGATAGTGGCTTAGATACACAGCTAAAGGAAGCATTTGTTATAGATATTAAGTATATTATTATGGGCATCGTGATAATGATAGCAATAGTATTATATATAGTGTATTTAAGAGTAACAAATGGTAAGCGAAAGAGAAAAAAAGAAAGAAAAAATAAATTTTCAAATAAAATAAGCAAGTGGAGAACTTAATCCGCTTGCTTATGTCTTTTTTTCTTACGTCTTTCACGTATATCATGTTGTCGTTTGTATATTTGCTCTGCACCATCCTCATCAGTTATTTTTATGGTTTTTATAGCAAAGTATTTACCATTATCCGTTTTTTTCATACGGATTTTTCCTTTGACATATCCATGAGTATGGCATTTGGCAAGGCAATAGTATATTTTAGAGTTGTTAGAGAACCAATAGACTTTTTTTCGCAGTCTCTTACCACATTTATAGCAAATTATGGATGTTACGGTTTTATCATTCATTACATCTGTTTTGCTATCAAAGGCAACTGAAATGTATTTTGAATAAGTATTAAAAAGTGCGACAATCTCATTTGAACGAGTAGTTGGTATTTGATAGGTATCAATTGAGTAATAGTCAGCAATGACATCATCAGGTAAAATTTGAATAATTTTTGTTGTATAATAAGCGTCCACAAGTGCACGGTGAAACTCTTGGTTGTTATCAATTTTTAAATATTCGATAGCTGATTTTAATGTACATCTTGCTTTGCCATCGTCATATACGATACTAAAAATTTTCTGAATATCATAATAAAAAACAGGAGAGGGAAGTAAAGGAATATTATAATAATGCATATTTCTTTGAAGTTCAGTTAAATCCATAGTTCCCCAAGTACAAAATACACAATCTGTTCCACACCATTTCAAAAAATCAGTCATAACTTCTTTGAAACTGCGGCAATTTGCTAGATCCTCAGCAGAAAACTTTGTTATTTCTTTGGTGATATAATGTATAGTAGTATAAATTTGAGGTAAAATGGCTTCACAAAAGGTATCTACTATCTTTTTTTCGGAGTTTAATTTAACTGCTCCAATTTCAATTATTTCAAATGGAATGTGCGATAAATTACTTTCATCTGGAGCTTGATTCCATTCCAAGTCTAAAACTATATATTCCATAATATTCCAATCTTGCTATAAATTTGCAAATAATGCAGCTATTTCTTCAGCTGAAAGCTGTTTGTTAGGGTCAGAGTCTGCCATATCAAATGGTGAAGTAACTTCTTCTTCAACATTTGTGTCCATCTCAAGTGCGGCATCTTCGGCTTCAATGTCCTCGTTTGCTTGCTCAAGTGCAGCTACGGCATCAGCAATATCGGTGATGATATCATCTTCTATATCAGTAATATCAATATCACTGCTTAATGTTTCGATTGAATCATCGACAGTGATATCCTCAGAGTTATCAAACGCCTGAGAAATATCTACTTCACTCGAAAAATTATTTTCTTGAGGAATTTCAATGTCTTGAGAAGTCTCAAGATCTTCATAAGGTTCAGCAATATCATTGATAATAGGTTCGGAAACCGTAGGTATTTCAGGTACCACAGGAGATACAGGTGTTATAGGCATCTCAGGAACAGCAGGCGTTACAGGTGCTATAGGTATCTCTGGTATTATAGGCATCTGTATATTTGCAGCATGTCCACTTAGAACTTCACGAACGTTCTGAACAAGATCAGCATTTGCTTTAACAAGTTGATTTACAGTAACAGCATTTTGAACTTCTTTAGCAAGACGAGCATTTGACTGCGTAAGTTCAGCAATAAGTCCAGTCATGTCAGTTGGCTTTGCAGAATCTTGTGCAATCAATGGAGCTTCTATCAACTTATTCATCATCATATCTATAGCTTGAATAGTTCCTGATTGAATTTTATCTGCTTCAGCAGCATTCTTCTTTGTTGCAAGATATATTGCTTTTTGAGCTTTTATCATAAGTTCGTTTTGCTCTCTGCGAAGTTCTTCAGCTTCTTTTAATGATTTAAAGATACCATCAAATGCTAGATAACCCATAATTACAACAATTAATCCAATGCCTAAAATCATAAAATAGTCATAAGTAAAGTTAGTTATCCAATATATTTCAGAAAATGAAGCAACAATAAATCCTAAAAGATAAAAAACGATAGGCGAATTTTTGCTTTTCTTACGTTCGTCCATTACATACCTCCGTGTCTTGAAAATTAAGTCTTTGCTACAGTATAACACAAAAAGATACTATTGACAAATAATAAAGTAATTAATAGAATAGGTATATTATATAAGAAAAAATATGGAGGTGATACAAGTGCATAGCTATTTAAGAGCGATAGGATTTAGCGAATATAACACAAAGGAGAAAGTTATAGAGCTATTCAATTTAGCTGTACAAAGTCCTGATAAACAAACTGCATTAGTATCAAATGCTCCAGAGACATATGTAGAGCTTTCTAAAGAGTTTGCTGAAGATATGGGAATTGTGTGGCATGGTACGATATTAGAGGGCGAACCAGATTTTGATTATTATTTTCCATATCATGAAGGAGTACATACATTTTTGAGAAAAGGATTTTCAGCAGAAAAGAGACTTTCAAATAATTCATTTTCAGGTGTTATTGAGGATTTGAGAGCTGGTGTATCAGTTATATTTTATTTAATAAATGCATTGGATTATATGGAGTGGAATGAAAATAAGCAGATTAATTATAATAAGACTCCGATAGCACTGTCAGGATTATCGTTAGAGGGAACTATACTGTTGCCAGTAAATATGAGTG
The DNA here is from genome assembly GCA_031548165.1 of Lachnospiraceae bacterium. GTDB lineage: Bacteria > Bacillota > Clostridia > Lachnospirales > Lachnospiraceae > CAG-303. The sequence goes on from JAVBRI010000024.1 coordinate 28,726, forward strand.
AAAGTGAAATGCAAAAGCGCAAGAAAGAGTCAAGTCAAAGAACAAAGTTAATGACAGCAGCTAGAAATGGTGATGAAGATGCAATAGAAAGTTTAACGTTTGAGGATATGGACATTTATACTAAAATATCCAAAAGAATAATGAGCGAAGACGTATTTTCTATAGTAACGTGTTCATTTATGCCTTATGGATTAGAGTGTGATAAATATACGATTGTGGCGGATATATTAGAGGTATCACAGACCAAGAATACAGTTACAGATGAAACGATATGGAAACTATTGTTGGATTATAACGGAATTTTGATCGATTTGGCAATAAATGCGTTAGACCTTTTGGGTGAACCAGAAGTAGGCAGGCGTTTTAAAGGAACCATGTGGTTGCAAGGAGGGTTAAATCGATGAAGGAAGTAAATATATGTGAATTATCACAATGGATGCATAGAAACGCACGTGAAATAGATGTTGCAAGATGGAAATGTCTATTTGAAGACGGTAGTAAGCAAGAGGTTGTTGAAGCGTTAATGGTTTATCAAAATGCAGATGGAGGTTTTGGAAACACACTTGATCTAGATAATTGGAATACAAATTCATTACCATATGCTACTTTGTACGCAATTGATATATTAAAGGAAATAGAATTCTATGATTTAGAACACCCAATTTATAAGGGGATTTTCAGCTATATTGATAATACTCCGTCTGTTCCAGAAAGCTGGAGTTTTACGGTTGAATCAAATCAATACTATCCTCATGCTATTTACTATAGTTATAGTGAGGAATATAACAAAACAGAAAGTATAGGTATTCATTTGGGTTTTTATTCTTTTATTATAGAGCATTATAAGAACTCAGAGGTTTATAATAAAATAATAAGTTTAGTTGGGACTTATATTGATTTGATGTTTAGCGATAATCTTGGAGATATGGGGCCAAGTGGTTTTATTGAGCTTGTACGTGTAATGAAGGAGAAAAATATAGCTGGTTATGATTATGAAAGATTAGAAGAAAGACTAAAGGAATTAGTAAATAATTCGATTCAAAGAGATCCAAAGCAATGGGAGCATTATGGGTATAGACCTTCTGATTATATTAAGTCAAAGGATAGTCTTTTCTATTTTGATAACAAGGATATTCTTGAGGTGGAATTGGACTTCTTAGCTGATACATTACCAGATAATGATGTCTGGTCTATATCATGGTCATGGTTTGATAATAACGAAAAATATCCTAAAGAGTCAACAATAAGTGGAATGTGGTGTAAAGCATACAAGACTATTCATAAGAGTTTGGTTCTAAGGAATTTTGGTAGGCTCAAGATACTTAAATAAATTCAAGTAGTTTTAAAAAGTATGTATCGAGTGAAAAACAGTTGCAAAATATCAAAAATCTGTTATAATATAGGTATAAAGGCAATCGCCACAGAGTGGTTGACCATTTTAAAAAGTAAAAAGCCTTCCCAGACTGGTCAAAGTACAGGGGAGGTTTTTTGTTATACTAGTGACATGTCAAGTAAATGAATGTCAGCAGTGCCAAGAGAAACATTCCGAAAGACATTAAGTCTTTAAAGTCGAATTTATTTTTCATGGGCATCACCTCCATTCTATGTAGAATGAAGGTCAACCACCTGTACACGATTGCCAGTAGCGATTTAGCACTGGTATTATTATACCATAAAAACACAAAGAACACAAGTTCGAATCAAGGATTTGTGTATAATAAATTTTCGTAAAGTGAAAATTTAAATTCCACCAAATCTACTTTTTTACCTCAAAAACAGAATTTACTCTTGCACATACGTTTTTATGATATGATATTTCTGGTTATCTGTCTCAAAGAAAGGAACTATACCATGAAGAAAAATTTTT
>JAVBRI010000040.1:0-8636 GCA_031548165.1 Lachnospiraceae bacterium
AAGGACGGAGCAGGTTTGCTCAATCCTTTAAATTACTATCTAAGAAATGTTGGAATATAAATTGTAGAGCCGTATACGAGACCCGTACGTACGGTTCAATGAGAGGGAAATAATACTTGCTATTATTTCTCTACTCTATTACTTAACCATTGTGGTATATTAGTGTTAAATAACTCTTGTTTGATAATATCAGCTTTTGCTGGAGTGGTTCTTTTTAAATAATTGGTATTTGTATAATGAATTACAACCATTAAGAGAATGTTTGAAAAAATGTATTAAGACTTTAATATTGTAAGAAAAACGTTAAAAATAAATATAAAGCTTGCAATTAACATAATTTGGTGATAAACTGAATATTATGATATTGTAACTGTTAATTAAGAGTGGGCTCTCGCCCACTCTTAATTATTTGATTGTTACGATAAATCATAACAATCAAAATGCAAAGGATTTTGATAAAAGGTAAAATGGAGGAAATCAAATGTCAAAAAGAGAAGATTATGAAAAAAAGACAGAAGACCTTGTTATGCCGTTAATTAATGAAAATAACTTTGAATTAGTTGATGTTGAATATGTAAAAGAAGCATCTACTTATTATCTTAGGATTTACATTGATAAAGAAGGCGGAATTGCAGTTGATGACTGTGAGTTAATAAGTAGGGCATTGAGTGATAAACTAGATGAGAAAGATTTTATTAGTGATGCATATATACTAGAAGTTAGTTCACCAGGTCTTGGAAGACCGCTAAAAAAAGAAAAAGACTTTGCAAGAAGTATAGGAAAAGAAGTGGAAATAAAACTTTATAAGGCTATTAATAAGCAAAAGGATTTTGAAGGAGTTCTAAAATCATATACTGATAAAGAAATAACAATAGAATCTGATGGCAATGATATAGTGCTTGAAAGAACAGATATAGCACTTATTAGACTAGCATTTGATTTTTAAAATATTATAGAGAGGAAGAGAAAAAAGAAATGAACAAGGAATTAATCGAAGCATTAAATATTTTGGAGAAAGAAAAGGATATTAGCAAAGAAGTATTATTAGAGGCTATAGAAAACTCACTAATTACAGCTTACAAGAATCACTTTGGAAAAGCTGATAATGTAAAAGTTACTATTGATAGAGAAACAGGTGATTATACAATTTTTGCAGAAAAGGAAGTTGTTGAAGAAGTAGAAGATAAGACAATGCAAATCACTTTAGAAGATGCACAAGATATAAGTAAGAAATACAAACTTGGCGATTTAGTGAATGTGGAAGTTAAATCAAAAGAATTTGGTAGAATTGCAACACAGAATGCTAAAAATATAATTACTCAGAAGATTCGCGAAGAAGAAAGAAGAGTAATATATGATAAGTATTATGGAAAAGAAAAAGATATTGTAACTGGTATAGTTCAAAGAATTAATGAAAAAAATATCAGCATTAACTTAGGTAAGGCAGATGCAATTTTAATGGATACAGAGCAAGTACCAAACGAAGTATTTGTACCAAATGAAAGAATTAAATTATATGTTACTGAAGTTAAGAATACTCCAAAGGGTCCAAAGATTATGGTTTCAAGAACACATCCTGAACTAGTAAAGAGATTATTTGAAGCAGAAGTTACAGAAGTAAAAGATGGAGTAGTAGAAATCGTTAATATTTCTAGAGAATCAGGCTCAAGAAGCAAAATGTTAGTACGTTCTCATAATAAACATGTTGACCCAGTAGGAGCTTGTGTTGGTATTAATGGTTCAAGAGTTAATGCAATTGTAAATGAACTTAGAGGTGAAAAAATTGATATTATTAATTGGAGTGAAAATCCAGCTGTATTAATTGAAAATTCTTTAAGTCCAGCAAAGGTAGTATCAGTAGTAGCAGATGATGAAGCTAAAACAGCAAGTGTTGTAGTTCCGGATTATCAATTATCACTTGCAATTGGTAAAGAAGGTCAAAATGCAAGATTGGCAGCAAAACTTACAGGCTTTAAGATTGATATAAAGAGTGAAACTCAGGCAAAAGAAGCAGAAGAAAGAAAATAGTTATTAATTAGAGGAAGAATGGTTGCAATGAAAAAGGTCCCACTTAGAAAATGCGTTGGCTGTAATGAAATGAAGCCAAAGAAAGAATTAATTCGAGTTTTAAAGACAGAAAATGATGAAATAACGATTGATTTAACTGGAAAGAAAAATGGAAGAGGTGCATATATTTGCCACTGCGAGGAATGCTTAAATAAAGCCATCAAAACCAAGGGTATAGATCGATCATTAAAAGTGACATTATCTCAAGATGTATATGAAAAACTCAAGAAGGAGTTGAATGATAGTGAAGCAAGATAAGATATTATCAATGGTATCACTGGCAACTAAGGCAGGAAAAACTGTTAGTGGTGAGTTTTCAGTTGAGAAAGCTGTAAAAGAAAAAAAGGCTAAAATAGTAATAGTGTCAAGTGAAGCATCAGCAAATACTGTTAAAAAATTTAGAAATATGTGTACCTTTTACGAGGTTCCTATGTATATATATGGAACAAAAGAAGAATTAGGGCGCTATATGGGAAAAGAATTCAGAGCAACAATGGCTGTTCTTGACGAAGGATTCAAAAACGCATTAGAAAAGCATCTTATGCTTCTAGAATGTGCAGATTAAAGTATGGAGGTTATGCTATGTCAAAAATGAGAGTACATGAATTAGCAAAACAATTAGAAAAAGATAGTAAAGATATAATAACGATATTAAAAGAAAAAGGTGTGGAAGTTAAAAATCACATGAGTTCAATAACTGATGAAGATGTAGAATATGTTCAGAAAAAGTTTTCAGGAGCAAAGAAAAAAGTTGCTGAGATTGTTAGTGAAAAAGTTGTAAAAAAGGAAGAAATAAAGAAACCAGAAGCTAAAAAGGAAGAACCTAAAAAACAAGAGGTTAGAAAAGAAGAACCTAAAAAGAATGCACCAAGTGAGAGTAGTGAACAAAAAAAATCTCATATAACAAAGGTTTTCAATCCTCAAAATAGTACTAGAAATAATAACACGAATAATTATCAAAACAATAACTCGAATTATAACAATAGAAACAACAATTCAAGTAATAATTCAAATGGTAATAGAAACAACAACTCAAGTAACAATTCAAATAATAATAGAAATAACAATGCTAACGGTAATAATAATCGCAACTATAATAATAGCAATAATGCGAATAGAAACACAAATAGCAATGTGAATGCTAACGCAAACAATGCAGGTACAAACACAAACAATGTAAATAGCAACACGAGTAATTATACTAATAACACGAGTAATTATTCTAATAACACGAGTAATTATACTAATAACTCGAACAATAACACAGGCTATAACAGAAACAACAATAGTAGCAATAACAACAATAATAACAGAAACAACAATACTAACAATAACAACAATAATAACAATAATAACAGAAACAATAATAGAAATAATAACAATAATAACAATAGAAATAACTGGAATAATCAAAGAAATCAACAACAACAGCCAAAACCACAACCTGTTAAAAAAGTTGAAGAAGAAATAAAGTCAATTATACTTCCAGAATTTCTTACAATTAAAGAACTTGCTGACAAGATGAAAATGCAAGCATCAGTACTTGTTAAAAAATTATTTTTACAAGGAAAAATGGTTACAATCAATCAGGAAGTAGATTATGAAGCAGCATCAGAAATCGCTTTAGAGTTTGAGATTATTGCAGAACCAGAAGAAAAGATAGGTGCTATTGAAGAACTTTTAAAAGAAGATGATGAAGATGAAGGAACAATGGTAAAACGTTCACCTGTAGTTTGTGTTATGGGTCACGTAGACCATGGTAAAACTTCACTTCTTGATGCAATTAGAAGAACAAAGGTATCTACAGGTGAAGCAGGCGGAATTACACAGCATATCGGTGCTTATACAGTAATGTGTAATGGTGAAAAAATCACATTCCTTGATACACCAGGACATGAAGCATTTACAGCAATGCGTATGAGAGGTGCTCAGGCTACAGATATAGCGATTCTTGTTGTTGCAGCTGATGATGGTGTTATGCCTCAGACAGTAGAGGCTATAAGTCATGCTAAGGCAGCTGGAATTAGTATAATAGTAGCAGTTAATAAAATAGATAAGCCAAGTGCAAATATTGAAAAAGTAAAGCAAGAGCTTACAGAATATGAATTATTAGCAGAAGACTGGGGTGGAGATACAGTATTTGTTCCTGTATCAGCTCATACAGGTGAAGGAATAGAACATCTTCTTGAAATGGTACTTCTTACAGCGGAGATGGGTGAACTTAAGGCAAATCCAAACCGTAAGGCAAGAGGAATTGTAATTGAAGCTAAGCTTGATAAAGGAAGAGGTCCTGTTGCAACAATGCTTGTTCAAAAGGGTACTTTAAAAATCGGTGATGTTGTTGCAGTTGGCTCATGTTATGGTAGAGTACGTGCTATGATAGATGATAAAGGCGAGCGAATTAAACAGGCTGGTCCATCTACACCAGTTGAAATATTAGGACTTAACAGTGCACCTAATGCAGGTGAAGTATTTGTATCAACAGCTAATGAAAAAGAAGCAAGAAGCTTTACAGACACCTATATTAAAGATGGCAAAGAAAAGCTTATTGAAGGTTCAAAAGCAAAAACTAGAATGTCACTTGATGATTTATTTACGCAAATCCAATCAGGTGATGTTAAGGAACTCAATATTATTGTTAAGGCAGATGTTCAAGGTTCAGTAGAAGCTGTTAAGCAAAGTCTTGTTAAACTATCAAATGAAGAAGTAGTGGTTAAGGTTATTCATGGTGGTGTTGGTGCTATTAATGAATCAGACGTAAGTCTTGCATCTGCATCAAATGCTATTATCATTGGATTTAATGTAAGACCAGATAACGCTGCAAAAGAAACTGCTGACAGAGAAGGCGTAGATTTAAGATTATATAGAGTTATATATCAGGCTATTGAAGATGTAGAAGCAGCTATGAAGGGTATGTTAGACCCTATATTTGAAGAAAAAATCATTGGTCATGCTGAAATCCGTCAGTTGTTTAAGGCATCTGGAATTGGTACAATCGCAGGTTCATATGTACTTGATGGAATGTTCCAAAGAGGATGTAGCGTAAGGATTACAAGAGAAGGAAAACTCACATATGAAGGACCGTTAACATCACTTAAGAGATTTAAAGATGATGTTAAAGAGGTAAAAACTGGATATGAGTGTGGTTTTGTATTTGAAAAATTTAACGATCTTGCAGAGTTAGATATTGTAGAGGCGTATATTATGGTAGAGGTACCTAGATAATGAGAAAAAATAGTATAAAAAATGTAAGAGTTAATGCTGAAGTACAGCATGAGCTAAGTAATATAATTAGAAACGAGATTAAGGATCCAAGAATAAAGACAATGACTAGTGTGGTTGCAGTAGATGTAACACCAGATCTCAAATTTGCAAAAGCATATATTAGTGTATTGGGCAATGAAGAAGAGAAAAAGGACACAATAGCAGGGTTAAAGAGTGCAGAAGGTTTTATTAGAAAACAATTAGCATCAAGTATAAATCTAAGGAATACACCACAGATAACATTTGTATTGGATGAATCTATTGAATATGGAGTTAATATGTCAAAGTTAATTGAGGATGTGAATTCAACTATATCAAACGAAGACTAAGGTATAGTACCCGAAAGGTGGTAAAACATTGAAATTAGAAGATATTCTTGTTGGCGTAAAAAAAATGGGTATAGCAGGACATGTAAGACCAGACGGTGATTGTATGGGTTCATGCATGGGATTATATAATTATATAACTGAAAATTATAGCCATATTGAAGCTCATGTTTATATGGAAGAGGTACCTAATTTTGAGTATATTCATAATGTAGACAAAATAGAAAGTGTTGTTAAAGATAAGGATTTTGACTTATTTGTTGCAATAGATGTTAGTGATTCAAACAGGATAGGTGTGGCGAAAAATGAATTTTTTGCCACAGCTAATAATGTTAATATAGACCATCATGTAAGCAATAACAATTTCGGAAAAATAAATCATGTACTTCCAGGCGTGAGTTCAGCATGTGAAGTTTTATATGATATGCTTGATGATACTAAGATTTCACTAAATACAGCAACTGCATTATATACAGGAATTGTACACGATACAGGTGTATTTAAATATAATGCAACTACGCCACATACAATGAGTGTGGCAGGTAATCTTATGGAAAAAGGAGTCGATTTTCCATCTATAATTGATGAAGGATTCTATGAAAAGTCATACATACAAAACCAGATATTAGGAAGAGCATTACTAGAAAGTATTCTAATTTTAGATAAAAGATGTATATTTTCAAAAATATCCCAAGAAGAGATGAAATTTTACGGAGTGACATCTAAAGATATGGGAGGAATTGTAGAACAGTTAAGACTTACTAGTGGTGTAGAGTGTGCAGTCTTTATATATGAGTCAGCACCTATGACATATAAGGCTAGTTTGCGTTCGAAAAAATATGTTGATGTTAATGAAGTTGCTTCTTATTTTGGTGGAGGTGGTCATGTAAGGGCTGCTGGCTGCGAAATGGAAGGTACTGCACATGATGTTATTAATAATATATCAAGACGTATAGAACAACAGCTTATGGAGAATGAGCAGAATGTATAATGGAATAATAAATATTTATAAAGAAAAAGGATTTACTTCGCATGATGTAGTAGCAAAATTGCGAGGTATTTTAAAGCAGAAAAAAATCGGACATACAGGCACATTAGACCCAGATGCAACAGGGGTACTGCCTGTATGTCTTGGTAAAGGAACAAAACTTTGTGATATGCTCACAGATAAATCTAAGACATATAAAGCTGTAATGTTACTAGGGATAGCAACAGATACTCAGGATATATCAGGAAAAGTTATAAGTGAATCAAATAAAACAATTGAAGAACTGCGAAAAGAAATAAATGATGATGTTTTAAAAAAAGCAATTATGTCTTTCGTAGGTGAGTATAGTCAAATTCCTCCAATGTATAGTGCATTAAAGATAAATGGGAAAAAGCTATATGAACTTGCAAGAGAGGGAATTGTAGTTGAAAGACAGGCTAGGCAGGTTATTATCCATGAAATTAATATTAAAAAAATAGATTTTCCAAGAGTAACAATGGAAGTATCTTGTTCAAAAGGTACATATATACGTACATTATGCAATGATATTGGCGAAAAGCTAGGAACATATGCATGCATGGAAGAGCTAATAAGAACGAAAGTTGACAGTTTTTGCATTGAAAATTCCCTTACATTAACACAAGTAGAGGAAAAAGTGAAAACAGATGAAATAGATAAATATATAGTCCCAGTTAGTAAAATATTTGAGGACAAGCAAAAGATTGTAACAACAAAAGAAGGCAGTAGATTTCTGTATAATGGCAACCATATACAATACCAAGAGCAGTATTGTAGTATAGTTGAAGTGGAAGACGGAGAGCTATTGACGGTTTATGATGATTTAGATAATTTTTTAGGTGTTTATAAATATTATAAAGATAGACAAATCATAAAACCAGAAAAGATGTTTTTAGGGAGTGATAATTAATGCAGATAATTGAAAGTATAGAAGAAATTGATAAATTAATACTGACAAATACAGCAGTGGCGCTTGGAAAGTTTGAAGGTTTGCATAAAGGTCATAGAGCAATAATTAAGAAACTTGCAAAAGAAAAAGAAAATGGACTTACTCCATTAGTATTTACTTTTTCGGTGTCTCCAAGGGCAGTGTTTGAAAGTGGTGAGTTTAAACAAATCTATACTATACAAGAACAGATTTTGCTTTTTGAAAAGCTAGGAATAGATATACTTATAATTTATCCGATTGAGTCAGGAATACTTAATTATGAGGCACAGCAATTTATCAAAGAGTTACTTGTAAATAAATTAGGTGTAAAAAAAATAATATGTGGAAATGACTTTAGGTTTGGTAAGGGAAGAGTAGGGGACATAGATCTTTTAAAGAGATTTGGAAATGTATTTGGTTTTGAAGTTGATGCTATAGATAAATTAACATACGATGGAAATACCATAAGTAGTAGCAGTATAAGACAAAAAATCGCAGAAGGTAAGATGGAACAAGCAGCAATAATGCTTGAGAGACCATATTCAATAATAGGTAAAGTAATTCATGGAAAGGCAATTGGAAGAACTTTAAATGTGCCTACAGCAAATATTGTGCCAGGTAAAGAAAAAATATTGCCACCAAACGGTGTGTATTTTAGTACCTGTGATATTGATGGAACAACATATAAAGGTGTGACAAATATTGGAAATAAGCCAACCATTGATGGTGAAAACGCTATGGGAGTTGAGACACATTTTCTTGATTTTGAAGGCGATTTGTATGATAAGATACTAGAAATCAAACTGTATAAATATACCAGAAAAGAGAAAAAATTTAAAAATTTGGATGAATTAAGAAATCAACTTTTTAGGGATATTGTCGATTGCAAGAACGACAGGAATCTAAAAGGTTAGTATTTAAACTAAAATCCGCTTTTTTAGATTAAGTTCCATTGTGAATGAAGAAAATTAAAAAAGTGGATGTTTTTTTGTTTAAAAAGGTGTATAATTATTATAAATCCGTGGAAATTACAGTAAAAAGGGTA
>JAVBRI010000031.1:0-86240 GCA_031548165.1 Lachnospiraceae bacterium
AGTTAGCAAGAATACTAGAAAGAAGAGGTCTGTTAAGGGATGATATACAGTTATTTTTTAGAAAACAATGGATTTTCTTACAATATCTATAAAAGCAGGTCTAGGATGCAAATCCAAGACCTGCTTTGTCTACAGTCTGAATAAGGGCGAAAGCCCTTATTTTTTGGTAGATATTGATGCTGATAAGGTGTATAATCTATAAAAAGATAATTGTAGTAAATATAATGTAAGGGAGATAGGCATGAATATAACATATTCTGGTGATAAAATTTTTACAAAGGAAAATTTAAAAGAACTGTTTGACAGCGTGGGGTGGGTTTCGGGGAATTATCCTGAAAGATTATATAAAGCATTAAGTAATTCAGAAACTGTTTTTACAGCGTGGCAAGATAATAATTTAGTTGGATTGGTAAATGTTATTGATGACGGTGAGTTAACAGCCTATTTACATTATTTGTTGGTTAATCCAAAATATCAGGGTTATGGAATAGGTAAGGCTTTATTAAATAAAGTAAAGGAAAAGTATAAAGATTATTTATATTTAATATTAATAGCAGAGAATGAAAAATTAGTAGATTTTTATAAAAGAGAAGGATTTGATGTTCAAGAAGGCACTTTTACAATGGCAATTACAAATAAATAGCATTAGGAAAGAAGGTTATATATATGGAAATAAATATTGAAGAAAGTAAATATGCAAAGAAAGCAATGGAATTATTTAAAGAAGGATACAATTGTTCACAGGCAGTTTTGTTAGCTTTTAATGATAAACTTGAAATGGATCCTGGTACAGCATTAAAACTTAGTTCATCTTTTGGTGGCGGAATGGGGCGTTTAGGTGAAGTATGTGGAGCTGTATCAGGAATGTTTATGATAGCAGGTGTTTTATATGGATATGAATCGCCAAAAGCTTCAAAAGATAAAATGACTCATTATGAGAGAATAAGGGAGCTTGCAGGTCAATATAAAATTGAAACTAGTTCAATTGTGTGTCGTGAACTCCTTGGATTAGAAAAGGGGAAAAAGCCATGTGTACAATTGGTTGGTATGGCAGCAGCACTTATGGAAAAATACATTTTAGAAAATCCATATTAAAAAAATCCGTTTTTAAATTAAGTAGAAAAATATATTCTTATGTAGTATAATCTAGGATAATAGTTATAAAGTTTTTGTGCGGAGGTGGATATGAAAAATATGAAAAAAAGAATAACAAAAATGCTTATAATAGTGGTTATATGTGTTTTTTCTATAACCTTTTTTTCATATGCAGATAATAGTGATTCTGATAGTAAAATAGATAGTAAGGAAGATAAAATTGTTTTGCATATTTCATCAAATTCTCCAGAGGAAGACAAGGATAGTCAAATTCAAGAAGTGATGGTTTCTTTTTTTGGACAGTATGAAAATATAAGTTATTATAATGTTCCCTTATATTCAAACTACTATAGTTCGATAGAAGAAAGTAAAATAAATGCGAGTAATACTATTAAGACAATGTTTAGCAAAGAGTCTCCTGATGTAATCGTAGTCTCTGGTAATAGAGCATTTGAAATGATAAGCGAGTATTATGAAGTGATATTTGATAATACGCCAGTTGTATATTGTGATATTAGCGAAGAAACAAAGATTCCTTTGATAATAAGTGATATTTCAGTTGGATTATTTGAAAATGCTGCTATTGGCAATAATATAGAAATGATGCTAAAGCTTTTTCCAAAAACAAAAGGAATATATGTTATAAATGATTATCAGCAAGAAGGAGAGGCTTATAAAGAGCAATTTAAGGCACAGTTTGATAAATATAAAGAAGAACTAGATATTATTTATAATGAAGATTTAAGAATAGAGGATATAGTAAGGCAAGTAAAGAATTTACCATCTGATTACTTGGTACTTATTGGAGATTATTCAAGGGATAGAATAAATGTATTAATGTCTAAGGAAAAAATACAAGATTACATTTGTAAAAATTCTTCAGTACCAGTATTTTCTCTTAATGGGATTGGACAAGGGCAAATAGGTGGTATGTATATAGATTTAAAAAGAATGGCTAACACAGCATGCAATATGGTATATGATATCTTAATGGGAAAAGAAATTACTCAAATAGGAGGGGAATATAATACATTAGAATATAATAGTTGGAGATTTGATTATAATGTGTTAGAAAAGTATGGTATTGATTTAAAATCCTTACCAAAGGATGCCCAGTTATATAATAAACCATTAAGTTTATATGAGGAGAATCCTAAAGCATTTTATTTTATGTTGATTTCTGCTTTATTAGCAATTATGGTTGTTATAGTTCTTGTAATATATGCTTATAAAGTTAGAATTAAAAACAAAAAATTGCAAGAATTTCAAAAAAATTTACATAGTGCAGAGGAAATACTGGAAAAAGAAAGAGAAGTTCTGGAATCAAAAAGAAAGTTTAACTTTGCACTTAATGCTACTTATGCAGGTTTATGGGAGTCTGATTATATATCAAATGTAATTGCTTTTGATAAAAGGTTTGCTGATATTTATGAACTAGGTGATGTTAGAGAATTTGGAGTTATTGAACTAGACAAATGGTTAACAGAAAAAACGATTGAAAAAAAAGAAAATTTCTTAACAGATGAAATCGGAGAAAAACATATGGTAAGAGTAAGAAGATTACGATTACCTAGTGGAAAAGAAATTTGTGTAAGAATATATTCACTTATAAAATGTGATATAAAGGGTGCTCCGCTTACAGCTACTGGTTTGGTTTTTGATGCTACGCAGGAGTTTATGAGGACACAAAACGAGCTAGAGACTTTAGATAGTTTATTTGAAGGATTAGATATTCCAATGTATGTTGCAGATATAGAAACAGACGAATTATTGTTTGTTAATGAGAAATATCTTGAACTGGTAGGAAAATCTATAGAAGATGTAAAAGATGTAATTGGAAAACCTTGTTTTGAAATAATAAATGATAGTAATATAAGTTGTAAAAATTGTCAGAAAAAAAGATTAGCTAATGATTTAAAAGGGACTAGAAAATGGAGTGAATATGTAAAAAAACTTGATAAATATATAGAAAACTCAGAAAGAATAATTAAATGGCCTGGTGGTAAGAATGCTTACATGAGGTATTCTATTGATGTAAGTTTTGTGAAAAAAGCAGAAATTGATGCGAAATATAGGTTGAGACAACAAAAGCTTACAACTAAAATAGCACAGAAGTTTATTTTTAGTGAAGATTCCAAGAAAATAATAGAAGAGGTCTTAAAAATAGCAGGTGAATTTTTAGGTGTTGATCGTGCGCAAATGTCTATCTATGATAAAGAACAGTCAACTTTAGATATAAATTATGAATGGAGAGGTGAAAAGGCATATAAGTATGGAAGAGATTATAACAGTGAATTTGCTCCAGGGTCATTTTTATATGATGCATATGTAGTGAATAAAAAGCCATATAGTGCTATAAAAAATTTGGAGAAGGAACGTCCTAATTTAGCTGCAAGAGCTAGGGAAGTCGGAATTAAATCGGTTTTATCTATTCCACTAATGATAAATGATGAGGTAGGTGGTTTACTTACATTTGATACTTGTATAAAAGAACATACATGGACTGAAAGTGAATGTTACTTTGGAATTACGATATCAAGTATTATGGCAAGCTATTTAGATAGACAAAGTGCGCAAGAAAATCTTACTAAGATGTCAAAGATAGTAGAAGAGTCTTCAGAATTCATGGCGATTTCTACGCTTAGTGGTAAACTTACATATGTAAATCCAGTGTTATGTGAGTTCTCAGGCTATACGGAAGACGAGCTATTAAGTGGAGGTATAGATTTATTACATGATGAAGAAGGAACACAATATATGAAAAATATTGCGTATCCTACAGCTCTTGAAAAAAGCTATCAATTAGATTTACCATTGGTTAAGAGAAATGGAGAGTCTAGACTTGTATCATATACATTATTTCCTATTTATGCTCAGGAAATTCTGATTGGAAAAATAGGTCATGATATAACAGAGCAGAGAGAATTTGAAGAAGAATTAGTCAGAGCAAAAGAGATTGCAGAAGAAGCAAACATGGCAAAGAGTAGATTCTTATTTAATATGAGTCATGAGATTAGGACTCCAATAAGTGCAATAATGGGAATGCTTAATATTGCTAGGGAAAGAAATGAAGATGTAAAGGTTGAAGATGCACTTACTAGAGCAGATGTTTCAGCAGAACATTTATTAAGATTAATAAATGATATACTTGATATGTCTAAAATTGAGTCAGGCAAGATGGAATTATTCTATGAAGCCCTCGATTTTAGAAAACATTTATCAGAAATGGTAAGCATAATGTATGGAAGAACGGCTAGCAAAAATCAATCAATTGAGTTGGTGATAGATGAAAAAATTCCAGAGTTTATTATTTCAGATCCAATGAGACTTTCACAAATCATAATAAATTTATTGTCAAACGCAGTAAAGTTCTCGGATAATGAAAAGAAAATAAAACTTGAAGCGAAGCAAATATCAAGAAAAGAAAATAGGGTTAGAATACGTATTTCGACTATTGATGAGGGTATTGGCATACCAAAGGAAAATCTTGATAAGCTTTTCGAGTCATTCCAACAGGCTGATAATAGTATAACTAGACGTTTTGGAGGGACAGGGTTAGGACTCACGATTTCAAAGAAGATAGTAGATCTTATGGGTGGAGAGTTTTATGTAGAGAGTGAACAAGGTAAGGGCAGTACATTTTCGTTTGAAGTTGACTTTGAGATTGCAGATAAAGTAAATGATTCAAAAATGCAAATTAATGAGACAATACCAGAATGTATAGGAAAAACATTCCTTATTGTGGAAGATAATTTTATAAATAAAGAGATAATCAAATACATATTAGATTCTACAAAAGCAGATTTAATTGAAGCTGAAAATGGTAAAGAGGCTGTAGAATATTATTTGAAGAATTCCGAAAAGATAGATATGATTTTTATGGATATTCAAATGCCGATAATGGATGGTTATACAGCTTGTCAGAAGATACGAGGCAGTGAATTAAAAGGATGTATGGATGTACCAATTATAGCAATGACAGCTAATGTTTTTAAAGAGGATATTAACCACTGTTTAGAAATAGGAATGAATGCACATATTTCTAAACCAATAAATAAGGAAGAGGTATTTTCGTACATAAGAAAATATGTAGAAACTTAAAAAAAAGATTGATTTGTTTAATTAAATGTAATATAATTACACAGTATCCTATAGAATAACTAGGAATAGAATAAAAAACTTGCAGTGAATATTTGAAAGGAAGTGGTAAGCATATCTGAACAATTTTCAAGAACAAAGTTGCTTGTGGGAGAACAAGGAATGGATAGGTTAAAACAAGCAAAAGTTATTATATTTGGAGTTGGAGGAGTTGGTGGATATGTAGCTGAAGCTTTAGCAAGAAGTGGTATTTATAATATTTCATTAGTAGACAAAGATACAGTAAGTGAGTCTAATATTAATAGACAAATCATTGCAACATATAAGACGATAGGAAGAAATAAGACAGAAGTGATGAAGGATAGGATTTTAGATATAAATCCTGAGGCTAATGTCGAAGTATTTAACTGCTTCTATCTACCAGATAATAAAGAGGAGTTTGATTTTTCTAAATATGATTATGTAATAGATGCGGTAGATACTGTTACAGCTAAAATAGATATTGTTGTAGAATGTGATAAATTAGGAATCCCTGTTATTAGTAGCATGGGAGCAGGAAATAAAATAGAGGCATCAATGTTTAAGGTGTCAGACATATATAAGACATCTGTATGTCCTCTTGCAAGAGTTATGCGCAAGGAATTAAAAGCAAGAGGTATAAAAAAACTTAAGGTAGTATATTCCGAAGAAACACCTATTACACCAGATGTATCAGAAGAAGAAATTCCAGAAGGTAAAAGGCAGATACCAGGAAGTATGGCATTTGTACCATCGGTTGCAGGCCTTATAATAGCGGGTGAAGTGGTAAAATATTTAAGTTAATAAGTAAGAAAGGTCTATCAAACTAAAATGGAAGATACAAAGAAGATAATTGAAAAGATAAATGAATTGAAAAAAGAAAAAGATGCAGTTATACTTGCTCATTATTATGTTGATGGTGAAGTTCAAGCTATAGCAGATTATGTAGGTGATTCTTATTACCTAAGTAAGCTTGCAACTACGATATCTCAAAGTACAATTTTATTTTGTGGTGTGTCTTTTATGGGAGAAAGTGCAAAAATACTAAATCCAAGTAAGACAGTTATTATGCCTGATGAAAATGCAGATTGTCCAATGGCTCATATGGCGGATGTAGATAAAATAGCAGAAGTAAGAGCTAAGTATGAAGATGTAGCAGTGGTTTGCTATGTAAACTCGACTGCACAGCTTAAGGCGGAATCAGATGTATGCGTAACATCATCAAATGCACAAAGGGTAGTTGATGCATTGCCGAATAAGTATATATATTTTATTCCGGATAATAATTTAGGAAGATATATAGCAAGTAAGACACCAGACAAAGAATTTATTTTTAATGATGGTTTTTGTCATGTTCATAAAAGTATTACTGTAGACAATGTATTAAAGGCAAAGGAAGTTTATAAAAACGCATTGGTTCTTGCTCATCCAGAGTGTACACAAGATGTTTTGGAAGTATCAGATTTTATAGGAAGTACCTCGGAGATAATTGATTATGCTACAAGTAGTGAAAATAAAGTTTTTATTATTTGTACTGAAATGGGAATTTTTTATGAGTTACAATATAAGAACCCAGACAAAAAGTTTTATTCAGTAGGTCATAGACAATTTTGTCCAAATATGAAGAAAATATCACTTAAAAAGGTATTAGATGCACTTTGTAATATGACACCAGAGGTTGAAATAGAAGAAGAAATGAGAGTAAAGGCAAATGCACCACTATTAAGAATGTTGGAATTAGCTAAATAGCTCGGAATGGAGAATAATTATGATGATATCAACAAGAGGCAGATATGCACTAAGACTTATGCTTGATATAGCAATTAATGAAAAGGAAGAACCTATAAGAGTCAAGGAAATAGCAGAGAGACAAGATATTTCAGATAAGTATTTAGAGCAAATAATAGCGGCCTTAGTTAAAGCAGGATTAGTTAAGAGCCTTAGAGGCCCACAAGGCGGTTATAGGCTTAATAAGAAACCAGAGGAATACACAGTTGGAAGTATATTAAGAGTTACAGAGGGAAAGCTTTCTCCAGTAGCATGTCTTGAGGATGAAGTAAATCAGTGTCCTAGAAAAGGGGAATGCATTACTATAGGATTATGGGAAAAACTAAATGATGCTATAAAAGAGATTGTAGATAATACTACATTGCAGGATATGATAGATGAACATCGCGATAAAGCAGATGATTATATAATATAGGAATAGAGGTATAGTATGATTTATTTAGATAATGCGGCAACAACGGCAACATTACCAGAAGTATTTGAGGCTATGAAGCCATACTTTTTAGAGCAATATGGTAATGCTGCAAGTATATATGAATTTGCTTCTAAGAGCAAAAAAGCAATGGAGGATTCAAGAGAAACCATTGCAAAATCATTAGGAGCAAAAGCTAACGAAATATATTTTACTGCTGGTGGAAGTGAGTCTGATAACTGGGCATTAAAGGCATTAGCAGAAGCATACAGTGAAAAAGGAAAACACATAATAACAAGTAAAATAGAGCATCATGCAATACTTCATACTTGTGAATATTTAGAAAAGCATGGTTTTACAGTTACTTATTTAGATGTTGATGAGAATGGAATTGTGGATTTAGAACAGTTAAAGTCATCCATTAAAAGTGAAACAATACTTATTTCTATTATGTATGCAAATAATGAAATAGGCACAATTCAACCAATTGGTGAAATAGGTAAGATAGCAAAAGAAAATAACATATTTTTTCATACAGATGCTGTTCAAGCATATTGCCACATACCGATTAATGTTGATGAAGATAATATTGATCTTCTTAGTGCAAGCGGACATAAGTTTGGTGGACCAAAAGGGATAGGATTCTTATATATCAGAAAAGGTATAAAGATGGGTTCGTTTATTCATGGTGGGGCTCAAGAGCGAAATAGAAGAGCAGGAACACATAATATACCTGGAATTGTTGGTATGGGTAAAGCAGTAGAAATTGCACTTGCATCAATGGATGAAAGAATTAAAAAGGAAATAGAGGTAAGAGATTACTTTATTGATAGAGTGTTAAATGAAGTTGATTATGTTAGGTTAAATGGTGATAGGACAAAACGTTTACCAAATAATATAAATGTTTGTTTTAGATTTATAGAAGGAGAGTCACTACTTATAATGCTAGATATGAAAGGTATTTGTGCATCAAGCGGTTCAGCTTGTACATCTGGTTCACTAGACCCATCACATGTACTTTTAGCAATAGGGCTTCCGCATGAGATAGCACATGGCTCCTTAAGACTTACATTATCTGAAGAAACTACAAAAGAAGATATGGATTTTGTATTAGATAATATTAAGAGTGTTATAGACAGATTAAGAAGCATGTCACCACTTTATGAGGATTTTGTAAAGAAAGAAGGAAAATAAGTTATGTATACAGAAAAAGTAATGGATCATTTTAATAATCCAAGAAATATGGGTGAAATAGAAGGTGCTAGTGCAGTAGGAACAGTAGGAAATGCTAAATGTGGAGATATAATGAGAATATATCTTGATATAGATGAAAATGATGTAGTAAGAGATTGCAAGTTTAAGACTTTTGGTTGCGGAGCAGCAGTGGCAACTAGCAGTATGGCGACTGAACTTGTTAAAGGGAAAACTATATATGAGGCATTAAAAGTTACAAATAAAGCAGTATTAGAAGCATTAGATGGCTTGCCACCAGCAAAAGTACATTGTTCTTTGCTTGCTGAAGAAGCAATACATGCAGCACTTTGGGATTACGCGCAGAAGAACGAAGTTGTAATTGAAGGGTTAAAGAAGCCAAAGTCAGATATACATGAGGACGAAGAGGAGATAGAGGAAGAGTACTAGAAGATAAAGTTCTCGGAGTTGACAAAAAGTAAAAAAGTGTTATAATTTTTATATAAATAAAACAAATAACACTATGATGAGACGAGTAAGTTTTATAAAAGAATTTTAGAGAGGAACTAGATGGTGCAAATGTTCTAATTCGGATAAGGCTGAAAACTACCTCTGAGTGACCCCAATCAGGTCCGTTGATTACGTTATAATCATTTGAGCGGCAACAATGAAGATTAATATCATTGTTTGCAATTTGGGTGGAACCACGATATATTCGTCCCTTACAGTTTAGGCTGTAGGGGACTTTTTTTAGATGATTGGAGGAAAAACATGGAGGCACTAAGAAAATTAGAAACAGATGAAGAATTAAAAAGTTTAGCAATTTTAGCTAGTGAGATTTGGCATGAATATTTTCCTTGCATAATTTCAAACGAGCAGATTGATTATATGGTTGAAAAATTCCAATCATACGAAGCAATACAAGAACAATTAAAAAGCGGATATGAGTATTATTTCATCACAAATGGCGATGATATATTAGGTTATATGGGTGTTAAAGAAGGCAAAGAAGATAATAAAATGTTTCTTAGTAAATTCTATTTACACAAAGATAATAGGGGAAAAGGATATGCTTCTAAAGCATTTAGGGATTTGGAAAAGATTGTTACACAAAGAGATTTAAAGGGAATTTGGCTTACTGTTAATAAATATAATGACAATACAGTGGCAGCATATGAGCACATGGGTTTTGTAAAAGCACGAACTCAGGTGGCAGATATCGGAAATGGTTATGTAATGGATGATTTTATTATGGAAAAAACAATTAGAGAGGAAATAAACAATCATGAAAATTAGATTAAAAGATGGATCAGAAAAAGAATATATATCAGCAATGTCAGTTCTTGATATTGCAAAGGATATAAGCGAAGGGCTTGCAAGAATGGCATGTGCAGGTATTGTTAATGGAGAAGTAGTAGATTTAAGAACAGTAGTAGATAAAGACTGTGAGCTTAGCATACTTACATTTAATGATGACGAAGGAAAGGCTGCATATAGACATACAACATCTCATGTACTTGCTGAAGCTGTAAAGAGATTGTATCCAGAGGCAAAACTTGCAATTGGACCTTCTATTGATACAGGTTTTTATTATGATTTTGATTGTCCAGCATTTTCAAGAGAAGAGTTAGACAAAATTGAAGCTGAGATGAAAAAAATCATTAAGGAAGGCGCTAGTTTAGAAAGATTTACACTTCCAAGAAAAGAAGCTATAGAATTGATGGAAAAATTAGGTGAGCCATATAAGGTAGAGTTAATCAATGATTTACCAGAAGATGCACAGCTTTCATTTTATAAGCAAGGTGATTTTACAGATCTTTGTGCAGGACCACATTTAATGAGTACAAAAGAAATTAAAGCTTTTAAACTTATTTCTTGTTCTGGTGCTTATTGGAGAGGTTCAGAAAAAAACAAGATGCTTACAAGAGTATACGGAACAGCATTTTCAAAGAAGGCAGATTTAGATGAGTATTTAGTTTATCTTGAAGATGTGAAAAAGCGTGACCATAATAAACTCGGACGTGAGATGGAATTATTTACAACAGTTGATGTTATAGGTCAAGGTCTTCCACTTCTAATGCCAAAGGGAGTTACAATGCTTCAGACATTACAAAGATGGATTGAAGACGAAGAAGAAAAAAGAGGATATGTTAGAACAAAAACACCTCTTATGGCAAAGAGTGATTTATATAAGATTTCAGGACATTGGGATCATTACAAAGAGGGTATGTTTGTACTTGGTGATGAAGAAACTGACAAAGAAGTATTTGCACTTCGTCCAATGACATGTCCATTCCAATACTATGTTTACAAAGCAAGCCAAAAGAGCTATAGAGATTTGCCTATTAGATATGGTGAAACATCTACACTCTTTAGAAATGAAGAATCAGGTGAAATGCATGGACTTACAAGAGTTCGTCAGTTTACAATTTCAGAAGGTCATTTAATAGTAAGACCAGACCAGATGGATGAAGAGTTTAAAGGCTGTCTTGATTTAGCAAGATATTGTTTACAGACTCTTGGAGTGGAGGAAGATGTAACATATCGTCTTTCTAAATGGGATCCAAATAATAAGGAAAAATATATTGGTTCAGCAGAGGTTTGGGAAGAAACTCAAGATAGAATAAGAAAAGTTTTAGATGAACTTAAAATCGAATATACAGAAGAAGATGGCGAAGCAGCATTCTATGGACCAAAAGTAGATATCCAGGCAAAGAATGTATATGGTAAGGAAGATACAATGATTACAATTCAATGGGATGCATTACTTGCTGAACAGTTTGACATGTATTATGTAGATCAAAATGGTGATAAGGTAAGACCATACATTATCCATAGAACATCAATGGGATGCTATGAGAGAACACTTGCATGGTTAATTGAAAAATATGCAGGATTATTCCCAACATGGCTCTGCCCAGAACAAGTAAGGGTACTTCCGATTTCAGAAAAATATGCAGATTATGCAAAAGCAGTAGAAGCTAAGTTAAAGGAAAATGGTATAAAATGCAGTGTAGATAATCGTTCAGAGAAAATCGGCTTTAAGATTAGAGAAACAAGACTTGATAGAATTCCTTATATGCTTGTAGTGGGCCAAAAAGAGGAAGAAGAAGGTAAGGTATCTGTAAGAAGCCGTTATCTAGGTGATGAAGGACAAAAGGATTTAAATGTATTTATTGATGAAATCTGTAAGGAAATCAGAACAAAAGAGATAAAAAAGGTTCAGGTAGAAGAGCAACAATAGTAAAAGTTCGAGAGGTATAAGGTATAATGGAAAAACTAGATAAAAAGAAGTTTGGGGATTTTTTATACTACTATAAATTTCATATTGTAGCTGTTTTGTTTGTCATTTTAGTAGCAGTTATTCTTATACAGTCGCTTATGAAAAGAGATGATGAGAGCCAGTTCACTATTGTGGACTGGACTTCGGAATTATCTATAACAGCAGGCGAAGAACTTATTAAAGAGTTTAGTGGAGTGGCTGACATAGATGATGAGTATACTTTGTATTCAAAGAGTGCAACATTTTTACAAGATAACGTGAAAATGGAAAATCTTGAACAAATGATGGGTGTAAAAAACTTAACAGGTAGGATAGAAGCAGGATATATAGATATAATGCTTGTATATAGAACACGGGAATACGATGTAGAGGTTGTAGGCAATATTAAAGAGATAATTCCAAGTGATTTATATGAAAAACTATCAGATTATATCGTTTATCAAGCTGATGGAAAAGGTGGAATAAACTATGAGGTTCCTATAGGATTTTCAGCAAATAAGTCTTCTAAGTTTACAGAAGTATTTGGGCAATGTGATTTTAATATAGTAATTCAAATTCCAGAAAAAGCATTACATTTAGAGAAATCAATAGAGTTTTTAAAGTTTTTATATAATCTCTAAAAAATGGAACAACTAGTGCATCTGCACTAGTTGTTCCATTTTTTGCCCCAAAGGCAAACTCCTTTATTATCTTTACCAGTTATGGCAATAGTTGGTTTCCATAATTCATAATCCCACGCAGGGAGTATTTTATAAGTTTCTGTAGTTTTTGCATATGTTAATTCTAAAGTAGTATCATCTATAAGTTTCCAATTTGCATGAATAGAATGAGCAAGCATAGCATGTCCGTTATCAAATAGTGACATATTAGTAGAAGTTTGTGTGCCCTGTGGTATAGTAGGAGTTAAACGTATACGTTCATAATCACCAACCATAAGCTCCATTGTAACTGGTTGAATATTTTCACCGCTATATATTTCCGGAGAAGCAACAGGCCAGCCATCAGCAGTCCAAAGCATCTTTCTTATATGCATAGTAGAAGGTTCTCCACCCTTATAATTCTTTTCCCTAATATGAGATACTAAGTACCATTCATCGTCAAAATCATGTAGCACAGAATTGTGTCCAGGTCCCATATAAGCTGTCCCATTGTCAAACTGATAACCACAAGCAATCATAAGTCCAATAGAACCATCATCATCATTAAGATCTGTCATATCTCTGCCATTGTGGTCTATAAATGGACCTGTAACAGACTTACTTCTACCAACTCTAATATTATAATCACTTTTAAGTGAAGCATAAGATACAAATAAATAATAATAATCAGTATCTTTATTATATATAATATAAGGTCCTTCAATAGCACCATCACACCAAAGAGGTCTTCTCGCAATGCAAGTTCCGATGCCTTCTTCGGCTGCTAGTCCAGTTTCTTTATTTAGTTCAATAATATGACAGCCACCCCAAAATGAGCCATATGACATATATTGCTTACCAGTTATTTGATCCTCAATAATATTTGCATCAATAGCATTTACTGGAACTTCTGTAGAAGATTTGAAAACGATTCCTCTTGGGATAAATGGTCCTTCGGCAGTATCTGAAACAGCAAGGTAAATACATGATTTTTGTGAACCAAATGATGAATTTGAACAGTATAATCTATATTCGTCTCCGACCTTTACAATATCGGGAGCCCAAATATTATTTGTACCAACATAATCAAATGCTTCGCTTGGGGGAGTATCGGTTACTCTACCGATAGTTTCCCAATTTATAAGATCCTTTGAACGTAATCCTTTTGCTTCTGTTGCGTATACATAGTAATTGTTTGACACAGGATCATGATAAATAGCAGGGTCATGTGTAAACCACACAGAATGACTAGGAGGAGGTGCAGGATGTTCACCATCAGCAGGACGCACTGGCTTTGAGGCAGGGCGTATAGGCTCTGATGGGAAAATAAAGTCAGTATTACTCATATTTCCTCGTTTCCGCTAGTGATTTTACGTTAATATCACAGCATAAAATTAATAAATTAATTAACAATAATTAATATTATAACTTAAAATATAGATTTTGTCGACTACTTGTGATACAATACTAACAATAATGGTATAAGTATAGTTAAAGGGAGGATAGGTTAATGGCAACACCACATAATAGCGCAAATAGGGGAGAAATCGCAAAGACAGTTCTAATGCCAGGAGATCCACTTAGAGCAAAATTTATTGCGGAAAATTTTTTAGAAAATGTAGTACAGTTTAATGAAGTTCGCAATATGTTTGGATACACTGGCAAGTATAAAGGAAATGAAGTATCTGTAATGGGTTCTGGTATGGGAATGCCATCTATGGGGATTTATTCATATGAATTATTCAAGGAATATGATGTAGACAATATTATAAGAATAGGCTCAGCAGGCTCATATTGTGAGGAAGCAAAGATTTACGATGTTATCCTTATAAAAGAGTCTTATTCGGAGTCAACATATGCATTAACTCAAAGCGGATATACGAAGGATAAAACCTATCCTAGTGAAAAGCTAAATGATACTCTTAGAGAAAGTGCAAAAGAGCTTGGGATTAAAATTATTGAAGGCTGTGTTCATTCATCTGATGTATTTTATAGATTAGGTGATGAAAATTATTATAAAGAATTAAATAAGGATAAGGGATGCTTAGCAGTTGAGATGGAAAGCTTTGCACTATTTCATACAGCATATGTTTGTAAGAAAAATGCTGCATGTTTAGCAACGATTTCAGATTCATTTGTCTCAAAAGAAGTAACGACTTCCTCAGAGCGACAAAATTCTTTTTTGGGTATGATAGAAATTGCCTTAAATACATTAAAAAGTTAGCATAAAAGAAAGGTGGACGTCATATGAATATAAGAGAGCAACTTGAAGAAGTCGAATATCGAATTCTAAGTCCTTATGCATCGCATAGCAAAGATACTCTTGGCAGAGACAGACAAGAAGAGCCTTGCGATATGCGTACTGCTTATCAGCGCGATAGAGATAGGATATTACACAGCAAATCTTTTAGAAGATTAAAGCATAAGACACAGGTTTTTCTGGCACCAGAAGGTGATCATTATAGGACAAGACTTACACATACATTAGAAGTATCACAGATAGCAAGGTCGATATCAAAATCATTGATGCTTAATGAAGATTTGACAGAAGCTATATCATTAGGTCATGATTTAGGTCATACGCCATTTGGACATGCAGGAGAACGTGCTCTTGACGAGGTATGTACTTATGGATTTA
Organism: Lachnospiraceae bacterium; assembly: GCA_031548165.1. Classification (GTDB taxonomy): domain Bacteria; phylum Bacillota; class Clostridia; order Lachnospirales; family Lachnospiraceae; genus CAG-303. The sequence continues at coordinate 15,162 of JAVBRI010000031.1, forward strand.
AACACTATGAGCAGAGCGTGAGAATAGTAGAAGTGCTTGAAAAAGATGGACGAGGTCTTAATCTTACAAAAGAAGTTAGAGATGGGATACTAAATCATAGGACAAGCGGAAAGCCTTCTACATTAGAAGGCAAGGTTGTAAGAGTTGCTGATAAAATAGCGTACATTAATCATGATATTGATGATGCAATTAGAGCAGGTATATTAAATGAGAATGATATTCCGAAACAGTATAAAGATGTATTAGGCAATACAACAAAAGAAAGGCTTGATACGTTAATAAGAGATATTGTATACAATAGCATGGATAAAAATGATATAATAATGTCAGAAGATATTAATGAGGCAATGCAAGAACTTAGAAAATTCATGTTTGACTCTGTTTATATAAACCCTATAGCTAAAGGACAAGAGCAAAAAGCACAGGACATGCTAAAAGAATTATATAATCATTATCTTAACAATTTGGACAAACTGCCTAAAGAGCAAGTTTATCATATAAACGTACTTGGTCAGGAACCAGAAAGGGTCGTATGTGACTATATTGCAGGCATGAGTGACCAATATTCAGTACTAAAATTTGAAGAGGAGTTTGTACCTACTTTTTGGAAGGAAAAAGCATAGTAACTTAAGAAAGGGAAGCGATGTATTATTCAGATGAATTAATAGAAGAAATTAGAGCAAGAAATGATATAGTAGATGTTGTTTCGTCATATGTAAGACTACAGAAAAAAGGTAATACATATTTTGGTTTATGTCCTTTTCATAATGAAAAATCCCCCTCTTTTTCAGTAACACCATCAAAACAGATGTATTATTGTTTTGGATGTGGCGAAGGTGGAAATGCATATTCTTTTATTATGAAATATGAGAATTATACATTTTTGGAGGCAGTAAGGCATTTAGCAGATAAAGCAGGAATTACATTGCCAGAAACGGAGTTTTCACCAGAAGAAAAGAAAAAAGCTGATTTAAAGTCAGTACTTTTGGATATAAATAAAGAAGTGGCAAAGTATTTTTATAGGCTCTTAAAAAGTGAAAAGGGAGCAAAGGCATATGAGTATCTAACAGCGCGAGGACTAAGTGATGAAACTATAACCAAATTTGGACTAGGATATTCAAGTAATTATAGTGATGATTTGTATAGATATATTAAAAGTCTTGGATACGATGATAGTGTACTAAAAGAAACAGGGTTATTTACTTTTAGTGAACGAGGTGTCTATGATAAATTTAGTAATAGAGTAATGTTTCCAATAATGGATATAAACAATAAAGTTATTGGATTCGGTGGAAGAGTAATGGGGCAAGGAGAACCTAAATACTTAAATTCACCAGAAACGATGTTGTTTGATAAGAGTAGAAATTTGTACGGAATGAATATAGCTAGAGCATCAAGAAAAAAAAGTGTATTGGTATGTGAAGGGTATATGGACGTTATATCACTACATCAAGCAGGGTTTAGTAATGCAGTAGCTTCTCTTGGAACGGCATTTACTACAAGACAAGCAATGCTTATAAAAAGATATGCCGAAGATGTGTATCTAACATATGATTCTGACGGGGCTGGTAAGGCGGCAGCACTTAGAGCAATACCTATGTTAAAAGAAGTTGGAATCAGGGTTAAAGTTATAGATATGAGTCCATATAAGGACCCAGATGAATTTATAAAGAATATGGGAAGTGAAGCTTATGAGGAGCGAATTAGTAAAGCAAGAAGAAGTTTTATGTATGAGCTTGATAGAATGAAAGAAGTAGTTGATTTAGCAGATCCAGAATCAACAGCGGGATTTCATACTAATATAGCAAAAAGGTTGCTTGAATTTGAAGATGAGCTAGAAAGAAGTGCATACATAGACGCAGTAAGCAACGAATTTATAATTCCTAAAGAGGCATTGCAAAAATCTGTGTCACGTCTAGCATTAACATATACAGGAGCTAAAGCTAATGATTATGTTAATCAAGATAGGGTTAAAAAAGTAGAAAAAAAGCTAGATGATGGAATAAAAAAGGCACAGAGAATTATTCTTACATGGCTCATAGAAGAGCCAAATATTTATGGGAAGATAAAGAATATAATATCGCCAGAGGACTTTTTGGAACCATTATATAACAAAGTGGCGACAATGCTATTTGGGCAATTAGAACAAGGAGAAATTAATCCTGCAAGAATACTAAATTCGTTTGAAAGTGAAGAAGAGCACAAGGAAGCAGCTGCGCTATTTAATACACCTTTAAGTGATGAGTTGTCAGGGCAGGAAAAAGAGAAGGCATTAAACGAGATGGTAGTAAAGGTTAGAAAGGATAGTATTGAACATATTACTAGAAATACTACAGACATGGCGGTGTTGCAGGAGTTGATAGCTAAAAAGAATGAACTTGCTAAATTAAAAATTAATTTATAGAGTTATGAGATTTTATGGAGGAGAAGGTAATGTTTGAAAATATGGCATATATTGAGGAAGGTTTAAAGACGCTGATGTCTTCAGCGGCAAAAAATAAAAATACAGTGGAGTATAAAGATATTCCAAAGTTCTTTAAAGAGATTACTCTAGATGAGGAAGAGTATGAAATTATTTTAGAGAGATTATCAAATAATAATATTGATGTACTGACAATATCAGAAAATGAAATGGATGAAATAGATACTAAGGACGATGAAATTCTTCTTGATGATTTAGAAGAACTAGAAGATGATGAAGATTTTGATGAGTTTGAAAATGAAGTAATAGATTTAGAAAATGTAGATTTATCTGTTCCAGATGGAATAAGTGTAGATGATCCTGTAAGAATGTATCTAAAAGAAATAGGAAAGGTTCCACTTCTTACAATGGAAGATGAAATCGAATTATCAAAAAGAATTGAACAAGGTGATGAAGAAGCAAAGGACATGCTTGTAGAAGCTAATTTAAGACTAGTAGTTAGTATTGCAAAAAAATATGTAGGAAGAGGTATGCAATTTCTAGACCTTATACAAGAAGGTAATCTAGGACTTATTAAGGCTACTGAAAAGTTTGACTATTCAAAGGGTTTTAAGTTTAGTACTTATGCAACTTGGTGGATAAGGCAGTCAATAACACGTTCAATAGCAGATCAGGCGCGAACTATAAGAATTCCAGTTCATATGGTTGAGACAATAAATAGATTAATAAGAACATCAAGACAATTATTACAAGAATTAGGTAGAGAGCCTCAGCCAGAGGAGATTGCCGAGAGACTTGAAATGCCTGTTGAAAGGGTTCGAGAAATTATAAAATTATCACAAGAACCGGTATCTTTAGAAACTCCAATAGGAGAAGAAGAAGATAGTCATTTAGGAGATTTTATCCAAGATGAAAATATAACAACACCAGTTGAAGCAGCTACTTATATGTTACTAAGAGAGCAGCTTGGAGAAGTAATGAATTCATTATCAGACAGAGAAAAAGAAGTACTTATGCTTAGATTTGGGCTGATTGATGGAAGAGCAAGAACACTCGAAGAAGTTGGAAAACAGTTTAATGTAACAAGAGAAAGAATTAGGCAAATAGAAGCAAAGGCACTTAGAAAGTTAAGGCACCCAAGCAGAAGTAAAAAATTAAAGGACTATTTAGAATAAAGGAGGAACGATTAGGTAATGCAGATATCAGAAAGACTTAAGCTTGTAGCTTCATTTGTTACAGAGGGTAATATACTTGCAGATGTAGGAACAGATCATGGATATATACCTATATATTTAGTGGAAAACGAAGTAATACCAAGTGCTATTGCGATGGATATTAATAAGGGACCATTAGAAAGAGCAAATGAGCATATAATAGAACATTGTTTGACAGACAAGATAGTAACAAGACTTTCTGATGGATTAGCAAAGCTTAGGGATAAAGAAGCAGATACAGTACTTATAGCAGGTATGGGAGGAGCATTGACTGTACGTATTTTAGAAGATGGACAAGAAGTGCTTAAAGATGTAAAAGAGTTAATTGTATCGCCACATTCGGAAATATTTTTGGTAAGAGAATATCTTATTAGTAATGGGTTTGAGATAGTAAAAGAAGCAATGATTTATGACTTGGGGAAATATTATACAGTTATTAAAGCAATACATAATACAAAAAGCATTAATTTGATTAAAGAGGAATATGATAATAATAGAAGTTTTTATTTGTTTGGGAAAGAATTGATAAAGAATAAAGACAAAGTGTTGTTTGAATATTTAAAAAAAGAAGCGAATCAAATCGAAAGCATAATTAGCATGATAGATAATAACGAGAAGGCAAACGTGCGACTTATGGAGCTTAATGAAAGATTAGAAATTATACACGAGGCGATAAGTATGGTATTCGGTATGGAGGAATAATATGGCAAATATTGTTAAAGTAAAAATTGATAACATTGTAAAAGAGGTAAATGAAGGCACCGAATTAATTCAGCTTTCAAAGGAATATCAATATAATTATCAAAACGATATTGTTTTGGCATTAGTTGATGGAAAGCTTAGTGAACTTAATAAAAAAATAACGAAGGATTGTACTATTGAATTTATAACTACGCAGACTGTTTGCGGAATGGATACATATAGAAGAAGTGTAGTACTTATGATGCTTAAAGCATTTTATGATATATGCGGAAGTAATAATATTGAAAAAATATGTGTAGAGTATTCTGTAAGCAAAGGATATTACTGCGAAATGCACGGAAATATAAAAGTAACGAAAGATTTGCTGTTTGATATTAAGAAACATATGGAGCAGATGGTATTTAGTAATATACCTATTTTAAAGAGGTCTATTACAACAGATGTAGCTATGGAAGAGTTTAAAAAGCATAGAATGTATGATAAGGAAAAGCTTTTTAAGTTTAGAAGAGGTTCATATGTAAATGTATATTCATTAAATGGATTTGAAGACTATTATTATGGATATATGGTACCTTCTACAAACTACCTTAAGTATTTTGAGTTGTATCCATATGATGATGGTTTTGTATTGCAGTTGCCAGTTAAAGAAAATCCAAAACAAGTTCCTCCATTTAAGCCACAGCATAAAATTTTTAATGTATTAAAAGAATCAAATAAGTGGTCGCAGCTATTGGGGATTGATACTGTTGGAGCACTTAATGAAGAAATATCAAAAGGTAATGTAAAAGATATTATACTAGTTCAAGAAGCATTACAGGAACGAAAAATTGCTGAAATAGCAAAGAAAATAGAAGAGAGAGAAGGCACAAAGTTTATAATGATAGCTGGACCATCTTCATCAGGAAAAACAACATTTGCAAGAAGACTTTCTATACAGCTAAAAGCACAAGGAATAAAGCCACATCTTATCGGAGTAGATGATTATTTTGTAAATAGAGATAATTCTCCAGTCGATGAAAATGGAAATAAAGATTACGAGGTTTTGGCAGCGTTAGATGTTGAACAATTTAATGAAGACATGACGGCTTTACTTAATGGTGAAGAAGTTCCAATGCCTACATATAATTTTATTACAGGTAAAAGAGAGTATAAGGGAAATGTGATGAAATTAGGCGATGATGATGTGCTTATTATCGAGGGAATACATTGCCTAAATGACATGCTATCACATACTTTACCAAAAGAAAGTAAATTTAAAATTTACATTAGCGCACTTACACAGCTTAATGTAGATGAACATAATAGAATTCCTACTACAGATGGAAGATTACTTAGAAGAATTGTAAGAGATGCTAGGGATAGAGGTTCGTCAGCAGAGGATACTATAGCAAGATGGCAATCAGTTAGAAAAGGCGAAGAAAATAATATTTTTCCATATCAAGAAGATGCAGATATTATGTTTAATTCAGCACTGATATATGAACTTGGTGTGTTGAAGCAATTTGCTGAACCACTATTATTTGGAGTTCCAAAGCATAGTCCACAAGCAGCAGAAGCAAAACGATTACTTAAATTTTTAGATTATTTCTTATGTGTAAACAGTGAGAGTATACCAGAAAATTCACTTATAAGAGAATTTATTGGAGGAAGTATATTTTATTAGAAAAAAAGAGCTCGCCATTGGCGAGTTCTTCTTAGTTAGATGAATACTTTTCTTCACAATATTTGCAACGATAAACTTTTTTTTCTCTATCTGTAAGCATAAAAATTTGTTTGGTTTCTTGTTCGATAGAAGTAATACAACGAGGATTTTTACATGTAAGTACGTTTGTAATAATCTCTGGTAGAATGAGTTTTTTCTTATCGACAATTTCTCCATTGTGTATAATATTTACAGTGATACTATGGTCTATATATCCAAGGATATCAAGATTAACAAAATCAAGTGAACATTCAATCTTTATAATATCTTTACGTCCCATTTTATTACTTTTAGCATTTTTAATAATGGCTACTTGACAATCAAGATTATCTAAACCTAAATACTTATATATTTCCATAGATTTTCCAGCTTTTATATGATCTAGTACAAAGCCTTCTTTTAAACTTCCAACATTTAGCATTGTAAGACCTCCTTATACATTTATATTTAGGAGTGTGAGAATTAGAGCCATTCTAACGTATACTCCATATTGAACTTGTTTAAAATATGCAGCTCGTGGATCATCATCAACTTCTATAGATATTTCATTTACTCTAGGAAGTGGATGTAAAACAAGCATATCATCTTTAGCTAAATTCATCTTAGCTTTATCAAGAATATAACTGTCTTTTAATCTTATATACTCTTCTTCATTAAAGAAACGCTCTCTTTGAACTCTTGTCATATATAAAATATCAAGCTGTGGCATAGCATCTTCAAGTTTTGAAACCTCTTCATAAGGAGTGTTTGTTGCATCCAAAACCTCTTCTTTGATATATCCAGGAACCTTTAATTCGTTTGGAGAAATAAGAATAAATTTTACGTTTTCATATCTTACTAATGCATTTATTAAAGAGTGGACAGTGCGACCGAATTTTAAGTCTCCACATAGACCGATAGTAAATGTATCTAGTTTACCTTTTAAAGAACGTATAGTCATTAAATCTGTTAGAGTCTGAGTTGGATGTTGATGACCGCCATCACCAGCATTTATAACAGGAATAGAAGAATTTTCTGCAGCTATTGTAGGAGCACCTTCTTTGGGATGTCTCATAGCGCATATATCTGCATAACATGAAATCATTTTAATTGTATCTGATACACTTTCACCTTTTGCGGCAGAACTAGATGCAGCAGATGAAAAACCTAAAACATTTCCGCCAAGATTTAACATAGCAGCTTCAAAACTAAGTCTTGTACGTGTACTTGGTTCATAAAAAAGAGTAGCAATCTTTTTACCATTACAAGCATTTTTATACTTATCTGGATTTTTTTCAATATCAGTAGCGAGGTCGAGTAGTGTTTCAAGCTCGTCCACCGAAAAATCTAAAGGACTAAGTAAATGTCTCATTTGATACCTCCATTTGAAAAGTTTACATTTCAATATATTGTATCACAAAATGTCGACAGATACAATTATTGATTTAATATTAAAAAACATTAATAATACTTTACAAAAGTAATAATATAGTGTATAATATAAATATCTTAAATTAATTCAAACAGAATCTCCGATACAGGAGGTGATATTACGAATACAGTGTACGTAGGCTTTTTAGGAAAAGGGTCTTATGATTTAGCAATATATCTATGTACAGTCTTACGTAATCTACAGTATAAAGTGCTTTTAGCAGATGCTTTAGGTGACGATCTTTTTTCATTTATGTATTCCACAGATAGTAATAATAACAATGATATAGTTACGTTTAAAAAAATTGACTTTATTAAATGTGGAAGGAATTTCACTTTATCGGACAATTGTTCCAGATATTTAGAATATGATTATGTTATTGTGCTTTCAGAACATACCATAGGTCAAAATATGATGACTCATAATATAGTGAATCATAGTGTTGACTATACATATAAATATCTTGTTACTGATACAAGGTTTATTAATGTTACTCATATGCTAGAAGCACTAAAACATATGGATAAAGTGGATGGGATTATTTTTAGGGATGTTACAGAAAGTGTAAGCAGTGAATTTATAATAAAGCATATTTTAAAAGATGATTATCTTACAAAGCTCTATGATGAGAAGAAGGTGTTTTGTATAAAAGATGATTTGATAAATAGCAACTATTATATTAATATGCAATACTCAGGATTTTCAAGTTATAAGAATTTATCAAAGGATTTTGAATTTGTAATAAAAGATATAGTTAGAACAATAACAAATAAAGAAAAAGGTGCTATTAATAAGGCGCTTACTAGAGCTAAGGAGGGTGTAATATTTGAACATAGTATTTTGGAGTAGTTCATCAGGAAGAAGTGCAACATCGGGAAATATGCTTGCAGTTAGTGTTATGACATCGGTTTTTTATTCAATAAAAACGTTGTTATTACAAATTGATACTGAAAGTAGAGCATTAGATGATGTATTTGAAGGGAGGAAGGAGGAATCATTAGTAAAGGATGAGTTTTCATTTTATAATAAAAAAGGTTTAGATCAAGTATTAGAAAATGCAAGGCTAAGTATATTAAATGAAGCTATTATTGAATCAAACATTATTAATATAAAGCATACTAATATACATTATATGCCGATTGCCAAGAAAAGTTATGTGGGAATAGATGAAGATGAGAAAATAGGCATAATATCAAGGATAGCGGACCAACTAAATACAATGGATAAGATAAATTTTTGGGATATAGAAAACGGGAATGATAATCTATCAAAGCAGATGCTAAAAAAGGCAGATGTAGTAGTGATTAATATGTCACAGGAAATTATGCAAAAGGACAAAATTATTGAGGAAGAAGAAATATTAAAAAAATCAGTGTTTTTAGTTGGAAAGTATGATAATAATTCTAAAGAAAATACAAATATGATAAGAAAAAGATATGGAATAGATAGGGATAATATAGCTACCGTGCCATATAATATTGGATTCCATGATGCAATAATAGAAGGAAAAGTAGTGCCCTTTATTATGAAAAATATATTTGCTAAAAAGCATGATGATAATTTTGAGTTTATAAATGGAGTATACAATGCAACAAATCTAGTGCTTAGAAAGGCTGGTATAGAGGGTGTTTAGTAATGAGTATGACATAGAAACACTAGTAGTATCTATTGATAAAGAGATTAATGAAATACTTAAAGCTAATTTATATGAAGTGGGATTAGATGAAGAAGATATATCATTACTTAGAGCAAAGAAAAACCAGTTACGTGAAGCACTTAATTCATGCGGTATAGGTGATAGGTACTCAAAATTATATGTTAAAAATATAATAGGCGATATTATTGATGGTAAAGTACTTAAAAATGCAAATGAGTATAATAAAGTAATACCTTTTAATAATTCTAATAAACTAAGTGCCAGAGAAAAATTTGATATTTTACTTTATACTTATGCAAAAGATTTTAAGACGGCTGCATTAGAAAAAATTATAGAAGATATAAGGATTATAAGCGGAGACAACATTATGAGTGGTGGAAATATTTGTAGTAATGATGTTGATATGTTATATTCACAAAAAGGTATAGTACTTAGAGATGCAGATAAGAGAGAAATAATAATACAACGTATATATGCGACATATAGGGGACTTGGAATAATAGATGAAATAAGGGATATGCAAATAGATGGTGTTTCTGGTGGAGTATCAGGTAAAAGTGGAGATTTTAAAAACACTTGGATTTTTTATAAGGGAATGACTATACATCTAAGCTTTCTTGATTATGAAACGCAGGAAGAGCTTGAACGAATCTGTATGAATATATATAGATATGGAAATCCTGGTCAGCTATCAAAATCAAAGGGATATATAGTAAATGAAATGAAGGACAATTCAAGGGTAGTGGTAGTAAGACCACCATTTTCAGAGAGCTTTGCTTTTTTTGTAAGAAAGTTTGATACGATTGAATGTAAAGATATTTCAGAGCTTCTTACAGATAAGGGTAAGGAATTGGCAATAAAAATAATTAAATGGATTATTAAAGGATGTCAAGTAACAGCAGTGACTGGCGCGCAGGGTGTTGGAAAAACCACATTACTGATGTCATTGATAGAATTTATTCTTCCTTCATATACATTGAGGATTCAAGAGATGGCATTTGAACTTCATCTTAGAGAGATTTATCCAGATAGAAATATTCTTACATTTAGAGAAACAGATGAGATAAGTGGTCAAACAGGGCTAGATATACAAAAGAAAACAGATGGTTCAGTCAACATTCTCGGTGAGGTGGCTTCAATAGAAGTAGCATCATATCTTATTCAAATGTCTCAAACAGGTTCATTGTTCACAATATTTACCCATCATGCAAAAACAACTGGAAGTCTTATTAAGTATATGAGAAACAGCTTACTATCAAGCGGTTTGTTCAGAGATGAATCAATTGCTACAGAACAGGTTACAGATGCTATAAGGTTTGATATACATATGGAAAAAGATATATATGGTCATAGATATATAGAAAGAATTACTGAAATAGTAAGAACAGATGATAAAGGAGGATATTGTTTAAATGATATTATTGTTTATGAAGAAGGTGAGTACAAGCAGATGGGACAAATATCAGAAACAGTAAAAAATGATATTATAAAAAGACTTACAAAAGAAGATAAGGAGGAATTTCTTAATGAATAATTTTTTGTATATATTTAGCAAGAGATTTTTTCTTACATCTGAAATGACAAGGAAAGTTGAAAGTAAAATATCAATATTATATCCAGCAGATAGACTATCTATTATTAATAAAACAAAACAATATTTGAAAAAGATATATTTACTTGTATTTTCTTTAATAATTGTTTTGATGCTGTTTGCAGAGTTTTCAATATATTATACAGTGGTTATTGGGATAGTTATATATGCCCTTATCAATTCTAGTATATATGCAGGATTATATAAGTTAGAGTTAAAACTATTATACCAGCTTGAAAGATTTATAACAGAAATTAGATACAACTTTCAATTTGACGGAATGATAGAGGAATCAATAAAAAATGCAATAAATAATGCACCCTATGAAATGGCATTACATGGACAGCAAATAGCAATTAGGTTAAAGGATGCTTATTTTAAAAACATTGATGATTATAAAGAGATGGCTCCTAATGAGTATTTTCTAACATTTTATTCATTGTGCTTAACCGTTATGAAATATGGAGACAAAAAAATAGAAGGAGAATCTTTATTTCTAAAGAATTTGGCATGCTTGAAAGAAGATATAAATATTGAAATATTAAAAAGAAAGAAAATAATAAATTCTTTTATGGGACTTCAAGGGTTAACAATCTTGCCAATATTTGCAATAAAGCCTATTGAGTATTGGGCATTAGGCAATATGCCAGAGATAACACAAAGCTATACAGGAACATTTGGAATGATATCAACGATAATACTTTCTCTAATAACAGTTAGTGTGTATAAGATAATAGAAGCACTAAAGCTGCCTTTTTCGCAGGACAGATATAAAAGCAGATGGGTAGAAGCATTGGTAGAAAATAAGATAATAAATAAACTTATTATAAAGTATTTAAGGGCTACATATAAAAGTTCAGATAGGCTAAATAAGTTACTAAAAAGCATGGTTTATCCGTATGATGTAAAAGAATTTATAGTAAGAAATTCAGTGCTTTCAATTATATTTGGATTAATAGCATTTATAGTTATGTATAGTATCGGATTCTCTGTAATAGTTAGTACAATGATATTTATGTTAAGTACTGTTATAGCATATTTAGTTCAGTATATAAGTTTATCTGTAAAGAGACAAATAATAATAATGAATACAGAAGATGAAGTAATAAGATTTCAAGCAGTCATATTAATGCTTATGTATGTTGATAAGGTTAGTACACAACAAATATTAGAAGCAATTAATGATTTTGCAGTAATATTTAAAGAAGATATAAATGAAATAGTACGAGGGTTGTCGTATAAGGGAAAAAAGGTATTTGAGGAATCAAGAAGTAATACACAATTTCTACCATTTGCCAAGCTTTTAAATGGATTTATTGCATGTGATATATTACCAATATGTAAAGCATTTCAAGATATAGATTCAGATAGAAAATATTATATAGAAAAGCATAGGCAGGAAAGTGAAGAAATTATTGAGAGAAAATCTGCAATTGCAAAAACATTGGCATATGTGCCATTATGCTTAGTTATTATTATTAAACTAATAATACCATTTGTTGTTGAAGGCATTAGTAGATTAAATATGAACGGAATGCAAATATAAATAAAACTTGGAGGTATAGATGGAAAATTCACTTAAAGGGTTGATTTTAGCAGCAGGAACGATTATTACATGTGTAGTAATATCATTAGGTTTTTTTATTTCACGAGAAGCAAAGGAAACAGCATCAAATGGTGCAAATCAGATTAATAAATTAAATTCAGAATTTGTTGAAAGTGATAAAGTAATATATGATGGAGCGACTGTTTCAGGAAGTGAAGTTATAAATGTTATTAAGAAAATGAAGAATGAAAAGATAGGTGTGTATGTATCTACAAAAAAGTCGAAGACATACTATATATATTCATTTAATATTAGTGATGGAGAGCTACAAAATGAGGTGAGTGGTGATTATCAAGATGCACTTATATCAACAAATAATAAGTATATAAATCCATATGCAAATTTTGAAGGTAAAATTATACGAGATAAAAATGACGTGATAACTGGAATTTCATTTAGTCAATAAGGAGATCCAAAATGGATGATACAGTACATTGGACAATGACACAGGTACTAGGAATTATGCTATTTGTTTTTTCAGTAACTATTTTATTGTTATATTATATGAATTTTTTACAAGTAGAAAAAGCACTTGTGGAAATGTCAAAAGATAAAGTGATTATAGATATATCAGATTACAAGGAGTAAGGGAGAAAAATTATTGAATGAAGCATTTAGCACGGTAGTTGCAATAATATTATGTGTATTTTTAATGATTATTGTTCCAATACAGAATATGAAAGAAAGTAATAACAGGATAGAACAAAACTACATTCAAAGTAAAATAACAAACTTTGTTGAAAGCTCAAGAAATACAGGAATAATTTCAAAAAAATCTATGGAAGAGTTAAACGCATCAATTTATAGTCTATTAGGTAATTATAAGATAAGTATTTTACATTCTGGACATATAAAGGATGGCGAAGAAGATATAGTATACTTTGCTGATAGCAATTATAATGCTCAGATAAATGAAGCCTTAGAAAAAGATGAAAGATACATAATGAAGCAGAATGACTATTTAAAAGTAATGGTCACTACTTATTCTGGTGAAGTAGTAGCTATATATAGCGGAGGTATAAAGAGGGAAGGAAGTAGCATAGATAATGAAGCTAAGTGATTTTGCAATAGTGTTTAGTGTTATAGCCCTATGTATATTTACTATAGTAAGTATAAAAAACGAACTGCTCTATAAAAATATTATTGAAAATGCGAGATATAACATTATTTTTGATAATGCTGTTGAAGATGCTCTTAGAGCAGGTTTCAAAGATATAGATAGCAAGGGAAGACCAATAATAGATAAGGAAGATGTTGCAAACTATCTCTTTAAAGAAATTTCTATGTCATTTGATTCAAACACTTTTATGGAGGAGTATTATAAAAATGTAGTTAAAGTCATTATAATAACTTCAGACGAAGGCTTTTTTTGTTATGATTTTCTGGAAAATAGTTTTGGTGAACAAATAAAATATTCTAATGGTAGTGAAACAAAGCATGAAAATAAAATAGACCAAATACTTTCATATATAGAAGAAAACTATGGTATTTTGCAAAACATACCTTATAACTATGGTGAAGATGATATAAACACTATAGAAGACAATAGTTTACTGCTGGTATACAAAGGCTATGATAATATTATAGATGGTAATAATTACAATAGTTACTGTTTTTCAGGAGCAACCATCCAAAAAACTTTACCAAAAAAAAGCGAAATCGTATGATTTCGCTTTTTTGACTAGCTTCCAGAAACTTCATTTCTGTATACATGAACCTTGTTGATACGGTTCTTTTCAACAGATTCTACGATAAGTGTAAGCTCATTTGTTTCAACCTTGTCGCCTTCAATAGCAAGTCTATCAAGTTGTTCAAGTATAAACCCACCAAGTGAATCGTTATCTTGGGCTTTAAGATTGGTACCTAGTTCATCATTAAAGTCGTCAAGATTCATAAGACCCTCTACAAGAAATTCGTTTTCATTTATAATTTTAATGGAGTCCTCTTCGTCATAATCATATTCATCACGAATATCTCCAACAATTTCTTCAATTAGGTCTTCTATAGTGATAAGACCAGTAGCAGCACCATATTCATCTAGTACAATAATAATATTGATTGCAGCAGTTTTCATTTCTAACATAAGATCAGATAAGTTTTTATGCTCATATGTAAAATACGCTTGACGTAAGTAGTCTTTTATATTAAAAGATTCACCTGATTTATAAAGCAATAAGTCCTTTATATTTATAATTCCAACAACATTGTCAGTAGAATCACTGAAAACAGGAAATCTAGTATATTTATGCTCTCTAAAGATTGAAAGAAGTTCATCATAAGATGAAGTAATATCAATCATGCACATATCAATTCTTGGAATCATTACATCTTTAGCTAAAGTATCACCAAAATCAAAAACGTTTTTTATCATTGTACGTTCTTCTGTTTCGATAACGCCTTCTTCGTGGCTGACATCAACTATAGTTCTTAGTTCACCTTCAGTTATAGTTGCTTGCTTCTTTTTAGGATCAATGCGAAGAACAAACATAATAAACATTGAAAATTTATTTATTATAAATATAACTGGTGTAAGTAGCCAAACAATAAAATATACTATTCGGGCATACTTTAGTGAAAGTGACTCTGAGTAAAGAGTAGCCAATGTTTTCGGTGTAATTTCACCAAAAATCAAAATAACAATAGTTAATACACCAGTAGCAATACTTACAGCAAAGTTTCCCCAAACTTCTTGAGCAACAATTGTCATAATTGAGGATGCTGATATGTTGACTATATTATTTCCAATAAGTATAGCACTTAGCATTTTTCCAGAGTTGTCAATAAGTTTAAGAACAATCCTAGCAGAGTTATTACCTTCGTCTGCTAATGCTCTCATTCGCATTTTGTTTACTGTCGTTAAGGCAGTTTCAGCTGATGAAAAGAATGCAGATAACATAAGTAAAAGCAACACCAGCATAAGTTTAGTTTCGGGTCCCAATTGGAAAATCACTCCTTTATAATTTATTTGTAGATACAATTATATAAGAATAAGTAAATACTGTCAATAAAACGAATTAAATAGTTCTATTAAAAAATAATAAACATAAATTACTATAGAAAGAAATTTATTATAAGGAGAAGGTTAAAAGAAAATATGGATAAGAAAGTTGATATAAAAGGTATTGTTTTACCAGTTTTAAAAACAGTTTTGGCTGTATCTATAGTAACAGGAGTATTATTAGTTGTATTTGCATTTTTGCTTTATAAGCTTAGATTTGGAGATAAGGTAGTAGATGGTGGAATCATAGCAATTTATTTCTTAGCAAATTTAGTAGGTGGTTTAATAATTGGAAAGGCAAAGGAAGAAAAGAAATTTATTTGGGGATTGGTTGTAGGACTTACATATTTTTTTATTCTTGCAGTAATATCGTTTATGGTAACAGGAGCATTTTTTGCAAATGGAGTTCCAGTACTTATAGCACTTATAGCTTGTTCAGTAGGCGGAATGCTAGGTGGAATGTTAAGTTAAGAAAAATTTGGCTGTAACAAAATGTCGATTTAACATAAATTTAACATTAAAAAGAGCATAGTTATTGTAAAATAATTATGTATGTTAAATTTTTTTACAAAGGAAACATACTTTTACACTCTAAATAAAGAAAGGTGAAGAGGTATAGAATGGACTTATTTAATATATTGACAATGCTAGGGGGACTTGCATTATTTCTATATGGAATGAAAGCTCTAGGTGATGGACTTGAAAAATTATCTGGAGGAAAACTTGAAAAAATACTTGAAAAATTGACAGCAAATCCAATTATGGCAGTATTTTTAGGCGCAGGAGTTACAGCAGCTATACAATCCTCATCAGCTACAACAGTTATGGTAGTAGGATTTGTAAATTCTGGTATAATGAAACTTAGGCAGGCCGTATATATTATTATGGGTGCGAATGTAGGAACCACTATTACATCTTGGATATTAAGTTTATCAGGAATAGAGGGTGGCAATTTCTTTGTAAAGATGCTTAAGCCAACATCATTTTCGCCAATATTAGCGGTTGTAGGTGTTGTATTTCTATTGTTTTCTAAGAAAGAAAAAAGAAAAGACATTGGTGGAATATTAGTAGGTTTTGCTATACTTATGTTTGGTATGGACACTATGAGTACAGCCGTTTCACCACTTGCAAATGTTCCTGAATTTACAGATGTTTTAACTATGTTTTCAAATCCGATATTTGGTATGCTTGCAGGTGCGTTGCTTACAGCTATTATTCAAAGTTCATCAGCATCAGTGGGTATTTTGCAGGCATTATGTGCTACAGGAGCAGTAACATTTGGTTCAGCTATTCCTATAATAATGGGACAAAATATAGGTACTTGTGTAACGGCACTTTTATCTTCAATTGGAGCTGGAAAAAATGCAAAAAGAGCGGCTTTAGTTCATTTTTACTTTAACTTAGTTGGAACTACAGTGTTTATGGTGATATTTTATCTACTGAACTCATTCTTACATTTTGGATTTTTATCAAACTCATCAAATGAAATGGGCATTGCAATTGTTCATAGTGCATTTAATGTTGGTGCTACATTATTGTTATTACCGTTTGCTAGAGGATTAGAAAAACTTGCATGTATGACAATACGTGATAAGGAAGATGATATAGAAAATAAAGAAGATATGGAATTTAAAACTCTTGATGTACGTTTTCTTGATGTGCCAGGTCTTGCAATTGAGCATTGTAAGAAAGTAACAAGAAGTATGGCGGAACTTTCTAAAGAATGTATATTTAAAGCGATAGATTTGATGACACATTATAATGAGGAAAAAGCAGAAGAAGTCTTAATGCTTGAAGAACGTGTAGATAGATACGAAGATGAGCTTGGAACATATTTAGTAAAGCTAAGTAGCAGAAGTTTAAATGAAAGTGATAGCAAGACATTATCAGTGTTACTTCATTGTATCGGAGACTTGGAAAGAATATCAGACCATGCAATAAATATTCAAGAAGCAGCAAAAGAAATGAAGGAAAAAGGAATTACTTTTTCAGAAAAAGCAGGTAAGGAATTAGATGTATTTGGACAAGCAGTAAGAGATATCGTTGATTTGACTTGTGAAGTGTTTGAAAAAGACGATACTGAATTAGCAAAGCGAGTTGAACCTCTTGAAGAATTAATAGATGATTTAAATAAAGAGTTAAAAAAACGCCATGTTAGACGATTACGTGAAGGAAAGTGTACGATAGAATTAGGATTTATCTTTTCAGATATAACAACAAACTATGAAAGAGTATCAGATCATTGTTCGAATATAGCTGTATCACTTATTCAGATAAAAGAAGATTCATATGAAACACATGGTTATTTAGAAGCTGTTAAACATGATGAAGAAAATTTCAAACAAATGTATAATAAGTATATGGAAGAATATAAACTTCCTTAACAAAAGATTCGGCTAAAGCCGAACTTTGCAAGAATTATAAAGCAATTCTTGCTAGAACAAATTTACAAAGTTTTATATTAACAAAAAAGGTTAACACCTGCGTGTTGACCTTTTTTGTACGAGTTAAACTATAAGCCGGGTTCTGTAATAGATGATCATCTATCTAGTTTTGACGTCACCGTCAAAATCAAGCGACCTACCCAAAAGTATAAGCGGGCAACTTACTTTCTGTTCGGTCTTGCTTCGAGTGGGGTTTACATATGCCCTGTCTGTTACCAGCCAGGCGGTAGTCTCTTACACTGCCCTTCCAACCTTACCATATTAGCATTGTACTAATAGGCGGTATATTTCTGTTGCACTTTCCTGAGAGTCACCTCTACCAGACGTTATCTGGCACTCTGCCCTATGAAGCCCGGACTTTCCTCACCTGCTACCTTTCGGTATTGCAGCCGCGATCATCCGTTTAACTTGCATTAAATATGATAACATGATAAATGGCATTTATCAATAAAAATTTATTGTCTTAATCCTTTAAAAAGTATATAATGGATAAAGCAACATGTTTTAGGAAATGTGAAAGGAATATATCGATGAAAAAACCAACTTTATTTTTGGTATCTGATTCGACTGTTCAGTATTATGAGAAGTGTTTTTATCCTCAGACTGGATGGGGTCAGGTACTATGTAACGAATTTATCGGAAATGATAAATTAGTTGAGGGAGAATCCCTTAATTGCTCCTATCCACAAGCAAGAGTCTATGAACTTCCCGAAATAATCATAGAAAATCGCTCAATAGGAGGAAGAAGCTCACGTTCCTTTATAGAAGAAGGAAAATTTGAAGAGATAGTAAATGTGTTAAATGAAAATGATTATATGATGGTTCAATTTGGACATAATGATTCCACTATAATAAGACCAGAACGCTATGTATCTTCAGAAGATTTTCATATTTACATACAAAAATATATTGATGTATGTAAAGAAAAGAAAGCTCAGTGTATATTAGTAACACCAGTAGCAAGAAGAAATTGTGGAGATACTGAACATTTCAATATTAGTTTTATAGAATATAGAAATGTAATGATAAGTATGGCAAAAGAACAAAATTTACCACTTATCGATTTAGGAAGAGTCAGTACACAATATCTAAATGAAATAGGAAATAAAGCAAGTAAGAAACTCTATTTGCATGTGGAAAAAGGAGAATATCCAGACAGTGATTATAGAGAAGGAGTGTTAGATGATACACATCTAAGCGAATACGGAGCAAAGATATATGCTCACATGGTAGCGGAACTTATAAAAGAAAATGATATGCTACAAGATTTCGCAAAAAACTATTTGAATTTATAATCTGCAAACTAAAGCTTATAGTTTTTTTGAAAATGATATTGAAATTAAGAATGTGCAATGTTATAATGTACTTAACAAGACAGCCGGATGGTAGAAGTACTACCCATTCCGGAAGATATGACTAGAGGAAATAGCAATCTTTGGAAGGGACGGCTATTTCCTTTTTTTAGAAACTAAGGTAATGATTGCGCAGAGCATTATTACAAATGTAAATAATTCACTGTATGTAATCATAAGCACCACTCCTTTCCGTAAAACTCGGAATGAGTAGTAACCGTCCACCGGCTGCCCGGTTAAATATACTATTAAGATTATTAGGAGTTAAAAAACTTGAATAATATAGATTAATCATTTATAGATAGAATATATTAGATAATATCTACACGTTTAGAAACAAGGTTATTGTAACATATAATTTATACATAATCAATAAATTAAACATAAAATTATTGAGGAGATATTCTATGAAGTCCGTAAATCAGAGAGTAAGCAAAGAAAAGATAAGGGAACTGCTAACAGAACATGAGGTTCCAGAGTGGTATGCAGATGCTAAGTTTGGTATATTTATACATTATGGAATATATTCAGAACCAGCATATGGTGATGAGTGGTATGGACACTGGATGTATATGCCAGGAACAACTAGTTGGGGGGGAAGTAATATATATCAGTATCATATAGACACATATGGTGGAGCAATAGAGCATGGATATAAGAGCTTTATACCTGATTTTGTCAAAAGCCTACAAAATTATAAGGCAGAAAACAAGGCAGAAGAGTGGGCGGATGTTTTCTATCAATCAGGTGCAAAATACGTAATGCCAGTAGGAATACACCATGATTCATTCGCTTTATATGATTCAGATATTCAGACTACATATAATTCGGTTACACAAGCAGGAGTTGACTACATAGAGGACTTACAAAAAGCAGTTAAGTCAAAGGGAATGAAGTTTGGTATATCAAACCATTTTGCTGAAAATGATTGGTTTTTTGATGAAGAAGCCGCGATAGAGGGGGCTGATATAAAAGAAACTCTTATAACACCAGATGAAATGTATGGTGATGGAAAAGCAAAGTCCGAATGGCATATAAAGAAGTGGTTCAACATATCAATGGAGATTATAAATAAATATAATCCAGATATGATATATTATGATTTTGATTTAGATCAAAGCTCATTTATGAAATATGATGAGGCAAATAGAGAATTAATGCTTGCAAACTTTTACAATCAGGCAAAGGCAAACAACCTTGAAGGAGTGGTTTGTAATTATAAGGGAATAGCATTTGAAACAAGTCAAGCTGTTTTGGATAAAGAAAGAGTAGTACTTGGGCAAATAAATAATTTTGTATGGCAGACAGATACTTCTATTGGAGAGAAATCATGGGGGTATACAACGGATGAAGTATATAGAAAAGGTGAAGAGTTCATAGGAGCTTTAGTTGATATAGTTAGTAAGAATGGAAATCTTTTACTAAATGTAGGACCACAAGCAGATGGAACAATACCAGATGATGCTAAGGAAGCACTTTTAACTATTGGAAACTGGCTTAATGCTTATGGGGATGCAATTTACGCTACAAGACCATGGCTAGTTTATGGAGAGGGACCTACAAAAAATGTAGGAGATTCATATGCCCTAACACAGAATGATATCAGATTTACAAGAAATAAAAATAATACTATTTTATATGCTACAGCCCTTGCAAGACCAACTACAGGTAAGATGAATATTACTACATTAAATAAAAGAGACTTCGATGGTTCACAGATAGACAATATCAGTCTTATTAATGGTTCTGATAGAATAAAACTTACATATGAGCATAGCGATGAAGCTCTTAGTATTACACTTCCTATGAATTCTAAAATAATAAAAGGTGCATATTCAGTAGAACTAACATTTAAAAATGGCTACATACCATCTATTTCAGTAGATAGTGATGAACAGATAGGAAATATTAATTATACTAAATCTGTTGGAAACATTATAGGGGCAGAAAGTTTTGATTATAAAAATGGAAGTTTAAGGGTAGAAAGTACAACAGATCCTGAAGGCGGAAATGAAAATTTAGGATATGTCAGTGTAGGTGACTGTGCCTCGTATAATAGTGTTGATTTCGAGGATGGTGTAACAGAGTTTGTCTGTAGGATGGCATCACAACAAAGTGAAGGGCTAGAGGTATATATTGATAGTTTGGAGGGACAACTTATTTGCATGGCAAATAATACTGCAACAGGAGGCTGGAATAACTACCAAACCTTTCATTTTCCTATAACAGAAGAAGTTACAGGAAAACATGATGTGTACATAGTATTTAAGAGTATAACAAACCTTAACTGGTTCAGCTTTAACAAATAGTTAATAAGAAACTGCATGAGCCAAGTAGTGATTTGCTCAAAAAAGCGAAAAAACCAATGTTTAACCAATCAAGAATCCCATATTAGTTGTGCTATCGCAACTAATATGGGATTCTTGCAAAGTTCGGCTTTAGCCGAATCTTTTTTTACGAGGATTTAACATTAACTCTCTTTTGGATTTAACACTATTACAATATTATTTACAATGTAATCGCAATACATTAAAAAGTTAAATGCGTAATTAAGACGCAAACTATCAAACGAAGAGTTGATGGTAAGAATGGAGGAATAATGAGAAAATCAAAGAGATTTTTAGCTACTTTACTTACAATGGTAGCAGTAACAACATGTTTTACAGGATGTGGAAACGACGATGAAGGATCAGGAGTATCAGACAAAGCAATCACAGTAATTACACGTGAAGATGGTTCAGGTACAAGAGGCGCGTTTATAGAACTTTTCGGAATTGAAGAGAAGAATGCTGATGGTGAAAAAGTAGACAATACAATTGATACAGCAGAAGAAACAAATAGTACAGCAGTTATGATGACAACAGTAAAAGGAAATAATGCAGCAATAGGTTATGTATCATTAGGTTCATTAGATGCATCAAAGGTAAAAGCATTACAGGTTAACGGTGTTGATGCAACTGTTGCAAATGTAAAGAGTGGTACATACAAAGTTTCAAGACCTTTTAACATTGCTACAAAATCAGATATATCAGATGCAGCACAAGACTTTATAAACTACATTATGAGTAAAGAAGGCCAGGCAATTATTGAAAGCGAAAAATATATAGCAATCGAAACAACAACAAGCTACAAGGCTAATGGAGCTACAGGAAAAGTAGTAGTTGGTGGTTCATCATCAGTAGCACCAGTTATGCAAGCCATAATTGACGAGTATAAAAAAGTAAACACAGACATTAAAGTTGAACTTCAAATCAGTGATTCTTCAACAGGAATGTCATCAACAATCGAAGGTTCACTTGATATCGGTATGGCTTCAAGAGAATTAAAGAGTGCAGAATTAGAAAAACTTACACCTACAGTAATTGCTATTGATGGTATTGCAGTAATTGTTAATCAAGATAATGAATTATCAAATATTACAACAGAGCAAGTTAAACAAATTTACACAGGTACAATCACAAAATGGAGTGAAGTAAAATAATTATGATAAGAGCAAATAAACTAAAAGAAAGTACAATGAAAATAGTTTTTATGTGCGCTGCCAGCATTTCTATTGCGGCAGTGCTGCTCATATGTATATTTTTATTTGCAAATGGTGTGCCTACAATAAAAGAAATTGGTGTGTTTAAATTCTTGCTTGGGTCGGAGTGGCGTCCAAAAAA
Source organism: Lachnospiraceae bacterium (assembly GCA_031548165.1). Lineage (GTDB taxonomy): Bacteria > Bacillota > Clostridia > Lachnospirales > Lachnospiraceae > CAG-303. The sequence continues at coordinate 37,923 of JAVBRI010000031.1, forward strand.
CAATATTTTTGGTATATTACCATTTATACTAGGAAGCATCTATGTTACAGCAGGCTCAATAATTGTTGGAGTTCCTATAGGAATCTTAACAGCGGTTTATATGGCTAAGTTTTGCAGTAAAAAGATGTATAAAGTAATAAAGCCAGCAATTAATTTATTAGCAGGAATACCATCAATAGTATATGGCTTTTTTGGACTCATGGTTATAGTACCATTTATGCAAGAAGTTGTAGGCGGAAGTGGAAAAAGTATACTTACTGCGTCGATATTACTGGGAATCATGATATTACCTACGATTATTAATATATCTGAGACATCAATTAGAGCTGTACCAGATAGTTACTATGAAGGGTCACTTGCATTAGGGGCAACACATGAGAGAAGTGTATTCTTGGCAGTGTTACCAGCGGCAAAGTCAGGAATATTAGCAGGAATAGTACTTGGTATAGGTAGAGCAATAGGTGAAACAATGGCACTGATTATGGTAGCGGGAAATCAAAGAGCGATACCAGGAAGCATATTCGATGGAGTAAGAACACTTACAGGAAATATTGTAATGGAAATGGGATATGCAGAAGGACTTCATAGAGAAGCGTTGATAGCAACGGCCGTAGTTTTATTTGTATTCATATTACTTATTAATACACTGTTTTCTGTTATAAAGAGAAAAAGCATAACGCAATGATGCAAAAAGAAAGGTATAAATATATGAGTGATGTAAACGCAATTGCAGTTAGTGGCAAAAGAAAAAAATTACCGTTTAAATTTAAAATTAATACATCATGGATACTTAGATGGTTAGTGAAACTATCAGCATTTTTGACAGTAGGAGTGCTTGTGGCACTTATAGCATACATAGTAATTATGGGTGTACCAAACATTACAGCAGAATTATTTGAATTTGAGTATACATCTAAAAATGGCTCAGTAACACATGCACTTGTAAATACGCTTATAATGGTATTTATGACATTGTTAATGGCAGTTCCAATAGGAATTTTTTCTGCTATTTACATGGTTGAGTATTCAAAGAAAAATAATAGATTCGTTAAGATAGTAAGTATAACAACAGAGACATTGGCAGGAATACCATCGATAGTATATGGTTTATTTGGTTATCTTATGTTCAATGTAACTATGAAACTTAGTTATTCTATGATAGGTGGAGCAATGACTATGGCAATAATGGTTTTACCACTTGTTATACGTACAACACAAGAATCATTGCTGTCGGTACCAGATACTTTTAGAGAAGGTAGCTTTGGACTTGGAGCAGGAAAGTTAAGAACAGTATTTAAAATAATATTACCTTCAGCGGCACCAGGAATATTAGCGGGAATAATTCTTTCAATAGGTAGAATTGTTGGTGAGACAGCAGCATTAATATTTACTGCTGGCACGGCTACGAAAATTCCAGAAAGTATATTTGGTTCAGGAAGAACATTGGCGGTACATATGTACGCATTATTAAATGAAGGAATTGATATGGAAAAGGCATATGCAACAGCGGTAATACTATTAGTATTAGTTATAGTAATTAACGCATTATCAGGTTTAATAATGAAGAAACTTGGAAAAGATGTAAGGGATTAGTATGCAAGATAAATTTAAAGTGGAAAATCTAGATTTATATTATGGTGATTTCAAAGCTCTTAAAAATATAAATATAGGTATTAATGAAAAAGAAATAACAGCATTTATTGGCCCTTCAGGGTGTGGAAAATCTACATTGCTTAAATCATTAAATAGAATGAATGATTTAGTTGAAGGTTGTAAGATTGAGGGGAAGATATTGCTTGATGGCGAAGATTGTTATGGAAGTATGGATGTAAATATGTTAAGAAAAAGAGTAGGAATGGTTTTTCAAAAACCAAATCCATTTCCAATGAGTGTTTATGATAATATTGCATATGGACCAAGAACACACGGAATCAAGAACAAGTCAAAACTTGATGAAATAGTGGAAAAATCATTAAAAGATGCAGCTATATGGGATGAACTTAAGGACAGACTAAAGAAGAGTGCATTAGGATTATCTGGTGGTCAGCAACAAAGATTATGTATCGCTAGAGCATTAGCAGTTAAACCAGAAGTACTTTTGATGGATGAACCTACAAGTGCGCTAGACCCTATATCAACATCAAAAATAGAAGACCTTGCAGTTGAACTTAAAAAGGATTATACTATTATTATGGTAACGCATAATATGCAACAGGCAGCTAGAATATCTGACAAGACTGCGTTCTTTTTATTAGGCGAAATAGTTGAACATGGTGAAACAGAGAAATTGTTCTCTATTCCTCAGGATAAGAGAACTGAAGATTATATAACAGGAAGGTTTGGTTGATATGAGGAATAAATTTGAAGAAATGCTTGAAAACCTAAATATTGAGCTTATACGTATGGGGGCATTATGTGAAGAGGCGATTTCTGCGGCAACAAGTGCACTAGTAAAGGATTCACAATTGGTTGAAAAAGTATCGTTATTAGAAGAAGATATAAATGCAATGGAGCGTAAGATAGAGAATATGTGCATGAAACTTCTTTTGAGGCAACAACCAGTAGCTAAAGATTTAAGACAAATATCATCAGCTTTAAAGATGATTTCAGATATGGAAAGAATTGGAGACCAAGCACTTGATATTTCGGAGATTGCAAAACATATTCCGAAATATGAAACACCTGTAAAGACAAAATTAGAATCAATGGCAAGAGCGACAATCAAGATGGTTACACAAAGTATTGATTCGTTTGTAAATAAGGATTTAGGTTTGGCTCATTCAGTAATGGAGAGTGATGATATAGTAGATGACTTGTTTATAGAAACAAGAGAAGCAATTGTTGATTATATCAGTGAAAATAAGGCAGATGGTGAATATTTAGCAGATATACTTATGGTAGCTAAATACTTTGAAAGAATTGGAGACCATGCAACAAATATTGCAGAATGGGTAGAATATTCAATTACAGGAATTCATTCAAAGTGGAAAGAGGATTAGATGGTATTTATAGTAGAAGACGAAAAAAACATTAGAGATTTAGTGGTTTATACACTTAATAATTCAGGAGTTACGGCTGAAGGGTTTTCATGTGCGGCACAGTTTTGGGAAAGAATGTCGAAGGAAACTCCTAATTTAGTGATGCTTGATATAATGCTACCTGACGAAGATGGTCTTCAAATATTAAAAAAATTAAGAGAAATGCCAGAAATGAAAAAGACACCTATTATTATGCTTACAGCTAAGGGAAGCGAATATGATAAGGTTATAGGTCTTGATTCAGGAGCAGATGACTATATACCTAAGCCATTTGGAATGATGGAGCTTGTTGCAAGAGTTAAAGCACACCTAAGGAGAGTTGAACCTAAGGAAGAAGCGATAAGTGAATTTGTGGTTGGAGATTTGTTGGTTAATCCGTCTAAGCATAGGGTCTATGTAAGTGGTGAAGAAATAACACTTACATTTAAAGAATTTGAGTTATTATGTTATCTTCTTCAAAATAGAGATGTGGTACTTACAAGGGATAAGATATTAACAAAGATATGGGGATATAATTTCGATGGTGAAACTCGTACAGTCGATGTCCATATAAGAATGCTTAGACAAAAACTTGGAAATGCAGGTGATGTTATCGAAACTATTAGAGGCATTGGCTATAAAATAGGGAAATAGGAGAGTGGCATATGTGGAATAAGGTATTTAAAAATATGTTAGGCATTGTTTTAGTGACGGTGATAATATCGTCACTAATTTTTATCTGGTTTTTTTATAGAAACTCAAGAGATGATTTAATGAAAAGCAACAAGAATGATATTAATTATTTAAAATATATAGCAGATAATTATGGACAGGATGCAATTGAAGAACTAGAAGTATCAAGAGAAAGTAGAATTACAATTATTTCAGAAAATGGAGATGTTTTATATGATAGTGTGGTAGATTCAAAAAGCATGGAAAATCATTTGGATAGACCAGAAGTGAAGAAAGCATTTGAATCAGGTTATGGAGAGGATGTTCGTAAATCAGCAACACTTTCAAAAGAAAACTGCTATGTAGCAGTTAAATTAGAAAATGGAGCAGTAATTCGTTTATCTGTCTCAACAGACTCTGTATATAAAACAGTAGTAAGTATGCTTCCGTTAATGTTATGCTTAATAGTGTTGCTTATTATAATGATTACAATAGTCTCACGTATTATCACAGATTACATAATAAAGCCTATAAATGAAATAAATTTAGATGATCCAAGTGCATCACCAGTATACGATGAAATGTTGCCACTTGTTAAAAGGATAAAAAGCCAAAGTGAAACCATTAGTGAGCAGGTAGAAAATCTAAGGGAAAAAACAATAGAATTTGAGGCAATTACAGAAAATATGAATGAAGGATTTATCATCATTGATAAAAAATCAGATGTATTGTCATACAATAAAAGTGCTATCAAACTTTTAGAAGTTACAAATGAAACCCATAGACTTCACAATATATTAGAATTTAACAGAAGAAAGAGATTTCAAAGAGTTGCAGCAGAGGCACTTACTGGAGTTCATTCAGAGTGTATATTAAGTATTGGAGATAAAATATATCAAATCATGGCAAATCCTGTAACAGATGATGAAGAGGTAAAGGGTGCTGTAATACTTATAATAGATGCAACAGAAAAAGAAAAAAGAGAACAGTTAAGACGAGAGTTTTCAGCAAATGTTTCTCATGAGCTAAAAACACCACTTACGTCTATATCAGGATATGCAGAAATAATTAAATCAGGAATAGCAAAAAATGAAGATATAATAAAGTTCTCTGAAATTATACATGCAGAAGCAGCAAGACTTGTTGATTTGATAGGAGATATTATAGATATTTCAAAGCTCGATGAAAATACAGAGCAATTTGTGACTGAAATAGTTAGTATTAGTTCTTTAACGCAGGATGTAAAAAATAGACTAGAATCAAAAGCGCGTAAAAGAAATGTTGAGATAAATGTTGATGTATTTGGTGAAACTAATATTGTAGCGGTAAGGCAGATAGTAGATGAGATAGTATATAATCTCATTGAAAATGCTGTAAAATATAACAAAGATGGTGGAAGAGTTAATGTTGTAGTTGGAGAAAAGAAAGACAGTGTAGAGATTATTGTTAGTGATACAGGAATAGGAATTCCAAAGGGAGATTTAGATAGGGTATTTGAAAGATTTTATAGAGTAGATAAGAGCCATTCAAAGTCAGTGGGTGGAACTGGACTTGGACTTTCTATTGTAAAACACGGAGCAACATACTTAGGAGCAACACTTGAACTGGATAGTGAAGAAGGTGTTGGAACAACAATTAAAGTAACTTTTAAAAAAATATTTGAATTTTAGTAGAAGTATGGTATAATATTTGAAGTTTGTAACTAGCTTAAAAATTATTACATTTTTAGCGATATATAATGGAGGATATTTGAAATGAAGCATATTAAAACATTAAGTAAAAAAACATTAAAAAGCACAATGGCAAAAGGTGGTTGTGGCGAATGTCAAACATCATGCCAGTCAGCATGTAAGACATCTTGCACAGTTGGAAATCAAAGCTGCGAGAACTCAAACAAATAAGACACTCATTAAGCTAGGCAGCGGTTAACCGCTGCCTAAGTAGTGTTTGGAAGGAGAAAAATCTTGATACATGCATATAAAAGTAATGGATTTAACATTGTATTAGATGTAAATAGTGGTTCAGTACATGTAGTAGATGATGTTACATATGATGTTATTACATTATTTGAAAATAAAAAAAGAGAACAAGTCATAGAAGATTTAAAAGAAAAATATGACATTAATGAGATAGAAGAAGCCTTGTCAGAAGCAAGTGAGCTTAAAGAAGAAGGTGAACTTTATACAGAAGATATTTACAAAGATTATATTATAGATTTTAAAAAGAGAAAAACAGTAGTAAAAGCTATGTGTCTTCACATTGCACATGATTGTAATCTAGCATGCAAGTATTGTTTTGCAGAAGAGGGTGAATATCATGGAAGAAGAGCCCTTATGAGCCTTGAGGTAGGGAAAAAGGCATTGGATTTTCTTATTGAAAACTCGGGTAATAGGGTAAACCTTGAAGTGGACTTCTTTGGTGGAGAGCCACTTATGAACTGGGACGTGGTAAAGGAATTAGTGCTTTATGGACGTTCTAAAGAAGCAGAGCATAACAAGAAGTTTAGATTTACACTCACTACAAATGGAGTTCTTCTAAACGATGAAATTATGGAATTTGCTAACAAAGAAATGGCAAATGTTGTACTTAGTCTTGATGGTAGAAAAAGTGTTAACGATAATATGCGACCTTTTAGAAATGGAAAAGGTAGTTATGAGCTGATTGTTCCAAAGTTTCAGGAATTTGCAAAGCAAAGAGATGAGAATAGTCAAAGCTATTATGTAAGAGGTACATTTACAAGAGATAATATAGATTTTTCAGAAGATGTAAAGCATTTTGCAGATTTAGGATTTAAGCATATGTCTATCGAACCAGTGGTAGGAGCTGAGGACGAGTTATATGCCATTAGAGAATCAGATCTTACAAAGATTATGGAAGAATATGATGAGCTTGCAGTGGAATATATAAAAAGGCATAAAGAAGGCAAAGGTTTTAATTTCTTTCATTTTATGATTGATTTAGAACAAGGTCCATGTGTTGCAAAAAGACTTTCAGGATGTGGTTCAGGAACAGAGTATTTAGCTGTGACACCATGGGGTGACTTTTATCCATGTCATCAATTTGTTGGTGATGAAAAATATCTTATGGGAAATGTTTTTGAAGGTATTAAAACGCCAGAGCTTCAAGAAGAATTTAAACTTTGTAATGTGTATGCAAAACCCAAATGTAGGGAATGCTTTGCTAGATACTATTGTAGTGGAGGCTGTGCAGCAAATGCATATAAGTTCCATGGAAGTATAACAGATGCATATGATATTGGGTGCGAAATGCAAAGAAAAAGAATAGAATGCGCAATAATGATTAAAGCAGCATTAGCAGAATAAGTAGGAGGTACTAGAAAATTATGAAACAAAACAAGCAGAAGAGTCTTATACTCCTCATAATAAGCTTAGTAGTAGCAGCAATATGTGTATTTGTCACAGTATTTGGTGTTAAAATTGGTGGAGAAGAAAAGGGAAGTGCAAGAAATATTGTTCTTGGTCTTGATTTAAAGGGTGGTGTAAGTATCACTTATCAGGCAGTCGGAGATTTTACAAGTGATGATTTCCAAGATACAATAACAAAGTTAAAAAGAAGAGCAGAAGAATTTAGTGTTGAATCTGATGTTTATCAAGAAGGTGAAAATAGAATAACTGTAGATATTCCAGGTGAAGATGATGCAGATGCAGTTCTTCAAAAACTTGGAAAACCGGGTTCACTTGAGTTTATAACAGAATTTGGAACAGATAATGCAAAGGTATGGCTTACAGGAGCTGATATAGATTCGGCAAAGGCTATTACAAATACTGATCAGACTACAGGGGCATTAAGTTATGAAGTATCATTTAAACTAACAGAAGAAGCTGCACCAATATTTGCAGAGGCAACTACTGCATATAGAGGGAAAATAATATATGTAGTATATGATGGGGAAGTAATAAGTTCTCCATCGGTAAATAGTACAATATCAGGTGGACAAGGTGTTATTAATGGTATGGGGTCATTGGGAGAAGCAGAAGACCTTGCAGCAGTTATTAGAATCGGTTCACTTAAAGTAGAATTAGAAGAATTAACATCAAAGGTAGTAAGTGCAAAGCTTGGAGATGATGCACTCAATACAAGTGTTATGGCAGGTGCAATAGGATTATTAATAGTTATTGTTTTTATGATAGCTGTTTATAGATTACCAGGTGTTGTAGCAAGTGTAGCATTAGTTATTTATACAGCATTAGAATTACTAGCATTAAACGGCTTTAATATGACGCTTACACTTCCAGGTATAGCAGGTGTTATCCTGTCTATAGGTATGGCAGTCGATGCAAATGTTATTATATATGCCAGAATTAAGGAAGAAATTGCACAAAATCCAAAGAATATAAAGGGTGCAATAGATACAGGATTTAAAAAGGCAACATCAGCTATCGTAGATGGTAATGTTACTACATTTATTGCAGCATTAGTTCTTATGGTTATGGGAACAGGTACAATCAAAGGATTTGCTCAAACGCTTGCAATTGGTATTGTTATATCGATGTTTACAGCAATGGTTGTTTCAAGATTCTTTATGAATGCATTGTTTACATTAGGATGTGATAAGGTTTGGATGTATGGTATACAAAAAGAAAGAAAGACAATTAACTTCTTGGGATTGAAATGGATTTGTTTTGGAATATCTATAGTTGCAGTGTTAATAGGTATAATAACAATGGTCTTAAGTGGAAGTGGTAAGATTGCTGATAGAAATAGTGAGCTAAATTATAGTGTTGAGTTCCAAGGCGGTCTTTCAATTACAGTGGATTTTGAAGAAAACTATGATATAGATTTTTTTAATGATAATATAAAACCTAGGATAGCAGAAATTATAGAAGATGAAGATATTGTAGCAAACGCAGTAATTGATTCAAATAAGTATGTTATACGTATAAAGGATATTACTGAAGAAGAAGATAAAAAGTCAGATGATGTAGATAATGCAAATGATGTAGATGATACAAAAGATGTGGATAATACAGGCGACACAGAAGAAGTAACAAAAAAAGAAACTACAAAACAAAAATTAAAGGCAATGTTAGAAGAAGAATTTGGAGCGATAGACTTTGATGAAACTACAGTAAGTGCTACTACAAGTGGTGAAATGAGAAGAGATGCTATTATTTCAGTTATAATTGCTATAATATGTATGCTTATATATATCTTTGTTAGATTTAAGGATATTAGATTTGCATCAAGTGCAATTATTGCCTTAGTACATGACGTGCTTATAGTGCTTACATTCTATGCATTGTCATGGACAAATGTTGGAAATACATTTATCGCTTGTATGCTTACAATTGTAGGTTATTCTATTAATGCAACAATAGTTATATTTGATAGAATAAGAGAAAACATGGCTATTAAGGGTGATAAGTATGATAGAAAGGAGCTTGTAAACGAAAGTATTACACAGACACTTACAAGAACACTTTATACAACATTTACAACAGTAGTAATGGTAGTAGTATTATATTTACTTGGTGTAACAGCAATTAAAGAATTTGCACTCCCACTTATAGTAGGATTATTATGTGGTGCATATGCATCTGTATTTGTTACAGGAGCATTGTGGTATATAATGGGCGGAAAGAATGCAAAGAGTAAACAAATAAATATTTAGTCAGTTAATGATTAAAAATTAAATAGCATATTTGTGTTTAATAGCACAAATATGCTATTAATAAAATACATGGAGAAACAAATCAGATGGAAAAATGGATGGTATATGCAAAGAAGGCAGATTTTGATAAGTTGGCAAAAATACATAATATTAGCCCGATTACTGCTAGAATAATGATTAATAGGGATGTTATAGAGGAAGATTTTGCATCATATCTAGGCATTAATGTCCAAAATATGCATTCTCCATGGTTGTTTAAAGATATAGAAAAGGCAGTAAGTCTTGTTAGTGAGAATATTACTGAAGGAAAAAAGATAAGAATTATCGGTGATTATGATATAGATGGAATATGCTCTACTTATATTTTAGTAAAATCTCTTAGAGCAATGGGGGCTGATGTGGATATGGATATACCACATAGGACAAAAGATGGCTATGGCGTTAATGAAGATATTATACATAGAGCAAATAAAGAAGGAATAGATACAATAATTACTTGTGATAACGGTATTGCAGCTATAGAAGAGATAAAGCTTGCAAAAGGGCTGGGAATGAGTGTGATCGTAACAGATCATCATGAACTTCCAATGAATGAGTTTGGACCTATTTATGTCGAAGCTGATTGTGTTATAAATCCCAAACAACCAGATTGCAAATATCCATATAAAATGCTTTGTGGAGCAGCAATTGCATACAAGTTTATACAAGCATGTATATCAAAAATTGAGTTAAAAAGTGATTTGGATATGGAAGAACTCTTAGAATTTGCAGGAATAGCAACGATAGGAGATGTTGTAGATTTAAATGATGAGAATAGGATAATTGCAGCAAATGCAATAAAGTATATTAAGAATACAAAGAATATTGGTTTAAAAGCACTTATGGAAGTAACTGGAATTGAACCAGATAAAATAAGTTCATATCATATAGGATTTGTAATTGGACCTTGTATTAATGCAAGTGGAAGGCTTGAAACTGCAAAAGATGCATATAATCTATTTGATGAAAAGAGTTATAAGCAAGCTCTATTAAAAGCGGAAAAGTTAAAACAACTTAATGATACAAGAAAAGCACTTACAGCAAATGCTCAGGAGTTAGCGTTAACAGAGGCTTTGAGTTATGACAAAGATAAGATTTTAGTGTTATATTTAGAAGGTGTACATGAAAGTATAGCAGGAATAATAGCAGGTAGAGTAAGAGAAAAATTCTATAAGCCGACTATTATCCTTACAGATTCAGAAGATGAAAAAATAATAAAGGGTTCTGGGCGTTCTATCGAAAGTTACAATATGCATAAAGAATTATCTTCTTGTAAGGATTTACTTGAGAAATTCGGTGGTCATCAAATGGCAGCAGGACTATCAATAAAAAAAGAAAATATAGAGGAACTTAGAAAAAAACTTAATGAAAATAATTCACTAAGCAAAGATGATATGATACAAAAGGTATGGATAGATGTTCCTATGCCGTTTTCATATATAACAGAAAATCTTGTAGATGAACTTAAGAATTTAGAACCATTTGGAAAAGCAAATGAAAAACCAGTATTTGCTGAAAAAAACATACAAATACAAGGAATAAATATACTTGGCAAAAATGGTAATGTACTTAAGCTAAACATAAAAAATGGTGAAAATTATTGTATGACAGCGATGTTTTTTGGAGATATTGAAAGCTTTACTGGCAGTATAAAAGAAAAGTATGGAGAAGAGGAGCTTAATAAGGCAAAGATAGGATTAGAAAATGATATTAGAATATCAATTACATATTATCCTCAGGTAAACTCCTATATGGGTAGAAATACAATGCAAGTAGTAATAAATAAATATATGATATAGAAAAGGATGTAAAATTAATATGCAGATAGGAATTAGAGCTCATGATGTTGAGCATATGGACATAGTTTCATTAGTAGAGAATATTGCAAAGAAAGGTTTTAGCTGTACACAATTAGCACTTTCAAAAGCAATAAGTGAGTTTTCAACGGATATAGGTGCAATGACACCTGGAATGGCAATGTATTTAAAAAGATTATTTGCAAAGAATGATGTAGATGTATCAGTACTTGGATGCTACTTAAATTTAGGTGAGAATGACGAGTTAGAGTTTGATAATGTAAAGAAAATATACGAAGCACATATTCGCTTTGCATCACTTTTGGGTTGTGGAATGGTAGGCACAGAGACTTGGGGAGGTACATTAGATCCAAAAAGTGATGAAGCATTAGAAGTGCTTATAAAAAATATGAAGCAGATAGTTAGCTATGCCCAGAAGATGGGAGTAATAATAGGTATGGAGCTAGTAGCATCACATATTGTATACGATGCTAAGAGAGCAAGAAAAGTTTTAGATGAAGTTAATTCACCAAACTTACAGATAATATTTGACCCAGTAAATATCATTACAAAAGAAAATTATGAAAATCAGAGTGAAGTTATAAACGAAGTCTTTGAACTGATAGGTGATGAAATTGTTTGTATACATGCAAAAGATTTTATTGTTGATAAGGATGGAGAAATTAAATCAGTTATATCAGGTGATGGTTTGCTTAACTATGAATTGTTGCTTAATATAGTTAAAAGAAGGAAACCATTAATACATGTATTATTGGAAGAGACTAATGAAAATAATGTTTTATATGCTAAGGAATATCTAGAAAAAATCATTGAAAAGGTATAAACATTTTGATATACTAGTTCTTAATAACTAAGAAGAGGGGTACAAACCAATGAAGAAAATAGAAGATTATGTAGTAAGCATACCAGATTTTCCAGAAAAAGGAATAATATTTAAAGATGTAACAAGCGTTCTTCAAGATGCCGAGGGTCTTCATTTAGCGATAGATTTAATGCAGGAAAAACTTGAGGGTATTGATTTCGATGTGGTTGTTGGCCCTGAATCAAGAGGTTTTATATTTGGAGTACCAATTGCGTATAATCTAAATAAAGCATTTATACCAGTTAGAAAAAAAGGAAAGCTTCCAAGAGAAACAGTATCAATGGAATATGATTTGGAGTATGGAAGTGCAGTGATTGAAATGCATAAGGATTCGATTAAACCAGGTCAAAAGGTTGTTATAATAGATGATCTTTGTGCGACAGGCGGAACAATAGAAGCTATTGTGAAATTAATAAAAGAGTTTGGAGCAGAGGTAGTAAAAGTAGTATTCCTTATGGAATTAGCAGGACTTGAAGGAAGAAAAAAGTTAAGTGGTTTAGAAGTAGAATCAATTATAACATATAGCGGTAACTAAAAAAATGACTCATAATTTGTTATCACTTTTGGAGAAAGAAGGAGAGAAATATGCCAGACAAAAAATCAATATTAGACGATAGTAGAATGATTTCTCAAATTCAAGATGTGCAAAAAGACCCATCTGAGTATGAAAGTCCAGAAGAATTATATAAACAATTACTTGATACCATATATAAATATCATCCTTCAACGGATATATCTATGCTTGAAAAGGCATATAGTATTGCGTTTGAAGCTCATAAGGATCAAAAAAGACGTTCGGGTGAACCTTATATTATACATCCAGTGTCAGTTGCGATTGTATTAGCTGAATTAGAGCTTGATAAGGAAACTATAATAGCAGGAATACTTCATGATGTTGTAGAAGATACAGTATTAACGCTTGAAGAGATAACAGATGAGTTTGGTGAAGAGGTTGCGCTTTTAGTTGATGGTGTTACAAAACTTACTCAGTTATCATATTCAAAGGATAAGGCAGAAATACAAGCAGAGAATCTTAGAAAAATGTTTCTTGCTATGGCAAAGGATATAAGAGTTATTCTTATTAAGCTTGCAGATAGACTTCATAATATGAGAACTCTTGAATATCAATCAAGTATTAAACAAAAAGAAAAAGCTAGAGAAACAATGGATATCTATGCACCTATTGCAGATAGGCTAGGTATCTCAAAGATTAAAATAGAATTAGATGATTTATCTCTTATGTATTTAGAGCCAGAGAAGTTTAATGAAATTGCGCTTCAAAGAAATGTAAAGTTAAACTCAGGCGAAGAGATGATAAAAGATATAGTAGCTGAAGTTGATCAGCTTATGAAGGTGTCTAGTATTGAAGCCCAAGTTTACGGCAGAATGAAACATATATTTAGTATCTATAAAAAGATGGTAAATCAAAATAAAACATTTGATCAAATTCTTGATTTATTTGCGGTTAGAATTATAGTGGATAGTGTAAAGGATTGCTATGCAGCACTCGGTATTATCCATGAAAAATATAAACCAATACAAGGTAGATTCAAGGATTTTATTGCTATGCCAAAACCAAATATGTACCAGTCACTTCATACAACACTTATCGGACCGTTTGGACAACCATTTGAAATTCAAATAAGAACAATGGATATGCATAAAACAGCCGAATTCGGTATTGCTGCACATTGGAAATATAAAGAAAATTCAGAAGGAAAAAAATCCTCAAATAACGAAGAAGAAAAGCTTAGTTGGCTTCGTCAGATTCTTGAATGGCAGAAAGATATGTCTGATAATAAAGAGTTTATGACATTACTTAAGAGTGACTTAGACCTTTTCTCAGAGGACGTATATTGCTTTACTCCATCAGGTGATGTAAAGAACTTGCCAAATGGTTCAACACCAGTAGATTTTGCTTATAGTATTCATAGTGCTGTTGGTAATAAAATGGTTGGAGCAAGAGTAAATGGAAAGATGGTTACTATTGACTATGTAATACAAAATGGTGATAGAATAGAAATCATTACATCTCAAAACTCTAAAGGGCCAAGTAGGGATTGGTTAAATATTTGTAAGAGTACTCAAGCTAAATCAAAGATTAATCAGTGGTTTAAATTGGAAGTAAAAGATGACAATATTAGCAGAGGAAAAAATCTGATTGATAAGTATTGTAAGTCAAAGGGTATTGTCTTATCTGAACTTACTAAGTCACAATATATGAATAAGGTACTTAGAAAGTATAGCTTCAAGGATTGGGAGTCTATTATGGCAGCTGTTGGTCATGGTGGATTAAAAGAAGGTCAGATAGTTAATAAATTACTTGAGGAATATGAAAAGAAGAATAAAAAACAGACTACAGACGAGCAGATACTTAAAGATATTACAGAAAGTAAAGATAAGAAATATGTTTTCAATGGTAGAAATGGAATCGTTGTAAAAGGAACACATGACTTATCAGTGAGATATTCAAAGTGCTGTAATCCAGTTCCAGGTGATGAGATAGTAGGTTTTGTTACAAGAGGAAGAGGAATATCAGTTCATAGAACTGATTGTGTAAATATGATGAGTCTTCCAGAAATGGAAAGAGTACGTATAATAGAAGCAGAATGGGAGATTAATGAAGATAATCAAGTAAATGAAAAATATGAATCAGGTATTATCATTTATGCAAATAACAGAACAGGTCTCCTTGCTGATATTTCAAGGATATTTACAGAAAGAAATATCGATGTTAGAACAATAAACAGCCGAACAAGTAAACAAGGAATTGCAACAATTGCAATGACATTCCTTGTAGGTGGAAAAACAGAACTTAATAGTATTTTAGAAAAAGTTAGAGCTATTGACAATATTATTGATGTTGAAAGAACATCAGGCTAGTTTAAAGAAAGGAGTTCTTTGTATGGTTTCAAAAGTAGAAGATAAAAATCTAGAGGTTTGGAAGTTGGTTCTAGGAAAGATGAGCACAAATTGTTATATTGTTAGTGCTAAAGATAGTAAAAAGGCTATTATAGTAGACCCAGGTGATGAAGCAGAAGTTATAGTGGCAAAAGTTCACGAACTTGGATTTGATGTAGAAGCTATATTACTTACTCATGGACATTTCGACCATATTGGAGCAGCAAAGGCTCTTAAAGAAAAGTTTGATGTAAAAATATATGCATTAGAAGAAGAGAAAGAAATTCTTGATAGTGCTTCAAAGAATCTTTCATTATATTATGGAAGTTTTATAAGTTTAAAAGCAGATGTATATCTTAGAGATAATGAAAAGCTAAAGCTTGCAGGAATAGATATAAAAGTGATAGCAACTCCAGGTCATACAATTGGTGGAGCCTGTTATTTATTAAGCTTTAATGGTGAAGAGTTACTATTTAGCGGAGATACAATGTTTGCAGGTACATATGGTAGATTTGATTTTCCTACAGGAAGTTTTGCACAGCTAAGAAAGTCAATAATAGAAAAAATACTTGTTCTTGATAAGGATTTACATGTTTATCCGGGACATAATGAAGACACGTATATAGGAGATGAAATCTCAAACTATGCTTAGTATAAAAACAAATGAAGATAAATATAAGTACGATATTCAAATGCTAGTAGATTCATTTTCGGCTACAATAGATAATGATGATATTGAAAATATGTTAGATGTACAATTTAATAGCAGAGAAAATGGAAATATTGATATCAAGGTTAAGCTTGATAAATTATCAGAAGAAGCTATTGATATAGTAGATTTAGAATTTAAAAATACATTGAAGCAACTTGTTTACAAGGTGCTTCATAAATTTACGGGGAAAGAACTTCCGTGGGGAGTTATTACAGGTATTAGACCAACAAAACTAGCGATGGTAAAGCTTGAAGAAAATGAAGAGTACAGTGATGAAGATATATGTGAATTTTTTAAAGAAAGATACTATGTGTCACATGAAAAGGCTATGTTATCAGCCGAAATAGCTAGATATGAAAGAGAACTTCTAAAAGATATCGACTATAAAAATGGGTATAGCTTATATATAGGTATACCATTTTGTCCTAGTACATGTCTATACTGTTCGTTTACATCTTACCCTATAGGTTTATATGAAAAGAAGGCAGATGAGTATGTTGACTGTCTTATAAAAGAAATAGAATACGCAGCAGATGTTTTTAAATCAAAGAAACTTAATACAGTTTATTTTGGTGGAGGAACACCTACTACATTGACGCCTGCTCAACTAGATAAAGTGATTTCTAAGATTAAAGAGTTGTTCGATTTTACATATAATAAAGAGTTTACAGTTGAAGCTGGTAGACCAGATAGTGTAACTAGGCAGAAACTTGAAGTTTTAAGGAAGCATGGGGTTACAAGAATATCCATTAATCCGCAGACAATGAAACAAGAAACACTTGATATAATTGGTAGAAAGCATACTGTAGAGCAAGTGAAAGTTGCTTTTATGCTTGCAAGAGAAATGGGATTTGATAATATAAATATGGACTTTATAGCAGGACTTCCAAATGAAACAGTAGATGATGTTAGAAATTCAATGGAAGAAGTGTTAAAACTAAAGCCAGATAGCCTAACAATACATTCACTTGCAATTAAAAGAGCTGCAAGGTTAGCAATGTTTAAGGATGACTATAAGGAAATGTCGATTGAGAATAATCAAGAAATTATGCATATGTGTAATCAATATGCAAAAAAGCTAGATATGAAGCCGTATTATCTTTATAGACAAAAAAACATAGCCGGAAATATGGAAAATGTAGGATATGCAACAAAGGGTAAGGCAGGAATATATAATATTCTTATTATGGAAGAGATGCAAACAATACTTGCATTAGGTGCAGGATCAATAACAAAATACGTATTTCCAGAGGGTGGACGTATAGAGAGAGTTGACAATGTAAAGAATGTGGATATATATATTGAAAGAATAGATGAAATGATTGAAAGAAAGCGAAAATTCTTTAGGTTGACACAACAGATAGGTAAGTAGTAAAATATGGTATAAAAAGTACTAAAGTTCGTATAAGAAAGGTAAAAGAGATGGCATTAAGTAAAAAACCGGTAACCGGAATGAAAGATATATTACCTGCAGAGATGCAGATAAGAGATTACGTTATTAGCGTAATAAAAGAGACATATGGTAAATTTGGATTTACAAATATAGAAACTCCTTGTGTTGAAAATATAGCAAATTTAAGTTCTAAGCAAGGTGGAGAAAATGAAAAGCTTATATTTAAGATATTAAAAAGAGGAGAGAAACTAAACTTAGAAACTGCTCAAGCAGAAAATGATTTAGTAGATGGTGGATTACGTTATGACTTAACAGTGCCACTTGTTCGTTTCTATTCAAATAATGTGGGTCAATTGCCATCACCTTTTAAAGCTCTTCAAATAGGACCTGTATGGAGAGCAGACAGACCGCAAAGAGGAAGGTATCGTCAGTTTTATCAATGTGATATTGATATATTAGGTGAGCCATCTAACCTTGCAGAGATTGAGCTTATTTTAGCAACTACAACAACTCTTGGAAAGCTTGGCTTTAAAGGATTTGAAATAAGAATAAATGAGAGAAGAATTCTAAAGGCAATGGCTGCATATAGTGGCTTCACAGAGGAATCGTATGATACGGTATTTATAATCTTAGATAAGATGGACAAGATAGGTTTAGATGGAGTAGAAGCAGAGCTTTTAGCCTCAGACTTTTCAAAAGAATCTGTAGATAAATATTTAGCGTTATTTAAGGGGATGGAGTCAGCCGAAAATGGTCTTGTTTATTTAACAAATGAAATAAAGGATTTTCTCGAGGATGAAGTAAGAGATAATCTTTTAGAGATAATAAATAGTGTTAAAGCTACAAAATCTTCAGAGTTTGAAATAGTATTTGATCCAACATTAGTAAGAGGTATGTCATATTATACAGGAACTATTTTTGAAATTGCCATACCAGAGTTTGGTGGAAGCTGCGGCGGTGGCGGAAGATATGATAAGATGGTAGGTCAATTTACAGGAAATGATACACCTGCATGTGGTTTTTCAATAGGATTTGAAAGAATAGTGTTATTGCTTATGGAAAGTGGATTTAAGGTTCCAGGACAAAGTGATAAGATAGCATTTTTAATAGAAAAAGGTGTTTGCGCAGAAGTACTTTGCGATGTTATTGCACAGGCTCAAGAAGCGAGAAAAGACGGAACACAAGTACTTATTGCAAGAATGAATAAAAACAAGAAATTTCAAAAAGAACAACTTACAAACGAAGGCTATAATGAATTTAAAGAATTTTATAGAAGCCCTATAAATAACTAGTATAGAAGGTTGGTGTAAAAATGGCAGAATCAATGAAAGGGCTTAAAAGAAGCCACAGATGTACAGAATTATCTAGTAAGAACATTGGCGAGAGCGTTACAGTTATGGGCTGGGTTCAAAAAAGAAGAAATTTAGGAAGTCTTATATTTATAGATTTACGTGATAGAAGTGGACTTTTGCAGATTATGTTTGATGAAAATGATGTAAAGGCAGAAGGTTTTGCTAAGGCAGAGACTCTTAGAAGTGAGTTTGTTATTGCAGTAAAAGGTGACGTTATAAAAAGAGGTGGTGCTGTAAATGAAAATCTTGCAACGGGAGACATTGAAATTAAAGCTACAGAGCTTAGAATACTGTCAGAAGCGTTGACACCACCATTTCCAATAGAAGAAGATTCAAATACAAAGGACGAGCTTAGATTAAAATATCGTTATCTTGATTTAAGAAGACCAGATTTACAAAAGAATATAATAATGAGAAGTAATGTAGCTACACTTACAAGAAGTTTTTTAGCAGAAGAAGGCTTTTTAGAAATAGAAACACCAATGCTTACTAAGAGTACACCAGAAGGTGCTAGGGATTATCTTGTACCAAGCCGTGTTCATCCGGGTACATTTTATGCACTACCACAGTCTCCACAGCTTTTTAAGCAATTACTTATGTGTTCTGGATATGATAGATACTTCCAGATAGTAAAGTGTTTTAGAGATGAAGATTTAAGAGCTGATAGACAGCCAGAATTTACACAGATAGATATGGAGCTTTCTTTTGTTGATGTTGATGATGTAATTGATGTAAATGAAAGACTACTTGCAAAAATGTTTAAAGAGACAATAGGAGTGGAGGTACCATTACCTATTCAAAGAATGACTTATAAAGAGGCTATGGATAGATTTGGTTCGGACAAGCCTGATACTAGATTTGGAATGGAGCTTAAAGACGTTTCAGATATTGTAAAAGGATGTGGATTTGGTGTATTTACATCAGCGCTAGAAAATGGCGGCTGCGTAAAAGGAATAAATGCCAACGGTCAAGGCGATATGCCAAGAAAGAAAATAGATGCATTAGTTGAATTTGTAAAAGGATATGGCGCGAAAGGTCTTGCTTATCTTATTATAAGTGAAGATGGAACATATAAGTCATCTTTTTCAAAATTTATGTCAGAAGAAGAATTAAAAGCATTAGTAGATGCTATGGAAGGTAAGCCAGGTGATTTATTACTATTTGCGGCTGATAAAACTCAGTTAGTATTTGATGTACTTGGTGCATTAAGAATCGAAATAGCAGGGAACTTAGGTTTATTAGATAAAAATGTTTATAACTTCTTATGGGTGACAGAGTTTCCACTATTAGAGTATTCCGAGGAGCAGGATAGATTTGTTGCAAAACATCATCCATTTACAATGCCAATGGATGAAGACTTGGCAATTTTAGATACAGACCCAGGTAAGGTTCGTGCAAAAGCATACGATATTGTATTAAATGGTACTGAAATTGGTGGAGGTAGCGTTAGAATTTACCAAAGCGATATTCAAGAAAAGATGTTTGAAGTATTAGGATTTACAAAAGAAGAGGCATATGAAAGATTTGGATTCTTGCTTGATGCATTTAAATATGGTGTACCACCTCATGCAGGTTTAGCATATGGTCTTGATAGACTTGTTATGCTTATGGCAAAAGAGGATAGTATCCGTGACGTTATTGCATTTCCTAAAATAAAAGATGCATCCTGTTTGATGACAGATGCACCTAATGTAGTAGATGATAAACAGTTAGATGAACTTTCAATTAAAATAAGTAAAATCGAAGAATAATACAATGATTGTATGGAGGTAGCTATGATTGATATTAAATTTTTAAGAGAGAACCCAGATGTGGTTAAACAAAATATTCGTAATAAGTTTCAGGATAAAAAACTTCCTTTAGTAGATGAAGTAATTGAGTTAGATAAACTTAGCCGCGAAGCAAAGCAAGAAGCAGATGAGCTTAGAGCAGAGAGAAATAAAATTTCAAAGCAAATCGGTGCACTTATGGCTCAGGGAAAGAAAGAAGAAGCTGAAGAAACTAAGAAATTAGTAACACAGAAAGGTGAGTTATTAGCAGCACTTGAAGTAAAAGAAGCTGAGTTAGAAGAAAAAGTTAAAAATATTATGATGATTATTCCAAACATCATTGATGAAAGTGTACCAATAGGTAAGGATGATAGCGAAAATGTGGAGATTCAGAAGTATGGTGAACCATTAGTACCTAATTTTGAAATTCCATATCACTCAGAAATAATGGAAAATTTTGATGGTATTGATTTAGATTCAGCAAGAAAAGTAGCTGGAAATGGATTTTATTATCTAATGGGTGATATCGCAAGACTTCATTCAGCAGTAATTTCTTATGCTAGGGATTTTATGATTGATAGAGGATTTACTTATTGTATACCTCCTTATATGATTAGAAGTGAAGTAGTTACAGGTGTTATGAGCTTTGCAGAAATGGATGCTATGATGTACAAGATAGAAGGTGAGGATTTATACCTTATCGGTACAAGTGAACATTCTATGATAGGAAAGTTTATTGATACAATTGTTCCAGAAGAAAAGTTACCTCAAACTCTTACAAGCTATTCACCTTGTTTCAGAAAAGAAAAGGGTGCACATGGTATAGAGGAGAGAGGTGTATATAGAATACATCAGTTTGAAAAACAGGAAATGATTGTTGTATGTAAGCCAGAAGAGAGTAAAGCTTGGTTTGAAAAATTATGGCAAAATACAGTAGATTTATTTAGAAGCCTTGATATTCCAGTTAGAACACTTGAATGTTGTTCAGGAGATTTAGCAGATCTTAAGGTTAAATCTATTGATGTTGAAGCTTGGTCACCAAGACAACAAAAGTATTTTGAAGTAGGAAGCTGTTCAAATCTAGGAGATGCACAGGCAAGAAGACTTAGAATACGTGTAAATGGTAAAGATGGAAAGTACTTTGCACATACATTAAATAATACAGTAGTAGCACCACCTAGAATGCTTATTGCTTTCCTTGAAAATAACTTACAAGCAGATGGTTCAGTAAGAGTTCCAGAAGCTTTAAGACCATATATGGGTGGGAAAGACAAGCTTTCAAAATAGGAGATATAATAGGAGACTTAATATGTCAGGTTCAATATATGGAAATATATTTAGAATATCTACATGGGGTGAATCTCATGGAAAGGGCTTAGGGGTAGTCGTAGATGGCTGCCCAGCAGGGCTTTCTATCTGTGAAGAAGATATCCAAAAGTATTTAAATAGAAGAAAACCGGGTCAATCTAAGTATACAACACCTAGAAGTGAAGATGATACAGTAGAGATTTTATCGGGTGTGTTTGAAGGTAAGACTACAGGAACACCAATATCAATGGTGGTATATAATAAAACACAGCGTTCGGGAGATTACTGCGAAATAGCAAGCTATTATAGACCGGGTCATGCAGATTATACATTTGATGAAAAGTATGGATTTAGGGATTATAGAGGCGGTGGACGTTCATCTGGTAGAGAGACAATAGGAAGAGTGGCAGCAGGAGCAATTGCTTCTAAATTATTAGAAGAATTAGGAATTACAGTGACTGCATACTCAAAATCTATAGGTGATGTTGAAATTGATTATACAAGATTTGATATAAATGAAAGAGATAATAACTCAGTATCTATGCCTGATAAGATTGCAGCATTAAAAGCACAGGAACTTTTAGATAAAAAAATGGAAGAGAAGGATTCTGTAGGTGGTGTTGTTGAATGTGTTGTAAAAAATATGAAGACAGGTGTAGGTGAACCAGTTTTTGATAAACTTGATGCATCGCTTGCAAAAGCAATTATGTCAATAGGTGCTGTTAAAGGCTTTGAAATAGGTGCTGGCATGGAAGCGTCAAAGATGACAGGTTCACAAAATAATGACAACTTCTACATGGAAGATGGAAAAGTATTAAAGAAAACAAATAATGCAGGTGGAATACTTGGTGGAATAAGTGATGGTAGTGATATTATACTTAGAGCAGCATTTAAACCAACACCTTCAATATTTTCAGAGCAAGAGACAGTAAATAAGGATAATGAGAATATAAAGGTACAAATTAAAGGCCGTCATGATCCTATTATTGTACCACGAGCAGTGGTAGTAGTGGAAGCAATGACAGCCATAACAGTGTTAGATTTGTTACTTTGTAGTATGACGTCTGAATTGACTGGGATTAAGAAGTTTTTCCAAAATTAAACCAACAGTAAACCAAGCGGGCGCGTAATCTAGTCTTACGAGTCCGTTTATATTAAATTTGGCATGATTATAATTCCATGGGCATATATTTAAGGATTTCAAAATAGAGCCGCTTGCATATTCTACAAAGAAAATGCCAAAAGTATATAGTGTACCACGAAAAACAGCAGGAGTTCCAGCTAAGTATTTAGAAATAGGCTTTATAAAAGCACCGAGTGAGTAAATAGGGAACATTAGTATAGATGTACTTGCAGACATAGATGGATCATTATTTATACAACTTATAGTTCCAGTCCAAATAACTTCAAAACACCATCCTGCAACTCCACATTTTATAAAGTCTCTCTTAGTCATGATAATCCTCCTTAATCTTAAAATTATATAAAAATTAGACTTTTCACTTGCCTAATTTTCCATTTAACAATATAATGTGTAAAGTACGAAGTTATTATTCACTTTTTGGAAGGTAAAAATTGCGATACACAAGAAGGCTTGTGATATGCATAGGTATAAAAATGTATAAACTTTTAAAAAAAGATGGTAGTGCAAAACGAGGAGAGTTTACAACTGTTCATGGCACTATACAGACACCAGTTTTTATGAATGTGGGTACAGCAGCAGCTATTAAAGGAGCTGTTTCTACAATTGATTTACAACAAATAAAAACACAGGTTGAATTATCAAATACATATCATCTTCACGTAAGACCGGGTGATACTATAGTAAAGAAAATGGGTGGTCTCCATAAATTTATGAATTGGGACAAGCCTATTTTGACAGATTCAGGAGGATTTCAAGTATTCTCTCTTGCTGGCCTTAGAAAGATAAAAGAAGAAGGCGTGTATTTTAGCTCACATATCAATGGTAGAAAGATATTTATGGGGCCTGAAGAAAGTATGCAAATACAGTCAAATCTAGCTTCTACTATAGCAATGGCATTTGATGAATGTCCACCTCATCCAGCAACAAAGCAGTATATGCAAGATTCTGTTGATAGGACAACAAGATGGCTTGAGCGTTGTAAAATAGAGATGGATAGATTAAATAGTCTTGAAGATACAATTAATAAAAGTCAAATGCTCTTTGGTATTAATCAAGGTGGAACATATGAAGATATAAGAATAGAGCATGCAAAGGTTATTTCACAGATGGATTTAGATGGCTATGCACTTGGGGGTCTTGCAGTAGGTGAATCACATGAGGATATGTATCGTATTTTAGATGAGACAGTTCCATATCTACCCGAAGACAAACCAACTTATCTCATGGGTGTAGGAACCCCTGCTAATATATTAGAGGCGGTTGACAGAGGTGTAGATTTCTTTGATTGTGTATATCCATCACGAAATGGTAGACATGGTCATGTATACACGAATAAAGGGAAGATGAATCTTTTCAATGCAAAATATGAAACAGATAGTAAACCTATAGAGGAAGGATGTGAATGTCCTGCTTGTAAGCATCATAGCAGGGGATACATAAGACATCTTCTAAAGGCTAAAGAAATGCTTGGAATGCGATTATGTGTCTTGCATAATTTGTATTTTTATAATACAATGATGGAAGAAATACGACAGGCAATCGAAGCAGGTCAATATAAAGAATATAAAAATGCTAAGTTAGACGGCTTTAAAGAATACAACAAAAACTAGGAGGTTTATTTAGATGAACACAATATTTGCATCAGCAAACGGAACAATGTCATTATTAGTAACAGTAGGTTATATCGCAATATTTGCAGCAGGTATCTACTTTTTCATGATAAGACCACAGAAGAAGCAACAAACAAAGATGAATGAATTACAAAACTCAGTAGAAGCTGGGGATAGTATTCTTACAACATCAGGATTCTATGGTGTAGTAATAGGCGTAGAAGATGATACTGTAGTAGTAGAATTCGGTAATAATAAAAACTGTAGAATTCCAATGCAAAAAGCAGCTATAGTAGAAGTGGAAAAAGCAAACGAAGAATAGGTAGTAGATTCGATTTAGTCGAATTATATTATTATGTATAATTGTTTTTAAAACATCCTTTATTGAAAAATGAAGGGTGTTTTTTTAAAATAAAGAAATATGTGGTACGTGGCAATGAGTGACAATTACAGCTGTTTTTCGGACGTTGGGGGTCTGAATCGCACCGTTGGGGAAAATTTTTGGATAAACTGTTGACGAAGGTGTGAAAAAAATGTTATAAAAAACAAGAATTACGAAACGTTTCTGTAAAAAAATACTTAAACAAAATTTAATTTACGGAGGAGAAGGAATTTATGCAAATTTCAAAAAGAAAATATAAGAGCCTTAGAAAAACGATAGCTCTTATCCTTTGTGTTACCATTTTTTCAACCATATTTCCAGACAGTTTTCTATCTACATTCGCAAATGTATCAGGGGATAATTATGCAGAAGTAGAAATACAGTCAGAAATAGAAGAAGAAATAGAACCATTCATAGTAGGTGAGATAGAAGAATTAAGAGATGAATACTCAAAAACTTACGAAAGAAGCGACGGAATAAATGTATTAATTACAAAGAGTGAGCCAATTCATTACTACGACGAAGTGACAGAAGAATGGGAAGAAATAGACAACACACTCATATTAACAGAAGATGAAAATGGAGAGAAAGTCTATACAAATGATAACAATGTCTTAAATATGGTATTGTCCTCAGTTGATGGAAGTGCATCAGTGGCAGTAGAGCAAGATGGAAACACAATAAGCTTTACACTAATAGACTCAAACTCAAAAGTTGTAAAAGAGACAAAAAACAATAACTCTAATAAAAACAAAAATAGTAACAATGGTAAGTCAGGTAAAAATAAAAACTCTAAGTATGGAATGACTAAAGAAGAACTTATAGAAAGTCTAAGCGAAGAAATTAACCAAAGTCAATTAACATACGAAGAAATATATAAAGACACCGATTTAATATACGATATAAATGCTGCGTCATTAAAAGAAAGCATAGTATTAAAACAAAAACCAAATCAAAAAGCAACATACAAATATGAAATAAAATCAAATGGATTAAAAGCAAATCAAAACGAAGATGGAAGTATTATATTTAGTAATGGTGAAGAGGAAGTGTTCTTCGTGCCTGCACCATATATGTATGATGATAAAGGAATAACATCATACGATATAGAAACAAAATTAGAAGAAATAGACGATGGATATATATTGACAATAACACCAAGTGACAAGTGGTTAAAGGACAAGTCTAGGGTATATCCAGTAACATTAGACCCAACCATAGAATCAGTCAAATCAGGAAATATATATGATACATATTCAGATTCTGCAAATCCTAATGTAAATAATTATGCAAGCACACAGATGAAAGTAGGTAAATACTATTTAAATAGATACTACCCAAATGTTGAATATCAATCATATGTAAAAATAGTTAATTTACCAACGATACCAGAAGACTCAAGTATCATATCAGCCAATCTCTGTTTAACACAAACAAAGTCTTATACAGGAGTTACAGCAGGAGTATACAAAGCAACAAGTCCTTGGCAAGAATATTCAATAGTGCAAAATAATAAGCCAACTACAAGCAGTGTAGTAGAAGATTATTATATTACCAAAGATAATGAAGAGGAAAGTGTTGTTAAGTTTGACATAACAAGGTTATACAATGAGTGGTATAGTGGAATCACTCCTAATTATGGTGTAAAAATAGCAGAAGCAAGTGGTGAAGGAAGTGATCACACTACATTCTATACCTCTGAATATGAGGATTCATCAAAACATCCATACATAGTTGTTGAATATCAATCAGTAGATAGCTTAAAAGAAGATTCATTAACCCAAATAGATTTAGGAAATGCAGGAAATCTATTTGTAAATGATTATACAGGAAATCTTACAATAAAAAGAAGTGATATTGGTTATGATGGAAATATAATGCCTGTAAATATAAGCTTTATTTATAATTATAACAATATAAAAAATAACTACATGGGGTTAAAACAATCAGATTATGCCTATGGAGAGGGATGGATAACGAATTATTCATTAAAACTTCAATATGTAAAAAAGACAGTAGAAGATAAAATAATAGACTACTTTATGTTTTACAGTGAAGATGGAAGTATCATATACTTTGATAGAAAAATAAATGATGAAGACATAGACAGCAGTACTGATATGTCGGAGGTATTTGTGGATTCTAAAGGCAGTGGGTATACAATCACTGCAAGCAAAGACCGCTATACTAATTATGTAGTACAAGAAGTTAAAGACAGTTCTGGAAATAGATATCTTTTTGATCAGTTTGGTAGACTAATAAAAATCATTGGAGATTATCCTTGTACAAAACAAGCAAGCACAGGAACATATGCAGAAGGTGCTATAAAAATAGAATACTTTACACCAAATGGTCCTTATTGTAATTCTTCTAGAAGAATAAAGCAGATAACAGATGGAGCGGGTAGAAAATACGTATTTAACTATAGTGATGCAGGTTTAACTGATTCAGGCTTATTAGAGTCAATATCATACTTTGGTACAGGAGAGGTAGAGTTAAATAAAGTAAGATATGAGTATGGAGATGATTATAAGTCTCAATCAAGAGTAGTATATAAAGATAATAGCGAAGCTATATATCATTATAATAAGTATTATGGCTATGAAACCTACAAAATGACATTTGCAAGAGCAAACGATATTTATGGTATGAGTATCGGATATGTAGGCACTTTAAATAAAGTATGGTTTCTTATTGAACAAGGAATAGATGATTATGAGCACCGTCAAGTATACTATGATTATAAAGTAGGTCAAACTACAATCACTGAGGGAGACACTACAGTTGTAAAACAGTTTGATTCACATGGAAACCTTATATCAACTCGTGATAACACAGGGTATGCAGTGTTTGGAAAGTATAAAGATTCGGGTAAGTCAAGTACATTAGTGGCAAACTCAGGACTTAAAAAGGCAAGCACAAACTTATTGATGGATATTAGATGTGGGGCTGGTGCAGCTATTGCGACAGATAACGCGTATTTATCATTAGGAAACTGCTATAAGCTTAGTGCTGGCGGAAATATAAATGCATATGGATATTTATATGAGGCTGGAATATATACAGTATCAGCATATGTAAAAACCAAGGATGTTAATAATGGTGTATATTTAGATGTAACAGGGACTGATATAGTAGTTGTTGAACCAAGTAAAGTTATAACAGGAACTAATGAATATACAAGAATACAAATGAAAGTTAAGTTGACAAGTTCAGTAACAAACCCAAGTAGCATGATGTATAGTGGTAATTCAACTGTATATGTAAAAAATACTGGAACAAGTGGAGATGCATGGGTAGAAGGATTAAGCATACAAAAAGATGATGTAAGTAAATATAATATTTTAAAGAATCCAAACTTTGTAAGCCATTATTTTGGAGCTACTTATTGGACATACAATGCTAATGTTATAGGAAATACTGGTTATACAACTTATGTTGCAATGAATGAAGTAAATCCAGCGGGATGTAGGTCATTAAGTATAGTAGGTAGTTGTTTTGAGAAAAGATATCATAAGCAAAGTGTATCAGTAATAGGCAAAGCAGGAGAAACCTATTCTTTTGGAGGCTG
Organism: Lachnospiraceae bacterium; assembly: GCA_031548165.1. Lineage (GTDB taxonomy): Bacteria > Bacillota > Clostridia > Lachnospirales > Lachnospiraceae > CAG-303. The sequence goes on from JAVBRI010000031.1 coordinate 66,104, forward strand.
GGGAAAAGCTGGTGCAGTATCCCAAAAAGATGATAGAAGCTTTTCAATCCAAGCTAAAGTAATAAGAGCAGCAAATGTTGATACAGAAAAGTTCCCAGAAGATAAAGTTTATACCATTGATTTTAATTCATATGTGACAGATTGGCAGTATGCTCTTAGTGAGTTAACAACAGAGTATGATTATAATGGAATAGAAGTTTCGATTCACTATGATTATCAAGTAGGAACTGCATACTTTAATGCTATAACATTGTGTAAAGAGCCATTATATAATAATTATTCATTTGGAGATAATGGAGATTTAATAAGTATAGATGAAGTTTATGCTATAGCGAACGCACAAAGTTCTGATACTACAGAAAATCAAAGCGAGTCAGAATCAGAAGAGGTAGTAGATACAACAACTGTAAAAGATGAGTATGGTAGAGTAACTAAAAGTGAAGATAAAGGATTAACTTATCTTACATCTTATGATAAGTTTAGTAACATCTTGTCAGAGTCAAAATCAGATGGAAATAAATCTATAAGTTCAAGTACGGCATTTAGTAATGATGGTAATTATAAAACATCAGAGACTGATGAGAATGGAAGTACAACAACATATAACTATGACTTGCAGACTGGACTTTTAAAGAGTGTAGTAAATGCTTTGGGAAATACAACGAATTATTCTTATGATGCTATGGATAGAATTAGTTCTATTACAATGAGTGTTACAGGACTTAGTGGTGCGGCGGATTTAAGTGTATCTTATACTTATGATGAAGGTGGAAGAATAAAAACTATAACTCATAGCAAAACCACGTTTACTTTCGAGTATGATGCATTTAAGAATCTAAAGAGTATTTCATCACCACTAGGAAAGTTAATCACATACAATTATGCAGAAATGGAGAGCGGTTATAACCTTGAAAGCATTACATATGGAAACGGACAAAAAATTAGCTACGAGTATGATAAATTTGGAGTTTTAACCTCTGAATCACAAGATGGAAAGATACTTTTTGAATACAAGTATAGCATAGAAGGAGAAAACGCAGCTGTATTTGATTATGTTAATAACATAAAAACAGAGTATACAAAAGATCAAAATGACAACTCTATTGTTACAAAAGCAGGAATTAATGGGAATAGTTATTATTACCAGTATACAACCTCTTCTAGCGAAAAAGAGTATAAGACTACAGATGAATCTGGAAAAGAGATTACTCTAAACCGTACAGAAGAGACGCTAAAGGAAACAGTAGGAACAGGAAAGGCTTATGAAACTATATATATTAAAGATGAATATGGAAATGATATTGGTCATAGATATGTAGCAAATGGTTATGGTGACTATGCATTATCAGCAAAGTCTTATGATAAGTTTGATAGACTTACAAGCAACAACTTCCGCCTTTGTGAGGTAGATGAGAATGGAAAAGTTATATCAAATATGGATTATAACATTTTCAATGCTTCTTACACTTATGAGGATTTATCTTCTACACAAACCACTAATAGGCTAAAGAGTATTAAGTATTTTAATAGATATGGTCTTGATAGGACTATTAGCTATGGTTATAATGCACTTGGGTATATTACTTCTTATAATAATGGAAAGATGGTAGAATCAGTAACTTACGAGTATGATGAGGCAGGACAGTTAATTAGAGTAAATTATCCAAACGATAAAACAGTAGTTTATGTTTATGATAATGGTGGAAATAGGGTTAGCGAGAAGGTTTATGATTATACAATAGGAAACTTAGGTGCTGTTAAGAAAACTAATAATTATGGTTATAATAGTACTTATAAGGATTTACTTACATCTGTTAATGGAAATGAGATAACTTATGATGGTATTGGAAATCCACTTAAGTATTATAATGGAGAGAGCTTTACTTGGACTAGAGGAAGAATGCTTGCTAGTGCAGTGACAAAGAATGGTCAATCTTGTAGTTATTTGTATGATGAGAATGGCTATAGAATCTCCAAGACTGTGGATGGAACTATTTTTAAGTATACTTATAGGGATGATAAGCTTGTTTATCAGACTGATGGAAGTACCTCTCTTTATTTTAGGTATGATAGTGATGGTAGTGTAATAGGATTTAGGTATACAAGTGGGAACGTTGATGCAGAGTACTTTTATCTTTTGAATCAAGAAGGAGATGTTTTAGGGATTCTTGACGAGAATGGAAAGGTTATAGTAGAATATGAGTATGATGCATGGGGGAATGTGGTTTCAGAGAGTTCGGTAGAATACAGTGTCAATGGAATCAACATTGGAAGCCTATTGATGAATGCGAATCCGCTTAGGTATAGGGGTTACTATTACGACTGTGAGAGTGAACTTTACTATTTGCAGAGCAGATATTATGATGCTGGGATTGGTAGGTTTGTTAATGGAGATGTAGCGGAAATTTTATTGCTGAAGTCAGAGAATCCATTAGGAGAGAATCTTTTTGCTTATTGTAATAATAATCCTGTTAATTATTCAGATCATAGTGGATATCTTGCAGTAATTGTTATTGGAGGAATAGCTCTTGCAATAGATTCAATTATTGTAATTGCAGCATTACTAGTTGTATGTTTTTCGTATATATTTAACATAGGAGGGTTTAAAACAGCAGTAAATAGCGCTGTTGTATGGGCAATCAAGGAAGTAGTTACGACACCAACTAAAATTTTAAATAAATTTTCTAAATTGGGTAAATGGGCTTCTGAGGTTATTGCAAAGTTAGTTTCGACATATATTTCAAATGTTACAACAAAGACACTTCCAGGAATTGCACGTAAATATAAGCCTCAAGACTATAAATGCGATAAGGCAGCAAAAGAAATGAAACAGGCACTAGAAAAGATGGGATTACACGGTAAAATAATTACATTAACTTTTCCAAACGCATTTAGAGGCTATGTAATGAGTAATAGATACCCATCTTTTGCGATAAGCAGTAATTATTTCCATCAGGGTGTTGTTTTTGAAGGTAAGGTTTATTGCACTATTTATCCGGAAGGGTTACCTTTGCAAAAATGGATTGATAGTTTTTATGCATCAGCTTTACCAAAGAATGTTTCTTATATTATTTTTTAAAGGAAGGAGTAGCAACAATGAATACAGAAATTAGTGAATTATTGCAAGATATAAAAAAACGACCAGCTGTTTATGTTGGAAGAAAAACCTTTAATGGGGTATCTGAGCATATTGAAGGATACATAAATTGTATGTATGTGCGAGATGGCATTTACCCAGAATGCTTTCAAGGCTTTCAAGAGTTTATTGAAAAATATTATGATTTAGATAATAATGTTAACACAAATCGTCATTGGTCAGATATTATAAAATTTTTTAATCCTTCAGAGGAAGGTGCCTTTGAAGAGTTTTATATGTTGATAGAAAAATTTACAGAAGAGAAATAGCCTGTTTATGAAACCTTATTCTATAAAAAATCTTTGCCGTCTGGTGAAGATTTTTTATTGCACAAACCTTCATTCGCAAGCATTGTTGATAATGTATCGCCAAGTTGAGATAATATAGCAGCAAGTAGTTCTATTTCTTCTTCACTATAACATTTAAATAGCATACATGAAACAGAGGATATGAGGGTGACAAGTTCACATGAGTTCATAAAACCACCTAAATTAGTTTTTTTACTATAATATATGAAAAGAGAAAGAATTGGTGTTTTATTAATAATTCTCAAACAAAACTCAAACATAAGTCAAATAATCACCTGTTATTCTATGTTCATAAAACATTATAAAACAAATGAACATAGAAAGGTGGTACAATTATGAAGAAAAGTAGTTTTGTAGCAATGATATTAGGAACTATTGGAGGCATTTTATTTGCACTTGGCATGTGTATGGTATTGGTTGAGGAATGGAGTGCGAGGACACCTGGCATAGTTATGGGGGCAATAGGAGCAGTGGTGCTACTTGTTATGGCAGGAGTGTGGAGAAAGATGGAAGGCAAAGAACCTATAAAGGTATCTGGAAAGACAATAGCTGCATGGCTTATTGGCATTGTAGGTGCATTGGCACTTGGTGTAGGTATGTGCCTTACAATGGTATGGAGTCACATGGTGATAGGTATTGTAATTGGTATAGTAGGTATAGTTATACTTTTGTCTTTAATTCCATTTATTAAGGGTTTAAAATAGCAGTAATGTGCGGCGGAGAAATCTGCTGCATATTTAGATTAAAAATCAGGAGAATGCAAATGAAAACAAATCCATTTATAGATAAGTTAAGAAGTGATTATAGATATAGAAGTTTTTTATTTGTTATTCCAGGACTTGGATTTAGTATGATATACGCTTTTTTTAATGCTGGAATTGGTATTTATAGTAAATCAGCATGGTATTATTCTTTAGCAGTTTATTATTTCTTGATAAGCATAATGCGTTATGGAGCCCTTCGATTGGAAAGAAAAACATCTAAGTCAGAGATAACAGGTGAATTAAAAATAAGAGAATGGAAGGCATATAAACATTGTGGTATTATGTTTATATTTTTGCATATTGCAATGGTTGGAGCGGTAATTATGTTGATTACAGAGGATAGGGGAAAGAGTTATCCGGGTTTTATTATTTATGGCGTTGCTACATATACCTTTTATAAAGTTATAAAATCGGTATTTAGTATGATAAAAGCAGGGAAAAGTAAAGCACCTATCTTAGTTGTTATTAAAAATATTGGATGTGCTGATGCGTTAGTTTCTCTTTTGTCTTTGCAAATTGCATTACTTACAATGTTTGGAGATGGTGAAAAATTATTTATTACAATTATGAATAGCTGTACAGGAGTGGCTGTGTGCCTTATAATATTAGTAATGGGAATTTATATGATTAGGAGGAAGGTATATGATACGGATATTGGTAGTAGAAGATGATGTGAAGTTAAATCAAATTGTATGCACTTATTTAAATGATAGCGGATTTAGTACAAAGGGATGTATGAGTGCCTTAGAGGCATATGATGAGATGTATAATAACCTATATGAGCTGATTATATCAGATATTATGATGCCTCAGGTAGATGGCTTTGAATTTGCTGAAAGTGTAAGGAGAGTAAATAAAAATATTCCGATATTATTTATGTCAGCAAAGGATGACTTAGCATCTAAGCAAAAGGGCTTTCGATTAGGTATTGATGATTATATGGTGAAGCCTGTTGAACTTGATGAGCTTCTTTTAAGAGTGAGAGCACTTCTTCGCAGAGCTAATATAGAGATGGAACGTAAGATTACTATTGGAAATCTTACAATGGATGCAGATGCAATGTCAGCAATAGTTTCAGGAGAAGAGATTGCAACAACTACAAGAGAATTTAATATTTTGTATAAATTGCTTTCTTATCCAAATAAGACATTTGGAAGAGCACAGCTTATGGATGAGTTTTGGGGAGTTGAGACAGATACGAGCCTTAGGGCGGTGGATGTTTATATTACAAAGTTAAGAGATAAGTTTTCTGTGTGTGATGGATTTGAAATAAAAACCATTCGTGGTTTGGGATATAAGGTGGCATTATTATGAGAGAATATAAGGTTAGGGATGCACATTTTCCGGTTTCAATATTTTTTACTACATTGGGTGCATTTTTATTAATGGGTGGCATCCATGCTGGACTTGTTGTTGCTATTAATGAATGGGAAGTGAATAGCTTTGTTGCAACTATCGTTATTATGCTTTACTGGATTATTGTTGCAACTGGATATTCCTACTTTATCTGGAAACAAATAAGGGTAAGTTATGAAGAACCTATGAAGGAAATGGCAAAGGCAGCAGATGCGGTTGCACATGGAGATTTTTCAGTGTATCTTTCGCCAATTCATACAGCCCAACGTTTAGATTATCTTGATATAATGATTATGGATTTTAATAAAATGGTGGAGGAACTTGGAAGTATAGAAACTTTAAAAACAGACTTTTTTTCAGATGTTTCCCATGAGATTAAAACACCTATTGCAGTTATTCAAAATACAGCCGAACTTCTTAAAAATACAAATATAGCACATGAGAAACAGCAAGAGTATATTGCAACAATTATAAACTCATCTAAAAAACTATCAGCATTAATAACAAATATTTTAAAACTAAATAAACTAGAAAAACAAAATATTCAGCCAGTAGTGGAAGAATATGATCTTTGTAGCCAGTTATGCGAATGTGTACTTCAATTTGAAAATCAGTTGGAAGAAAAGAATATTGAGTTTGAGGCTGATATTGAAGATAGAGCAATGATTCAAGCTGATAAAAGTCTATTAGAGCTTGTATGGACTAACCTTTTATCTAATGCTATTAAGTTTACAAGTGAGGGTGGAGCAGTTTATGTGAATCAGTATTCTACAGAAAAAGAGGTTATTATATCTATAAAAGATACAGGATGTGGAATGTCGAAGGATGAGGTAAAGCATATTTTTGATAAATTTTATCAGGGTGATTCATCTCGTTCTATAGAAGGTAACGGATTAGGACTTGCATTAGCATTTAGAATTGTGCAGATGTTAGATGGGCAGATAACAGTAGAAAGTGAACAGGGAAGAGGCTCTGAATTTACAGTTACTCTTCTTACAAATAGATAAGGTGGATTATCATGATGAGAATAGAAAAGGATAATAAATTTTATACAGGATATGAATATATGGAAGTATATGTTGAAAGTAGTAAGGCATCCTTTTATATTGATGCATATGAAAATTTTGGTTGGAGACCTGATGAAAATCATCAATTTATAAAAGAATCAGGTGATGTTACTTTATATTTAAAAAGAGATCGTAAGATTATGAACAAGACAGAACTGACAAGGTTACAAAGAAATTTCGAAGATTGTTTGCATCAGATTGATTTATTAGAGAATTCTAAGACATCAAAAGCAACTATTATATCCATTGCTACGGGGATATTAGGAACAGGATTTATGGCAGGCTCTGTGTTTGCCATAACAGCGGCTACACCGATTATCTGGTTATGCGCATTGCTTGCAATACCAGCTTTTATAGGCTGGATATCTCCAATATTTCTATTTAAAAAAATTGTGAAAAAGCAGATAGAAATAGTGACACCGTTAATAGAAGATAAATATGATGAAATCTATGAAATTTGTGAGAAAGGAAATAAACTATTAAATTAATACTACTCAAGCATTATAAAAGGAAAAATCATAGTATGAGAGCTATGATTTTTTCTTTTATATCAAAACAAGATTCCAAAATTTGCTTTAAACTAAACTTTTTATAAGTTGATATTGAAATATGTAGAAAAATATTGTAAACTAAACTGTAATAGTTTTTTATTTTAAGAGACTAAAAAAACTGTTACATATTAAAAGACTTTTAGAAAAGAGGTAAGGACATGAATTTTAACGTTGCAGTAATTTCGGGTGATGGTATAGGACCAGAAATCGTCACAGAAGCAAAAAAAGTATTAAATGCAGTGGGTAAGAAATTCGGTCATGAGTTTAATTACACTGAGGTGCTTATGGGCGGAATATCCATTGATAAGTGTGGAGTCCCATTGACTGATGAAGCGCTTGCTACAGCAAAGAGTAGTGATGCAGTACTACTAGGGGCAGTGGGTGGACGAGTCGGCATTGACAGTTGGTATGAACTACCTCCAAACTTAAGACCAGAAGCAGGACTTTTGGCTATCAGAAAAGGACTTGGATTATATGCAAATTTAAGACCAGCCTATCTTTACGACGAGTTAAAAGATGCTTGTCCATTAAGAGAAGAAGTGGCTAAGCAAGGCTTTGATATGATGGTAGTAAGAGAGCTTACAGGTGGACTGTATTTTGGAGAAAGAAAGACAGAAGTAGTAGATGGTGTGATGACAGCCATTGATACTCTTAAATATGATGAAAACGAAATTAGACGAATTGCAATTAAAGGTTTTGAAATTGCAATGAAGAGAAATAAAAGAGTAATTAGTGTTGATAAAGCTAATGTTCTCGATACATCAAGACTTTGGAGCAAGATAGTTGCCCAAGTAGCTAAAGACTATCCAGAAGTCACACTAGAAAATATGTTAGTAGATAATTGTGCTATGCAGTTAGTAAAAACACCAAGCCAGTTTGATGTTATTATAACAGAGAATATGTTTGGCGATATTTTATCAGATGAAGCTAGTATGATTACAGGCTCAATAGGAATGTTACCATCAGCTTCTCTTGCAGAAGGTAAATTTGGTTTATATGAACCAAGTCATGGAGCAGCTCCTGATATAGCAGGAAAAAATATTGCAAATCCACTTGCAACAATTTTATCAGCAGCTATGATGCTTAGATACTCATTTGACTTAGACAAAGAAGCTGATGCAGTAGAAGAAGCGGTAAGAAAAGTATTAAAAGATGGTATTAGAACAATTGATATTATGTCAGATGGAAACACTCAGGTAGGATGTAGCGATATGGGTGATGCCGTTTGTGAAAGAATATAGAGGTATATAAATATGAGAAGTGATTCAGTAACAAAGGGGATGCAGCAAGCTCCTCATCGTTCATTATTTAACGCATTAGGAATGACAAAGGAAGAACTTGAAAAACCATTAATTGGTGTTGTTAGTTCTTATAATGAAATTGTACCAGGTCATATGAACCTTGATAAGATAACGCAGGCTGTTAAGCTAGGAGTAGCAATGGCAGGCGGTACACCAGTTATGGTACCAGCTATAGCAGTATGTGATGGTATTGCAATGGGTCATATTGGTATGAAGTATTCTCTTGTAACAAGAGATTTGATTGCAGATTCAACAGAATGTCTTGCAATGGCACATCAGTTTGATGGGTTAGTAATGATTCCAAACTGTGATAAGAATGTACCAGGTCTTCTTATGGCAGCAGCTAGACTTAATATTCCTACAGTATTTGTTAGTGGTGGTCCGATGCTTGCAGGTAAGGTAAAAGGATGTAAGACATCTTTATCAAGTATGTTTGAAGCTGTTGGCTCATATGCAGCAGGCACTATGTCTGAAGAAGATGTATTAGAATTTGAGAATAAGGCATGTCCTACATGTGGTTCATGTTCAGGTATGTATACAGCAAACTCAATGAACTGTCTTACAGAAGCACTTGGTATGGGACTTAGAGGAAACGGAACTATTCCAGCAGTTTACTCAGATAGAATTAAGCTTGCAAAACATGCAGGTATGCAGGTGATGGAACTTATAAGTAAAAATATTAGACCGCTTGATATAATGACAAAAGATTCATTTGAAAATGCCCTTGCTATAGATATGGCACTTGGATGTAGTACAAATAGTATGCTTCATCTTCCAGCTATTGCACATGAAGCAGGCGTAGAGCTTAATCTTGATATGGCAAATGAAATCAGTGCAAAAACACCAAATCTTTGTCATCTTGCACCAGCAGGACACACATATATTGAAGAACTCAATGAAGCAGGTGGTGTTTATGCTGTAATGAATGAATTATCAAAGAAAAATTTATTGCACAAAGATGTTATGACAGTAACAGGAAAAACTGTTGGAGAAAACATTAAAGATGCAGTGAATAAAGATACAGATGTAATTAGACCAATTGAAAATCCATACAGTGAAGTTGGTGGAATTGCAGTACTTAGAGGTAATTTAGCACCAGACTCATGTGTTGTTAAGCGTTCAGCAGTAGTTGCAGAAATGTTAAAGCATGAAGGACCAGCAAGAGTATTTGATTGTGAAGAAGATGCGATTGCAGCGATAAAAGGTGGAAAAATCGTGGCAGGTGATGTAGTAGTCATCAGATACGAGGGCCCTAAGGGTGGACCTGGCATGAGAGAAATGCTTAATCCTACATCAGCTATTGCAGGTATGGGACTTGGTTCATCAGTTGCACTTATTACAGATGGTCGTTTCTCGGGAGCATCAAGAGGAGCATCGATAGGTCATGTATCGCCAGAGGCAGCTGTAGGAGGACCTATAGCACTTGTTAAAGAAGGCGATATAATTAAGATTGATATAGATAATCACCAGATTAATGTAGATATATCAGAAGAAGAGATGGAAGCTAGAAAGTCACAGTGGACACCTAGAAAACCTAATGTGACAACAGGTTATCTTGCAAGATATGCCTCTATGGTAACATCAGCAGATAGAGGTGCGGTACTTAAAACAAACTAATTATAGACATAAACAATAGAAAGGAAATATACTATGCAATTAACAGGTTCAGAAATAATTATAGAATGTTTAAAAGAGCAGGGCGTTGATACAGTATTTGGATATCCCGGAGGAACTATTTTAAATGTCTATGATGAATTATATAAGCATTCACATGAAATAAAACACATACTTACATCTCACGAACAAGGCGCAGCTCATGCAGCAGATGGTTATGCTAGAGCAACTGGAAAAGTTGGTGTTTGTATGGCAACATCAGGGCCAGGAGCAACAAATTTAGTAACTGGTATAGCAACAGCATATATGGATTCAGTTCCACTTGTTGCAATAACAGCAAATGTTGCTAAGACATTACTTGGAAAGGATTCTTTTCAAGAAATTGATATAGCAGGTGTGACAATGCCTATTACTAAGCATAACTTTATAGTAAAGGATGTAAATGATATAGCTAAGACACTTAGAAAAGCTTTTTATATAGCTAAATCAGGCAGACCAGGACCAGTATTGGTTGATATAACAAAGGATGCAACAGCACCAAATGTAAAAGTTGATTTTGAAATTGAAAAGCCAAAAACGATAAGCAGACAAATTGACACAATAAAAGATGAGGATATAAATAAGGCAATAGAGCTTATTAATAAGTCAAAGAAACCATTTATCCTTGTTGGTGGTGGTGCAGTAATAGCAGATGCATCAGAAGAACTTAAAAAGTTTGTTGATATCGTAGGTGCGCCAGTATGCGATACACTTATGGGTAAAGGTGCATTTGATGGTGAAAATGAACTTTATACAGGTATGCTAGGAATGCATGGTACAAAGACATCAAACTTTGGTGTTATCGATTGTGATTTACTTATTACAATTGGAGCAAGGTTTAGTGATAGAGTAGTTGGAAATCCAGATAAATTTGCGAATAATGCAAGTATACTTCATATTGATATTGATGCAGCTGAAATTAATAAAAACATCAGAGCTACACAGAGTGTAATCGGTGATGCAAAGATTATTTTAGGAAAAATCAATGAAAAGCTTGAAAAAGTTGATAGAAGTGAATGGGTTTCAAAAATAGAAGAATTTAAGAACAAGTATCCACTTAAATATAAAGAAGAAGGTCTTTCAGGTCCATTTGTTATTGAAAAGATATATGAGGTAACAGGCGGAGATGCTATTATCACTACAGAAGTAGGTCAGCATCAAATGTGGGCTGCACAGTTTTATAAGTATAAAAAGCCAAGAACTTTAGTTACATCAGGTGGACTTGGAACAATGGGATATGGACTTGGAGCTAGTCTTGGTGCAAAAATGGGAATGCCAGAAAAAACAGTTATTAATATAGCTGGTGATGGTTGTTTCCGTATGAACATGAATGAGATTGCTACAGCTACAAGATATAATATTCCAATCATTCAAGTAGTTATTAATAATCATGTTTTAGGAATGGTTAGGCAATGGCAGACGTTGTTCTATGAAAAACGTTATTCACATACATCATTAAATGATAAGGTTGATTTTGTGAAATTAGCTGAAGCAATGGGAGCGAAAGCTTTCAGAGTAACAAAACGCGAAGAATTTGAAGAGATATTAAAGCAAGCGATATCATTAAAGGAACCAGTTGTTATTGATTGTCAAATTGACAGTGATGATAAGGTATTCCCAATGGTAGCGCCAGGAGCCGCTATTTCAGAAGCATTTAGCGAAGAAGATTTAACTTTTTAAATTTCTAAAAAATAATAAATACGTACAATTAAGGAGGATTTAAAACAATGGGAAGAATTTATAATTTCTCAGCAGGACCAGCAGTATTACCAGAAGAGGTATTAAAAGAAGCAGCAGCAGAAATGCTCGATTATAAGGGATGTGGCATGTCAGTAATGGAAATGAGCCACCGTTCAAAGGTATATGATGAAATAATCAAGACAGCAGAGCAAGATTTAAGAGACTTAATGAATATACCTGATAACTATAAGGTGTTATTCCTTCAAGGTGGAGCATCACAGCAGTTTGCTATGATTCCTATGAACCTTATGAAGAATAAGAAAGCAGCTCATATCGTAACAGGACAGTGGGCAAAAAAAGCTTATCAAGAAGGAAAAATTTATGGTGATGCTATTGAAGTAGCTTCAAGTGCTGATAAGACATTCTCATATATTCCAGATTGTTCAGATTTAGCTATTCCAGAAGATGCTGACTATGTATATATTTGTGAAAACAATACAATCTATGGTACAAAGTTTAAAGAACTTCCAAATACTAAAGGTAAAGTATTAGTATCAGATATGTCTTCTTGTATTTTATCAGAGCCAGTAGATGTATCAAAATACGGCTTAATCTTTGCAGGAGTTCAAAAGAACGTAGGACCAGCAGGTATGGTAGTAGTTATTATAAGAGAAGATCTTATCACCGAGGATGTATTACCAGGAACACCAACTATGCTTAGATACAGCATTCATGCTGAAAATGAATCATTATACAATACACCACCATGTTACAATATTTACATCTGTGGTAAAGTATTCAAATGGTTAAAGAACCTTGGCGGACTTACAAAGATGAAAGAAATCAATGAAAAGAAAGCAGCAATTCTTTATGATTACCTTGATGAGAGTAAGTTATTTAAGGGAACTGTAGAAAAGAAAGACCGTTCACTTATGAACGTACCATTTGTAACAGGTAATGATGAATTAGATGCTAAGTTTGTAAAAGAAGCAAAAGCTGCTGGATTTGAAAACCTTAAAGGTCATAGATCAGTAGGTGGTATGAGAGCAAGTATTTACAATGCAATGCCAACAGAAGGTGTTGAGAAATTAGTTGAATTCATGAAAAAGTTTGAAGAGGAGAACTAAAAAATGGCAAAGATTAATTGTCTTAATCCTATATCTAATTTAGGTATGGATTTATTTACAGATATTTATACAGTAACAGATGATTTTGCAAGTGCAGAAGGTGTTTTAGTAAGAAGTGCAGCAATGCATGATTTAGAATTATCAGATAATCTTTTAGCAGTAGCAAGAGCAGGAGCAGGTGTTAATAACATTCCTCTTGATAAATGTGCTGATAAAGGTATTGTTGTTTTCAATACACCAGGTGCAAATGCAAACGGTGTTAAGGAACTTGTTGTTGCAGGTATGCTTTTAGCATCTCGTGATGTTAGGGGTGGTATGCAATGGGTAACTGACAATAAGTCAGATGAAAACATTGGAAAGACAATGGAAAAAGCAAAGTCAAAGTTTGCTGGAACAGAAATTCAAGGAAAAACATTAGGTATTATCGGACTTGGAGCTATCGGTGTATTAGTAGCAAATGCTGCAACAGCTCTTGGAATGAAAGTTATCGGATGTGATCCATATCTTTCAGTGGGAAATGCTCTTAACCTTTCAAGAAGCATTGAAATAGTAAAGACAAGAGAAGAAATATTCTCAAATAGTGATTTTATCTCAGTACATGTACCATTACTTGATGATACAAAGGGAATGATTAATAAAGAAACTATGTCTATGATGAAAGATGGCATTGTAATTCTTAACTTTGCAAGAGACTTACTTGTAAATGATGATGATATGGCAGTAGCTTTAGCATCAGGAAAAGTTGCAAAATATGTAACTGATTTCCCAAATGCAAAAACAGCTAATATGGATGGAGTAATTGCATTCCCACATCTTGGAGCTTCAACAGAAGAATCAGAAGATAACTGTGCGGTAATGGCAGTAAATCAAATGATGGATTATATTGAAAACGGAAATATTATAAATTCAGTAAATTATCCAGCATGTGATATGGGTGTTTGCACAAAAGCAGGACGTATTGCAATTTGTCATAAAAATGTTCCAAATATGCTTACTCAATTTACAGGTGTAATGGCATCTAAGAATATAAATATTTCAGATATGATGAATAAATCAAAAGATTCTTATGGATATACAATGCTTGATCTTGATGCATCAGCAAATGATGAAATTATCAATGAAATCAAAGCAATTGATGGTGTAATAAAGGTAAGAATAGTAAAATAATTACTAAAGTACTACCTCTTAAGGTACTAAATATAAAAATAATCCCCCTCTTAATTTTCCAACTTAAGGGGGGGATTATTTTTGAAAAAAATTGGTAAAATATATCATGGTAAAAAAATAATGATTGTATATTTTAGGAGGAAAGTATGAAGGTAAGTAAAACATTTAAAAGAATATTAAGCTTTACACTTTGTGTAATTCTTTGTCTTAGTTCTTTATTAACAAGTATAGCAACAGTAGAATGGCCAAATGCAGGTGCTATTAATTTAACAAAGACAGCTACACCAGTAGATGGTGTAGATAATCAATGGGATATAACATTAACAATTGAAGGAAAAAATATTACAACAACTTCAGATGTAATATTTGTTATTGATACTTCAGGAAGTATGAATGATAATAGTAAATTATCAACAATGAAAACAGGAGTAAATAATGCAATTGATAGCATTATGAAAGACAGTGCAGTAAGAGTAGCATATGTTACTTTCGCAGAAACAGCAACAAAGTCAAGTTTTTATGATTATAGTAAAAAAGCTGATTTAAAGACAGCAGTAAATAAAATAACAGCAACAGGTGGTACAAATATTCAAGCTGGTCTTAAGGCAGCAAGAGAATTACTTGCAACATCAACAGCAGATAACAAATATGTTATCGTTGTAGGTGATGGAGAACCAACTTATAGCTATAAAGTAACAGGCGCAACAACAACAGAAGCATGTACATCAAAGACAACAACTACAGGTAATGGCAAAAATCAAAAGACAACGACTACATGGACACATGCATTAACATTAAATGCAGTTACATCAGTAAACTACAATACACAAGTTGGTAAAGGTAGTGCTTTTGAATTAAGCAGTAGCGATTACTATACAGAAAAATGTAGCCATAGTACATCATGTAATGTAGTTACAACAAATGGATCAGCAACAATATATGAAGCAGGTTTAGTAAAAGCAACAGGAGCAGAAATATTAACAATGGCTGTTAGTGCAGGAACTAACGGAGAAGCAGTATTAAAAGCATGTGCATCAAAAGATGATTACTATTTTAGTGCAACAGCATCAAATATGGTAGATAAACTTGCTACAATAGCATCACATATTAAATATGCTGCAACAGTTAATGCTGGTTTAGGCGTTGTAGATCCAATGGGTGAATATTTTGATTTAGTAGGAAATGCTTCAAACATCACAGTATCTCAAGGTTCATTCACATATGATGCAAAAACAGAAACAATAAATTGGATGACAGGAAATATCGTAGAAGGAACACCTGCTACTATGACATATAGAGTAACAGTAGATCCAAACAAAGTTGGTGAAATGAATCCTGATACAGCATATCCAACAAATAAAACAACAACATTTAATTATATAGATGTAAATGGTAACACAACATCAAAAGATTTCGTAGTACCAAAAGTTAGTATTTCAAAAGGTACAATCGTAGTAAACGGATATTTAGTAAATGAAGCAGGTCAGCCAATCAACAGCGATGGAGTTGTAGTTGAGGGACCACAGTATGCAGCAAAAGTATTCGAACCATACAATGTTAAAGAAAATGATAAAACAGCATTAGAATATAAAACATATACAATCAATCCAGATAAATATTTAGATTCAACATATGAGTATGTAAACTATGTAATAGTAGATGGAAATGTACACGGAAGCGCATCTTCATTTGACGTATCTGTTACAAAGAAGGTACCTTCACAAGTAGTTTATGTAGGATATAAGAAAGTAACAACAGCAGATTATACAATCGAATATTATAAAGGTAGTGTTAACGGAACAAAATTAGGAACAGATGTTAAGGCAGGAACAATCGGAAGTGATATAAGCCTTACAAGCAACGAATTAAGTGCATATGCACCATTGGGATATGTTACACCAGGTGTTATTGCAGATGGAAGTGCAACAGTTGTAGATATTGATTCTTCTAAGAACATTGTAAAAGTTGTTTATGCAACAAAAGCTAGCTATAACTATACAATTAATTATTATAAAGATAGCATAAGTGCAGAAAATAAACTTGGAGATTCTGTAGTTAAATCAGCAGAGTATGGTCAACAAGTTCCAACAGATGCTGAATTTGGTGCAAGATTACCAGAGGGATATAAAATACCAGATTTAATGCCTATTATTAGAGTTTCTGAAATAGCTGAAAATAATGTAATAAATATTGTTTATTCAAAAGATAACTTTGGATATACAATTGAATATTATATAGACAGTATTTCAAGTGGTATTAAAATAGGTACAGTAAAAGTGAAATCAGCTGAATTTAAGTCAGCTATATCTGTTGATTTATCATTATACGCACCAACAGGATATGCAAAACCAGGAACAATAGCAGAAGGAACACCTGAAGTTTTAGCTGATAATTCCCAAGTAATAAAAGTATTATATGTAAAAGATAATTTTGGATATACAATCAACTATTATACAGATGAAGTAAATGCTAATAATTTGATTACAAGCACAACAAATAGTGCAGAATTTGAATCAACGATAACTGTACCAGATCTTGATACTTTACCAACAGGTTATACAGTAGAAGGAAAAATAGTAACAGGAGCAACGATTGTAACAGAAGTAACAGCAAATAATGTAGTAAATGTAGTGTATAAGAAAGCATCATTTGATTATACAATTAACTACTATCAAGATTCAATAGATGGAACATTATTAAATACAGTATCAAATAGTGCAGAATATGCTTCTTTAGTAGAAGTATTATTAACAGGTTATGCTCCAGAAGGATATATTGTAGAAGGAACAGTAGTAAACGGAAATCTTATAGATGGAAAACTTGTAATTAATACAACAGGAAATGTAGTAGATGTAGTATATACAAAGGATTCATTTGATTATGTAATTAACTACTATGCAGATTTTGTTTCAGAAGATACTTTAGTTTGGAGTATAGCAGATGAGGCAGAGTTTGGTTCAACTGTAAAAGTAGCATTAGAAGGATTTGCACCAGTAGGTTATAGAGCAATCGGAACAGTAGAAAATGGAAACCTTACAAACGGAAACCTTATAATAAGTATAACAGGAAATGTAGTAGATGTAGTTTATGCAAAAGATAATTTTAACTATATAATTAATTACTATAAAGATTCAGTATCAACTAGCAATCATATTGATAGTATATCAAGTTCAGCAGAATTTGGTTCAACTGTAGATGTATCATTAGTAGGATATGCGCCAATAGGTTATAGGGCACTTGGAACAGTAGCTAATGGAACATTAACAGATGGAAAACTTACAATTAGTACAACTGGAAATGTAGTAGATGTAGTATATACAAAAGATGATTTTAAATATACAGTTAAGTATTATAAAGACGAAGTTTCAAGTGAAAATGAAATTGGAAGTGATGAGTTTACAGCAGAATTTAATTCAGATATAGTAGTAAATGATACAAAATATGTACCAACTGGATACGCTACACCAGGTATAGTAAATGGAAACCTTGTAGTAAATGAAGATAATGAACAAGTAATAACAGTATTATATAGCACAAAGAATTTATATAATTATGTAATTAATTATTATGCTGATGAAGTATCAACATTAAATAAATTAGCAAGTATATCAGCAGTAGCAGAGTTCGGTTCAACTGTAGATGTAGCACTAGAAGGTTATGCACCAGTAGGTTATATAGCTTTAGGAACAGTAGCAAATGGAACATTAACAGATGGAAAACTTACAATTAATACAACAGGAAATGTAGTAGATGTAGTATATACAAAAGATGTGTTTGGATATACAGTAGTATATTATGTTGATGCTGCTTTGCCAGAAAATGAACTTGGAACAGAAGGTTTTACAGCAGAATTTGGTTCAGAAATTACAGTAGATGATACAAAGTATTTACCAGATGGATACAATGCACCAGGTATAGTAAATGGAAACCTTACAGTAACAGCAGATGATAGCCAAGTAATAACAGTAGTATATAATAGTAAAAAAGCATTTAATTATGAAGTTAACTATTATGTTGATTCAGTATCAGGCGATAATTTACTTGATAGTGTATCAGGTACAGCAGATTTTGGTACAGTAATAGGTGTAGATTTAACATTATTCGCTCCAAAAGGATATATAACATCTGGAACAGTAGTAAATGGAACATTAACAGATGGAAAACTTACAATTAATACAACGGGAAATGTAATAGATGTAGTTTATACAAAGAATACATTTAAATACACAATCAAGTATTATAAGGATGAGATTTCAATATTTACTCAACTTGGAGAAGATAAGCAAACAGCAGAATATGGTTCAGCTATAGTGGTAGATGCAAGCAAGTATGCACCTGTAGGATATACAACACCAGGTATAGTTGGTGGAACACTTATAGTAACAGATGATGATGCTCAAGTAATAACTGTTTTATATAGTACAAAAAATGTTTATAATTATACAATTAATTATTATGCAGATAGTATAAGTGCAGAAAATAAAATTGGAGATTCAGTAATTAAATCAGCAGAGTATGGTCAATCAATTACAGTAGATTCAATGGATATTATTGGAGCAAGACGACCAGAGGGATATAAATTACCAGAATCAATAGTAGGTATAGAAAAAATTTCAGAAATAGCTGAAAATAATGTAATAAATATAGTTTACACAAAAAATAATTTTAACTATAAAGTTGAATATTATAGGGATAGTGTATCAGATAATAATTACCTTGGAGAAGTAAAGGCTTCAGGAGAATTTAATTCAGCTATATCAGTTGATTTGAATGAATATGCACCAATAGGATATGTAACACCAGGAACAATAGAGTCAGGAAATCTTGTAGTATCAGTTGATAATAACCAAGTAATAAAGGTATTATATGTTAAATCAGAGTTTGGATATATAATTAACTACTATACAGATGAAATAAGTGCTGATAGCTTAATTACAAGCACATCAGATAAAGCAGAATTTGGCTCAGTTATCATTGTTCCAGAACTTGATACATTACCAACAGGTTATAAAGCAGAAGGAAAAGAAATATCAGGTGCAACAGTTGTAACAGAAGTAACAGCTAACAATGTAGTAAATGTAGTATATAAGAGAGATTCATTTGGATATACAATTAATTACTATAGAGATGAAGTTGCAACAGATAACTTATTAAACTATGTAGCAAAGACAGCAGAATTTGGTTCATTAGTAGATGTAGCTTTAGAAGGATTTGCTCCAGAAGGTTATAAGGCAGAAGGAACAGTAGTAAACGGAATTCTTACAGAAGGAAAACTTTTAATTGAAGTAACAGGAAATGTAATAGATATCGTTTATGCAAAAGATACATTTGGATATACAATCAACTACTACACAGATGAAGTAGCAGATGCTAACTTAGTAGGAACAGTAGAAGACTTTGCAGAATTTGGTTCAACAATCAATGTAGATGCAACATTATTTGCTCCAGACGGATATATTACACCAGGTACAGTATTAGATGGTGTAAAGACTGTAACTGTTGAAGGAACAGTAATAAATGTAGTATACGAAGCAGAAGAAGTTGAAGAAATAACAACAGATCCAACTCCATTAGATGATGGTGAAGAAGAGACAACGCAAGAAATAACAACAGAGGAAGAAACAACAACAGAAGAAATTGCAACAGAAGAAATAACTACAGAAGAAACTACAGAAGAAGAAACAGCAGAAGAAGTTGAAGAAATCGATGTAGATGAGATTCCATTAGATAATGGTCCTAAGACAGGAGATAGTACTAATTGGATAATTCTTCTTGGGTTAGCAATGATTTCAGCGGGAGTAGTTGGAGTAGTAACTAAGAAAAAGAAAATAGAAGACTAATAATGCAAAACATCGTATCAAATACAAATATTGATACGATGTTTTCTATGTGTGCCAGGCATGGCACTAATCTAACTGGTGAAAGTCCAGTCACGGGTATTTACCGCCAAGTGTAGCGAACCACAAGTTGGTATCAGTAATGGTATAGATAAAGGAAGTGGTGTAGCAAAGTTCTTGAGCCTACGAA
>JAVBRI010000015.1:0-174047 GCA_031548165.1 Lachnospiraceae bacterium
AAAGAAACTATTCATGAAGTGTAGAAAAGTAATAGTCATTTTTAGTCAAAGTAACTTCCATTTTCAACTTAATCAAAGTAACATCTACTTTCTGAATTTAAATTCCACAGCAAGGTGGAATTTAATATGAAAATTAAGAGGTTTTGTGTAGATGTGTAAAAATAAGTTGCAAAGTATAAAAAATCTGTTATAATATAAATATAAGGCAATCGCCACAGTGTGGTTGACCCATTCAGAGAAAAAGACCTTCCCGGACTGGTCAAAGTACAGGGAGGGTCTTTTTCTATACTAATGACATATCAAATATATGAATGTCAGCAGCGCTATTAAGAAAAGTCCGAATGACATTAAATCATTAAAATCGAATTTATTCTTCATAAGCATCACCTCCATTCTATGTAGAATGAAGGTCAACCATCTGTACACGATTGCCAGTAGCAGAAATGCTACTGGTTCTATTATATCATAAAGTACATGGGAACACAAGTTCGAGTTTGCTGTCTTGATATTATATTATTAGAAAATATTAACTTGATTTTTAAAAGGATATGTATTATTATATAGAAAAGAAATGGGTTTCTGACTACTTGACAATTAATTTGTCCAAAGTAGGTTGCTCGTTTCTTTTTTTATATTTTGAATATCATAAAGATAAAATTTGTTATTAGAAGAATGACGAATTACCAATACAGCTTGATAGATGTTGTAATTATATGTAGTTCCTTGATTATTAGTAACAGGTAGTGCAAAGCGTGTATTATATCTATACCAACCATTTTTGGCACAGCTATTATGCTTTGTTTTAAGATTTTCATTCCAACGTTTTTTTGTTGCAATCTTAATCATATCAGGAATTCCTTGTATCATATTAGCTTTAGCTTTTGCTAAAGTTCCTTTGAGACTTCTGGTATATATTGAACTAGTAAATTCATCAGAAAAACCTTTGTCAATATATATAATATCATTTGTTTCATCAATTTGAATAGTTTCGCCGATATAGCGGAGTAGATAGAGTTCAACATCGTCCCAAGAGATAGAACGTTTGCCTAAAAAGATAATCTGCGGAATAACAACAAGTTTATTATTATTCTCATCAGTAGTTATAAAAACTTTATTTGAATTTGAGTCTATATATAATCCCCCTTACCTTTATGTATAATAAAAATAGTATACCATATAAAGAGAATAATGTAATCATATTTAATAAATAAAGTCGTCGTCGTAGTTTGCTGATCAAAACACTGAAGCGAACCAAGTAAAGGCTTGCCAACTAAAAATAGAGAAATGGTTGCGCTATCGCAACCATTTCTCTATTTTTGCATTTTTCGCTGCCGAGCGAAAAATTATTAAGCGAGCTTATTTACAGCTGTTGCTAAACGTGAAACTTTTCTTGAAGCATTATTCTTGTGGTATACACCCTTTGTTGTTGCTTTGTCAATTTCAACTGTAGCAGCTGTTAAAGCAGCGATAGCTGCAGCCTTATCGTTAGCAACGATAGCAGCGTCTACTTTCTTTATAGCAGTCTTTACTTTAGACTTAATTGCTTTGTTTCTTGCAGTTCTAGCTGCAGTTACATCGATTCTTTTTTTAGCTGATTTAATATTAGCCATTTTAAATTACCTCCACTGGAAATCTGTTTTATTATGGTCTCATTGAGAGAGTTAGAAACCATGGTAACCAATTGTTTGCATATTAAGGTTTTGCGGACAATGCAAACATCTTTACTATTTTAATATATTGTAAACGGTATGTCAAGCAAACTTTTGGATAAAATAAAGATATATTATAATAAGAAAGGCTAATTAAAAATGAAGAATGGATTTGATATAAGAACAGACCTTGCAGTTGAAGAGCAGGAGAGATTTAAAGGGACTAATATAGAAGTAAAGGGAGTTTCATTGGAAGAATTTACAGAAGATGAAGGTAATATAAGTATTAGTGTAGTGGAGATTCTTAATGAACAAGGTGAAGAAGCTATGAAAAAGCCTATCGGAAAATATATTACAATTGAATCATATTCACTTAGAGAAGTCGATGAGGATTATCATAAAAAGATCACAGATGTATTGGCTAAGTATATAATCAAATTATTGCCAAAAAAAGATAATAAAAAGATTTTAATAGTGGGGCTAGGGAATAGAGATGCCACGCCTGATGCATTAGGTCCTAAAGTGATTTCAAACATATATATAAATGAAGATATATTTGCGATTGCACCAGGAGTAATGGCACAGACAGGAATTGAAACAGCGGCATATGTTAAAGGTGTGGTAGATGAAGTTAAGCCATCAGCAGTGATTGCAATAGATGCGTTAGCGGCAAGGAATACCAAAAGATTAGGAACAACAATACAGCTTTCAGATACAGGGATAAATCCAGGTTCGGGCGTAGGTAATCATAGAAAAGGGATAAATAAAAAGACACTTGGGGTTCCAGTTATATCAATCGGTGTACCAACTGTTGTAGAAGCAGCAACGATAGTGAGTGATGCAATGGATGAGTTAATAGCAGAATTATCAAGTTCAGATGCTTTTAAGAGTCTAAAAAATGCAATGTCAAAGTTCTCACAAAACGAAAAAATAGAATTAATTAAAGAGCTTATGGAACCATCAAAAGGAAACTTATATGTAACACCAAAAGATATAGATGAAAATGTTAAAATGCTCAGTTTTACATTGTCAGAAGCAATAAATGTAGCATTATCATAAATCAAAATAATCCATCATATACTGTTATATAAAATTATAAGAGGTATATGATGGAAAAGAGGTCTATTAGAAAATTATTTCGGTTAACGCCTTTAATAGTACTAGTTATTTGTGGAATTATGCAAATATTAAATATATATGTGGGAAAAACAGGGATTTCTAATTCAGTTGGAAAAATGGTATACAAGCTTGTTGTGAGATGCATGAATGAAAACAATAGAATTGTTTCATATTCATCTTATTCACAAAAGAAAGAACCTATAATTGATATTATAGCAGACAGCATTAATAGTAGTATTACTTTTTATAGTTTTGCAAAAGACAAACAAAAGGAAATAACATATGTTGTTTATGACCCCAATGATATAACTAAAAAAGTGGATGTTGCAAGTGCAATAGAAACAACACCAAATAAAGGGGAAGATAAGAAAAATGAAGAACCATCTAGTGCGGAAAATAATGATGATAAACCAGAAACTCAAGAAGTATTTGGAAATGGAGTGTTAAAGTTAATAGGAAATGGAAGCGGAATAAAATACTCAGTAGAACAGCTGAATTTTAATTTTTTAATGAGCAGTTTATATGTTGTACCCTCTAGGTCAAAGGTTTTAGAAAGTGATCTAGAGGTAACAAATATGATGTCAAAAGATTTTTCAATTGAGAAAAACAATCAAGCACCACAAATTTTGATTTATCATACACATTCAATGGAAGGATTTTCGGATTCTACAGAGGGTGACAATAGTACAAATATAGTGGCAGTTGGAACTTATCTATCGGAACTGTTATCTAATGGGTATGGTTATAATGTAATTCATTGCACACAGAGATTTGATTATGTAGATGGAAAATTAGATAGATCAAAAGCGTATACTTATGCGAGGGAAGCATTGCAACAAATACTAGCAGATAATCCAAGTATAGAGGTAGTGTTAGATGTACATAGAGATGGTGTAAATGAAAGTATTCATCTAGTGACAGATGTTAATGGTAAAAGAACTGCTCAAATAATGTTTTTTAATGGTATGAGTAGAACTAGCAGTGGAGGTGATATAGATTACCTATACAATAGATATAGAAGTGATAACTTAGCATTTAGTTTTCAGATGAAGCTCTTGGCAGAAGAATATTTTCCTGATTTTACAAGAAGAAACTATTTAGATGCATATCAGTATAACTTAGATTTAAAAGCTAGGTCAGTGCTTATAGAGGTAGGAGCACAAAACAATACCTTCCAAGAAGCAAAAAATGCGATGGAACCATTGGCAGCATTGTTAGATAAAGTATTAAGCCCTACTGAAATAGAGTAGGGCTTAAAGTGGTAAATAAACTAAAAAATGCAATTTAATGTAGTTCATACAAAAAAAGTGTAGTTCGTACAATTGTGGTTGTCATTTAGTTATTTTTGTTATACTATAAAAATATATGTTTTAAAATAAGAGAAAATAGCAGGAAGATATAGAGTGAATATAAATAAGATAAGAAAGACAGTGATAATATCATCAATAATTTGCACAACATTAGTAGTAGTGGTAATATGCTTAGTACTGATTAAGAAAAACAGTCTTATTAATGATGCACATGCATACATTGTTGTTGGAAAAGTAATAGAAATAAGAGATGACAATGTGGTGCTTCTTGAAATCACTAAACAAAGAGCAGAGGATTACAAGATAGGTGATAAAATATTGGTAAAATATAAAGAGAGTTATTGGCATGTAACGAAGGATGATGTAGGAGAGGATGAAGCCTATGATTTGCAATTAGGTGATGAGATATATATTCAAAATCCTAGTAAAATATCAAAAGTGGATGGATATGATCTTCTTGAAGTCGATAAAGCAACAAAAGACGAGATTAAATAATATACGGAAAAACATATATAAATAATTAAGAAGTGGGTGTCTCCTGAATTAGGTGACACCCACACTTTGTTATCTGAAATTCTTATTAAAGATAAACTATTTTTGCCCTGTAGAACCGAAACCACCCTTGCCTCGAACAGTGTCATTTAGTTCATCAGTTTCATTGAAAATAGCTGTAAGATATGGAGTTATTACTAGTTGTGCAATACGTTCGCCATGCTCAACAGTGACATCTTCGTTTGAGTGATTGTGTAATGCAACCATTATCTCGCCTCTATAATCAGAATCTACAACACCTACTTTATTAGCAGGGGCAAGACCTTTCTTGCAAGCAAGTCCACTTCTAGCATAGATTAATCCAGCAAATCCAACAGGAATCTCCATTGCAAGGCCTGTCTTTATAAACTCAGTAGTACCAGCCTTTATTGTTATAGCGCCGTCTATACATGCGTATAAATCTGAACCTGCTGCAAATTCACTGCCATATGTAGGAAGTGTAGCCTTTTCATTTAATTTTTTTACATTTACTGTTTGTTGCATAATAATCCTTTCTAAAAGAATGCCCTGCATTCTTTTATAGTTCGGCTTTAGCCGAATCTATTGTTTGTCTTTAGCCGAATGTTTTTAGAAATTTAATAGTATAGTTTTTCCTTCATTTAAGGATTCTTGTACCATTATAGTTTTTTGATTAGATGAACCTTTAAAACGTAAAGATAAATCTTTTAGTTCTTCAACAAATTTTCCATCTACTATTACATCAAGGTATGATAATATTTCTTTTGTTTCAGGATATTTATCAACCATCCAACCAAGTATATCCTCTTCAAAATCAAATCCAGTAAAACACCATATTGATTTATCAGGATGTTTTTCTCTAAGTGTTTGAAGCAGTGGAAGTATGCCTTGCTGGTTCACATGTTCAAATGGTTCACCACCTAAAATAGTAAGTCCAGAAATATGTTCATCACCTACATAGTTAACAATGTAGTCAATTTCTTTTTGTGTAAATGGCTCACCATAGTTAAAGTCCCAAGCCTCTTGGTTAAAACAATTCTTACAATAATGGGTACATCCACTTACAAAAAGAGACATTCTTATTCCAGGACCATTAGCAACGTCCATTCTTTTAATAGATGCATAATTCATTTACTTTAGAGTCCTTTCTATATAATGTGTGCGAAATAAGCGAGTAAAGTAGTGCTGTACCAATCAAGAACAAAAATCGTTGTGCTATCGCAACGATTTTTGTTCTTGCAATCTTCGCCGCCGGGCGAAGATTTTTTAAACATGAAGTACTCTTGCATCAATTTCCTTTGTTTTTCCTACATTCCAGAAATTTTCACCTAAGTATCCACAAGTACGTCTTGTTACATTCATTTTAGAATGGTCTTTATTGTGACATTGTGGGCATTCCCACTCTAATTTATCATTTATAACAATTTCACCATCAAAACCACAAATATGGCAGTAGTCAGACTTAGTATTAAATTCAGCATATTGAATATTATCATATATAAATTTAACTATTTCCTCTAAAGCTTCTAAATTATGTCTCATGTTAGGTATTTCAACATAAGATATAGCACCACCACTTGAGATTGTTTGGAATTGGCTCTCAAAAGTAAACTTTTCAAAAGCATCAATAGGCTCTCTAACATCAACATGATATGAGTTAGTGTAATAGCCTTTATCTGTAATATCAGCAATATCACCAAAACGTTGTTTATCAATTCTTGCAAATCGATAGCAAAGGCTTTCAGCAGGAGTACCATATAAACCAAAACCTAATCCAGTGTTACGTTTCCATGTATCACATGCCTCACGAAGTCTTCTCATAACCTTGAGAGCGAAAGCTTTACCTTTTTCGGTAGTGTGACTTTCACCAGTCATAAGCTTAGTAACCTCGTATAATCCAATATAACCAAGTGAAATAGTAGAATAACCATCATGAAGCAATTTATCAATTTTTTCACCTTTTTTAAGTCTTGCAATGGCGCCATATTGCCAATGAATAGGGCTAACATTCGATACAGTACCTTCAAGTGAATGATGTCTAACCATAAGAGCTTCAAAACAAAGAGATAATCGCTCTTCAAGCATTGGCCAAAAAACTTCTTCGTCACCATCAGCAATAATACCGATTTGAGGAAGGTTAAGACTAACAACGCCTTGGTTGAAACGGCCTTCCCATTTATAATTATCGTGTTCGTCTTTCCATGCACTAAGGAAACTTCTACAACCCATACATGAAAATACATTACCTTCATAATGCTCACGCATCTTTTTAGCTGAAATATAGTCAGGGTAAAGTCTCTTAGATGAACATTTAACTGCAAGTTTTGTTATGTAATCATATTGTCCACCTTTTAAACAGTTATTTTCATCTAATACATATATTAATTTAGGGAATGCAGGAGTTACATAAATGCCCATTTCATTTTTAATACCTTGAAGACGTTGCTTTAATATTTCTTCAATAATCATAGCAACTTCTTTTTCATACTCATAGCCATCTTCTATATACATAAATAATGTAACAAAAGGTGATTGACCATTTGTAGTCATCAAAGTATTGATTTGATATTGAATAGTTTGAACTCCAGAACGAAGTTCATCCATAAGTCTGTCATTTACAAGTGCATCAATAACTTCAGGAGAGAGTTTATCACTATAAAGTTCGCTATAACGAGATTTATATTTCTCAGCACTCTTTCTTAAATATTTTCCTAGATGCTTAATGTCAACAGATTGTCCACCATATTGACTGCTAGCAACAGCAGAAATAATCTGAGTCATAAGTGTACAAGCAACTTGGAAACTTTTAGGAGTTTCAATTAATTTTGCATTCATAACAGTGCCATTATCAAGCATGTCACCAATGTTTATAAGACAACAATTAAAAATACTCTGTAAGAAGTAATCTGCATCATGGAAGTGAAGTACTCCTTGTTCGTGAGCTTTTGAAATTTTTTCTGGAAGAAGTACTCTTCTAGTTAAGTCTTTTGAAACTTCACCAGCTATAAGATCTCTTTGTGTAGAAGCAATAATAGCATTCTTATTAGAGTTTTCCTCCATAACATCTTTGTTACTGTTTTTGATAAGGCTCATAATAGAGTCATCAGTAGTGTTTGCCTTACGAACAAGCTCTCTAGTAAATCTATATTTGATATAAGATTTAGCAAGAGCATATTTCTTCTCAGACATAAGTCTTTCTTCGATGATATCTTGAATTTCTTCTACTTGCATAATATCGGTACCTCTTGCTTCAATAGAAGCTACGATATTATAGATGGCATCGTCAGATACTCTGTTTTGAGGATCCATGCCTTCATTTGCTTTTTGGATGGCAACGAAGATTTTGTTACGGTCGTATTCGGCTTGGCGACCGTCACGCTTGATTACTTTCATTTAAATTCACTCCTTTATGTATTTTAAATATTAATAATATATTAATTCCTATAGTGAATATCAAGGTTTAAAGATAATTCTTGATAACTAAACACGCAAGTGTAAATTTAGTATAACACTTATAAAACGATTTGTCTACTAAATATATGTATAAATTTAAAAACAAACCACTACATATAGTGGTTTGGTCGGAAAAGCACAATTGCCTTAGGAATGGCTAAAAATGGGGTATTTTGTAACAACTAGATAAAATTAGATAATACATAGTTACTAACATCAATGCCTTTTTTACTTAATTTTAGAATATTTTTTGATTTAATAAGAAGTTCATCATGTACAAGTTTTAAAATTTCACCACCATATATAGTGTCTATATCTATTCCAAATTGTTTTTTAAAATTATTTATATCAATGCCACCTATTATTCTTAAACCTAAGAACATATACTCTGAATATATATCATGTTTACTTAATGAAATAGTTTCATCTATAAGATTAACAAAATTGTTTGAATCAATAAAATGCATGTATTGCTGTAAGTTAGAAATATTTTTCAATCTTTTATTGTCTATAAGAGAAGAAGAACCAAGTCCAATCCCTAGATAATCATCACGAGTCCAATACCCAAGATTATGCTTACACTCAAAAGATGGTTTAGAGTAATTTGATATTTCATAACGAAGATATCCTTTTTTATTAAGAAGTTCTTCTGTTAGGTAATACATTCCTCTTTCTGTATCTTCGTCAGGTAATAAAGGAATAGATATGGAAGGTTTTGATTTTGGTTCATACAAATCATAAAAAGGGGTACCTTCTTCAATGATTAAGCTATAAGCGGAAATATGTTCAGGTTCTAAATCTGTTATCTTTATTAATGTATCTTTATAAGAATCAAGTGTTTGACCAGGAAGTGCAGACATTATATCGATATTTATATTATCAAAACCAGCTTTTCTAGCATCATTATATGTTTCTAAGAAACTATTAAAATTGTGTATTCGTCCTAAAAATAAAAGTTCTGAATTATTTGTGGATTGCAGTCCGATGCTAAGACGATTGATACCACAAGCTTTATAGTCAGAAAGCTTTAGTAGATTAACAGTTCCGGGATTGCATTCAATGGTTATTTCTGCATTTTCTTCTATATTAAATGAATCCTTAGCAGCGGTTAAAATAGAATAGATATATTTACTTTCCAGTATTGAAGGAGTTCCGCCGCCAAAAAACACAGAAGAAACAGGAGTGTTAATCCCGTTTCTTCCATATAGGTTACCATAATAATTAATTTCTTTAATAAGCATATTTACATAAGCAGATTTTGTACTTTCATCACATGTGAAAGAAAGAAAATCGCAGTAGTTACATTTTTTTGCACAAAATGGAATGTGTATATATAATCTCATGTTTATTCAATACCTCAATTAATTTTCGTCAAGTTTCAATACACTCATAAATGCTTTTTGAGGTATTTCAACATTGCCTATTTGACGCATACGTTTTTTACCTTCTTTTTGCTTTTCAAGAAGCTTTCTCTTACGTGAAATATCACCACCATAGCATTTTGCAAGAACGTCTTTTCTCATTGCTTTAACAGTTTCTCTAGCGATAACTTTACTTCCAATAGCCGCTTGAATAGGTATTTCAAACAAATGCCTAGGAATTTCATCTTTAAGTTTTTCACACATTTTTCTTCCACGCTCATAAGCAGTAGAAGCATGTACAATAAATGAAAGTGCATCGACTTCTTCTTTATTAATAAGAATATCAAGCTTAACAAGTTCAGAACGCTCGTATCCTTTTAATTCATAATCAAAAGAAGCATAACCTTTTGAACGTGATTTTAAAGAATCGAAAAAGTCGTATATAATTTCATTTAATGGTAAGTTGTATTTTAGTAAAGCTCTTGTGCCATCAATGTAATCCATAGAGATATATTGGCCACGACGCTCTTGACAAAGCTCCATGATTGCGCCAATAAACTCTGTTGTAACCATTATTTCGGCAGAAACTAAAGGTTCTTCCATGTGTTCTATCTCAGATAAATCAGGAAGATTTGAAGGGTTTGTAAGCTCTATCATAGCTCCGTTATGTTTAAAAACTTTATAAATAACACCTGGGGCAGTAGTTACTAAATCAAGATTATATTCTCTTTCAAGTCTTTCTTGAATAATTTCTAAATGTAATAATCCTAAAAATCCACATCTAAATCCAAAGCCTAATGCAATAGAAGTTTCAGGTTCATAAGATAAGGAAGCATCATTTAATTGTAATTTTTCAAGAGCATCTCTTAAATCAGGATATTTAGCACCATCAGCAGGATAAAGTCCGCAGTATACCATTGAATTTACTTTTTTATATCCAGGTAATGGTTCGCTACAAGGATTATTTACATCAGTAATAGTATCACCAACAGAAGTATCCTTTACATTTTTTATACTTGCAGTGATGTAACCAACCATACCAGCACTTAATTCATCACATGGTAAAAATTGTCCAGCACCAAAATAACCAACTTCAACTACGTTGGCAGTAGCACCAGTGGCCATCATTTTAATTTGTGAACCTATTCTTACAGAACCATTCTTTATTCTGCAAAATACAATTACACCTTTATAAGAATCGTATAAGCTATCAAATATTAATGCTTGTAAAGGTGCATTACTATCACCTGTTGGAGCAGGTATTCTTTCAACGATTGCTTCTAATACATCTTCTATATTAAGGCCGTTTTTTGCGGAAATTAATGGACAGCCCTCCGCTTCAATGCCTATAACATCTTCAATTTCATTTATTACTCTATCAGGGTCGGCACTAGGAAGGTCGATTTTATTAATTACAGGAACTACGTCGAGTTCGTGGTCAAGTGCAAGATATACATTTGCAAGAGTTTGAGCTTCAACACCCTGTGCAGCATCTACTACTAAAATAGCTCCATCGCAAGCGGCAAGACTTCTTGATACTTCATAATTAAAGTCTACATGTCCAGGAGTATCAATAAGGTTGAAAATATATTCTTCACCATCTTTAGCTTTATATACGGTACGTACAGATTGAGCTTTAATGGTAATACCTCGCTCACGCTCTAAGTCCATATTATCTAATACTTGTGATTGCATTTCACGACTAGTTAAAAGACCAGTTTTTTCAATGATTCTATCAGCAAGAGTTGATTTACCATGATCAATATGAGCAATTATACAAAAATTTCTAATTTTATCTTGATTTATATGTGACATAAATACTTATCTCCATTCCTTTGCAATTCAGTTTTGACTAAATAACAATATAGCATATTCTTTGGAATTTGTACACTAAAAAAGTCTTACCTATGTGCATTTTCAACTAACTATCACCGTTTTGTTTACAAAAAGACTTTTAAAATAACAAAGGGAGGGGGGAGAGGGTGAAAAATGAGTAGTACAAAAATACTACGTTTGGGGGGGAGAAAAATAAATAATAAAATAGTAGTATATAAAACGAACGAGTTAATAGTTAAGCATGGAGGAAGAAATGAGAAAATTCGGTTTTAGTAAAAAGGTAAATAAGAGAATATCAATTATTATTACAGCAGTATTAGCTACAGCAACACTTGGAAGCATAGGGAGCGTGTTTGCAGGAGCAGGTTTACAAACAAACAGTGAAATAATAAGCAATATTTTAGGAGATATAAAGTCATTTGGTATTGTTGGAGAAGAAGTTATAGTTGATGCAGATTGTGAATCAAATATAGCAGCAAATAAATTAGCAGGTAATACACATACAGTGGGAAATACAGTAGGCGGAAAAACAAATGCAGGTGGAATTGTTTACGCTAAAGAAATTACAAGTACATTAAAGTTAAGAACAACTTCATATGTAATCACAGGTGATGAAGAATCTACAAAGAAAATACTTAAAGATGATGTACCAAACTTAAAAGTAGTAGTAGATGAGAAATATCTTGATGTTACAAAGTCAATAGCTAATGTAGCAGCAAATATGAGACAGTATGAAGGCATAGGCAACACATCAGGTGCAACTTTAAACTTTAACGATATGAACAATTCTAGAGTAGATGTAACAGGTTGTTCAGCACAAATTTGTGTAGTTACAGTGGATGCAGCACAGTTAAACAGTGTTCAACCAGGTGGATTGAAATTAGCAAAAAATGATAGTCAAGTGCTTATTATAAATGTAGTTAATATAAACACAAATAATTTTTGGCTTGGTCGTTACTCTATAAATAACATTTCATCAGCAACAGATCACCTTGCAAATTCAAATTCAGTAATTTGGAATTTTGGAAGCTATGAAGGTAAAGTGTCAATTGGTGAAGGTTGTGGTATCTTTGTTGCAACAAAAGCAAATGTAGATCTTTTTGGAACATCAAGAGGACGTGTTATTGCAGCTAAATTCACAGTATCAGGAAATGAATGGCATTTCTTAGCAGATGATATAGAAAATGAAACAACAACAGCTGAAACAACATCAAATGAAGTAACATCAGAAGATGAGACAACATCAGTTGAAGAAACAACAGAAGAAATAACAACAGAAGATGAAACAACAACAGAAGAAGCAACAACAACAGAAGAAGCAACAACAACAGAAGAAGCAACAACAACAGAAGAAGTAACAACAACAGAAGATGAAACTACAACAGAAGAAGTTACAACAACAGAAGACAAAACAGAAGAAATAACAACACCAGATACACCATTAGATAGAGAAGAAACAACAACAGTTAAGCAGACAGAAACAGAAACAACTACTAAGAAAATAGAAGTAGAAACAACAACAGCAAAACAAACAGAAACACAGACAACAACAGCTAAACAAACAGAAGCGCAGACAACAACAGCTAAACAAACAGAAGCAGAAACAACAACAGCAAAGCAAACAGAAGCACAGACAACAACAGCTAAACAAACAGAAGTAGAGACAACAACAAAGAACACAGTAGTTGATTCATCAAGTGAGACTGAAACAACAGCTTCAACAGAAGAAGAAACTACAACGGTAGAAGAAACAACAACAGTAGAAGAACCAAGCGAAGAAGAATTTGAAGAAATAACAACACCAGAAATACCATTAGATAGAGAAGAAGATCCATCAGCAGAAGACCCATCAGAAGAAAAGATTACAACAATAGTAGAAGATCCAAGCGAAGAAGAATTTGAAGAAATCGTTGAAATTGAAATTCCATTAGATGGACCACAAACAGGTGATAGCAGCAACATAATGTTATATACATTAGGAATGATAGCATCAATAGGTATGATAGTAGTTGTAACAAGAAAACATAAAGAAGCTACAAGTAAAAAGTAGTAATTACATAACTAAAAAGAGTGTTGAAAAACACTCTTTTTTGATATATACTAGGTAGAAGTGTCAATGTTGGTTAAAACATGGCGAAATATGGAAAGGCAGATTAAATATGAAGTGGAATAAATATACATTAAAAACAACAACACAAGCAACAGATTTAGTTAGTGATATGCTTGTTGGGGTGGGAATTAACGGAATAGAGATTAATGATAATATACCATTATCAGAATCAGATAGAAAAAGAATGTTTATAGATTTTCTTCCTGAATTGCCAGAAGATGAAGGTATAGCATATCTTAGCTTTTATATGGAAGAAAGTGATGAAGAAACAGAAAAATTAGCATTAATAAAAGATGGTTTAGAAGAGCTTAAAGACTTTGTAGATGTTGGAGAATGTAGCATAGAAAAAACACAGACAGAGGATAAGGATTGGATTAACAATTGGAAAGAGTTTTTTAAGTCATTTACAGTAGATGATATTGTTATAAAACCTTCATGGGAAGATGGTAAACCAGAATATGAAGGGAAAACAGTTATTGAAATAGATCCAGGTATTGCATTTGGTACAGGTATGCACGAAACGACTCAGTTATGTATGAGACAGCTAAAAAAGTATGTACAAGATGGAAGTACAGTATTAGATGTTGGATGTGGAAGTGGAATATTATCTATCGTATCATTAAAGCTAGGAGCAGAGAGTGCAGTAGGCATAGATATAGACGAAAATGCTATTACAGCAACTTATGAAAACTTAGAAATGAATAACATTTCAAAGGACAAGTGTAGCGTTATTGCAGGCAATATTTTAGATGATAAGTCTATAGAAGAAGAAGCTGGGTATAACTATGACATAGTGGTAGCAAATATATTGGCAGATGTATTAGTTCCATTATCTGATATAGTTCCTTCACATTTAAAAGAAGGTGGCTATTTTATCACATCTGGAATTATAGATACTAAAAAGGATGAGGTAGAAAAGGCAATAAGCCAAAAGAAAGAGTTTGAAAT
Organism: Lachnospiraceae bacterium; assembly: GCA_031548165.1. GTDB lineage: Bacteria > Bacillota > Clostridia > Lachnospirales > Lachnospiraceae > CAG-303. Next base: position 14,297 of record JAVBRI010000015.1, read on the forward strand.
AGTGGAAATAACAAATCAAAACGATTGGTATTCAATTACCGCTCGAAAAATACAGGGGTAGATATGCATCATTTTTTTGTAGATAAATCAAATATAGGTGAAGATAGTATTAAAATAACAGGAAGTGACGTTAATCATATAAAAAATGTATTGCGAATGAAGATTGGCGAGGAATTACTTATAAGTGACTGTGTGAGTAAGGATTATTCTTGTAAGATAAGTAGTATTTGCGAAGAAGAAGTTATAGTGAATATTATTGATGTAGAGTACGGTGGAAGCGAACTTGAAGGTGAGTTGTATTTATTTCAATGTTTACCCAAAAGCGATAAAATGGAACTTATTATCCAAAAGGCAGTAGAATTGGGAGTGAAAGAAATTGTTCCTGTGGCATCGAAAAGAGCAATAGTAAAATTAGATGAAAAAAAAGCCGATTCAAAGGTAAAAAGATGGAATGGAATTGCGCAGAGTGCAGCTAAGCAATCAAGGAGGATGATAATTCCAAAGGTTAATAATGTAATGAGTTTTAAAGAGGCATTAGCATATGCGAGTGCTTTTGATATGAATATAATACCATACGAGAACTTTAAAAATATGGTAGAAACAAGAGAAGTTTTAAATAAAGTAAAAAAAGGTATGAAAGTAGGTATTTTCATTGGTCCAGAAGGTGGATTTGATGAAAGCGAAGTTAGTTTAGCAGTGGAAAAAGGAGTTGAAAGAATCTCGCTAGGAAAGAGAATTCTTAGAACAGAAACAGCAGGACTTACTATTCTATCAATACTTATGTTTGGTCTTGAAGACTAATTTAATGGAGGCAACTTTGGAAGTTTATTTAGATAATTCAGCAACAACAAAGGTATCGAGTGGTGTTGCTGAGATAGTAACAAAGGTTATGATAGAGGATTTTGGTAACCCGTCCTCTATGCATATGAAAGGTGTTGAGTCAGAAAAGTATATAAAAGACGCAAAAGATATTATTGCAAAAAACATGAAGGTGAATGCAAAAGAGATATTTTTTACTTCAGGTGGAACAGAATCTAATAATCTAGCTATTATTGGAGCGGCTATGGCAAATAAGCGTAGTGGAATGCATATTATTACAACGAAGATAGAACATCCTTCAGTTTCAAATTGTATGAAACATCTTGAAACTGAAGGCTTTGAAGTAACTTATCTTGATGTGGATGAGTATGGAGTTTTAGATATTAAGAAGCTAGAGGATGAAGTTAGGCAGGATACAATACTTGTATCAATTATGTATGTAAATAATGAAATTGGTTCTGTTCAGCCGATAGAAGAAATCGGTAAGGTGTTAAAATGTAAAAACCCTAAGACTTTATTTCATGTAGATGCAATTCAAGCTTTTGGAAAATATAAAATATATCCAAAGAAACTAGGAATAAATCTACTAAGTGTTAGCGGACATAAGATACATGGACCAAAAGGAATAGGTTTTTTGTATATATCAGACGGAACAAAAGTAAAACCTATAATATTAGGTGGTGGACAACAAGGTGGAATGCGTTCAGGAACGGATAATGTTTCGGGAATAGCAGGAATAGGACAAGCTGTAAAAGAAGCTTATGATGATTTTGATGAAAAGATATTAAATTTAAAGAGTTTAAAAGACTTTTTTATAGATGAATTACTAAAAATAGAAAATGTAAAGGTTAATAGTGTTAAAACCGAATTGGGTGCCCCACATATTATTAGTGCAAGTTTTATTGGTGTAAGAAGTGAAGTAATGCTTCATTCACTAGAAGATAAAGGAATATACGTATCAGCAGGCTCAGCATGTGCAACTAACAAGCCAATTGCAAGCGCTACATTAAAGGGCATAGGTCTAGGAAATGAAGAACTGGATTCAACAATAAGATTTAGTATTTGTGATAACACAAAAAAGCAAGAATTAGAGTACACAATTGAAACTATAAAAGAATTACTTCCAAGACTTAGAATGTTTGTAAGAAAAAAGTAAGTCGGTAAAGAGAAAAGAGAGGATACAATGGTATTTAAGTCATTTTTAATAAAATATGCTGAAATAGGCGTAAAGGGAAAAAATAAATTTATATTTGAAGATGCATTAGTGAAACAAATAAATATATCTTTGAAAAAGGTTGAAGGAAAATTCAATGTTTATAAAGAGGTAGGTAGAATATACGTTGATACAGAAGGTGAGTATGACTATGATGAAGTTATAGATGCTTTAAAATGTGTATTTGGTATTGTTGGAATATGTCCATTAGTACAGATTGATGATAATGGGTTTGATGATTTATCTGAAAACGTAATAAAATATTTTGATGAAATGTATCAAGATAAAAATATTACTTTTAAGGTAAATGCAAGAAGGGCAAGAAAAAATTATCCTCTTGATTCAATGCAGATTAATATGGAAATAGGAGAAGATTTATTAGAAGCATTTCCAGAACTTAAAGTAGATGTACATAAACCACAAATATTACTTAATATTGAAATTAGAAAACATATTAATATATATTCTGAGACTATAGTGGGATTAGGTGGAATGCCTATCGGTACGGCTGGGAAAGCAATGCTATTATTATCAGGAGGCATAGATAGTCCAGTTGCTGGTTATATGATTTCTAAAAGGGGAGTTGAACTTGAAGCGACTTATTTTCACGCACCTCCATATACATCAGAAAGAGCAAAACAAAAGGTTATTGATTTAGCAAAGAAAGTGGCAAAATATTCAGGACCGATTAAATTAAATATAGTTAATTTTACAGATGTTCAGTTGTATATATATGAAAAATGTCCTCACATAGAACTGACAATAATAATGAAAAGAATTATGTTTAAGATAGCAGAGCATTTTGCAAAAGCCAATGGATGTCTTGGCCTTATAACAGGTGAAAGTATTGGACAAGTATCAAGTCAAACATTACAGTCTTTGAATGTAATAAATGATATATGTACATTGCCTGTATATAGACCAGTAATAGCATTTGATAAGCAAGATATTATAGATATAGCGATAAAAATAGATACTTATGATATATCTATTCAGCCATTTGAAGATTGTTGTACTACTTTTGTAGCAAAACATCCTGTTACAAAGCCAAATCTTGAAGCAATACAAAAATCAGAGAAAAATCTTGTAGAAAAGATAGATGAATTAGTGAAAGAAGCTATAGAAACAGTAGAAGTTGTGATAGTTAATTAACAAAAAAAAGTTCGCCGTTTGGCGAACTTTGAAATTACACGATGTAAGGCTTAAGTATTTCTAAGATATTTTCAAGTTGATCAGCATCAGCATGAACGCATAAATCAATTGGTCTTGATAAATCTAAACTAAAAATACCCATGATAGATTTAGCGTCAATAACATATCTTCCAGAAACTAAATCAAAGTCTGTATCAAATTTTGTAATTTCATTTACAAATGACTTTACCTTATCGATTGAATTTAATGAAATTTGAATTGTTTTCATATAATACCCTCCTGTATGATTATGTTTTAAGCATGAGGTGTTGCATATGTATCCCCACAACTAATATACTACCTTTTATATGCGTAAAAGTCAATTAAAAAAACAAACAAAAATGTATAAAATTTTTAACATTTTAAAAGAAAGGATTTAACGTGAAAGAAAATATTTTAAAAGGAAAAAAAGCTGCACTTCACAATTTAGGTTGTAAAGTAAATTCATATGAAACTGATGCAATGACACAAATGTTAAAAGAAAATGGTTGTGAAATTGTAGAATTTAAACCAGGTGCGGATATATATATTATTAATACATGTACGGTTACTAATATTGCAGATAGAAAGTCAAGACAAATGTTACACAAGGCTAAAAAAATGAATGAAAATTCAGTGGTAGTCGCTGTGGGGTGTTATGTGCAGGCAGCTAAAGAAGAGCTTACAAAAGATAACTCAATAGATATATTACTTGGAACTAATAAGAAAAACATGCTTATAGGTGCTTTAGAGGATTATTTTCTTAGTATAGAAGAAAGTATAGAAACAAAGATAAACATGTGTGAGGAATTTGAAAAAAACAATGAGTATGAGGAAATGCAAATGACTAGTGTGACAGAGCATACTAGAGCATTTATAAAAATACAAGATGGGTGTAATCAGTTTTGTACATATTGTATAATACCATATTCTAGAGGAAGAATAAGAAGTAGAAAACTTGAAAATCTAATAAGCGAAGTAGAAGAACTAGCAAAGAAAGGGTATAAAGAAATTATTCTTACAGGAATTCATCTTAGCTCATATGGATTAGATTTTAAAGAAGAGAGCGAAGAAAAAACGACATTGTTGACAGCGATTAAAGAAGTTGCAAAAATTGAAGGAATACAAAGAATTCGTCTTGGATCTTTAGAACAAGGTATAATAAGCAAAGATTTTTTAGAGGAAATTAGTAAAATAGAAAAATTTTGTCCTCATTTTCATTTATCATTACAAAGTGGATGTGAAGCTACATTAAGAAGAATGAATAGGCATTATACTCCAAGTGAATATATAGAAAAGTGTAAATTGATAAGGAGTTATTATAGGGATGCTGCTATTACAACAGATGTTATAGTTGGATTTCCAGGAGAGAGTGCAGAAGAATTTGAAGAAACATTTAATTTTCTTAAAGAAGTAGAATTTTCAGAAATGCATATATTTAAGTATTCAAAAAGAAAAGGAACAATAGCTGAAAAGATGGAAAATCAGGTGGATAGCAATCTTAAAAACGAAAGAAGTGATAAGCTAATTGAACTTGGAAAACAATTGCAAAGCAAGTATAAAAAGAAGTTTGTAGGCAAAAATATTGATATATTGGCAGAAGAGAAGATTTCTATTGAAGGTGATGAGTATTTTATTGGACATACAAAGGAATATGTTAAGGTTGCAGTAAAATCAAAAGAAGATTTAACTAACAAAATTGTGAACGTAAAGGTTACAACATTGTTAAATGAAGAAATACTACTTGCAGATATGATTAAAATATATTAGAATAAAAATAAGTTGTTATGGGCGGCTAACATTATATGTTTATATAGAAAGGTATGATTGAAATGAGTGATTTAAGTAATACACAGTATTTTAAACTTATACAAGAACCACAAATGGAAGTAAGCCAAGTATTGGCAGAAGTGTATAAAGCATTGGTTGAAAAGGGATATAATCCGGTAAATCAAATAGTTGGTTATATTATGTCAGGAGATCCTACATATATAACTAGTCATAATAATGCTCGAAGTTTAGTTATGAAAGTAGAAAGAGATGAACTTATCGAGGAAGCGTTATCGTATTATATAAATAATAAATTAAAATAACTTTAGATTAAAAGAGGTAGAAATGAGAATAATGGGTTTGGATTATGGTTCAAAGACAGTGGGCGTTGCTGTATCAGATGAATTACTATTTACAGCACAGGGCATGGAAACAATACGTCGTGAATCGGAAAATAAATTAAGAAAAACATATCAACAAATTGAAGAGTTAGTGAAAAATTTTGAAGTTGGAAAGATAGTTTTAGGACTTCCTAAAAACATGGATGGCTCGATTGGTGAAAGAGCTCAGAAAACATTTGAATTTAAAGAGGCAATAGAAAGAAGATGTAATGTTCCAGTGGTAATGTGGGATGAGCGCTTGACGACAGTAGAAGCTCATCGTACAATGATTTCTACGGGAGTAAGAAGAGAAAATAAAGAGAAATACGTAGATTGCATAGCAGCTATACTTATTTTACAGGGCTACTTAGATATGGAAAGGAATACAAGAGATGTATGAGAAATTGATGTTTACAGATGAAGCAGGCGAACAGGTTGAATTTTATATATTAGAGCAAACAAGGATAAATGGAATGAATTATTTACTTGTTGTTGATTCAAGTGTAGATTTGGAAGAAGATAGTGATGAAGAAGTAGAAGCGATGATTGTTAAGGATATATCAGATGAAGAAGATAGTGAAGCTATATATGAAATAGTCACAGATGAAAACGAAATTGAAAGCGTATCAAAGTTATTTGATGAACTTTTAGAAGAAATAGATTTTGAATAATATTTATAATTCTTATATATGGAGGTAAAGAATTGAAGACAGAACAAAATACAGATCAAAAAGTGACACAAAAAACAGAGCAAAAACCAGTTGCAAGAACAACACAGAAGCCAGTGCCAAAAACAGCACCTAAAGTTATGCCAAAGATAATGCCAAATTCAAATGGTAAATTAAGAATAATACCTCTTGGTGGATTAGAACAAATAGGAATGAACATTACAGTATTTGAATATGAAGATGATATTATTGTAGTGGATTGTGGACTATCATTCCCAGATGAAGAGATGTTGGGTATTGATTTAGTTATTCCAGATGTAACTTATCTAAAGGAAAATGCTCACAAAATCAGAGGATTTATCATTACACATGGTCATGAAGATCATATAGGTGCACTTCCTTATACATTAAAGGATATTAATGCGCCAATTTATGCAACAAAATTGACTCTTGGTATTATTGATAATAAGTTAAAAGAACATGGTCTTGAAAAGTCAGTAAAGAAAAAAATAATGAAACATGGTCAAACAATTCAGCTAGGTTGTTTTAAGGTGGAATTTATTAAAGTTAATCATAGTATTGCTGATGCAGCAGGTCTTGCTATTTTTACACCAGCAGGCATAGTAGTGCATACAGGAGATTTTAAGATTGACTATACACCATTATTTGGTGATACAACAGACTTAACACGTTTAGGTGAATTAGGAAAAAAAGGTGTATTAGCGCTTATGGCAGATAGTACAAATGCTTTAAGACCAGGTTTTACATCTTCAGAAAGAAATGTTGGAAAAACAATTGATCATATTTTTGCAGAAAACACAAAACATAGAATAATTATAGCGACATTTGCATCTAATGTTGATAGAGTTCAATTGATTATTAATTCGGCAAATAAATATGGAAGAAAAGTAGTTATTGAAGGCAGAAGTATGGTGAACATCATTGCTACTGCGAGCGAATTGGGCTATTTAAAAATTCCTGAAAATACAATAATTGATGTTGAAAGTATGAAAAATTATACTGATGAACAACTTGTTTTAATAACAACAGGAAGTCAAGGTGAGTCGATGGCAGCACTTTCGAGAATGGCTGCATCTATTCATAGAAAGATAACAATTAAGCCTGGTGATACTATTGTATTTAGTTCATCACCAATTCCAGGAAATGAAAAGGCTGTTTCAAAAGTAATAAACGAGCTTTGTATGCAAGGAGCAAATGTTATTTTTCAAGATACTCATGTATCAGGGCATGCTTGCCAAGAGGAAATAAAACTTGTATATTCACTTCTTAAACCGAAATATGCTATACCTCTTCATGGTGAATATAGACATCGTAGTGAACATGCGTCATTAGCTCAAATGATGGGTGTTGAAAAGGAAAATTCATTTATATTGGCATCAGGTGATGTGTTAGAATTAGATGCTAAGCAAGCAAAAGTAGTTGAAAAGGTACAAACAGGTGGTATCTTTGTTGATGGACTTGGAGTGGGTGATGTAGGAAACATAGTCCTTAGAGACAGACAGAACCTAGCAGAAAATGGTATTATTATAGTTGTAATGACTTTTGAAAAGTATAGTAATCAACTTTTAGCTGGTCCAGATATTGTATCAAGAGGATTTGTGTATGTAAGAGAAGCTGAAAATCTTTTAGAAGATGCTAGACATATTGTAAACGATGCAGTACTAGACTGTGTAGAAAGAAACATTTCTGATTGGGGAAAAATCAAGATGGTTGTGAAAGAGACTTTAAATGATTATTTATGGAAGAAAATTAAAAGAAATCCAATGATTCTCCCTATTATTATGGAAGTCGAGTAAAATTGAAAAGGAATGTAGAAATATGGATGATGAAATTAGCAGTAAAGCATACGAACTAAAACAAAAGATTTTAGAGAGTGATGAGTATCAGCGCTACAACTTGTACAAAGAAGAGTTGGATGAATATCCAGAGCTAAAAAGAAAAATACAAGAGTTCAGAAAAAAGAATTTTGAGTTTCAATTAGATAATTCTCAAGATAAAGTATCAAAAGCACATAAACTCTTAGAAGAATATAAGGAAGTACTTGAAAACTCTATGACATCAGCATATTTGAATTCTGAATTAGCTTTATGCAAACAACTTCAACATGTATACAAAATACTTAACGAAGATATAGATTTAGAATTAGACTTTTTATAAAGGATGCTATTTATTATGAAAGAAAATAAAAAAGTAAAAAATACTTCATCAGTATTTTTTAAGATAACTATGAAAATAGCTATGGCTATTATATTTGTACTGCTTATTATATTAGTATGTACAAAGGCATTTTGGTTTGGTAATGCATTGTTTACTGAAGAAGGCATGGCTGCAAAGGGCAGGGGAACTGAAGTTGTAATAACGATTCCATCTGGTGCTTCTGTAGGAGAAGTCGCAAACATTTTGAAAAAAAATGGATTGATAGAAGATACTCTTGTTTTTAAGATACAGTTTTTTATGTATGATGGAGAGATATATTCTGGTACATATACATTGAATACAGAAAACAATCCAGAAGATATTGTTTTAGCATTGAAGGCTGAGGAGACTGAAAATAAATGATAGTAAATGATAGAATTGTTTCTTATATTCAATCATTAGAAAAAGAAGGTGGTAGCATTCTCACTGAAATTGAGAGAGAAGCTATTGTTGATAATGTGCCGATTATTCGCAAGGAGGTAGAAAGCTTTCTTAGGGTATTGCTTTTGATGAAAAAACCTAAGAAAATTTTGGAATTAGGAACCGCCATAGGATACTCGGCAATTCTTATGAGTGAATGTATTGGTGAGAATTGTAAGATAGACACTATAGAAAATTATGAAAAAAGGATACCGATAGCAAAGGCTAATATAAAAAAGGCAAATTTAGAGGACAGAATTAGGCTGTTTGAAGGAGATGCACTTGAAATTATGGCAACACTAAAAAGTGAAGAATATGATTTTGTTTTTATGGATGCAGCAAAAGCACAATATATTAACTTTTTACCAGAAGCTATAAGGTTACTTACAAAGGACGGAGTACTTGTATCTGACAATGTTTTGCAAGAAGGTGATTTGATTGAATCACGTTATGCGATAACAAGAAGAGATAGGACTATTCATAGTAGGATGAGAGAATTCTTATATGAAGTTAAAAATAGAAGTGATTTAGAAACAACTATTGTTACAATTGGTGACGGAATGACTGTTAGTGTCAAGAAAGGTACGGAAGTAGATGTATAGCAAACCAGAATTGTTAATACCAGCAAACAGCCTAGAAGTTTTAAAAGTAGCTGTTAATTATGGAGCAGATGCAGTTTATATTGGAGGAGAAGCTTTTGGATTAAGAGCAAAAGCAAAGAATTTTTCTCTTGAAGATATGGCAGAAGGAATAAGTTTTGCACATGATAAAGGTGTAAAGGTGTTTGTTACAGCGAATATTCTTGCCCATAATGATGATTTAGATGGTGTGCGTGAATATTTTAAGGAATTAAAAAATATTGCTCCGGATGCAGTAATAATTGCAGACCCAGCAATATTTATGATAGCTAAAGAAGAACTTCTTGGAATAGAACTTCATATTAGTACACAAGCTAATAATACAAACTATGGAACATTTAATTTTTGGCATGGTTTAGGTGCTAAAAGAGTAGTAACAGCAAGAGAATTGTCTATCAAGGAGATAAAGAAAATAAGAGAAAATATACCTGAGGATTTAGAGATAGAGACATTTATTCATGGAGCGATGTGTATATCATATTCAGGTAGGTGCTTACTTAGTAGTTTTATGGCAGGAAGAGATGCTAATAGAGGTGCATGTACGCATCCATGCCGTTGGAAATATGCAGTAATGGAAGAATCACGTCCTGGTGAATATATGCCAATATATGAAAATGAAAGAGGAACATATATATTTAATTCTAAAGATTTGTGTATGGTAGAACATATACCAGAACTTATTGATGCTGGTGTAGATAGTTTTAAAATTGAAGGAAGAATGAAAACTGCATTATATGTTGCAACGGTAGCAAGAACATATAGAATGGCAATTGATGATTATAAAAAAGATCCACAGTATTATAAGAGTAGAATTGATTTTTATAAATCAGAAATAGCTAAATGTACGTACAGACAGTATACAACAGGTTTCTTCTTTGGAAAACCAGACGAAAGCACTCAAATATACGAGAGTAATACTTATGTAAAAGAATATACTTATCTTGGACTTATAAGTGGAGAAAGAGAAGGAAAGTATAAAATAGAGCAAAGAAATAAATTTTCAGTTGGTGAAGAAATCGAGGTTATGAAACCAAATGGAGACAATATCAGTGTTATTGTTAAATCAATTGAAGATGAGGATGGAAATATTATGGAATCAGCACCACATCCAAAACAGGTTTTATATATAGATTTGGGTATGCAACTTGACGAACTTGATATATTGCGCAAAAAAGAGGAGCTTTAAAGGCTCCTCTTTTCGTAAGCAGTATGAAGTTTTTGCAAACACTTCTTTTCGATCCTACTTACATAACTCCTAGAAATTCCTAAGTCATTAGCTAGTTCACGTTGTGTAACCTCTTTTTCACCAAAAAGACCGTATCTTTTTTTGATTATAAAAAATTCTTTTTTGGTTAGAATGGTTTGTATATTAGTTAATAGCCACTTTATTTCAATGTTTAAGTCGTATTCGTGAGCAAAATCAATGTTTTCTGATTCGATAACGTCTAGAAGGCTTATAGCGTTACCTTCTTTATCGGTGCCAATGGGTTCATACAGACTTACTTCACGTGACTTCTTTTTCTCACTTCTAAAATGCATAAGGATTTCATTTTCGATACATTTACTTGCATAGGTAACAAGTCGGTTTCCTTTTGAGTCATTGAAGGTGTTTATAGCTTTAATTAAGCCTATAGTGCCTATAGAAAGTAAGTCATCAATATCACGCTCACTATTGTTGTATTTTCGTGCTATATGAGCTACTAGGCGCAGATTACGTTCAACCAATTGGTTTCGTGCTTCCTTATCCCCACTTTTTAAACGTGAAAGTAATAGACTTTCCTCTTCCTTTGTAAGTGGTTCTTTGAAAGTTTGCATGGCAATGCACCTCAAGTGTCATTAATACATTTTATGCAGAAAGGTAAAATAAGTGCCTATCCACGTAAATATCTGTACAAAATAAGAAAAATGTGATATATTTTAATGAAAGATTAGGCATGGAGGAATTGATTATGTCACAAATGAGCTGTGATTATTGCAGTAATTATATATATGATGAAGAATATGATGACTATGAGTGTATGGTAAATCTTGACGAAGATGAAATGATGAGATATATGTGTGATTCACATTATGATTGTCCATACTATCAAAGTGATGATGAATATAAAATAGTAAGAAAACAGATGTAAATAATGAATAGTATTTTTATAAAATATATGGAGGTAATGACTTATGAAGAGTCAGGTGAACTTTGTTTATGATATAGAAGATGATCCATTAGATGAGCTCAAACATTGGCTTTTTTTGGAAAATGTTCGTTTGCAGCAGGAAAGACAAGAATTAAATGATGAAAAGGGTAAACTTCAAAGAGAAAAGCAAGATTTCGAGAGAAGAGCACGTTCACATGAAGTAGTAATGGAGATGCAAGAAAAGAAATTATACCGACAAAAGGATTTATTTGAAAAACAATGGCAAATAGTTGAAGAAGAACTTAGAAGGCTTGCCAAAGATAGAGACAAGCTTGAAAAAGATAAAAAACTTATAACAAGGGAGATGGAAAATCTTAAGAATCTTAAAAATCAAGCAAAAGCAACAGTAAGTGGTGTTGAAGGAACATTTTTTGTAGGTGTTAATAGTGCTTTAAGCTTGAAAAAAAGATACAGAGATTTATTAAAGATTTATCATCCAGATAATCCGAATGGAGATAAGACCATTATATTATATATAAATAAAGAATATACAGAATTAAAAAGAAAATTCGGCATTGACTGATAATTAAAATTGTGCTAGAGTATTAGCATTAAGACTTGTTCAAAGACATAGGGGTACTATGTCTTTTTTTTGTGGAAAGGAAAATATAAATGTTTAGTAGAGTGTTATGCGCATCTATAAGAGGCGTATCTATTTTTGTTGTAAATGTTGAGGTGGATGTAAGTAATGGGCTTCCGGCACTAGATATGGTTGGTTTATTAAATTCAGAAGTAAAAGAATCTAAGGAAAGAGTAAGGACAGCTATAAAAAATACAGGTTTTGTAATACCACCAAAAAGAATAACAGTGAGTTTGTCACCAGCAGATGCAAGAAAAGAGGGTGGTTCTTTTGACTTGCCTATAGCAATAGGAATTTTAGCGGCTTTGGGAGTGGTTAATGCAGAGGATGATTATGTAAAAGAAAGTCTTTTTGTAGGAGAATTAAGTTTAGATGGAAAAATAAACTCAGTAAATGGGGTTTTGCCTATAGTGATGTATGCTAAAGAATTAGGAATAAAGAGATTTTTTGTACCTAAGGATAACTGTAAGGAAGGCTCTATTATTGAAGGTGTTGAAGTTATAGGAGTCGAAAATCTAAAAGAGGTAATTGAACTTCTTACTGGTATTAAGACACTAGAGCCAGAGTACACAAATATAGAAACAATATTAAAAAATGTAATGGAAGATGATTATGAACTGGATTTTTTGCAGGTATATGGACAAAGTCAGCTAAAAAGAGCTGCTGTAATAGCAGCAGCGGGAAGACATAATATGCTTTTGGTGGGAACACCTGGTTCGGGTAAATCAATGGTAGCAGAAAGAATACACACAATATTACCAAGACCTAGTATTGATGAATGTATTGAAATAACAAAAATACATAGTATATCTGGAAAACTTGATGGCAAGGCACTGATAACAAGAAGACCATTTCGTTCACCACATCATACCATTAGTAGCAAGGGGTTAATTGGAGGAGGAGTAAAGGCAAAGCCGGGAGAAATAACATTGGCACATAAAGGAGTTTTATTTCTTGATGAATTGACAGAATTTAAGAATGAAGTAATAGAGGCACTGCGCCAACCAATTGAAAGTAAAAAAATCATAATTTCAAGGGTTAATGGAACATTTGAATTTCCAGCAGACATAATGCTTATTGCAGCAATGAATCCTTGCAGATGTGGTTATTATCCAGATAGAAAAAAGTGTAGTTGTACAGAATATGAGGTGAATAAATATTTAGGAAGAATAAGTGGGCCAATGTTAGATAGAATAGATATTACAGTATCATCACCTCCAGTTTTAGTAGAAGATTTATCAAAAAATATAAAATTTGAAAGTTCAAAAGAAATGCAAAAGAAAGTAGAAGCAGCTTGTTTTATTCAAAATCAGCGATATAAAAACACAACTGTTAAATATAATTCGGAGCTTTCGCCTGAAGATATAAAAAAGTATTGTTATTTGGGCGAAAAAGAAAAAAAGCTATTGGAGTATTCTTTTGAAAAATTAAATCTTAGTGCTAGGTCTTATTATAAAACAATAAAGGTTGCGAGAACGATAGCAGATATGGAAGGGGTACTGAATATAGGAGAAAGGCATATTGCAGAAGCTTTAGGGTATAGGGCGATTAATACGAGGAGGTAGAGATTTGGCATTAACAATAGATGAGTATTGGATTTGGCTTGTACATATAAATGGAATGTGGCAGCAAAAAATCGATAACTTAATAAGAACATTTGGAAGTGTAGAAGAGATTTATTATAGTTCAGAGAAAAAGTTGAAGGCATCTAAAGTTTTAAAGGAAGAAGATGTGAGTAATATCATTAACTCAAGAATGATATTTGATCCAAAAGAAAAATTGTATGAGTTGGACAAGAAGAATATAAAGTTCATACATATAGATAAAAAGGAATATCCAGAAAAATTAAAAAATTTACCAGATAAACCATATGCATTATTTGTGAAAGGTCATCTTCCAAAGAATGAACATGCAGTATCTATAGTAGGGGCAAGGGCATGTAGTAATTATGGAAGAGAGATGGCAAGAAAATTCGGAGGTGAACTAGCAGAGAGTAGAGTTGATGTAATCAGTGGAATGGCAAGAGGGATAGATACATATGCGCATTTAGGAGCATTAGAGGTGGATAAGCCCACATATGCAGTCTTAGGGTGTGGAGTAGATGTTTGCTATCCTACAGAAAATATTGAACTATACGAGCAAATAATGAATAAGGGTGGAATAATATCAGAATATATATGCAATACAAAACCTCTTGCATGGCAATTTCCTATGAGAAATAGGATTATAAGTGGATTGTCAAATTCAACAATTATAATAGAAGCAAAAGAAAAAAGTGGTTCTTTAATAACAGCCACATATGCGTTAGAGCAAGGAAAAGATATATTTGCATTGCCTGGGAGGTTGGATGATGTGCTTAGTGCAGGATGTAATAAGCTTATAAAAGAGGGAGCTTTTATACTTACAAAAAGTCAGGATGTATTATTTGAATTAGGAATAAGTGATGAAATGTATGTTAAAAAAAACAAAAATTTTTATAATTTACTTGAAAAAGATTTTGAAGTGGTGTATAGTAACGTAGATTTGATACCTGCTTCGGTGGAGGAGATTGTGTTAAAATCTGAATTAGAATATGGAAGAGTTTATGAGATACTATTGAAACTACAGCTTGAAAATATTATTTTTGAGCCGATTAAAAATTATTTTGCTAGAAAATCATAGGTTAAAATAAATTTTACACAGTTTATGTGAGAATGGAGAAATGAATGGCTAAATATCTTGTAATAGTGGAATCACCTGCAAAGGTCAAGACAATTAAAAAGTTTTTAGGGTCAAATTATGAAGTGGTAGCCTCAAATGGCCATATAAGGGATTTGCCAAAAAGTACATTGGGAGTTGATGTAGATAATGATTATGAGCCAAAGTATATTACAATACGTGGAAAAGGAGATAAACTTGCCGAACTTAGAAAATATGTAAAAAAGGCAGAAAAGGTTTATCTTGCAACTGACCCTGACCGTGAAGGGGAAGCTATTTCATGGCATCTTGCAAAAGCTTTAAAATTAGATAATGATAAGGTTCATAGAATTACATTCAATGAAATTACCAAAAACGCTGTTAAGGATTCTATTAAAGCTCAAAGAGAAATTGATATGGATTTAGTAGATGCACAGCAGGCAAGAAGAATGCTTGATAGAATGGTTGGCTATAGAATTAGTCCTGTTTTATGGGCAAAGGTAAAAAGAGGACTTAGCGCAGGAAGAGTTCAATCAGTTGCACTTAGAATGATTTGTGATAGAGATGAAGAGATAAATGCATTTATTCCAGAAGAATATTGGACATTAGATGCCATACTCAATATAAAAGGTGAAAAAGCTCCTTTGTTAGCAAAATTTCATGGTGATGCAAATGGAAAAATGACTATTAAAAATAAAGAAGAGCTTGATAAGATATTGTCTGATTTAAAAGGTTCAAAATTCAAGGTAAAAGAAATAAAAAATAGTGAGAGAATAAAAAAAGCACCTATTCCATTTACAACGAGTACATTACAACAAGAGGCTTCAAAGACTCTTAATTTTTCGACTCAAAAAACAATGAGAGTTGCACAACAATTATATGAAGGTGTAGATATAAAAGGTCAAGGAACAGTAGGTGTTATTACATACCTTCGTACAGATTCATCAAGAATTTCTGATGAGGCTGATAAAACAGCAAAAGAATTTGTTAAAGAAACATATGGAGAACAATATGTTTCTAAAACTGAGCAAACAAAGAAAAGTAATGCAAAGATTCAAGATGCGCATGAGGCGATTAGACCAACTAATATGGAATTTACACCTATTGCAATAAAAGAAGCTTTGACAAAAGAACAGTTTAGATTATATCAATTAATATGGAAGAGATTTGTAGCAAGTCGTATGGAAAATGCAAAGTACGAAGTTACATCTATAAAAATTGAATCTAAAGGTTATATTTTTACTGTTGCTACTTCTAAGTTGGCATTTGATGGATTTATGTCAGTGTATATTGAGGATGAAGATGATAAGGCAGAAAATAATAAACTTGTTAACAAGATTACAAAAGATTCAGTATTAAAACTAGAATCTTATGATGAAAAGCAGCATTTTACACAACCACCAGCTCATTTTACTGAGGCTGCATTAGTAAAAGCATTAGAAGAACAGGGGATTGGACGTCCAAGTACCTATGCACCGACAATTACAACAATAATTCAAAGAAGATATGTAGCAAAGGAAAATAAAAATCTTTATGTTACTGAATTAGGGGAAGCTGTAAATAATATTATGATAACAGCATTTCCAGCTATTGTTGATAAGAATTTTACGGCTAATATAGAATCACTTTTAGATATGGTAGGAGAAGGTGAAGTATCTTGGAAAACTGTTATCAGAAACTTTTATCCAGATTTAGATGAAGCAGTTCAAAGAGCCGAAAGAGAATTGGAAAAAGTTGAAATACGAGATGAAGAAACAGATATTATTTGTGATGCATGTGGCAGAAATATGGTAATTAAGTATGGTCCACATGGAAAGTTTCTTGCGTGTCCAGGCTTCCCAGAATGTAGAAATACAAAGCCATATTTTGAAAAAATAGATGTAGAATGTCCTAAGTGTGGAAAAGAAGTTGTTATAAAGAAAACTAAAAAAGGCAGAAAATATTTTGGTTGTGAAGCTAATCCAGAATGTGATTTTATGTCATGGCAAAAGCCATCTAAAAAGCCTTGTCCAGATTGTGGTGGATATATGGTTGAAAAAGGTAACAAACAAGTATGTGCTGATGAACAATGTGGTCATGTTGAGTTAATTAGTAAAGAATAATTGCTAAATATTTTATATTTATTGAAAAAATTTAAAAATTGTGCAAAATTATGCTTGTTTTCATTCGTAATATGTGATATATTGTGAAGAGTGACTAAGTTTAGAAGTTTTGTGTTTCGTATGAAGAGCAGGAGGTATATATGAGTGTACAATTACTTGATAGAACAAGAAAAATAAATAAGTTATTGCATAATAATGATTCTCAAAAGGTTGTTTTTAATGATATATGCAACGTACTTAGTGATATACTAGAATCAAATATTCTTGTTATCAGTAAAAAAGGAAAAGTATTGGGAAGTGGGAAGAAAGCTGGAATCGATGAACTTGATCATATGGTCAAAAGTGAGATTGGTATTATGATTGATAAAATGTTAAATGAAAGAATATTAAGCGTTTTATCAACAAAGGAAAATGTAAATCTTGCGACATTAGGCTTTAATGAAGAAGATGTAAAGAAATATACAGCTATAGTAGCACCGATTGATATTGCAGGAGAAAGATTAGGAACATTATTTATTTATAAATGTAATGAGCAATACGAGATTGATGATATAATACTTAGTGAGTATGGAACAACAGTTGTTGGACTTGAGATGATGCGTTCTGTAAATGAAGAAAATGCAGAAGAAGAAAGAAAGATACAGATAGTAAAATCAGCTATTAGTACTTTATCATTCTCAGAGTTGGAAGCGATAATTCATATTTTTGATGAATTAGATGGAACAGAAGGAATACTTATAGCAAGCAAAATTGCTGATAGAGTAGGAATTACACGTTCAGTAATAGTAAATGCACTTAGAAAATTTGAAAGTGCTGGTGTTATTGAATCACGTTCTTCAGGTATGAAGGGTACATATATAAAAGTTGTAAACGATGTAGTATTTGAAGAATTAAAAAAAGAAAAAAGCAGAAATTCTAAAAAGAATTAACAGGTGCAAAAAGGATTTGACCACTGTATATAGGCAAAGGATTGCTATATATAGTGGTCTTTTTAAATGGTGGAAAATACTAGTTAAATTAATAAAAACTACCAAACCACAACATAATGTGATTTAAAAGATAAAAAACCACAAAATATGCTTGAATTTTTTGTTTAAAAACTTTATAATGTTTTTAGGATAAATGCCGATAAAATATTGTAAGAAAGGAGCGATAAAATGATTAATTCAAAAATGTATGATTATATAAATGTTCTAGAGAAAGCATCAGATGCAACGTGGACAAGATATAACGTTATAGCGAATAATATAGCAAATAACGACACACCTAACTATAAAAGAAAAGATGTAAGCTTTGAAAGTTATTTGTTAGAAGAGCTCACAAGTGGAAGTACGAAATCATTAAGACAAAAAGTTTCAACGGTGGATTTAGGTAACCTTGGTGCGACTACATATACAGACTTGTCATCGCTTTCTTACAGGTTAGATGGAAATAATGTTGATATTGATACAGAAAACGTAGAACTTGCGTCGACACAGATAAAATATAACACATTGATAGATTCTATGACATATGAGTTTAATATGATAAAAGCAGCATTGTCAAAACAATAAAAGGAGGTCAAATATAAATGGGATTATTTACAAGCTTTGACATTTGTGCAACTGGTATGACAGCACAAAGATTAAGATCAGATATAATATCACAGAACTTAGCAAATGTAAATTCTACAAGCTCTGAAAGTGGTGGAGCATACAGAAGAAAAACAGTTGTATTTGCTGAAAAGAATTCTACAGCATTTAGTAATCTTTTATTGGCAGCCAAAGGAACGACAGGCACTGGAGTAAAAGTTACAAAAATAGTGGAAGATTATGATGCCGAGATGAATATGGTATACGATCCTTCACATCCAGATGCAGATGAAAATGGTTATGTTACATATCCAAATGTAAATGTAGTTACAGAAATGACAAATTTAATAGACGCATCAAGATCATATGAAGCGAATGTTACTGCTTTTAATGCAGCAAAGGCTATGGCATTAAAAGGATTGGAAGTAGGAAAATAGAAGTTTAAAAGGTTAATGAGGAGGACTAAAGATGGCTGATATAAGTGGACTATCAGGAACAGCACTTAATTTTTACACACAAGCGCTTAATCAAGTCACAAAAGGTGATTCATCAACAACATCATCGGTTAGTAACAACAGTTCATTCAAACAAATATTTGATTCAGCGATGAACATGATAAATGAAACAGATTCTCTTGCAGCAGATGCAGAATCAGCAGCGATAGATTTTGCTTTAGGAAATACAGATAGTACACATGAGTTGACTGTAGCACAGCAGAAAGCATATCTTTCATTGCAGTACACAGTTGCCGTAAAAAATGGAATACTGGATGCATATAAAGAAATTATGAATATTCAGATTTAACGTTTAGGTGAGGTAACTATGAACGAGAGACTAAAAGATGTCCAAGAAAGAGTTTTGGCATTTTGGAATAAATATGATAAGAAAAGAAAGGTCCAGTTAGTAAGTGTGACAGCAGCTATTGTTGTTATGCTTATTATACTGGCTGTTGTTGTTTCGAGACCTACATATGAAACACTGATAGAATGTACGGATACGACACAGGCAGCATCTATAACAGATGTTCTTACATCAAATGCAATAATATATACAACAGAAAATACTGGGCTTACTATAAAGGTAAAAGAAGAAGATTTAGTTTCAGCTACTTATTTGATTGCACAGTCAGGTTATACAGCTAAAGGTTATTCTTTGGATGATTATGTAAGTGATGTAGGTTTTGGAACAACAACTGAAGATAGAAAGAGATTGTACCAAAAGTATCTTGAAGATAAAATGAGGATGACACTTGAATCATTTGATTATGTAAAAAGTGCGTTTGTTGCATTTAGTTTACCTACGACAAACTACAGTTCGTTGACAAAGGGACAGGATACATTTGTTGCAGTTACACTTACGCTTGCAAAAGATATACCATCAGGAGCAGCCATAAGTATGGCAAACTATATAGCTACTGCAGTAGGTAATTCATCAACAAGAAATGTTACGATAATTGATTCTAAAGGTACTCAATTATTTATAAACAATGAAACTACAGATTCGAATAATTTGTCTCAATCTCAACAATTAGCAATAAGAAATTTATATACAGAAGAAATTGTAACAAATGTAACAAGACTATTTTCCAATTATAATTTATATAATAGTGTTTTAGTAGCACCAATGATTGATGTTAGTTTTGATAAAGTAGATATTATAGATACAGATTATAGAAACCCAGATGAAGTAAAGTTTAATGATTATATTTATGAATCAGAAGGTGGAAGTTCTACTGGAGGAATACCTGGAACAGATTCAAATGATGATACAACAGATTATTATTTGCAAACAGCAGATGCTACGAATACAATTGTATCAGTTAGGAAAAATGAATATGCAGTAAGTTCAACTATTACACATACAACAGGTGAGCAAGGAAAGTGGAATAAAGATAAGTCGACACTTTCGGTAGTGCTAAATAAATATGTAGTTTATGATGAAGAAACTTTAAGAGATAATGGTGAACTAAATAATATTACATGGGAGCAGTATAAGAGCACGCATGGTGAAACAAAAGAAACCGAAGTTCAAGATGGAATAGACGAAATGATAGCATTTGGTACGGGGATTCCATTGGCTAATATAAAAGTACAAGCATATGAGATTCCTGTTTTTAATGATTATGTAAGTGATACGGATTTTACAACAGACATATTACCTATTATTATAGCAGTAATAATACTTGTTTTATTAGGATTTATAGTATGGAGAAGTTTACGTCCAGTACAAGTTACAGAACTTGAACCTGAATTATCGGTTGAAGAATTATTAAATGCAACAAGAGATAGAACACCAGTAGAAGAAATTGATTTAGATGAAAAGTCGGAAGTTAGAAAAGCAATAGAGAAATTTGTTGATGAGAACCCAGAAGCGGTTGCATTGTTGATGCGTAACTGGCTGAATGATGATTGGGATTAACAGAATGGAGCATAATTATGGCGTATAAGCAAGGGGTTACAAATGAAGGTGTATCCGGAATTACAAAATCAGCGATACTCCTCATTGCACTAGGACCAGAAAAGTCATCAAAGATATTTAAACATTTAAAAGAAGAAGAGATAGAACAGCTTACACTTGAAATTGCAAATACAAGAAGTGTATCACCTCAGTCTAAGGAAGACGTAATGGCTGAGTTCTATCAAGTTTGTCTTGCACAGCAATATATTGCTGAGGGTGGTATCGGATATGCGAAAGACCTTCTTGAAAAAGCGTTGGGTGTTGAAAAGGCGAAGGATGTTATTAGTAAACTGACAGCATCATTACAGGTAAGACCATTCGAGTTTATTAGAAAAACAGATCCATCACAGCTTTTAAACTTTATACATGATGAACATCCACAGACTATCGCGTTGATTCTTGCATATTTACCATCTGGTCAGGCATCTTCGATAGTATCAGCATTACCTTTGGAAAAACAAGCAGAGGTTGCAAAGAGAATAGCAAAAATGGATAGAACTTCACCAGATGTAATTAAAGAAGTAGAAAGAGTTCTTGAACGAAAGCTTTCATCACTTGTAAATCAAGATTACACTATTGTTGGTGGTGTAGATGCCATTGTAGATATCCTTAATACTGTAGATAGAGGAACTGAAAAACATATTATGGAGAACTTGGAGATTGAAGAGCCAGAATTAGCAGATGAAATCAGACGTAAGATGTTTGTATTTGAAGATATCCTTGCACTTGATGATAAAACTATTCAAAGAGTATTGCGAGATGTTCAAAATGATGACCTTGCAATTGCGCTTAAAGGTTCAAATGAAGAAGTTCAAGGCGTTATATTTAACAACCTTTCAAAACGTCTTGCTGCAATGATAAAAGAGGACATGGATTTTATGGGACCTGTTCGTATGAAGGATGTTGAAGAGGCACAACAAAAGATTGTTAATATTATAAGAAAGCTTGAAGATACTGGTGAGATTATTATTTCACGTGGCGGAGGTGACGAGTTAGTTGTCTAATTTATTAAAATCACTTGCAATTTCATATGATGAAAATGAAAGAAGAGTAATAGATTCAAATGAAGCTGTATCAATTAAGCTTTCACAAATAAGAGAGCGATTGAGACAAGAAGAAAAAGATGAAATAGAAGGTTTTACATTAGGACTTAATCCTGAGCATATTGAAGAACTATTAGAGGATGGTGAGTATGAAAATGATGAGGGCATAGAATATGTTGATTCAACAGATAATGCTGCAATAGATAATGAGGCGTTATTAAAGCAGCAAGAAGATTTTATGCATGATATGAAAGAACAAGCAGGTTTAATAATTGAAAGAGCCGAAAAAGATGCTGAGAAAATAATTGAAAAGGCAAAACATGAAGCACAACAGATTATGATTGCAGCTAGAGAAGAAGGCTATTCAAGCGGAGTTGCTAGGGTAGAAGAGCAGATTCAAAAGGAAGTAGCTACAGCAAAAGAAAAACTTGAACAAGCAAGAAATGAGTTGGAAACAGAGTATAGAGATAAACTTGCAGATATGGAGCCACAGCTTGTAGAAACTATTTTAAAGGTTTTTGATGAGGTAATACATGCTATATCAGAAGATAAAAAAGAGATGATATTGTCATTGGTAAATAGTGTTTTAAGTGGAGGCGAAGTAAGTAAAAACTACTTAATTAGAGTTTGCAAAGAAGATGCAATATTTTTGAGAGAAAATAAAGAGAAAATAATAGGCAGTGTAGGAAGAGATATTAGTATTGAAATAATTGAAGACCCTTTGATGAAGAGAAATGATTGTATTATTGATACGGATTTAGGAATATATGATTGTGGGTTGGATATACAACTTGAAAATCTTATGCAGGATATTAAGATTTTAGCATGCTCTACAAAGAAGTATTAGAAGGATTAAAATAGGGGTAAAGATGGCATATTTGGTAGATACATATAAATACATGCAATTAACGCAAAAGATATATGCAAAAAAATATGGTAAAGTTTCGAAGGTGGTAGGGCTTACAATTGAGTCGATAGGACCAGATGCGAAGCTTAATGACGTATGCAAAATTACAGCTAGAGATAATCCTGATCAAGTAGTAATGGCAGAAGTGGTTGGATTTAAGGAAAAAACAATTTTACTAATGCCTTTTGAAAATGTTGAAGGCATTGGACCTGGCTGTATGGTTGAAAACACAGGTGATATATTAAAAGTAAAAGTAGGGGATGAAATACTAGGAAAAACAGTGGATGGTCTTGGAAGACCTATTGATAAAACAGATTTGACACAAACAAAGGCTTATTCAGTAGAGGCACCACCACCAGATCCGATGGAAAGAGAAATTATTTCTGATATTTTGCCACTTGGTGTAAAGGCGGTAGATGGTCTTATTACAGTAGGAAAAGGTCAAAGAATTGGAATTTTTGCAGGAAGTGGTGTTGGAAAAAGTACTCTATTAGGTATGTTCGCAAGAAATACGCGAGCAGATATAAATGTTATTGCTCTTATAGGAGAGCGAGGTAGAGAAGTACGAGAATTTATTGAGCGAGATCTTGGTGAAGAAGGTATGAGACGAAGTGTAGTAGTTGTAGCGACATCGGATAAACCAGCTCTTATTAGAAATAAAGCAGCAAAGACAGCAACAGCTATAGCGGAGTATTTTAGAGATCAAGGAAAAGATGTTTTGCTTATGATGGATTCACTTACGAGATTTTCGATGGCTCAAAGAGAGATAGGATTAGCCTCAGGAGAACCGCCTATTACAAGGGGATATCCGCCAAGTGTTTATAGTGAGATGCCTAAATTGCTAGAAAGAGCAGGGACAGCAGGCAAAGGTTCAATAACAGGTTTGTATACAGTTTTGGTAGATGGTGATGATTTTAACGAACCAATAACAGATACAGCTAGAAGTATACTAGATGGACATATTATGTTGTCAAGAAAATTAGGACATAAAAATCATTATCCTGCTATAGATGTATTGCAGAGTATTTCAAGAGTTATGAGCCAGATAGCGACAAAGGAACATAAAGCTATGGCTGGTAAACTTAAAAATGTACTTGCAACGTATAATGAGGCTGAAGATTTGATTAATATTGGTGCATATAAGAAGGGTTCAAACAAAAATATTGACTATGCAATAGAAAAAATAGACTTGGTAAACGAATTTTTAAGGCAAGGTGTTGATGAAAAGTTTAGTTTTGATGATGAGTTAAAGCTTATGTTTGATTTATTTGAGGAGTAGGTACCAACATATGGCAAAATTTACTTATAGAATGCAAAATATATTGGATTTAAAAAATAAGCTTGAGTCAGAAGCTAAGATTGAGCTTACAATTGCTAATAATAAGCTTAAACAAGAAGTTGAAAAACTTGAACTTATTAGAAGCGAAATATTGGCTTATGAAGATATATTGCGAGGGTTTGGAGATAAGAAGCTAGATATTTTAGAAATAAAAAGATGCAATGAGGCTATTAGTATAAAGCATATGGAAGAGGATAACCAAAAAAAGCAAATAGTTATAGCACAGAAAAATGTAGAGAGAGCGCAACAAAAGCTAAATGAAATAATGATAGAAAGAAAAACCCATGAGACCTTGCGAGAAAAAGCCTTTGAAGAATTTCTTTATGAAATTAGTGAGCAGGAGAAAAAAGAAATAGACGAACTTGTAAGTTATCAGTATAATAGTAAGGGTGAAGGAGATACAAATGGCTAAGAAAGATAAAAAAGTAAATGATGAAGAAAAAAAAGAAGGTAAGCTTGTATCCGTAGTAGCTGCTATTATTATTATTGTGGTTTGGATATTAATATTTATAGCTCTTGTAAAA
Source organism: Lachnospiraceae bacterium (assembly GCA_031548165.1). GTDB lineage: Bacteria > Bacillota > Clostridia > Lachnospirales > Lachnospiraceae > CAG-303. The sequence goes on from JAVBRI010000015.1 coordinate 38,980, forward strand.
TTTGATGTTGGAGGATTCGGAAGTGGTGTAATGCGACCTTTATTTAAGAATGTTCCAATAATTAATAAAATTTTGCCAGATGCTACAGATGAAGAGGAAGTAACTGGAGAATATCCATATAAGAGTTTAGCGGATGCAATTAAATATATAAAAGAGTTAGAAGTAGAAATTCAAAATGATAAGGATTCTATAAAATCAGCAGAAGAAAAAATAGCAGATTTAGAGATGGAAATAGCTAGATTAAAACAGTTTGAGAATAATCAACAAGAGCTTATTAGGTTGAAAGAAGAATATGATAGAGAAGTGGTTTTTGGAGATTCAGCTCTAACGTATGATAATTATAAAAAGTACTATGAAGAAATAAGTCCAGAGAATGCAGAAAAATTATACAAAGAAGTTTTAGCACAATATATGTATGACGAAAAATATAAAGAGCTTGCAGATGCATATTCAGCGATGAATGCAAAAAAGGCAGCAGCAGCAATGTATGAAATGACAGGAAATTTAGATACAGTTGTTTCGATTTTGAATTGTATGACTACAAAAAAGAGAGCTGAAATACTCAATGCTCTTAGTGATTTAGACCCAGTATTCTGTGGAAAAATAACAGAAAAACTAGCACCAAATTAAAAAAGTAAAAAACCTTGGTAAAAGTAAAAATTTGCTAAGGTTTTTTTTTTTGCTTGCCGATATTATACTTGAAAGTTATTTGTAATAAATAATTTGCACATTGAAAAAAGAAAAGGAGGTGTAGGTATGGTAAGTGCAGAAATGCAAACTGCTGCATATGGTATATTTGCAACTAACATTACTGTGAACCAAAATACTCAAAAACCATCAGACAAAGCAGGCAATTTCGAAGATGTGATGAATACTAAAAAGGATTCGTTTAAGGTAAAAGAAAAACCACCCACGGATAACCAAGTTACATCTAAAACTGATAATCTTAAAAATGAGATGAAAAAAAGTAGCGAAATAGCCAAAAAGATGAAGGAACTTGATAAGGCCAATGCAGAGGCTTCAACAGCAGGAGCAGCAATGGTAACACAAGACGTTGCCTTGGAAAATGTTCAAGAAGTAGTTTCAGATATGAAAGATTCTATTTCAAAAAGTCTAGGAATAAGCCTTGAAGATGTGAATGAGCTTATGAACACATTGGAATTAACAGATTTAGATTTACTTGATAAAGATAGTCTGAGCCAATTGGTAATGGAAAATGCGAATCTAAATGGAGTAGAAGAATTACTTACAAATGATGAAGCATCAAATGCTTACAAAGAAATCATGAATGTACTACAAGAACTTGAAAATGGTGGAGATTTTCAACCAGTAGAAAATAATGTAGTTACAGAAATTAGTTACGAACCAGTTGAGTCTAACAACGAGCAATTAGTGGATATTCAAGTTGAAATTGAAGATAAAGGGGTAAACACTAGTGAATTAAAGGTTGCAGACAAAGAAGTGCAAGACACTGAAGAAACTCAGACAAAGGTTGAAGGTGAACTTACAGAAGTGGTTACTACCTCAAATACTCAGCAGACAAATAGTTCTAGTGAAAACAACACAAAAAATGAAAACAAAGATACAAAGTCAAACGAAGATATTTCAAGTATAGCTTCAAATGTATTAAACAATAAACTTGATGTTGTAGATAATATTAAAGAACTTTTGATGGATAGAGTAGGAGAAAGTCGAGCAGACAGTATACTTAGCCAAGTTTTAGATCAGATTAAGCTTAATGTAAAATCAGATTTGACAAGCATGGAAATGCAATTATATCCTGAACATTTGGGAAAGGTTGGAATCCAAGTAACATCTAAAGATGGTTCAATAATTGCTCAGATAACAGCAGAAAGTCAAGCTGCAAAAGAAGCATTAGAATCACAGGTTATAACACTTAGAGAAAACCTTAATAATCAAGGCGTAAAAGTAGAAGCAGTAGAAGTTACAATAGCAAGTCATAGTTTTGAACAGAATAATATGCAAGATTCACATAAGGATGACGAACAATCTGGAAACAGAAAAAGAGTAAGCAAAAGCCTTTTAGGTGAAATTAATGGAGACATGTTTTTGAAAGAAATGGAAGAAAACGATGTTGCCGAGGCTATGGGAGGAACAGTAAGTTACCTAGCATAGAAGGACGAGAGGAGGAAATTAAATGCCTAATATTCCAACAGCCCAGATTATTGATGGGAAAGCAGTAACAGGAACAACATCAACATATCAAACAACAGATAATAGAGGAACAACTTCACTTGGTAAAGATGCATTTTTACAATTGCTAGTAACACAAATGCAGTATCAAGATCCTTTGGAACCAACAGATAATACACAGATGGTTAGTGAGCTTGCACAATTTTCAGCACTTGAAGAAATGCAGAATTTATCATCAACAGTAGGTAATACTCAAGCGTTATCATTGGTTGGAAGAAATGTAGTATTAGAAGTTGGAAAATCAACAGATAGTTCAACAACAACTACAGTTGCAGGATATGTTGAATATGCAAAGCTTGAAAATGGTAAGGTTAAATTATCAATCAAAGGTAAGCTTTATGATTATGCAGATTTAGAATATTTAATTGATGATTATTACTTAGCAGACCAAATGAGCACAGATAGTGGTGAGAAAACAAGTAATGACGAACCAAGTGGTGATGAACCGAGTGGTGATTCAGGAGATGGCGAATAAGAGTGAGGGATAAATATGGATATAAGAAATAACTTCAATTCCATACAACAGATTCAGGGACAGTACTTAAATAATAAAAAAGATGTTTCTAAGAGTACTGGTCAAAGTGAAGTTTCTTTTGAAGAGATACTTAAACAAAAATCTGTATCATCAAATGAAAGCGTCGCAGGACTTAAATTTTCAAAACATGCAGATGAAAGACTTAGTGATAGAAACATAAATCTTTCTCCTGAACAGATGGAAAGACTTAATGATGGAACAAGAAAAGCTAGTGAAAAAGGTATAAATGAATCGCTTATGATTATGGATAATCTTGCTTTTATTGTAAACATCAAAAACAATACAGTTATCACAGCAATAGATAGTTCGAGTAGTGAAGATAACGTATTTACAAATATTGACGGTGCCGTAATAGTTTAGCTGGACCGAATGGAGGCTAAAGGTTTTTGAATGACAGATAAAACCAAACGGACCATTTAAGGAGGTCATTAATTATGATGAGATCATTATATTCTGGTGTTTCAGGACTTAAAATTCACCAGACAAAAATGGATGTTATTGGTAATAACATTGCAAACGTAAATACAGTAGGATTTAAATCACAAAATGTTTCATTTAGTGAATTATTCTATCAAACAACACAGTCAGCGACTGGACCAAACGCGGAAACAAGCACAGGTGGTAAGAATGCAAAGCAAATAGGTCTTGGTGCAAGTGTTGCTCAGATTTCAACAAATATAACAGCTGAGGGTGGAACACAATCAACAGGAAATGCCTTTGATTTAAAAATAAACGGAAGTTCATTCTTTGTTATACAAAAAGGTGGCTCAAATTATTATACAAAAGCAGGAAACTTTACAACAGATGCATTTGGAAATCTTGTTACAGGTTCAGGAGCATATGTAATGGGTTACACAGCTGCAAGAGATCCATTAACAGGAGATTTTGTATTACAGAATGATGAACTTAGACCTATAAACTTGTATGGTGCAGAATATATGCAAACAGATCCTGCTCAGACAACTGAAGCAACAATGACAGGAGCAATTAATCCTGCAGATGAAAAGTTCAATGAAACAGGTTATATAACAACTACATTGTGGGCATATGACAGTTTGGGAAGTAAATATGGAATACAGATGAAAATAACAAATGATCCAACTGATCCAACATCATACACAATGACACCTATGGCAGTATACAAAGGAAACACACAAGTGAGTGGTGTTGAGGCTCAAATAACAGGTGATGGTGTTACTGCAAATAGTTTGACAATTAAGTTTAGTGGTACAACGGGTTATGTTGTATCTCCAACAGATACGAATTTTCAAATAAATGTAACAGATGGAAGTGCTAATTTGGATGCATTCCAAGAAGCTATAAATGTAGATTTTTCACAGCTTAAGTGTTATGAAGCAGAATCAAAAGTAATAACAGAAGCAGGAAGTAAAGATGAAATTGGAGCAGGAAAAGCTGTAGGTACAATGATAGAACTTGGAATTCAACAGGATGGAAAAATAGTTGCATCTTATACAAATGGTGATACAGCGGTAATTGGACAGATTCTTGTAGCGCAGTTTGCAAACGCAGCTGGTCTTCAAAAACAAGGAGATAATCTTTTTTCATCAACATTAAACTCAGGAGATGCAAGAGTTTCAGATATTACTGCGTTGGGCGAAGATATGTCAAGTGGTGTTATTGAAATGTCAAACGTTGACTTAGCTGAAGAGTTTACAAATATGATTGTAACTCAAAGAGGTTTCCAAGCTAATTCAAGAATTATCACAACTTCAGACACAATGCTTGAGGAATTAATCAATCTTAAGAGATAATTTACATATATAGGGTAGTGGATTAGTCTGCTGCCCTATATGTTGTTATTATATTTAGAAAAAAATATAAAATTTTGAATATTTATGTTGGTAAATGTAATAAAATGTGATAGAATAATGTAGAGTACATTATAATAGACGTAAATGTAGTTAATAATAGTATAGGCAGGTGAAAAGACAGATGGATTTGGCAACACTTATAGGAATGGTTGCAGGTGTAGTCTTTGTTTTTATAGGTATCGTTACTGGTGACCAAGGTGTTTCAGCTATTTTGAACTTTGGAGATCTTCCATCAGTATTCGTTACATTTGGTGGTTCTATATCAGCACTTATAACTTCATATAAGATTCCACAGTTTTTAGGTGGATTTAAATCAATAACATTAGCTTTTAAAGCTCCTAAAGATGACCAAGGTGAAATTATTAAAAAAATAATAGATTTATCAAATGTTGCTAGAAAAGATGGTCTACTTGCACTAGAAGAAGCAGCAGGAGAATTAGAAGATGCTTTTATGAAACGAGGGGTTCTACTTATAGTTGATGGTACTGACCCGGACCTTGTAAGAGCTATTTTGGAAACAGAACTTACATGTATTGAAGAAAGACATGGTACTGTTCTTAAATTTTGGGCCGACGTTGCATCTATGGGTCCAGCATGGGGTATGATTGGAACGCTGATTGGTCTAGTAAATATGTTAAAGAACCTTGATGATTTCAACTCAATTGGCCCTAATATGGCGGTAGCTCTTCTTACAACATTATATGGTTCATTACAAGCTAACTGGTTAGCTACACCTATAGCTAATAAGCTTCTTATAAATAATGGACAAGAAATAATGTTAAAAGAAATAATGATAGAAGGATTATTATCTATTCAAGCAGGTGAAAATCCAAGAGTTATAGAAGAAAAACTTAAATCATTCTTGTCACCAACACAGAGAAATAAGATGAGTGAAGATACAGAAGGCGGTGAATAAGAATGGCAAGGAAAAAGAAAAGTAATGATGGTGGTGGTGAAGGCGCACCAGCGTGGATGGCTACGTTTAGTGACCTTATGAACCTACTTCTTTGTTTCTTCGTATTACTTTTTGCCATGTCGAGTATAGATGAAGAGAAGTTTGAAGATATAGCAGCTTCTTTTAGACAAAGCTTTAGCATTTTTGATGGCGGAGCGGCATCTGTTACAGAAGGAAACCTTATTTCAAGTGGAATCAGTCAATTAGCTGAACTTAATGATTATTATGAACAGATGGGGGCTAATCCAGAAGGAGAAGAAAATCCAGATTCGCTTGAAGCATATGAAAAGCAACAATATGAAAAAGGACTTAAAGAATCAGAAGGAATGGCTGAAAGCATAGAAAATGCACTTAATTTATCAGGAATAAGTGATAACGTGGGCATTGAAGTGAATTCTCAATATGTAAAGCTTACATTAAATGGAGCATTGTTATTTGATTCAGGTAGTGCATTGATAAAAGAAAGCTCATATGATTTTGTAAATAAAATGGGCGATATACTTAAAAAGTATGATAAAAATGAAATTCATATTGTAGGACATACAGATTCAGTACCCGTTACAGGTAATGGAAAATATGCTGATAATATGGAGTTATCATCAGGAAGAGCATATTCGGTATACAAGTATTTAAAAGATAATAAAGGAATGGATCAAAAGACAATGCGATGTACTGGAAGAGGTGAAGTTGAGCCAGTGGCTACAAATGAGACTGAAACAGGAAGGGCATTGAATAGAAGAGTTGAGATTATGATTTATAACGAGTATTCATCTCAAAATAAATAATTGATTTAAAATAAGCGAAAGAAAGGTGTATCATGAAAAAGGGATTAGTAAATTTATTAATGCTAGTATTACTATTAACAAACATTATTCTTACAGCAATTATAGTATTTGCAGTAGTGCCAGCTATGAATAATGCAAATGCTCTTGTACAAAAAGTATCATCAGCAATAGATCTTGAGAAAGAAGGCAAAAATCAATATACAGATGATATTAGTATAGATGATACCGTTTTATATGACTTTTCGAGTAAATTCACAGTCGCAGTTAATAGTGCAAACGAGTCAAAGATACGTTATGCACAATTTGATGTAACACTCGTTCTGAATAAACAAGATGAGACATATGAAGATTATAAAGATATGCTTTTAAAAAATGAAAATTTAATGAGACCTGAAATTAATAGCATTATAGCAAAGTATACAATAGCTGAGTTACAAAACAATCAAGAAGCAATTTTAGAAGAAATAACTGTAGCACTTCGAAAGAAGTTTAATAATTCGACTTTTATATATAAGACAACTTTTAGTAATATTATATACCAATAGAAATAAATTTGACTAATTTAAAGGAGGTGAGGGTGCAGTGAGTGAAGTTTTATCACAAAATGAAATAGACAGTTTACTTAAAGCGTTGAGTACGGGTGAATTGGATGCAGATGATTATAAGACTACTAACGAGCGGGAAGTCAAGCATTATGATTTCTCTAGACCATCTAAGTTTTCAAAAGAGCACCTTCGTACTTTAGAAAATATATTTGAGCAATATGGAAGATTATTATATACGAATTTACCGGCTTACTTACGAAAAAATGTTCAGGTAGAGGTAATGAATGCAGAGGCAGTTGCATATTCAGAGTTTTCAAATGCACTCTCTAATCCAGCATTGCTAGGAATTGTAAACTTTGCACCGCTTAAAGGCAGTATAATTATGGAAATAGCTTCTAATCTCGGCTTTGCTTTTGTAGATAGAATGCTAGGTGGTGAAGGAGAGACTCTAGATAAGAAAAGAGACTTTACAGAGATAGAAATTATAATAATTGAAAGAATTATGAATATTTGTGTTGATTTATTGAGAGAACCGTGGCAAAATGTAATAAACATCAGACCACGTCTTGAAAGGATAGAAACCAATCCACAGTTTGCACAAATTATATCTCCATCAGAGATGACAGCTATTGTAACGATTAGCTTGAAAATCGGAGATGTAGAAGGATTAATGAATATATGTATGCCTTATATTACAGTAGAAGAGGTAATTGATAGGTTGAATACAAAATATTGGTTTTCTGCAATGGAGCAAAAAGATGAGAAATCTTATCAAGATGCTATAGAAACACTTATTTCAAGGTCGGAAATACCAATAAGAGCAGTTTTAGGAAATAGCACTATTTCTGTAAATGACTTTGTAAATTTGCAAAAAGGTGATATAATAAAGCTTAATACTGAAGTTGACAAAGAACTTGAAGTATATGTTGGTAATATTAGAAAGTTTAAAGCATTACCAGGAGCGTCGAATGAAGACTACGCAGTAAGAGTAACATCTATTATTAGGGAGGAGTAAAGCGATGGATGGAATGCTATCTCAAGAAGAAATAAATGCATTATTAAGCGGAGCAGATATCGGAATGTCAAATGAAGATACTAGTCCAAAATCAAATAATAATGCGTTATCAGACTTAGAAAAAGACACCATGGGAGAAATCTCAAACATAAGCATGGGAACAGCGGCGACAACATTGTCATCCCTAGTTAATCAGAAGGTAGATATAACAACGCCAGAAGTTGATTTTTCAAAATGGCAGGAGTTGGTTGATAGTTATGATAAACCATGTGTTTGTTTACAGATTGGATATAAAGAAGGATTAAATGGAAAAAATGTTCTTATATTAAAAGAATCAGATGTTAAGATTATAGCGGATTTGATGATGGGTGGCGATGGAGCAAATGTAAGTGATAGTGATTTAGGCGAACTACAACTTAGTGCCATTAGTGAAGCTATGAACCAGATGATGGGAAGTGCAGCAACATCAATGTCATCAATGTTAAATATGAAAATAGATATTAGTCCACCAGTAGCTAGTTTAGTTGATCTAAACGAAATAGATGCTGATATAGAAATAGATGAATTCCTAAGCGAAGAGTTTTTAAGAATCGCATTTCGAATGACTATCGGTGATTTGGTCGATAGTGAAATTATGCAATTGTACCCAGTAGAGTTTGCAAAAACTCTTTGTAATAAATTTGGCGTTGGTGATGATTATCAAGAACCAGCACCGCAAATGGCAGAAACTAAAGCAGCACCGGCACCAGTACCAGTACAAGAGGTTCAGCAGCCAACTGTACAGCCGATGATGAACATGGGTCAGCAGCCTATGGAACAGATGAGTATGCCAATGCAGCAAATGCCAATGATGGGTATGCCAATGCAACAAATGCCAATGATGGGTATGCAGGGGCAGCAAATGCCGATGATGAATATGCCAATGCAAAACGTAAACGTTCAGCAGGCTCAATTTCAGGCATTTTCACCAGATATAGTGGCAGTAAATCAAAGAGAAAACATAAATTTAATTATGGATGTACCTTTGGAAGTAACTGTTGAACTGGGGAGAACTAGTAAGTCGATTCAAGATATTCTTGAATTTGCACCAGGTACGATAATTGAACTTAACAAAATTGCAGGAGAGCCTATTGACGTACTTGTTAATGGAAAGTATGTAGCAAAAGGCGAAGTTGTAGTTATCGAGGAAAGCTATGGTGTAAGAGTAACCGAAATAATAAAATAACGGTAATTATCTAATACTACATTTAATAGGAGAGAGAAATTATGGCAAAAAATATTTTAATTTGTGATGATGCAGCATTCATGCGAATGATGATTAAAGACATTTTGACAAAAAATGGTTATAATGTTGCTGGTGAAGCAGAGAATGGAATGGTAGCGGTAGAAAAATATAAAGAACTTAAACCAGATTTAGTAATGATGGATATAACAATGCCAGAAATGGATGGTATTCAAGCATTAAAGAAAATTAAAGAAAATGATGCAGCAGCAACAGTAATAATGTGTTCAGCAATGGGACAGCAAGCTATGGTTATTGAGTCAATTCAATCAGGTGCAAAAGATTTCATTGTAAAACCATTTCAAGCAGATAGAGTATTAGAAGCGGTAAAAAAAGCGGTAGGTTAAAGATGAACTATGTATTTGCGGCAATGAAATGGGATGGTATTATTCAGCTGTTAGTTGCAATACTAATGTTTGCTTTTGTAATATTTTTATGTTATTACACAACAAAATTTGTTGCAAGATATCAAAAGAATATAATGGGCAAGGGTAATATTGAAGTTTTAGAAGCTAAAAGGATTTCTAATAACAAGCTTATCGAAATAGTACGTATTGGTGAAGAATATTTTGCTATAGGTGTTTCGAAAGACAATATTACCATGCTCACAAAAGTTGATAAAGATACACTGCTGATAGAGACGGTGGAAGAAAGCAAAAATGATAGTTTTAGCCAAATATTTGAAAAGGTAAAAGAAATCACAAAAAATACTATCAAAAAGGACAGGAAGTAAGGCAAAGTATATGACTATATTAAAGAGGCATATTAAAAAAATATTTCTGATTCTGTTTTTAATTTGTGGACTTATGTTTATGTCATATGATGTTTCGTATGCCACTAATGAGGGAGACATTACAGCAGGTGAAGACAATCAGACGAGTGATAATTTAGATAATAACACGCTTTTTGGAATTGATATTTCTACAAGTGGAGAAACAGGTGGAATTTCAGGTGCTTTGCAAATTGTAATAATACTTACAGTTATAGCACTATGTCCATCTATTTTAATTATGCTTACATCGTTCACTCGTATTTTAGTAGTTTTGCATTTTACGAGGGCAGCGTTAAATACTCAAACGGCACCGCCAAATCAAGTTCTTGTTGGTATGGCGTTGTTTTTGACGTTGTTTATTATGTCGCCTATTTTTTCCCAAATATACACGCAAGCATATGTACCACTTAGTAATAATGAAATAACTCAAGAAGAAGCACTAGACTTAGCAGTTGCACCTATAAGAGATTTTATGTTTAAGAATGTTGATGATAAGGACTTAGATGCAATGTGTAGTATTGCAGGTATTGAAGAAGCATCAGAATATGAAGATATACCCACAACTGTTTTGATTCCAAGTTTTATCCTTAGCGAGTTAAGGATAGCCTTTTTCATTGGATTCTTAATCTATATTCCGTTTATTGTAATTGATATGGTAGTCTCATCCATACTTATGTCGATGGGTATGATGATGTTACCACCAACCACTATATCTATGCCATTTAAGATATTACTTTTTGTTTTAGCAGATGGCTGGAATTTGATTATAGTAAACCTTGTACAAACAATAAAGGTATAGGAGGCTTAATATGACAGTAGAAGCAGTGCTTGATGTAGCAAGCCAAACTATATGGACAATAATTATTACATCCGCTCCTTTGTTGATTTTATCGTTAATTGTGGGGTTGATAGTAAGTATATTTCAAACAGTAACCTCTATACAGGAGCAAACATTAACATTTGTTCCTAAATTACTTGCAATTTTTATAGGACTATTGATTTTTGGTTCCTTTATATTAAATACTATAGTAGGTTTTATGGAGCAATTGTGGAGTAGCTTTGGAGAATTTATTTAATGGTTAATATTTCAGTTACACAACAAGATTTGGAAGTTTTTTTTGTAATATTAGTAAGAATGGCATCGTTTATATATGTTGTGCCTTTTTTTGGACAAGCGAATGTCCCTCAAAGAGTTAAACTAGGATTGGCTATTACTTTATCTTATATTACTTATTTAGTACTTCCGGAACAAGCCTTAGATTATGATAGTACACTGGGATATGCAACTTTAATTATTAAAGAAAGTGCAACAGGATTACTTCTTGGATTTTCAGCGTTTATATGTAATTCAATAGTGTCATTTGCAGGCAGGATAATAGATATGGATATTGGGTTATCAATGTCAAATCTATTTGATCCAGCGTCAAGAGAACAAATAACTATAACAGGTGCATTGTATCAACAAGTGTTTTTTATGATTTTTATAATTTCAAGAATGCATATATTTTTACTTAATGCAATTGTTGATTCATTTACCGTGATTCCGCTAGGTAAGATTAGTCCAAATATTCTATTATATACTAAGTTTATAGGATTTTTAACAGATTATTTTGTTATAGGATTTAGAATAGTACTTCCGATTTTTGCAGTTATATTAATAACAAACTGTGCACTTGGAATTATGACAAAAATTGCACCTCAAATCCATATGTTTTCAATAGGTATGCAGATAAAAATTATAGCAGGTTTTATAGTCTTGATGATGACTGTGATTATAATGCCTAATGTAGCAGAGTTTTTAAATGATAATATGAAAGAAATGGTATTAGAAGTGATGAAAGGTTTGACTTAAAGTGAAAGCAGATAAGATAAATAAAAAATTTTATCTAAAATATAATCTTCAGTTCTTTGCTAAAGACGGTCCAGGTGGTGAAAAGACAGAACCAGCTACAGCTAAAAAGCTTGAGGATGCAAGAAAAGAAGGTCAAGTTGCAAAAAGTCAAGAAATAGTTAATGCAGTATTTTTATTGGCGATATTTAATGTGCTTAAATTTATGCTTGGCACAATAGGGGAAGGGATAATAGAGAGTTTTACGAAAAATTATAATGCAATATCAACATATGCAACAGATGCAAGTGATATAAATACAGGAACTATAGGAGCTATAATGAGTCAAGCTTTCATTGACATCTTGTTGATGATAGCACCTATTTTAGCTATGGCGTTTTTAATTAATATTTTAGGTAATGTTGTTCAAGTTAAATGGAAACCTACAGCTAAACCAATGAAGCCAAAGTTTAGTAAAATAAGTCCTAAATCAGGTATAAAAAGATTATTTTCAAAGCAATCACTTATAAATCTTTTGAAATCTGTGGCAATAGTAGGAATATGTATTTATATAGTATATGATGAATGGATTTCCAATTATGGTATTATATACAAACTATATGATTTATCGCTAGAAGATGCTATAATAACAGTTGGAGAGTTGACTTTAGATGTTGCAATTACTATTAGTATGATTTATTTAGTAATAGGAATTATTGATTATATTTTTCAAAAAAGAAAATTTTCAGAAGATATGAAAATGACTAAACAAGAAATAAAGGAAGAATACAAAAGTACCGAAGGTAATCCAGATACAAAGCAGCAGATTAAAAGAAGAATGAGAGAAGCATCGCAAAGGAGAATGATGCAGGCGTTGCCACAAGCAGATGTTGTAATTACAAACCCTACACATTTTGCTGTAGCCCTAAAGTATGATTTAGAAGTGGCAAAAGCACCTATAGTAATAGCTAAAGGTGAAGATTTTCTAGCTCAGAAAATCAAAGAAATAGCAAGAGAGAATAACATTGAAATTTACGAAAATAAACCATTAGCAAGAGCATTGTACCAAAGTGCTGAGATAGGTGATGAAGTACCAGAAGAACTTTATCAAGCAGTTGCAGAGGTACTAGCATTTGTATATAGCGTTAAAAATAAACATTAAGAAGAAGGAGGAAAATAAAAATGCAAAAAACAGATCTAGGTTTAGGACTTTATTTGTTGGCGGCTATTGTTTTCCTTCTTGTTCCTATGCCAAATGCATTATTAGATGTTCTTTTAGCATTTAATATAGCAATAGCATTAGTAATACTATTTAATTCAATATTTTCAAAAGAAGCACTTGAAATGTCTTCATTTCCAACACTCTTGTTGCTTACTACAGTGTTTAGAATATCACTAAATGTTTCTTCAACTAAGTTGATACTTGGAACAGGTGATCCAGGAAAGGTAGTAGAAGCATTTGGAGAGTTTGTTGGTGGTGGAAGTCTTGTAATAGGTATTATTATATTTATTATCCTTGTATTAGTACAATTTATGGTTATTAATAAAGGTTCTGAAAGAGTTGCAGAAGTAACAGCAAGATTTACACTTGATGCTATGCCAGGTAAGCAAATGGCAATTGATGCAGATTTAAATACTGGAGCAATAAGTGATAAGGAAGCGAGAGAAAGAAGAGAAAAGGTTCAACAAGAATCATCATTCTTTGGTTCAATGGACGGTGCTGTAAAGTATGTTAAGGGTGATGCGACCGTAGGCTTAATGATTACATTCATAAACTTTGTAGGTGGAATTGTAATTGGTGTTGTAATGAATGGAATGGAAGTTTCAGAAGCACTTGATAAGTATACAATTCTTACTATAGGAGATGGTCTTGTAAGTGCGATACCATCGCTACTTATATCACTTGCAACAGGTATGCTTGTAACAAAGTCATCAAAGAATGTAGAACTTGGAGATATGGTATTTTCACAATTATTTGCAATACCAAAAGTTTTATGGGCAGTAGGTGGAGCAATGATTGTTTTAGGTTTATTAACAGAACTCCCATTTATTGTGTTTGTACCGATGGGTATAATATGTATAGTTATAGGTATGAATATGGATAAAAATCATGCTGAACTTGCAATACAACAAGAAGTTGGAGGGGAGGAAGAGGAAGCCGAGGAAATACGGCGACCAGAAAATGTGGTATCATTACTACAAGTGGATCCAATTCGATTAGAGTTAGGATATGGTATTATACCATTAGCAGATACCAACCAAGGTGGAGATTTACTTGACAGAGTTGTAATGATAAGGCGACAGATTGCATTAGAATTAGGTACAGTTGTTCCAATTATTAGATTGATAGATAATATTCAATTGAATCCTAATCAATACATAATTAAAATAAAAGGTATTCAAGTAAGTGAAGGTGAAATATTATTTGACCATTATATGGCGATGAATCCAGGTATGGTAGAAGAAGAAATAAATGGTATACCAACTTATGAACCATCATATCATTTACCAGCACTTTGGATAACAGAAAGTCAAAGAGAAAGAGCGGAAGCATTAGGTTATACAGTAGTAGATCCGCCTTCAATAATAGCTACGCATCTTACAGCAGTTATTAGAGAACATATAGATGAACTTCTTACAAGACAAGATGTTCAAAATCTCATTACAAATATCAAGGAATCAAATCCTATGGTTGTGGATGAACTTGTTCCTAAGTTACTTGGTGTTGGTGAGCTTCAAAAGGTTTTACAAAATTTGCTAAGGGAAGGAATATCAATAAGAGATTTACTTACAATTATTGAAACATTGGCAGATCACGCTGTAGTTACAAGAGATACAGATGTTCTTACAGAGTATGTAAGACAAAGTTTAAAGAGAGCAATATCTAGTAAATACTTTACACCAAATGAAACTACAATAGTAGTTACTCTTGATCCAACAATTGAGCAGCAGATAATGAGTTCTGTAAAGCAAACAGAACAAGGTTCATATATAGCATTAGATCCAGAGATTACACAAAAAGTATTGAAATCAGTTGATGAAGAAATAAAGAAGTTGGAGAATATGGGAAAGACGCCAATAATAGTTACGTCACCTATTGTAAGAATGTATTTTAAACGCATGACACAAGATTATTATAAGGATTTAATTATAGTTTCATATAATGAAATAGAATCTAATATTGAATTACAATCAGTAGGGATGGTGAGCATATAATGATAATTAAAAAATTTCAAGCATCAACAGAATCAGAAGCTATACTAATGGCAAAAGAAGAAATGGGAAATGCTGCAATAGTAATGAATATTAAAACAATGAAGCATAGAGGTGTTGCTCGTTTGTTTAAAAAAGATTTGGTAGAAGTGACAGCAGCATTGGAGGATAGACCAATAACTGCACCTATTCCTACGAAAGCTATAGCTGCACAAATGAATACTATAGCAGAAGTTGATAGCTTAGAACATAAAGAAATGAGCAGTACAAGTGCAATAGAAGAAAAGCTTAATAATCTTCAGAGCATATTAGAAACAAGAATGAAAGAAAACACAGAGGGAAATTCTGAATTAGCAGCAACTAAGGAAGAAGAACCAAAAGAAGCTAGTATTAATTTTAAATTTATGCAACTAATATATAGTCAGCTTTTAGATAATGAAGTTGATGAAAAATATGCAAACCAAATTGTTGCAGAAATACAGTCTACCATTAAAAAAAGTGGAAATGTGGATAGTATGTTAGCAGCAATATACCAAAAAATAATATTGAAGATAGGTCAACCAAGACCTATAGAAATAGAAGATGGAAAAACAAAGGTAGTATTTTTTGTAGGTTCAACGGGAGTAGGAAAGACAACAACAATTGCTAAACTTGCATCTTACTTTAAACTTAATAAAAAAGTCAAAGTTGCTCTTATTACATTGGATACATATAGAATTGCAGCGGTTGAGCAGTTAAGAACATATGCAAATATTTTGGATATACCACTTCAGACCGTTTATACAATCGAAGAGTTTAATATGGCAGTTAGAACATTTAATGAATATGATTTGGTTTTAGTAGATACTGCTGGACGTTCTCATAAGAATAATGAACAATGCGATGAAATGCTACATCTTATCAATGATAGTTTATCAGATGAAAACATTATCAAGGAAGTTTATTTAGTACTTAGTGCAACGACAAAGTATAAAGATTTGATTAAAGTTAATGAAGCCTTTTCACCTATCAAAAACTATAGTATAATATTTACAAAGCTAGATGAAACATCATGTCTTGGAAACATACTAAATATGAAATTAAAGACAGAAGTATCACTTTCGTATGTAACAAGTGGTCAAGTGGTACCAGACGACATTAGCATTATAGATGCACAAAAGATAGCAAGAAGTATACTTGGTAGTAACGAGTAGAAAGGGTGAATAGTATGGATCAAGCACAAAATTTGAGAAATATCATTAAATTACAGAATCAAACAGAAATTCGCCAAGCAAGAGTTATTGCCGTTACTAGTGGAAAAGGTGGCGTTGGTAAATCAAGTATATCTATTAATATTGCTATACAATTTAGAAAAATGGGAAAATCAGTTATTATATTTGATGCTGATTTTGGATTAGCAAATATAGAGGTTATGTTTGGGTCAATTCCGAAATATAATTTATCAGATGTAATATTTGGCGGAAAAGATATAAAAGATATAATAGTAAATGGACCGATGGATATTGGATTTGTATCAGGAGGTTCAGGAATTAATGCTCTTGCAAATATGACAAGAGATCAAGTTGGATATTTAGTCTATAAACTAAAGGAATTAGAAACATTAGCAGATATTATTATTATTGACACAGGCGCAGGTATATCAGATAGTGTATTGGAATTTGTCTCATCTTGCGGAGAAGTATTACTTATAACAACGCCAGAACCTACATCTATTACTGACTCATATGCACTTTTAAAGTCATTAAATACAAGAGCAGGCTTTGAAAAAGATAATACCATAGTTAAGATTATTGCTAATAAAGTAACAAATTATGAAGATGGAAGAAACTTATATAATAAGTTAAATATAGTAGTAAGTAAGTTTTTGAATATTAATCTTCAGTTTTTGGGAGTGATTCCAAATGATAATAATATATCAAAATCGGTTATTCAACAAAAACCAATATCACTAGCATTTCCAAATTCAAGTAGTATTAAATACTTTCAAATGCTGGCAGAGGGATTACTTAATAACGAAGCGGTAGTAGATGTTAAAAAGAAGGGATTGGCATCAGCGGTAGTGAGGATGTTTAAACGAATAGAAAATCAATAAATTATAGAGAGGAGCTGATGAAAATGCTTTCGAAGATATTAAAGGTTGGAGATAAAATTGAATTAACAAAAGTTACAGCAATTCAAGATATTGTGCAAGATAGTGAAAGAAGAGTTTTTGTAAGTCAGCTTCTTGATATTGTTGATGAAGAAAGAGTCAAAATAGGGATGCCAATTGAAGGAGGAAAGATAATTCCATTTTCAATTGGTGCTAAACTAGATGCCTGTTTTTATACGTCAAATGGCTTGTATCAAGGTAGACTGTTGGTGACAGATAGGTACAAAGAAGAGAATATTTTTATGCTTGTAGTTGAACTTACTACAGATTTAAAAAAATATCAAAGGCGTCAGTATTATAGATTAGGTTGCACTATTGATATAAGATATAGGATTCTTACAAAAGAGGAAGTAGATGAATTTGCTGAAAATGAAGAAAAAGAAATAGTAGAAGATGGATATTTTAAAGAAGGAACCGCTCTTGATATAAGTGGAGGCGGAATGAGATTTGTATCAGATACTATTCATGAAAATAATGATGAAATGATTATTATACTTAAAGTTGAATATGATGACATTGAAAAAAAATATGGCTTACTTGGAAAAGTAATGTCTTCAAGTAGAGTTAGAAACAGGGATAATACCTTTGAACATAGGATAGAATATAATAATATGAAGGGTGGAACGAGAGAAGCTCTTATTAAATACATATTCCAAGAAGAAAGAAAGCAAAGACATAGAGAAAAGGGGTAAAAAATATGGCGAAAAAAAATATTTTGATTGTTGATGACTCTGCACTTATGAGAAGGCTCATCTCTGATATAATCAATTCAGATGAACGATTCCAGGTAACAGACCTAGCCATCAACGGAATAGAAGGCTTGGATCTAATAGTTAAAAATCATACAAAGTATGATGCAGTAATATTAGATATTAACATGCCAAAGATGAATGGTTTGGAATTGCTAGAACAACTTCAAAAACATCGTATAAAAATAACAGTAGTTATGGTAAGTACACTTACTAAAGAAGGTGCAAAAGAAACAATGATTGCACTGGAGCGAGGAGCTTTTGATTTTGTTACTAAGCCAGAAAATTATCTAGATGCAAAAGATGCACGTTTTAAGAGTCGTTTGTTAGAAATTATGTGTGTGGCTGTTGGACTAGACTACAAGACTTCTACTGCTGAAGATTCAAATGGTAAGAATTCTTACCAAGGTAAATTAGGTTCACCTGCAAGGGACTTAAAAACAACGAATCTTAGAGGTCAAGAGACTTTTTCAAGCCTAAGAGCAAGAAAACCAAGTTTTGGGCCACATAAAAGATTTACCGGAAATAAAGTAGGAAAAAGTAAATTAGTAGCGATAGCATCTTCTACAGGAGGACCAAAATCATTACAAAGTCTTATACCATTACTTCCGGAGGATTTAGATGCACCAGTAGTATTGGTACAACATATGCCAAGCGGTTTTACACAATCTTTAGCTGAGAGACTTAATAGTATTAGCAAAGTAAAAGTAAAAGAAGCAGTTGATGGAGAAATCCTTCAAAAAGGCTGTGTTTACATTGCTCCAGGAGGCTTACATATGAAAGTCGTAAAGGTAGGAGCATCGTACAAAATAGTAACAACAAACGAACCTGCAAGAGGTGGCCTTAGACCATGTGCAGATGTTATGTATGAATCTTTAATGGATTCGTCATTTGATGAAATAACATGTGCAGTGTTGACAGGGATGGGAGCAGATGGCACCAATGGAATAGGTGCTTTAGGAGAAAAGAAGAACATATATGTTATTTCTCAAGATGCTGCGACCTGTGTGGTTTACGGAATGCCCAAAGCAGTTGCAGAAGCAGGACTTGTAGATGAAGTATTACCACTACAAAGGATTGCAGATGCCATTACAAAGAATGTGGGGGTGCTAAACAATGGACGTTAGCCAATATTTAGAAATTTTTATTGATGAAACAAATGAACATTTACAAAACCTAAGCCAACAATTAATGAAGATGGAAGAAGAACCAGATAATCCAGATGTTATAAATGAGATTTTTAGAGCAGCTCATTCGTTAAAAGGAATGGCTGGTACAATGGGATATAAAAGAATGCAGCACTTAACACATATTATGGAAAATGTGTTATCAGAAATAAGAACCGGAAAAATGATGGTTGCTGAAGATTTAGTAGATGTTTTATTTAAGTGCTTAGATGCATTAGAGTTATATCTTGAAAATATAGTAGCAAGTGCAGACGAAGGAACAGAAGATAACGAGTCTATATTAAGCTTACTTAATAATTATCTTGAAAATGGTGCGGATTATTCTCATGATAATAATGAATCAACAGGTGGTGCATCATCTAATGAAGCAACATCAAAGATTGTATATAATGAATATGATGCTGATGCTATAGCAGAAGCGATTAAAAAGAATATGAATATATATAAGCTTGTAGTACATGTTACAGAAAGCTGTCTTTTAAAAGCGGCTAGAGCATTCTTGGTTTTCAAAGCATTAGAAGAAATAGGTGAGGTTATTAAATCTGATCCAACAGTACAGGACATCGAAGATGAAAGATTTGACTATGATTTCTCATTAATTATTGTATCATCATTTGATGAAGAAAAGATAGTAAACGCTGTAAAGAGTGTATCAGAGATAGAAGCAGTTGAATGTGAAAAAATAACTGAAGCACCAGTGATTGAAGTTAAAGAAGACAAAAAAGAAGAAAAAGCTAAAGATGCACAAACACAGAAGACAGAAGTTGCAACAAAGACTACAGCTGTAGATACAAAGAATAATAAAACAGCAGCAAAGCAAACACAAGGCAAGCCAGTAGTTAATCGTTCTGTTAGAGTTGATATTGATAAACTTGACGTACTTATGAATCTTGTATCAGAGCTTATCATTGCAAAAAATGGTCTTGTATCAGTTAGTCAATCAGATGAGAAAAAAGGAACACAAGGCTTTAACGAGCAAATTGAGTATCTCGAAAGAGTAACAACAAATCTTCATGAATCTGTAATGAAGGTTCGAATGATGCCAATTGAGACAGTTACTCAGAAGTTCCCTAAGATGGTAAGAGATTTATCAAAGACATTAAATAAACAGATGAGATTGTTTATTACAGGTGAAGATACAGAACTTGATAGAACAGTTATTGACGAAATAGGCGATCCATTGATGCATTTAATTAGAAATTCAGCAGATCATGGACTCGAAAGTACAGAAGTAAGAACTGAAAGAGGAAAAGATCCAGTAGGAACAATTACTTTAAATGCTTATCAGGATGGAAATAACGTAGTTATTGAAGTTAAAGATGATGGTAACGGAATTGATGTAGCTGCTGTTAGAGATAAGGCTATTGAAAATGGTTCTATCACAGCAGAACAAGCAGAAACAATGTCTGACAAAGATATAGTTGAACTTTTATTTAGACCAAGTTTTTCTACAGCAAAAGTAGTAACAGACGTATCAGGTCGTGGAGTTGGACTGGATGTTGTTAAGACAAAGATTGAAGCATTAGGTGGCGATATCGAAATAAAGACTAAGTTAGGTGAAGGAAGTAACTTTATTATAAGACTCCCACTTACACTTGCTATTATTCAGGCACTTATGGTAGAAATAGGAGCAGAAAAATATGCTATTTCACTTGGTTCAATTCAGACAATTGAAGATATTGTGCAAGCAGATATTAAATATGTTCAGACAAAAGAAGTTATACATTTAAGAGGAACAGTAATTCCAATTATTCGTATGGATTCGGTATTAGATATTGTAAAAGAACCAAAAGAAGATGATGAAGACGAGAACCTTACAGTTGTTATTGTTAAGAGAGGCGAAAAATTAGCTGGTCTTGTTGTAGATAACTTAATTGGACAACAAGAAATAGTTATTAAGGCACTTGGAAAATATATTAACAATGGAAACAAATTAATAGGTGGCGCAACAATCTTAGGTGATGGTGAAGTTGCTCTTATTCTTGAAGTAAATACATTGGTATAATGGAGGTGTAATAATGGACGAGAATTTAATTGAAGTACAAGCTACACAGTATATAGTTGTTAATTTGGGTATTGAACAATATGGTATTGATATAAAATATGTTGATAACATTGTAAGAATGCAAAAAATAACAAGAGTGCCTAAAGCACAAAAAATATTTAGAGGAGTTATAAACTTAAGAGGTGAAATTGTACCAGTAATGAGCCTTAGAACTAAGTTTGGACTTGAAACAGATGTTTATTCAAATAATACAAGAATAATCATATTAAAACCTGAGCAACATGAAGCTATAGGAATAATTGTTGATACCGTGAGAGAAGTGGTTTCACTTGAGGCTTCAGATATTGAAAACATCAATAATAGATCAAATGATGAAAAATCAAAATATATTTATGCAGTGGGTAAAAGTAAAGGTTCATTGATATCATTACTAAATATTGCAGGAATAATGGAGATGAATTAGTCACCGATCTAGGAAAGGTAACGGTGGTATTAAACCGTTAAAAGGGTAGACTATGTCAAAAATCGATTTAAATATGATGAGTGATGAACAGTATGACATATTGAAAGAACTTGGAAATATAGGTGCAGGAAATGCTACAACAGCATTAGCTAAACTTATAAACGCAAAGATTGATATGAAAGTACCTAAAGTTCAATTACTTGACTTTACTCAATTACCATTAGTTATGAAAAGTGAAGAAGCGATAATGGTAGGTATATTACTACAGCTTGAAGGTGATATAGAGGGAATGATGATGTTCTTGTTAGAAGAAGATTCAGCAAGACGATTAGTAAATAAAGTTGTGTCACAATTTGGCGGAGAGCCAAGTGAGGATGCAACAGAATTTACAGAGATGGAACAATCAGGTTTAGCTGAAATTGGAAACATTATTACAGGAGCATATCTTTCAGCTTTATCAGATTTAACAAGGTTAACAATTATAGCAGGCGTACCTAATATGAGAATAGATATGGCCGCAGCAATACTAAGTATACCAGCAGTTGAATTTGCAAGACTAGGAGATAAAGTTCTTTTGATTGAGACAAAATTTGATGATGAATCAAATTTAGAAGGATACTTTATCTTAATACCAGAATTAGAATCATATGACATTATACTAAGCTCACTAGGAATGTAAATAGGAGATATGCTATGGGTGAAATTATAAAAGTAGGAATGGCAGATTTAAATGTTTGTAAATTTCCTGATAGTTTAACAACCCTTGGCCTCGGATCGTGTGTAGGGATTGCATTATATGACAAGACTACAAAAATAACTGGACTTGCTCATATTATGCTCCCAGATAGCACACATATAAAAAATAATTCTAACAAGGCAAAGTTTGCAGATACAGGTATTGACGAGTTGGTATCGCTCATGACAATGCAAGGTGCTAGAATCAATAATCTTGTAGCTAAGATAGCAGGTGGTGCTCAGATGTTTTCAGTTTCATCAGGAACAAATAGCTTTATGTATGTAGGTGAAAATAACATTAAAGCTGTGAAGGAAAAACTAGCAAAGTTAAGAATTCCTATAATAGCTGAAGACGTAGGATTAAATTATGGACGAACGATAGTAATCGACTCTGAGACAGGAAAATTGTGGATTAGATCCGTAGGAAAAGAACAAAAGTATATATAGGGGCATAAGATGGATAAAAAGACAAAATATATACCAGCAATTACAACATTGCTCGCATGCCTTATTACAATAATTGTTACAACTATTAGTAAATACGATGCCTTAGAAGCAATGCTGACATTGCTTGTTGTTTTGGTGTTTTTCTATTTAATGGGTTTATTTTTGAAACTATTTGTGGATAAAAAACTAATTATAGAAGAAATAGCCGAGGAAGAAGAAGTGGAAGATGAAGAGGATAAGCAAGGCGACGAAGGCGAAGAAGAAAAAATTGAAGAAGAAAATATTTAGACAGGAGGTGCATATAAATGACAGAAGCTGAAAAGAATCTTCTTTGGGAAGAATATATAAAAACTAAAAGCAGCATGGTTAAAGAAAAAATAATATTAGAATATGCATCTCTTGTAAAAATAGTAGCGGGAAGATTAAGTATGTATCTTGGCTACAATGTAGAATATGATGATTTAGTTGGGTATGGAATTTTTGGTTTAATTGATGCTATAGATAAATTTGATTATAGTAAAGGGATAAAATTTGAAACATATGCAAGTTTAAGAATAAGAGGTTCCATACTTGACCAAATAAGAAAGATGGATTGGATTCCAAGGTCACTACGTCAAAAACAAAAAAAGATTGATGCAGCTATTACAAAATTGGAATCAGAATTGGGAAGACAAGTTACAGATGGTGAAATAGCAAAAGAACTTGAGATAACTGAAGAAGAGTATATAAACTGGCAAGGTCAGACAAATGTGTCTAACGTTGTCTCTCTTGATGAATATATAGAAGTGGGTGGAGAAAAAGGAATAGATACTATCAAGCAAAATCCTTTTGATAGACCAGAAGAAGTAATTGAAAAGCAAGAAGTAAAGAGACTTTTAATTGAGGCTTTGGAGATTTTGACTGAAAAGGAAAAGAAAGTAATATTATTATATTATTACGAAGAACTGACGTTAAAAGAAATAAGTTCTATTTTAGAGGTATCTGAATCAAGAATATCTCAGTTGCATACAAAAGCGTTAATGAAGATGAAGGAGAAGTTGGGAAAAGAATTTAATATTATAAGTGTAGCAGGAAGGGCATAATTTTATATGGAAAGTAGAAATAGTTATTTTCAAATTATTGATAATGACGATAGTGTATTTATGAGGTTTATTCCAGCCATAGGAGATGGAGAGGAATTAAAAATTGATGAGGTTACTCAGTTTTTAGAAAAACGTGGTATTAAGGATTATGATTTAGTTGAAGTACATGCATTGATTACATCAAATGCAGAAAAAACGATTCAAATAAGTAACGAAACATGTTATAGATTTGATGAAATTATGGAAATAGCAGTTACACCTGATAGGATGTACGCTATAGCAAGGTTTTATCCTCCGAGTAAAAGAGGAAGTAGAGAGACATTAGAAGACTATAAGAGGAATTTAGCAATTAAAAATATAAAATATGGGATTAATGAAGAAGTCTTAAAGTCACATGAAGCTAATCCAGAATATTGTAAAAATATCGTCGTTGCAACTGGTTTAAAACCAGTAGTAGGTAAGGACGCTTTTATTACGTATAATTTTAATACAGATAGAAAAGCAAAGCCTAGACTAAATGAAGATGGAACAGTAAATTTTCATCAACTTGATAATATTAGCCATGTAAAAAAAGGTGAGGTATTGGCAGTGTTGACACCAGAAGATTCTGGTATAAATGGAAAGGATGTATTTGGTGATGAAATAAAACCACCAAAGGTTTCAAAATCAGTATTAAGATATGGAAAAAACATTACAACAAATGAAGATAAAACACTGATGATATCGGAAGTTGATGGACATGTTATATTAGAAGGAAACAAGGTATTTGTATCAGATAACTATGAAGTACCTGCAGATGTAGATAATTCAACAGGTGATATTGATTATAACGGAAGTATTACTGTAAGGGGAAATGTTAGAACAGGATTTAAGATTAAAGCTGCTGGAACAGTAGAGATTTTTGGTGTTGTTGAAGGTGCTGAAATTGAAGCTGGTGGTGATATTATATTACACAGAGGCATTCAAGGGGTTGGAAGAGCAAATATTGTAGCTAAAGGAAATTTGATATCAAAGTTTATTGAAAATGCAAGTGTATATGTTGATGGGTATATAGAAACTGATACTATTTTACACAGTAATGTAGCTGCTAATGGTGACGTTTATGTACGTGGAAAAAATGGAAACTTAATTGGTGGAAGTGTACGATCAAAAACATTGATAGAAGCAACTACAATTGGTTCACCAATGGGTACAGCAACAAGTATTGAAGTGGGAACAGATCCAGTGATTAGAGATAGATTGAAAGAAATCAGACAAGAAATAGCAAAGATTTTAGAGGATAAAACAAGATATGAAATGTTGATTAAGGCATTAAGAAAGAAAGCAGAGCTTGGTATACTAGAACCAGAAAAGGCATCAGCAATACCAGAATTTACGAAATCAGTAATATTATGTGATGCTAATGTAAAGAACTTGACCAAAGAGTATGATGAAGGAAGTGCATTGCTAGAAGAAAATAAAAATGCAAGAATACGTGTTATAAAGTCTATAAATCAAGGAGTAAAAGTAACTATTGCAGGAGATTTTATAATGATACATAGCGAGGTAAGTCATTGCCAGTATAGGAAAGATAGAGCAGAAATAAGACCATTCCCACTATAAAAAATTTGGTTTATAAAAGCACTTAAGATAGGAGGCGTTGTATAATGGTTAGACCTGTTGAGATGCAAGGAGTGCTTCAGCGAAGTCAGGATGTAACACCAATTAAGCAAAACCAAGACAACAAACCTGTCGTTGAGCAAAATAATATTTATAATACGCAACAAAAACAGTTGCAACAAAATCAAGAAAATGTTATAAAAAAAGAGAATGTTGATTATCACCAAGAAAAATTTGATGCCAAGGAAAAAGGTAAAAATGAATATTCAGGTGAAAAGAAACAACAAAAGAAGAAAAATCAAAACGATTCAGGAACAGTTAGGTTAAAAGAAAAGTCTGGATTTGATATGAGTATTTAGGAAGAACGAGGTGTAAAAGTGGGACCATTAGAAATATTTTTATTGGTTTTTGGATTTATTTTAGCGGCGATAACATATATTTTTTCAGAAAAATTTTCCGATGGTGGAAAAGAACTTGAAGATGAAGTGTATAAGAGAACAGCAAAGATTACAGAAGAGTTAGTAATAAAGGAAGTTGAAGGTCAATTAGCAATTCAAATTGATGATAAGGTTGAACAAGCAGAGATTGAACTAGATAAAATTATTAATGAAAAAATTATGTATATTGGAAACTATTCAAATGACATAATAGAAAGTATTACTAAGAATCATACAGAAGTAATGTTCTTATATAATATGCTTAATGACAAAGAACAGGTTTTAAAAGACACTATTAGAGATATAGAAGCGTTAAAAGTAAGCATAAAAAAGATGGCAGTCGTAAACGATGTTGCAAAAGATATTACAAGTAATCAATTAAAAGAAGAAAATATTGTGAAAAAGGCTAAAGCCGAGTCTGATGGTATGGATAAGGATGAGGAGAAAGCAGCCATAAACGTAGAAAACGACATAAATAAATCAGAGAATAGTGAAAAGACTTCTCTTAGAAAAAGGAATTCAAGTAAAGAAAGTAATAATAATGTAATGATATTAGAACTTCATAAAGAAGGCAAGTCGAATATGGAAATAGCAAAAAAGTTAGGTTTAGGAATCGGAGAAGTTCGTTTGGTTATTGATTTATTTAATAAGGAAAGTTAGGTATAACCGATATGAGATTAAAATACTATTTAAGAGGTTTTGGAATAGGTATAATATTTGCAACTACAATACTATTTATAGTTTATTCATTTAATATGTCAGATAATAAAATTAAAGAAAAAGCAAAAGAGTTGGGAATGATTGTAGCAGGTGAATCAGAGACAAAAGAGACTAAGGAATCTGAGTCAACAAAGGAACCGGCGTCAACGAAAGAGACAGAATCAACGAAAGAACTAGAATCACAGACAAAAGAACCAGAGTCTACAACACCAGAGCCAACAACACCAGAGCCAACAACACAGGAACAACCTACTAAAGAACCAAGTAAACAATCAGTTACACTAGTAATAACAAGTGGAATGACATCGGATACAGTGGCAAAGAAGTTAAAAGAGTTAGGTGCTATTGATGATGTTCAGGGGTTTGATAATTACTTGATAAAAAATGGTCATGCAGAACGCATACATGTTGGTAGTTTTGAAATACCTGCTGGTTCTGATTTTAAAAAGATAGCTGAAATTATAGCAAAATAGAAAAATTGAGTATGCTTAAAAAAGTCCTTGCAAAATTGTAAAAAATCCTTGCAAATGGACTTTTTTTATGTTATTATATTTGAGCTGACTGTGTATTATTGTGAAAAACAAGTTTTTCACATTTTTATTTAAGCAGTTTCGCAGACCAGTCTGCGAAATGCAGGAGTAGTATTATCAGTAGAAAGCACGTATGCGGATTATAAAAAGGGTGCCTATTGCATTAGTTGACAAGAGGTTTTTTTATAAGATGAAGTATATGGAAGTAGCGATAAGCAAAAATAAAAACCAAAACGGAGGAAAAAAAATGAGCGTTATTTCAATGAAACAATTACTAGAAGCAGGTGTTCACTTTGGACATCAAACAAGAAGATGGAACCCTAAGATGGCAGAGTACATCTATACAGAAAGAAACGGAATCTACATTATCGACTTACAAAAGTCAGTAGGTAAAGTAGATGAAGCTTACAAGGCAATCTTTGATGTTGCTGCAGAAGGTGGTACAGTTTTATTTGTTGGTACAAAGAAACAAGCTCAGGACGCTGTTAAATCAGAAGCTGAGAGATGTGGTATGTACTATGTAAACGAAAGATGGTTAGGTGGTATGCTCACTAACTTTAAGACAATTCAATCAAGAATTGCAAGATTAAAAGAAATCGAAACAATGTCAGAAGACGGAACATTTGACGTATTACCAAAGAAAGAAGTTATCGAGTTAAAGAAAGAATGGAACAAGCTTGAGAAAAATCTTGGTGGTATCAAAGATATGAAGAACATCCCAGATGCAATCTTTGTAGTTGACCCTAAGAAAGAAAGAATTTGTATTCAAGAAGCTCACACACTTGGTATTCCACTTATCGGAATTGCAGATACAAACTGTGATCCAGAAGAATTAGATTACGTAATTCCTGGTAATGATGATGCTATTAGAGCAGTTAAACTTATTGTTGCTAAAATGGCAGATGCAGTTATTGAAGCTAATCAAGGCGAAGAAGCATTAAATATAGCTGATGTTACAGATGCAGTTGAATCAGTAGAAGAATAATTAAAATATAAAAATATATTGGAGGAATAGTCGAGATGGAAATTACAGCATCAATGGTTAAAGAACTTAGAAACAAGACTGGCGCTGGCGTAATGTCATGTAAGAATGCATTAGTTGAGACAGACGGTGATTTTGATAGAGCAATAGAAGTATTAAGAGAAAAAGGCGAAGCTACAGCAGTAAAGAAAGCTGATAGAATTGCAGCTGAAGGTGTTGTTTCAGCAGTGGTTAAGGATGACAAAACAGCTGTTATTGTAGAAGTAAATTCAGAAACAGATTTCGTAGCTAAGAATGATAAATTTAGAACATTTGTAAGTGATGTTACAGAACAATTATTTACATCAAACGCTAGTGATGTTGATGCATTATTAGAAGAGAAATGGTCTAAAGATGAAGCTAAGAGTGTTAAAGAAGAATTAGTAAGCCAAATCGCAGTTATTGGTGAAAACTTAAGCATAAGAAGATTTGAAAAGCTTACAACTGATGGTATACTTGTACCATATATTCATGCGGCTGGAAGAATCGGTGTTTTAGTAGAAGCTACAACAGACGTAATAAATGACGAAGTTAAAGAAGCTCTTAAGAATGTAGCTATGCAAGTAGCAGCATTAAGCCCTAAGTATCTTTCATCAGCAGATATTTCAGATGAATACAAGGCACACGAAATAGACATCTTAATGGCACAGGCAAAGAATGATGAAAAGAATGCAGGAAAGCCAGAAGCAATTATCGAAAAGATGATTGAAGGACGTCTTAATAAAGAACTTAAAGAAATTTGTTTATTAGAACAAGAATATGTTAAGGCTGAAAACAAAGAGTCAGTAGCAGCTTATATAACAGCAGTTGCTAAGGCTACATCTTCAAACCTTAAATTAGTAAAATTCATCCGTTTTGAAACAGGTGAAGGTATTGAAAAGAAGGAAGAAGATTTTGCAGCAGAAGTTGCAAAGCAAATGGGCAATTAATTAGTTAATAATTTTATAAGGGAGGACAATCCAGTAGGTTGTCCTCTTTTAAAATAAAAACAAAATGTGCGACTAAGTGGTGATAGTTAATCAAGAATTGCGTAGCAATTCTTGTAAAGTTCGCCGCTGGGCGAACTTTTTTTAACCTATGGATGAAAGGAAGAAATAGAATGGGCGGATTCTTTGGAGTTGCATCTAAAAATGATTGTATTTTTGATTTGTTTTTTGGTACAGATTATCATTCACATTTAGGAACAAGAAGAGGTGGAATGGCTGTATATGGAGAAAATGGTTTTGATAGAGCTATTCATAATATTGAAAATTCACCATTTAGAACTAAGTTTGATAAAGATATTCAGAAAATGAAAGGTAATTATGGCCTTGGCTGTATATCAGATTATGAACCACAGCCTTTAATTGTAAGATCGCATCATGGAACTTATGCAATAACAACAGTAGGTAAAATTAATAACAGTAAGGAAATAACAGAGGCTATATTTGCTAAAGGAAATTCTCATTTTCTGGAAATGAGTGGTGGAGATATCAATCCAACTGAGCTAGTTGCTGCCATGATAAATCAGAAAGAAAACTTCATTGAAGGTATGAAATATGCATTGGATGAAATAGATGGTTCAATGACATTTTTGATTATGACACCAAAGGGCATTTACGCTGCCAGAGATAAGATGGGAAGGACACCAGTTAGTATCGGGAAGAAAGAGGATGCCCATTGTATAGCATTCGAGAGTTTTTCTTACTTAAATCTTGGTTATAGTAATACAAGAGAACTAGGGCCAGGAGAAATAGCTGTTATTACACCAGATGGGGTGAAAACATTAGTTAGTCCAAATAAAGATATGAAAATATGTACATTTTTATGGATTTATTATGGATATCCTTCAAGTTCATACGAAGGTACAAGTGTAGAAGTTATGAGAACAAAATGTGGTGCGAAAATGGCACAAAGAGATAATGTAGAAGCTGATATAGTTGCAGGTGTACCAGATTCGGGAACAGCACATGCAGTAGGATATTCAAATGAGTCGGGAATTCCATTTTCAAGACCATTTATAAAATATACTCCTACTTGGCCACGTTCATTTATGCCAACCATACAGAGTCAAAGAAAGCTTATTGCCAAGATGAAGCTTATACCTGTTCATGAACTTATAAAGGATAAGAAACTTTTATTGATAGATGATTCTATTGTAAGAGGAACACAGCTTAGAGAAACAACCGAGTTTTTGTACGAAAGTGGGGCAAAAGAGGTACATATACGACCAGCATGTCCACCACTTATTTATGGATGTAAATATCTTAATTTTTCAAGATCTAATTCAGATATGGATTTAATTACAAGAAAAATAATCTCAAAATTAGAAAATAGCCATAATGTATCAGATGAAGTGATTAGGAAATATTCAGATCCAGAAACGAAGGAATATGAAGCAATGGTTGAAGAAATGAGAAAAGAGATGAACTTTACTTCACTACGTTTTAATAGGCTTGATGATATGTTAGAATCAGTAGGAATTGAAAAAGAAAAACTTTGCACATATTGTTGGGACGGAAAAGAGTAGAATAATAAACCATTAGTTTGTACTTGAAAAAACTAATGGTTTATTGTAATATAGAGGTAAATATTAATAAGAGGCGCATGATGAAAAAGTATAGTAACATATCACAGAAAGATATTATAAATATAGCTATTTTAGGAATTGTATTATTGTGTATCGTTGGAGGGCTTACACAAGGTGGTTTTTTATATGGATCAACTACTGATTGGGAGAATCAGCATTTTTTGATACCTGAATATCTAAGAGAAAGATTTTATAACACGGGTCAACTTTTTCCAAGTTTTGCATTTGAAACGGGTGGTGGACAAAATATCTACTATCTAGCATACTATGGACTTATGAGCCCGTTTTTGTATGTGTCATATTTATTTCCTTTTTTGGAAATGAGAACATTTATAATAGGACTAAATATTTTAACAGTGTTTATTAGCACTTTTATGATATATGTTTGGTTGAGAAAAAAATACACAAGCAGAGTAAGTATGGTGACATCCTTTTTGTTTATGATGGCTACACCGATAATATACAATAGTCATAGGCATTTTATGTTTGTAAACTATCTTCCATTTCTAATAGGAGCATTAATGGCTATAAGAAGTCATTATGAAAGGCAAGAGGTTGGAAAATCAGGAAGATTGTGGGTAGTAGCATTGTGTACGTATTGTATAATAACTACCAGTTTCTTTTTTAGTGTGGGAAGTATATTAGTTATAGGGATTTATTCGTTGATGTTATATTTAGATAAGGTCGAAAAATTCAACCTTAAAGAAAGTGCTATGTATATATTACCAATAGTCATTTCAGTTATTATAGGAATAATGATGTCGGCTATTCTTATATTTCCTACAGCATTTACATTGTTTGACAGAGAAGTAGACCCAGCTAATGTTGTAAAACTAACGCAGTTGTTACCTAAACTTGATTTAGATTACATTGTATACAATCCAGGAGGGACAGGCCTTACAGCTATATCAGTATATGCTATGGTAGCAGCCTTTTTTGGAAAAAGAAAAGATAGAAAGTTTCTATCAATATTAATGATAATTATAGCATGTTTTCCTGTTGTTATATATTTGATGAATGCAGGGATGTATGTAGACGGGAAAGTAATTATTCCATTTTTACCATTAATTATGATTCTTGTAGCGGACTATATAAAAGGTATTATTCTTAAAAACAAAAATGCTATTAAAATAGCATTGATTGGAACAGCACTTTGTTTAGTTGCATTAATTATAAATGAAAGAGGAACAGCTAAGCTTGCATTTACTGCGGATATAATTGCAATGGGAGTTTGCTTTGCAATATATTATGTAAAAAAATGGTCATATGTAGTTATATTACCAGCAATGCTTACATCATTTTTTGTTACGATAATAGTAAGTGGATCGGATGAGCTGTTATCAAATGCAGATGCAAATGATATGGTCATAGCTACAATAAAAGAAAGTGTAGAAAATGTAATCAGCAAAGATGATGAATTTTATAGGTTTGCAGATTACTATGATACAACAAAAACTGTAAACAAAATTTATACAAGTGGTTATTATGATAATACAATATATTCCTCTGTTTCAAATATACGATATAAAGATTTTTATTATAATCAGATAACAAATAATAATGAGTGTAGAAATACGGCACTTATGTCACAACCCAAAAGTGTGATATTTAGTATGTATATGTGCGAAAAATACCTTATATCTGATAGTGCTTATGTGCCAGCAGGGTATAAACAAATAAGT
Source organism: Lachnospiraceae bacterium (assembly GCA_031548165.1). Classification (GTDB taxonomy): domain Bacteria; phylum Bacillota; class Clostridia; order Lachnospirales; family Lachnospiraceae; genus CAG-303. The sequence continues at coordinate 71,331 of JAVBRI010000015.1, forward strand.
AAAACCGGAAATGTATATATATATGAATCGGATGATGTTTTACCTGTGGGATATGGAACAAAAAATATAATAAAGAGGAGTGAATATGAAAAGATAGATTTTCCAATTAAGTTAGAAGTATTAATGAAATGTAGTGTTATTGAAGATGATGTGTTTGATAATGTGGCTTCGAGTTTAAAAGACGCAAATATATCTACAGCTAATACATTTAAGAGTAATATAACTAAAGTTGATTTAGGACTTAGGCTTAGAGAAGATATTCCAGAGATTACAAAGACAGATAAAGGTTATCAAGTAGATAGTAAGAGAATTATTCGTTTTACAGCTGATTTTCCAGAGGTAAAAGAGGATAAGGTATTATTTATAAGATTCAATGTGGATAATGATTTTGAAGGAAGAGAAAAAGATGTTTATGTAATAATTGATGGTATAAAAAATAAACTTACAGAACCGGGATGGAAATACCATAATCAAAATTATAGTTTTGAGTATGTGGTATCATCAAATGAAGTTATGGAGGGGTTAGATTTTGTACTGTCATCGGGATTATATACAATAGAAGGCATTGAATGTTATGAAATGCCATATAGTAGTATAGCTAAAGTTTCAGAGAATATAGATGAGTTTTCTATAAGCAGAGAAGAGACGATTGCAGATACAATTAAGGGAGAAGTAAAGTTAAGCGAAACATCATGGTTACATCTTAGTATTCCATATGATACAGGCTTTAGTGTTTATGTGGATGATGAAGAGGTACAATATTATAAATCAGATGTTGGAATGATGGGCTTCTTAGTAGACGAAGGACAACATTCAATCAAAATTTTGTATGAGGCACCACTTCTAAGCAAAGGAAAAATAGTGTCTATAGTAGGATTGGTATTCTTTGCAGTGTTAATTATATTTAATGACAAGAAACTAATTACAAAAATAATAAAGAAGAAATGTTGAAAAAAGTTTTTCAGCTAAAGATTTGAGTCTATTCCGATTTGGAAACCCAAATCGGAAAGACATTGGTATAAAATAATGAGAAAAATAACTATTAATGATAAAAAGAGATTAGCAAAAATAATATTGATAGTATCGACAGCAGCAATAGCACTAATAATGTTGTGTTGGTTTTTACTATGGAATCATTATTATAATGTAAAACCAATTAGTAAAGAAAAGATTGAAGAAATAAAAAAAGGTGATTATAATAAGTTAATGATAGTAGCTCACCCAGATGACGAAATGTTATGGGGTGGTGCACATCTATTAGATGGTGGATATTATGTGGTTTGTCTAACCAGAGGTTATGACAAAGAGCGAAAAGCAGAGTTTGAAGAAATATTAGAACTTACAGGTAATGATGGAATTATTTTATCATATCCAGACAAGGTTTTGTTTAGAAGAGATGATTGGAAATATGTTATTGATGATATTAGAAAAGACATAGAAAGTATTGTTGAGGCTAAAGATTGGGAACTGATAGTAACACACAATAAAGCTGGAGAGTATGGTCATAAGCAACATAAAAAGACGAATAGGATAGTTACACAAGTGTGTAGTGAGGATAACTATTCAGATAAGTTGTTTTATTTTGGTAAGTACTATAGAAGAGTAATATTGGGTGATTATGAGGATGAGCTTACAAGAATTTCAGATGATAAGTTAGAGCAAAAGCAAGAGATTTTAAAGGTTTATGAGTCACAAAAGGATGCAATAGAAGGTTTATCGCATATGAACCCTTATGAGATGTGGCAAAAGTCGGAAAAATAGGAGGCTAAACTAATGAAATGTAAGAATGTTATTGTAAAAATCCAAGTAATTGTAATACTTTTGATATTAGTGCTAGTGTGTATCAGTTGTAAAAAGGATAAAGAAGATAATCAAAAACAGGAAGTAATGAAAATTACTGTTTGGAATTATTATAATGGTGCATTAAGTCAGACTTTTAATGATTATGTAGAAAAGTTCAATAGTACCATAGGTAAAGAAAAAAATATAAAAGTTACTGCGGTTTCAAAAGGAAATATAGGTGATTTAACTAGTGAGTTATTAATAGCGATTAATACTTCAACTGAAAATAAAGAGACACCAGATTTATTTATGTGTTATAGAGATATGATGATGGATATATTAAAAGCAAATAGTGATAAAGTAGTAGATTATAATGAATATTTTAGCGAAGATGAACTAGTACAATATTATGATGATTACTTAGAAGAAGGCTATTTTGGTGATAAACTATATATATTACCATTTGCAAAATCAACAGACCTATTATTAGTAAATCAAAATGAAGAATTTGAAAACTTTCTAACAGATGAAGGATTGGTGGCAAGTGAGTGCTTTGATACTTGGGAGAATTTATTATTAACAGCAAAGTTGTATTATGATTGGACAGATGGAAAGACTCCTGATGTATTAAATGATGGTAAACCATTATTTGGATTGGACAGTTTTGTTAACTTTTTTATTTCCACATTTAATCAATTAGGAAATCCTATTTATACATATGGAGAAGATGGTAAGGTTACATTTGATATTGATGATGATATTTTAAAAGTGATATTTGATAATTACTATATTCCTTATACAAACGGTTATATTGATGCACAATTGAAATATAGAAGTGATGATGTTAAACAAGGATTAATGCCAGCGTATATTGGTTCAATGTCTTCGGTTTCATTCTTTCCAAGTGAGGCTATAGATATTTTTGGTAATGTTGTAAGTACAAATATGGTAGCATATTTAGCACCTTGCCTTGAAGGAAGTGAAAAATCTGCAATACAACAAGGCGCAGGAATGGCACTTATGTCTTCAGATAAAGAAAAAGAGAAAGCAGCAGTAGAGTTTATTAAATGGTTAACTTCAGAAGAAATTAATTTAGCAGTTGCAAGTGAATTATCTTATCTTTCAGTTAACGAAAATGTAAAGGACACAAAATCAATTGAAAACAATGATAAATTAGATGAAAATATGATTACTGTTCTAGATATTGGTATTTTGCAATCAGCACAATATAAAATGGTTAGAGGGTTTGACTTTGAGAATTCTTATTCTATACGAACAAGTCTTACTAATTCTATGGAAACGATGTGTAAGGACGGAAGAGAAGAATTTTTATCATATAAAAATATAAGTGGATTTACTTTTGAGACAGCTTATAGTAAGATGGACTATGAGGAAAAGTTTAAGATATGGAAAGAAGAAGTGAAAGAATTATTTAAATAACAAAATATAATGGAAAATAGGAAATTCAGATGAAAAATAGAAGCCGCCATAGTCAAGAGCTTAAAAAGAAAGTATTTGTATCAATATTTATATCAATATTTTTACAAGGGGTAATATTCTTTTTGGTATTATCCATTTCAGGAATTTTTAAGCAAATGAGAAGTTTACCAGAGTTATCTTTAAGAGGACAATTAAGTGATAAGGTAAGAGCAATTTCACTAGAACTAAATAATTCTTTGAAAAACATTGATTATTTAAAAAGTCAATTACAGCTTTTATCATCTAAGGAAGAAACAAAAGCAAAATTGGTATTAGAAATGCTCAATAGAGATTGCAATTCACAAGGATTATTTGTATATGATTTTGTTAATAATAATGAAATATATGTTTTAGATAGTGAAGCGGAAAATTTCACAGTTAGTTATGGTGATTTAGAAGTTAAAAGTGGACAATTATATATGGGGTTATATACTAATGTATCTTTAGCAAGTGATTGGACACAAAAGATAGAAGATAAAGGTATATTGGATATAAAAGAAAAATGTTGTAATGGTGAAATAACAAACAATGTATGGTTCTTTTTTGAAAATGAGTTATATTATGCATGTCCAATATATTCAGGTGATGATTTAATATATATTTGTGGTTTGAAAATATCGAGTAATTATCTTTCTGAAAAATTAAATGATGAATCAATGGATATAAATTATATAATAACAAATAAAAATGAAATTATTTATGCAGCAAATGACTATGAGATTATTAGCAATAATGATGGTGATGATTATATCTATTTAGTACACGATGATATAGATTATGTAGCACTTGATGAGAAATTACTTATGTATGGAAATGTATATGGTGGATCATCATGGAAATTAAACATTGTTTGTAAGCAGGAGTTTGTTTTTAGTCAGCCTACATTTGTAATAATAACAGTGGTGTTAGCTTTCTTGGTGTCAGTATTGATTTCAATATTAGCTACTTTAAAGGCAATGAAAGGTATAACACATCCACTTACATCTTTACGAGATGAAATTAGAAGTAAGGATGTTAGAAGTGGAAAGTATAGTAGGCAAAACACAGGAGTTAGAGAAATAGATGAAATAAGTGAGTCGATTGAATTGATGGTAGAGCGTCTTAGTGAGAGTGTTGGAAGATTTAAAATGACATTTGATAACTTATCACAAGATGTAGGAAGCTATGAGGCTAATTTTGATATAGGTATAGTGTATCTTACTCCGACTCTAATAGAGTTATTGGAAATTCCTAAAAGCAAAATAATTGAAGATGAAAAAATTTCCGTAACTGATTGGAATGATGTTATGTCAAAGTTATATAGTGAATGAAAACATCAATATTTTATTACAAAACGTGGAGATAAAAAATACATTGAAATAATAGAAAAGAATGAGAAACGAGGAGTGTTTGGAATCGTTCTTGATAGAACAGAAGAAAGACTTAATAGACAAAGATTAGAGTACTTGAATACTCATGATAGTTTAACATCAATGTATAATGCAGATTATTTTAGATTAGAGGCATCAAAATTAATAAAAGAAAATATAGAGTCTAAGAATGCAGTTGTATTCATTGATCTTGATAATCTTAAATATATAAATGATTCATATGGACATGAATATGGAGATATGTATATTAGAAGAACAGCAGAATTACTTATGCTATTAGAGAATAATTATAACTGTATAACAGCTCGTGTTAGTGGAGATGAATTCTTAATTTTACTTTATGGTTATAATACAAGAGATGAAGTGTATGAAATTATTAATAGAGAAATTAGATTTAATTCTGCAACTTCTTTGAAATTACCAACAGGTGAAGAGCATACAATAAGGATGTCAATGGGTATTGCATGGGCTCCAGATGATTCAGATGTTGTTTCGGATCTTATAAAATACGCAGATTTTGCTATGTATATGATAAAACATAATACAAAAGGTGATATAGGTGAGTTTGATAAGGAAGTTTATGAAAATAAATTTTTCTTATTACAAAAGCAGGCAGCTTTTGATAAATTAGTGGATGACAACCTTTTAACTTATGATTTCCAACCGATAGTAGATGTACGTTCGAGGACAGTATATGGTTATGAAGCGTTAATGCGTTCATCATCAACAGAATTTAAGTCACCAAAGCAAATACTTGAAATGGCAAAATCACAATCAAAGCAGTATTTAATTGAGAGATTAACTTTATTTAATACAGTAGAATTTTTCAGAAATAATAAAGAGCTTTTTAAAGAGAAATATTTATTCATAAATTCAATACCTAATCAGTATCTAAGATCAGCTGATGTTGCAGGGCTAGTAGAATTATTAGATGGAGATAGTAGTCACTTAGTTGTTGAACTTACCGAAAATGAGCAATTAGATGATGAATACGGTCAGGAAAAACTAAACTTATTAAAAAATATGTTAAGGTGTAAAATAGCAATTGATGATTATGGTTCTGGTTATAATAACGATATGATGGTTCTTAATACTGATCCAGATTATGTTAAGATTGATATGGAATTAATAAGAAATATTAATATCAACATAGATAAGCAAGGGTTAGTAAGGAATATAGTGTCTTTAGCTAAAAAGAAAAAGATATGCGTATTAGCAGAGGGTGTAGAGACGGAAGAAGAGTTTAAAGTAGTAGTAAATTTAGGTGTAGATTTAATTCAAGGCTTCTATTTTGCAACACCAAATAAAGGAATAGTAAATATAGATGAAATTATAGATGAAAGATTTAAAGTATTAGATCAAAAATAAATTTATAATTTAATAAATTAAAAAAAAGCAAAATTCTACTTTTTTATTCTGTAAAATGTGGTACAATAAATGTGTGTGCCCTCGGAGGGCAACAACTCTGAGGGTATTTTGAATGGAGGAGATACAGTGGAAGATAAATCAAGTGCTAGTCAAAGCCTTGATCCTAGACGAAGAGAGCGTATAAACAGATATAAGAAAATAATTGTTATTACGAACTTTACGATTTTGGCGATAGCAGTGATTGGTTGTATTATACTTCTGATAGTAGTCAGTAAGCTGAACAATAGAATTAATGATTTAGAAGAAGCTAGCAGACAAGAAATATCCAAAGAAAAAGAAAGTGGCAATATAGAACCAAAAGAAGATTCAGAGCAAACATCTACTGCAGAGACAATCGACCTACAAAATCGTGCCATACAGTATGATGAAAGCCAATATGAAAAGGTTTGCTATCTAACATTTGATGATGGTCCAAGTATTTATACAGAACAGATACTAGATATATTAGATGAATATGGTATAAAAGCAACGTTTTTTGTAAATGGTAAAACAGATGATGATTCAATAAAAAGATATCAAGAAATAGTAAAAAGGGATAGTACCCTTGCGATGCACTCTTATTCACATGTATTTTCACAAGTATATAGTTCATTAGATGAATTTGTGCAGGATACAGAAAAACTTAGAAAATTGCTTAAGGATAAGGTGGGTATTGATACAAATATTTACAGGTTTCCAGGTGGAAGCAGCACGACCACTACAGATAAAATTGAAGAATATATACAATATCTAGATGAAAATGGATATATATACTTCGATTGGAATGTATCAAGTGGGGATGCTACAAAGGAGAAGCTGACAGTAGATGAGATATACAATAATGTTATTTCAGGAACAATGCAGCATTCAAATGCAGTAGTACTTATGCATGATTCAGCAAAGCGAGATACTACGGTAGAAGCGTTACCAATGATAATTCAAAAATTAACACAGGAAGGTTATGTTTTTTTACCAATAACAACAAGCAGTACAGTTGTACATCACAATGTTAATTAATTATCTAATATAATACAATAGATACATAATAAAGAAGAAAGGTATGGTTAAAGGATGAGTTTTTTAAAAGAGTTTAAGGAAGACTTAACACAAGCAGTAAATGAACTTGTAGCGGAACCAGCACAAGACGAAACACAAGTAGAAGAGGTAGTTGCACAGGATGATGAGATGATAAATACATTAGATGATTCATTAGTTGCAGGTATTGATTTAGACACTATAGGAAATATGTTAGAGGAAGAATCAGATAGTAAAGAAGAAACAGTTGTTAGTGAAGAAGCAGTGGCTGTAGAAGAATCAATAGTAGAGCCAGTAGTTGCACCAGTTGTAGAGGTAGAAAAAGAAATAGTAAATATTTCAAAAGAGCCAGAGTTAGCAAGTGATGAGCTTACAGAAATAACAAAAGGTACATCAATAAAAGGTGATATAGCCTCAGAAGGTTCAATTAATGTTTATGGTAGAGTAACAGGTAATATTGATTGTAAGGGTAAACTTATTATTTCAGGTACAGTTGAAGGAACATCAGAAGCAGGTGAAATATTTGCAAATACTGCAAAAATAAGTGGTGATGTAAAGAGCAAAGGTGTTGTTAAGGTAGGAAATGGAACAGTTATTGTTGGTAATATATATGGAACAAGTGCAGTTATCGGTGGAGCTATTAAAGGTGATATTGATGTACAAGGCCCTGTAATTGTTGATGCGACAGCTGTAATACAAGGAAATATAAAATCACGTTCTGTTCAAATTAATAATGGAGCAGTAATTGATGGTTTCTGTTCACAATGCTATGCAGATGTTGATTACAAGTCATTATTTGAAGATACATTTAGTAAATAAATTTTAGCATTGAAAGGTTAGGATATAAATGGAAAACGTAAAGCGAGTATTATTGAAACTAAGTGGAGAAGCTTTAGCGGGTGAGAAACATACAGGTTTTGATGAAGCTACAGTAGTAGGCGTTGCAAAACAAGCAAAAGTGCTAGTAGAGCAAGGCTATGAAATAGGAATTGTTATTGGTGGGGGTAATTTCTGGAGAGGAAGAACTAGTGAGAAGATAGATAGGACAAAAGCTGATGCAATAGGAATGCTTGCTACAGTAATGAACTGTATATATGTTTCAGAAATTTTCAGGACAGAAGGAATAGACACACAGGTTCTTACACCATTTGAATGTGGTACATTTACAAAAACATTCTCAAAGGATAGAGCAAATAAATATTTTGCAAAAGGAATGGTAGTGTTTTTTGCAGGTGGAACAGGACATCCATATTTTTCAACAGATATGGCAACAGTACTTAGAGCAATAGAAATAGATGCAGATATTATTTTATCAGCAAAGTCTATTGATGGCGTGTATGATAGTGACCCAGCAAAAAATCCTGATGCAAAGAAGTTTGATGAGATTTCAATTGATGAAGTTGTTGACAAGAGACTTGGAGTAATAGATTTAGCAGCATCAGTATTATGCATGGAAAACAAAATGCCTATGCTTATATTTGGATTAAATCAAGAAGATAGTATTATAAATACAGTAAATGGTAAGTTTACTGGAACAAAAATAACAGTTTAGGAAGGTAGTATAAAATGGATTCAAGATTAGCACAATATGAAGAGAAGATGAATAAGTCATATGAAACACTTTTAGGAGATTTTGCTACGATTAGAGCAGGTCGTGCCAATCCACATATTTTAGATAAGTTGACAGTAGATTATTATGGAACACCTACACCATTTCAACAAGTAGCAAATATTTCAGTTCCAGAAGCAAGAATTATTCAAATTCAGCCATGGGAAGCAAGTTTAATAAAAGAAATAGAAAAAACTATTAACAACTCTGATTTAGGTCTTACTCCAAACAATGATGGAAAAGTAGTACGCTTGGTATTTCCAGAGCTTACAGAAGATAGAAGAAAAGAGCTTGTTAAGGATGTTAAGAAGAAGGGTGAAAACGCAAAGGTTGCAGTAAGAAATGTTAGAAGAGATGCAAATGATGTATTTAAGAAACAAGCAAAAGCAAATGAACTTTCAGAAGATGAAGTAAAGATGCTTGAAGATGAAATACAAAAGCTTACTGATAAATATGTTGATATGATTGAAAAGTCAATCGAAGATAAATCAAAAGAAATACTTACAGTATAAGATAATACTACAGTATATATTAGGCACTGGACCTTCTGATAAAATGAAGTCCAGTGCTAAAAGCATAATTGGAGGAAGAATAACCGATATGGCAAAAGAAATTAATTTAGAAGGTATGAATATACCTAACCAGGTAGCAATTATTCTTGATGGAAACGGAAGATGGGCAAAAAAGAGATTTATGCCTAGAAACTATGGACATAAGGCAGGAGCCAAAACAGTAGAAGATATATGCGAAGATGCACATGATTTGGGAATAAAGTATCTTACAGTGTATGCATTTTCTACAGAGAATTGGAATAGGCCCGATGATGAAGTTGATACTCTTATGAAATTACTTCGTAACTATCTTGTTGATTGTATTGAAAGATCCAATAAGAATAACATGAGAGTGCGAATAATAGGGGAAAGAAATCGCTTAAGCGAGGACATAAGAGAAAAGATATCAGAACTTGAGGACGTAACAAAGACTAATACAGGACTTAATTTTACAATAGCAATTAATTATGGTAGCCGTGATGAGATATTACGAGCTGTTAAGATGGTGGCAAACAAAGTTTTAGATGGAGAATTAAAACCTGAGGATATAGATGAGGGATTATTTACTGATAATCTTGATACAAAAGGGATACCAGATCCTGATTTACTTATTAGAACAAGTGGCGAGCAAAGGTTATCAAATTACCTTTTGTGGCAATTGGCTTATACAGAGTTTTATTTTACAGATGTTCTATGGCCAGATTTTAATAAGAAAGAGCTAATAAAAGCTATACAAAAGTACAACAAAAGAGAAAGACGTTTCGGAAAAATATAATCGAATGGAGATACAGAAATGGCAGCTAATAATTTAATGAATAAGTCATTTTTAACAAGAGCAATAAGTGGGATAATTCTTGTTATTATAATAGCATTTACAGCAATAATTGGAGGAGACTTGTTATATGCAACTGTGTTTTTGGTATCGTTAATAGGATTATTTGAAGTATATAGAGTAATTAATATACATAATAATATATTAGGATATTTAGGATATATTGCAGCAATAATATATTTATTATTATTAAGGTTTACAGATTCAGGTTATTTTGAAGTGTTTACAATAGGCTATCTTTTAGCGTTAATGGCAATATATGTATTTGCATTTCCAAAATACAAGACTCAAGATGTATTAATGGCGTATTTTGCAGTTTTTTATGTACCAGTTTTAATGTCATATTTATATCAGTTAAGAGTTTATAATAAAGATGGAATATATACATTTTGGTTAATATTTATTTGCTCATGGGTTTGTGATACATGTGCATATTTAGTAGGTGTAACTTGCGGAAAGCACAAAATGGCGCCAATACTAAGTCCAAAGAAATCAGTCGAAGGAGCAATTGGAGGATTGATTGGGGCAGCAGGAATTGGAGCAATATATGGTGCAATTATAGGTGATAAATTATCAGGAATAAATAATGCAGTAGTTTTGTTTGCAGTTATTGGATTTGTTGGTGGTCTTATTTCTATGGTGGGTGATTTATGTGCATCAGCTATAAAGAGAAATTTTGAAGTAAAAGACTATGGTAAGCTTATACCAGGGCATGGTGGTATAATGGATAGATTTGATAGTGTTATATTCACAGCTCCAATTATTTTTTACTTAATAGTATTTTTTGGAAAGTAGTCTAGGAAGGGTATAAGTATGAAACATATATCATTATTGGGTTCAACTGGTTCAATAGGAACTCAGACATTAGAAGTAATAAGAAATAATGATGATTTTGTAGTAGAAGCGCTTGCAGCAGGAAGCAATATCACTTTATTAGAAAAACAGATAAGAGAATTTAAACCATCATTAGTATGTGTTTTTGAGGAAAAATATGCAAATGAACTAAGGGTGAATGTTTCTGATACAAACGTAAAAGTTGTTTCAGGAATGGAAGGCTTAATTGAAGCAGCAATTATAGAAAATGTAGATACAGTGGTTACAGCGATGGTAGGAATGATTGGAATTAGACCAACTATTGCTGCAATTAAAGCAGGTAAAAATATAGCTTTAGCAAATAAGGAAACATTAGTAACTGCTGGACATATAATAATGCCATTAGCAAAAGAGATGAATATCAATATATTGCCAGTGGATAGTGAACATAGTGCGATTTTTCAATGCCTAAATGGAGAAAATAATACTCAGATTGATAAGATATTACTTACAGCATCTGGTGGACCTTTTAGAGGAAAAACAATAGAGCAGATGAAAGAGATTACTGTAGAGCAGGCGTTAAAGCATCCTAATTGGGAGATGGGAAAGAAAATCACTATTGATTCTGCAACTATGGTAAATAAAGGATTAGAAGTAATTGAAGCAAAATGGTTATTTGGTGTTAAACTAGAAGATGTGGAAGTAGTAATTCAGCCACAAAGCCTTATTCATTCCATGGTACAATTTAATGATGGTGCAATAATGGCACAGCTTGGAACACCAGATATGAAGCTGCCTATTCAATATGCATTAACATATCCAGATAGAAGGGTTTTATCAGGTGCAAGAGTGGATTTTGGAATTTTATCACAAATTACTTTTGAAAAACCAGATTTAGATACATTTAAGGGATTGAAACTTGCTTATGAAGCAGCTAGATTTGAAGGAACAATGACAACTGTATTTAATGCTGCAAATGAATTAGCAGTAAGTAAATTTTTAAATAGAGAAATAGGATTTTTAGATATAGCAAATAATATTGAGAAGGCAATGTTTAAGCATAAGAATATTAAGAATCCTACAGTAGAGCAAATTCTTGAGGCGGAAAAAGAAGCATATGAGAATATGCAGATTTAAGAAAAATAGGGAGGTTATTAAGTTTTATGAGTATTATAGTAGCAATTTTAGTATTTAGTGTACTTATTTTTATACATGAGTTAGGACATTTCTTCTTAGCAAAGATAAATGGAATTAGAGTAGTGGAATTTTCTATAGGAATGGGACCTAGAATATTTTCATTTGAAAAAGGCGATACAAGGTATTCACTAAAATTATTATTTTTTGGTGGTTCTTGTCAAATGCTTGATGAGGATTATTTTCCAGAAGAAGGCGTGGAAATAGATAAAGAAAAAGCATTTACATCAAAGTCTGTATGGGCAAGAATTACAGTTATTATTGCAGGACCATTGTTTAATTTTATACTTGCATTTATATTAGCAGTTATTGTTATGGGTAAAGCGGGATACGATGCTCCATTTATTACAAATGTTGAAGCGAATTCGGTTGCAGATAAAGCAGGATTACAATCAGGAGATTTAATAACAAGCTTTAATGGAGAAAGTATTACTTTATCTAGAGAACTTATGGTAAGCTTATACGTAGATCCTATTGGTGAGGATAATGTGGATATTACCTACGAAAGAGATGGTAAAGAGTATGAAGTGACATTGGTACCAGAGAAAAAGGAATCTTACGTTATAGGTATATCTTATTCAGCAAGTGATAACAGCATGAAGATATCAGAGATAGTTGAAGGTGGAGCATTTGATAAGGCTGGTGTAAAGCAAGGTGATATAATAGTAGAGATAGATGGAGCTAAAATATCATCAGGAAAAGATTTTAGTCAGTATATGAGTGCCAATCCCCTTGATGAAAATGTTGTAAAATATAAGTTGACAAGAGATGGAGAAGAATACGAAATCGAAGTTACACCAGAGTATAAAGGTTCATATTATACAATTGGTTTTGGGTATAACACAGCTAGATATGAAACAACGCCATTTGAATCTGTAAAATATAGTTTTTCTGAAATTAAGTATCAAATAAAATCAGTATTTAAAAGTTTGGGAATGTTATTTAAAGGCAAACTCGGAGTAAACGATTTTACAGGGCCAGTTGGAATAGTAGATATTATTGACGATACTTATCAAGAAAGTAAGTCAGAAGGATTTTGGGCAGTATTTTTAAATATAGCCAATATTACTATTCTTTTAAGTGCAAACTTAGGTGTTATGAACTTATTGCCGATTCCAGGGCTTGATGGAGGTAGGTTAATATTCCTAATTATAGAAGCTATATTTAGAAAACCTGTTCCGCGTAAATTTGAAGGAATAGTAACAGCGGCATGTATGATGCTTTTAATGCTATTTGCTGTATATATATTATTCCATGATATTAGTAAGATATTTTAAATACAAGTGAGGATTAGATTTTGAATACTACTAAAATAATACACATAGGTAATAAAGTAATTGGTGGAGGAAACCCTATACTTATTCAATCTATGACGAATACAAAAACAGAAGATGTAAAAGCTACTGTAGAACAGATAAAAAGACTAGAAGCAGCAGGGTGTGACATTGTTAGATGTACAGTGCCAACACTAGAAGCAGCAAGGGCAATTTCGCAAATAAAGAAACATGTTAGCATACCAATAGTGGCAGATATCCATTTTGATTATAAGATGGCAATTGCGGCTATTGAAAATGGAGCAGATAAAATAAGAATAAATCCTGGAAATATTGGTGGAGAAGATAAACTAAGGCAAGTGGTAGAAAAAGCTAAAGAGAAAAATATTCCGATAAGGGTGGGCGTAAACAGCGGTTCTCTAGAGAAAGATATTTTGAGTAAATATGGTGGCGTTAGCGCACAGGGAATTGTAGAGAGCGCGTTAGATAAGGTTAAGATGATAGAAGATATGAATTATGAAAACATAGTCATAAGCATAAAATCTTCAGATGTATTGATGTGTGTAAAAGCTCATGAATTAATTGCCGATAAGACAAATTATCCATTACATGTAGGAATAACAGAGTCAGGAACTCTTTATTCAGGGAATGTAAAGTCATCTATAGGTCTTGGGATAATATTATATCAAGGAATTGGTGATACAATAAGAGTATCACTTACAGGAGATCCTGTAGAAGAGATAAAAACAGGTAAACTTATTCTTAAGACATTAGGATTTAGAAAAGGTGGAGTATCAGTTGTGTCATGTCCTACATGTGGAAGGACAAAGATTGATATGATAGCTTTGGCAAATCAAGTAGAAACAATGGTAGAAAAGTATGATGATCTTGATATAAAGGTAGCTGTTATGGGATGTGCAGTAAATGGCCCAGGAGAAGCAAAAGAAGCTGATATAGGAAGAGCTGGAGGTGAAGGTGAAGGCTTGCTTATAAAGAAAGGGCAAATTATTAAGAAGATACCAGAAGATAGATTACTTGACGAACTAGAAGAAGAACTAAGGAATTGGAAAAGAGAGTGATGTAATGGAAGACTATAGAATGTTTTTTTCGGTATTTCCTGATTTGAAAATAGATACTAAATTGATGGAACTTTTGAGTTTGGCTAGCATAGAAAAGATAGCTACTAATCATAACAAAAGTTCTATTCGTGTTTATATAGTAAGTAATAGAATTATTTCAAAAAAAGAAGTGTATTTTATTGAAAAAGAAATGTCATCACAGTTATTTAATAATACGGTTTCAGTAGAGTTTATGGAAAGATATATACTATCAGGCCAGTACAATCCAAAAACTCTTTGGGATAGTTATAGAGAAAGTATGCTTGAGGAAACAAAACAAACAAGTAGAATTTTGTATAATATATTTAGAAAATGTGATTGTGAAGTAAAAGATGATTCTAAAATGATTCTTACATTGGAAGATACAGTACTTACAAAGAGTAAGGAAAATGAGTTTAGGTCATACATAGAATTAGTAGTGAAAAAAAGATGTGGTTTAGAAGCTGAAATTATAATTGAATATAAAGAAGCAACTGAAAGTAGACATAAAAAGGAAAGTGAAAAAAGAATACAAAATGAAGTTGATGAAATTTCAAAACGTTTTGCATTGACTGAAGAAAAGAAATCTCAAAGTGAGAGTAAGATAGAAAAAACAGAAAAGATAGATGATGCTCCGAAAAAAGTGGAACAAAAGAAAGAGTTCGGAGAAAAGAAGTTTTTTAAAAGAGATACTTATACAAGATCAGATGATCCAAATGTGATTTATGGTAGAGGATTTGATGGAGAGATTACTAAACTTGAGGATGTAGATGCAGAATCAGGAGAGGTTGTTATAAAGGGGCAAATTATTTCTGTAGATGTAAGGGAAATAAGAAACGAAAAAAGCATTGTTTCTTTTGCAATAACAGATTTTACAGATTCTATAAAAGCGAAAATGTTTATAAAGAACGAAAATCTTGCTGATGTTATTAGTGAAATAAAAGCAGGAAAGTTTGTTATGCTTAAAGGTATAGCATTATTTGACACATATGATAAAGAGGTATCAATAGCATCTGTTATAGGCATAATGAAAGCTTCAGATACAAGAGTAAAGAGAATGGATAATAATGTAGAGAAAAGGGTAGAGCTTCATTGTCATACAAAGATGAGTGATATGGATGGTGTTGCAGATGCTGGAGATATTATTGAACAAGCGATATCTTGGGGACATAAGGCATTGGCGATTACAGACCATGGCAATGTACAAGGATTTACAGAGGCTTTTCATAAAATGCAAAGTCTTGGATGGAAATATAAGGATAAAGGTGAAGAACTTGACTTTAAAGTTATTTATGGAGTTGAGGCATATTTAGTAGATGATTTAAAAGAAATTGTAACAGATTCAAAAGGTCAGTCGCTTAGTGATAGATATGTAGTGTTTGACATAGAGACTACAGGTTTTAGTGCTAGGTATGATAAAATTATCGAGATTGGTGCGGTAAAAGTGGAAAATGGTAATGTGGTTGATAGATTTAGTGAGTTTATAAATCCCAAAATACCGATACCATTTAAAATTGAGCAATTAACAGGTATAAATGATGAGATGGTTATGAATGCTGGAACTATTGAAGATGTATTGCCAAGGTTTATAGAATTTATAAAAGACTGCGTAATGGTAGCTCATAACGCAGATTTTGATATGAGTTTTATTTTTAAGAATGCAAGAGATTTAGGATATGAGCTTGATTGTACAATAGTAGATACGGTATCACTCGCAAGAGTACTTCTTACAAGTATAAGTAGATATAAGTTGGATACTGTAGCAAAAGCATTGGGTATAGTGCTTGAAAACCATCATAGAGCAGTAGATGATGCAGAGTGTACTGCAAAGATATTTTTAAAATTTATAGGAATGCTTAATGATTTGGGTGTGAATGACTTGGAACAGGTAAATGATATGTTTAAATCTTCAGAGCAAGCGATAAAAAAATTACCGAGTCATCATGCAATTATATTGGCAGCAAATGAAACAGGGCGAATTAATTTGTACCGTTTAGTTTCTAATTCTAATATTAAGTATTTTCATAGAAGGCCAAGAATACCTAAGAGTGACTTTTTGGCTAATAGAGAGGGGCTTATTATTGGAAGTGCATGTGAGGCTGGTGAGTTATATCAAGCGGTTTATAGTGGGAAAAGTGATGCAGAGATTGCAAGATTAGCTAATTTTTATGATTATTTAGAAATTCAGCCGATTGGAAATAATATGTTTATGGTAAATAAAGGGGAAACTACAGTGGAGAACCTTATTGAAGTGAATAAGAGGATTGTAGAGTTGGGTGATAAGTTTGATAAGCCAGTAGTAGCTACTTGTGATGTGCATTTTTTAAATCCAGAAGATGAAGTATATAGAAGAATTATTATGACAGGAAAAGGTTTTGATGATGCGGATGATCAAGCACCGCTTTATTTTAGAACGACACAGGAGATGCTTGATGAGTTTACTTATTTAGAGCCGAATAAGGCGTATGAAGTGGTGGTGACGAATACGAATAGGATAGCGGATATGGTGGAGAAGATATCTCCAGTGCATCCAGACAAGGCAGCACCAGTGATTCCTAATTCAGACCAAATATTAAGAGATATTTGCTATAATACAGCGCATGCTATATATGGAGAAAATCTTCCAGAAGTGGTAACAGAAAGGCTAGAGAGAGAATTAAATTCGATTATATCAAATGGCTTTGCAGTTATGTATATAATTGCACAAAAGTTAGTTTGGAAATCAGTAGAAGATGGCTATTTAGTAGGCTCAAGAGGTTCAGTAGGTTCTTCTTTTGTAGCCACAATGGCAGGTATAACCGAAGTTAACCCACTTCGTCCACATTACTACTGCAAAAAATGTCACTACAGTGATTTTGATTCCGATTACGTGAAACCATATGCAGGAGGCGCAGGATGTGACATGCCGGATATGAAATGTCCAGAATGCGGAGAAAATCTTATAAAGGAAGGTTTTGATATACCCTTTGAAACATTCTTAGGCTTTAAAGGAAATAAAGAACCTGATATTGACCTAAACTTCTCAGGAGAGTATCAAAGTAAAGCTCATGAATATACAGAAGTTATATTTGGAAAAGGGCAGACATTTAGAGCAGGTACAATTGGTACATTAGCAGAAAAAACAGCCTTTGGATATGTAAGGGGATATTATGAAGATAAAGGAATTGTAAAAAGAACTTGTGAAAAAGAACGAATAGCCAAGGGATGTGTAGGAGTTAGAAGAACAACAGGTCAGCATCCAGGAGGAATTATAGTTTTGCCATATGGTGAAGAGATATATAAATTTACACCAGTTCAAAGACCAGCAAACGATATGACAACAAAAACAGTAACAACACACTTTGATTATCATTCAATAGATCATAACCTTTTAAAACTAGATATATTAGGACACGATGATCCAACAATGATAAAAATGTTAGAGGATTTAACAGGAGTTGATGCAACAAAAATTCCTTTAGATGAACCTAAGGTTATGTCATTGTTTCAAAGTACACAGGCTTTAGGAATAACGCCAGAAGATATTGATGGATGTACACTTGGGTCATTAGGAATACCAGAGTTTGGTACAGATTTTGTTATACAGATGTTAGTTGACACAAAGCCAAAATCATTTTCTGATTTAGTTAGAATTTCTGGATTATCACATGGTACTGATGTTTGGCTAGGAAATGCGCAAACGTTAATTCAAGAAGGCAAAGCAACTATTTCTACTGCAATTTGTACTAGAGATGATATTATGACATATCTAATAGGAATGGGAATGGATTCGGAATTATCATTTACAATTATGGAGTCTGTTCGTAAGGGTAAAGGCTTAAAGCCAGAGTGGAAAGAAGATATGTTAGCTCACGATGTACCAGATTGGTATATATGGTCTTGTGAAAAGATAAAATACATGTTTCCTAAAGCGCATGCAGCTGCATATGTTATGATGGCATATCGAATTGCATATTTTAAAGTATACTATCCAATAGCATATTATGCAGCTTTCTTTAGTATAAGAGCATCTTCATTTAATTATGAAATAATGTGTCAAGGCAGGGATAAGCTTGAGTATTATATGGCAGACTATAAAAGGAGAAAAGATAGTTTGACAAATAAAGAAATTGATACATTAAAAGATATGAAAGTAGTTCAGGAAATGTATGCAAGAGGATTTAGCTTTGTAAAAATAGATATATATTCTGCCCAGGCAAATAGATTTCAAATAATAGATGGAAAGCTTATGCCATCTCTAAGTACAATAGAAGGTCTTGGAGATAAAGCGGCAGATGCAGTAGTTGAGGCGGCTAAGGATGGAGAATACTTATCAAAAGATGATTTCAGGACAAGAACAAAGGTTAGTAAAACTGTTATTGATCTTATGGCTGATTTAGGTATACTAAATGATATACCAGAAACAAATCAGTTGTCATTGTTTGACTTTTGTTAATAAATAAGAGGGAAATATGGTGGATAAAGAACGTTTTTTTAGAGCAAAGGATAAAATAATAGGAATCACGAGGCAGCGAAATGGAATAGGAACTTTATCAGAGAAAACAGTACATGCTGTTATGAAGAATTATTATGAGCCAGATGAGGATAAACAAGAAATTCCTATTGAAAATTATGTTGCAGATATATATAATGAAAAAGGTATTATTGAGATACAGACAGGTAATTTCAATAAAATTAGAGATAAGCTTGAATGCTTTCTTAAAGAGTATGATGTGACGATTGTTTATCCAATACCTAGAACGAAATATTTGATTTGGGTAGATGAATTAACGGGTGAGTATGCTCCTAAGAGAAAATCACCTCAAAAAGGAAGTTCATATGAAGCTTTTCCAGAATTATATAAGATTAAAAGCTTCTTGAAGGATGAGAAATTACATTTTAAGTTTATATTGATTGATATAGAAGAAATTAGAATGCTTAATAAAAATCCAAATATAGCAAAAAAAAGGTCTAGACGATATGACAGGTTACCTATTGATATTGGGGATGAAATATGTATTGATAGAGTAGAAGACTATATGCAGCTTGTTCCATATGATTTAAATGAAGAATTTACAGTGGAAGATTTTTCTAAAACGGCTCATATTAGCAGAGGTTTAGCACAAGTAACAGTGAACATTTTATATTACGTGGGAGTAATACAAAGAGTGGGGAAAAGAGGACGAAGTTATTTGTACAAGGTAGATGATTAGGAGGGAATCATGAACGACGTAAAACCAATAACAACACAAAAAAGCAGAGTACTTGAAGAACAAAGAAAAAGGAAAGAACAAGCTAGAAGACGGCAGCAATTAGAACTTAGAAAGAAAAGACAAAGAAGGCAAAAAATCAAAACGTTTTTAATGCTTAGTGTAATGCTTGTTGTATTAGTTATATCCGTAGCAGGTATAGTGAAATTATTATCAACTAACGAAGAACCAGAAAAGGTAAATACACCAGCAACAAATGCTGCAAATGAAGTAAATATTTCAGATATTAAATTTTCTAAAGATGATTATATTTACACATGTGATGCAGAAATATTAGAAGAGCTAAGTTTAAAAGTGGGAAGCGATGAAAAGATAAAATTTATATATGATAATTATAAAGCTTACCCTGAAAATGTTCTTAATGCAGTGGCAAAGAATAGTGAACTTGTTGATTTTGCAATAAAGTATCCATTTGAAGTGAAAAAAGAGCATACAAGCTATGTGGATATAGCGAAGGAGTATATAGAAGGAGAAGTGCCACTATTCATTCAATGGGATGATAGATGGAGCTACTATAGCTACGGTGATGATGTAATAGGTACAACTGGATGTGGACCAACATGTTTATCAATGGTAGTAGTAGCATTGACAGGAAAAACTCAGTATACGCCAATAGCAATAGCAGATTTTGCAATGTCAGAACATTATTATTCAGCAGGTGCAGGGACAGCTTGGAGCCTTTTTAATGAGGGTGTTAAAAAACTTGGACTTGAAGTAAGGACTGTTGGGTTAAGTGAAACATCAATGGCGGATGCAGTTAATAAAGGAGAAATGTTAGTATTAAGTATGGGACCAGGTATATTTACTTCAGAAGGACATTATATAGTTATATATAAGTACCAAGACGGAAAGTTTTATGTAAAAGATCCAAATAGTAAGATAAGAAGTAATAAAACATATACATTTGATGAGTTTAGCAGCCAAATTAAAAATATTTGGGCAATAAAAAAATGATTCGACTAAAGTCGAACTTTGCAAGAATAATAGATTCGCTATGCGAACTATAGCAATTCTTGTTAGCGAAAGGATAAGAGGTGCAAAGATGAACAGTGTTCATGTAGATGATTTAAAAGTGTTTACAGGGAAATTATTTATTAAAGAAGATTTTGATGATATGCTTTTAAATGAGGCATCTATAACAACTTTCAATACCTATACTATAGATGGACATATTACAAAAGATTTCTATACAGAAGAGGAATATGAACAGATAGGTAGACCACTTCTTTCAAAGTGGAAGGATATGAAGCATTTTTGCTTTGATTTTATAAAGGGTACAAAGGCTCCACTTAAGTTTAAGATTGTTTTAGAACTTGGAAGTGAAGGCGTAAAACGTATCATAGACGAGAATGCGGTGTCTATTAAGGTAGAGGATGTACAAGGATTGTATATAAATATCAAATATGAAAATGGTAGTTTAGATTGTATTAGTGGAACATCGTTAAAGGCATTTTCAATGGATAAATCACTTGAGGGCGCTTGGGATAAAGAAGTAGAAAAGTTTGTTTTGCGATTACAACCTTAAAAAATATTGATATTTGCATACTAATGCAGTATAGTAATAAAACTTGTTAGCACTCATATAAAATGAGTGCTAATTTTTATTGACTTTTTTGATAAATAGTATTATTATATACTTCAGATGGTGAAAAACCTAGAAATAATATTTATGAAAAGGAGATTTTAATTATGGCAAATCAACACGGAAGTCTTTCAATTAACAGCGAAAATATTTTTCCTATTATAAAAAAATGGTTATATTCAGACCATGACATCTTTTTTAGAGAACTTATCTCTAATGGATGTGACGCTATAACAAAACTTAAAAAGCTTGATATGATTGGTGAATATACTATTCCAGATGATAACGAGTTTAAGATAAAAGTAGTGGTAAATGATAAGGAAAAGACATTAAAATTTATTGATAACGGATTGGGAATGACAGGAGAAGAGGTTGAAGAATATATTAATCAAATCGCATTCTCTGGTGCAGAAGCATTTTTAGATAAGTATAAAGATAAGACAAATGAAGACCAGATTATAGGTCATTTTGGACTTGGTTTTTATTCAGCTTTTATGGTAGCAGATAAGGTTACAATTGATACATTATCATATAAAGATGGTGCACAGGCTGTACATTGGGAATGTGATGGTGGAACAGAATATGATATGGAGAGTAGTGAAAAAAATACAATAGGAACAGAGATTACTCTTTATTTGAACGAAGATAGCTTAGAGTTTGCTAACGAACACAGAGCAAGAGAAGTTATTTCAAAATATTGTTCATTTATGCCTACGCAAATATTCTTATCAAAAGAAAACGCTGAGCCAGAATATGAAACTATCAATGAAGATGAAGTTACAGATAAAGATACAGTAGTAGAAACTATTGTAGAGCCTGAAAAAACGCAGGAAAAAGAAAATGAAGATGGTACAAAAGAAACTGTAGTAGTTGAACCATCTATTACAAAAGCTAAGATTTTAAAGAGACCAGTAGCTTTAAATAATACAACACCTCTTTGGGCAAAACATCCAAATGAGTGTACAGACGAAGAATATAAAGAGTTTTATATAAATGTATTCCATGATTATAAAGAGCCATTATTCTGGATTCACTTAAATATGGATTATCCATTTAACTTAAAAGGTATTTTATATTTCCCTAAATTTAATAGTGAGTATGATACTTTAGAAGGAACAATAAAGCTATATAATAATCAAGTTTTTATCGCAGATAATATTAAAGAGGTTATTCCAGAGTTTCTTATGTTACTTAAGGGTGTAATTGATTGTCCAGACTTACCTCTTAATGTATCAAGAAGTGCATTACAAAACGATGGATTTGTAAAGAAAATTTCAGATTATATTTCAAAGAAAGTAGCAGATAAACTTTCAGGAATGTGCAAAACAGAGAAAGAAGCATATGAGAAATATTGGGATGATATAAATCCATTTATAAAATTTGGTTGTCTAAAGGACGAAAAGTTCTGTGAAAAGATGACAGATTATATATTGTTTAAGAACATTGATGGAGAGTACTTAACACTTCCACAGTGTCTTGAAAAGAATAAGGAAAAGCATGAAAACACAGTGTTCTATGTAACAGATGAAATTGCACAAGGACAATATATAAAGATGTTTAGAGAAGAAGGTATTGATGCAGTAATTCTTAAACATAATATTGATAGTGCATTTGTTACACATATGGAGCAGAAGAATGAAGGAGTTAAGTTTGTTAGAATAGACAGTGACCTTACAGAAAACTTTAAGGCGGAAGCTTCTGAGGAAGATAAGAAACAGTTAGAAGAAGCCAATACTCAGTTATCAGAGTTATTTAAAAAAGCACTTAATAATGATAAGCTTGATGTAAAGGTAGAACTACTTAAGAATGAAAACATATCTTCTATGGTTACTCTTTCAGAAGAAAGCAGACGTATGCAGGATATGATGAAGATGTACGGCATGGCAGGCATGGATCCATCTATGTTTGGACCAAGTGTTACACTTATACTTAATGCAGGTAATGAACTAGTTAAATATGTTCTTGCAAATAAGGATTCGGAAAATGTTCCAATGTTTTGTGAACAGCTTTATGATTTAGCACTTATAAGCCATGAGCCATTGAAGCCTGAAGCAATGACTAAATTTATTGAAAGAAGCAATAAAATAATGATGCTTCTTGTGAAATAAAAAGTTATTCAAAAAACAATGCTCTCTTACCATAGCTAATACGATAATCGCTAGGGGTTAGTCCCGTAATTTTCTTAAAAGCATTAGTGAAGTTATGAGCATCGTTATACCCAATATTATATGCAATTTGTGAAATAGTATGGTTAGTGTCAGAGAGTTCTGCTTTGGCACTATCCATTTTTACTTGCAAAATATATTGCTTTAAAGAAGTTCCAGACTGTTTTTTAAAAAAAGTAGACAAATACTTTTCGTTATATCCAAAATAATTCGCAATTTCAGAAACTCTGATATTTTCAGAGCTGTGATACTGAATAAAATCTGTAATATCATTAAAAATCTGTTTAGTTTGATTTTGAGCATTTTCTTTCTTATAAGTAGCACTTTGACATGTAAGCTCCATAAGGATAGCAGTAGTAAGACTGTGATTAAGAGTGTCATTGTGATAACGTTTGTCAGAGTCTTGAAGCTGTTTCATAAGTACAATAACACGTTCAATAGAAGAAAGTTTTCCGTGCATAGTAAGAGGACTTAATGCAGAAAAGAGACTTTCTTTGGAATGGTCATAATTAAAATGTAGCCAATAAAAATCACACCCACCCTGTTTGAATCCATGTTGAAAAGGTGTAGGCGGCATAAGAAGATATTCACCTTTGTTTACAGTATATTCTTTAGTATCGTCAGCTATATATAGTGTGCCATTGGTAACTACCATAAGTTCATAATCGATTAGATTTCTTGTTAAATGCATCCATTCGTTAGATGGAGATTGGAATTTTCCGCACCAATTAAATTTAAAATTAATCATATAACCTTTTTACACCCTTTCGCACTTTATCGTATTTACTGAAAATTAAATAATTGTTAAAATTACAGTATAATAGAATTATATATTATAGTATATTACATTAAATTAGAATATGCAAATGAAAGAAAGGTGGAAGAAAGAATGAAATTAAAGAAAGTAGCATCCTTAGCACTAGTAGGTGCTTTGGTGGTATCTAATCTTAGTGGACTTAGTGGCATTAAAAATGCCATGGCAGATGAGTCTTTTAAAAATTCATTAATAACACAATTAAAGTTTGATGATTCACTTGATGATTCAAAGGGAAGTAACAACGGAACAGGAAATAAAGCAGTTACTTATGTAGACGGAGTAGATGGCAAAGCTGTAAGTTTAGATGGTTCAACATATATTGATCTTGGTAAAAGCACAGATTTGCAGCCAGAAAATCTTACATTTTCAACTTGGATAAAAGTTGATGGCGAGTTATCTGGTGAAAATATGATCACATGGTTTAAGCCAAGTGGAGCCTATCAAGGAAAAGGCTGGTATTTAGCAAGTCTTGACAATAGTACACCACTTAAGATTTCAGTTGGAGAATCAACAGGTCAACCGATGGAAGCTTATGTATCAGCAAAAAGAAGTGAATTCTTTCCATCAGGAGAATGGGTACATATTGCAGTAACATTTAACAGTGAAAACCAACAAGTTGGTATATATAGAAATGGTGTGTCACAAGAAGTATTATACTTAAACACACTTGCGTATATAACAAAGGATGATAGCAGTAACAAATATATAGGATTTAACTCACCAGGTTATAATAGTGGTTTTGCAAAGCTGTGTATGGATGATACAAGGTTTTATAGCAGTGTAGCAACACCAGCAGATGTACTTGGATTATATACAGAGTTTGGTGCTGATTTTGACGTTCAATCATTAGTAGATTCGGATTATGAAAGTTTATCATTATCTGTAAAAAATGTTAAATATGATATAACTCTTCCTACAGAAGGAAAAGCTGGAAGTACAATAACATGGAAATCTTCAAATACATCAGTATTAGCAAATGATGGAAAGGTTACAAGACCAGCTCTAGGAGAAGCAGATGAAGTTATTACGTTAACAGCAGAAGTTTCTTATACAAATGCACAGTCAAAGACAAAGGAATTTAAATTAACAGTTCCAGCAAAGTCTGATTTTAAGAATCTTTCTGATTTTGATATGAGTGATGTTGAAATTTTAGATGATTATCTTACAAATGCACAGGAGCTTGAGATTAAATATTTAAAAAGCTTTGAAGTAGATAGATTATTAAAAGGTTTTGCTACGATAGCAGGAAAAGAATCAGATGCAAAGCTTTATGATGGTTGGGAAAATTCAGCTATTAAAGGTCATACACTTGGACACTACTTAACAGCTATATCACAGGCATATGCAACAACTGGTGATAGTGAAATATTAGAAACAATCAATTATATGATAGATAAATTATCAGAGTATCAGTTAGATAGTGGATATTTAGCAGCTATACCAGAAAGTCATTATGAACAAATTGAAAATGGAAATACATCAGGTACATGGGTACCTTGGTATACAATGCATAAGGTAATGGCAGGACTTATTGATGCTTATGAATTAGCAGGAAATGAAAAAGCACTTACTGTAGCAACAAAACTTGGTGATTGGGTATATAGCAGAACAAGTAAATGGACAGATGCAACGAAAGCAACAGTTCTTGCAGTAGAATACGGCGGAATGAATGACTGTCTTTATAACTTATATGCAATTACAAAGAATGCAAATCACTTATCAGCAGCTCATTCATTTGACGAAATGACATTATTTGATCCATTATACAATGGAGAAGATGTTTTAAATGGTAAGCATGCAAATACAACAATTCCAAAGATTATAGGCGCATTAAATAGATATCTTGTATTAGATGGAAGAAATGCAGATGAAGCAGTAGCAGCAAGTGCAGAAGAAGCATATTACTTAAAAGTAGCTGAAAATTTCTGGGAAATAGTAAAGAATAATCATTCATATATAACAGGTGGAAACAGTGAATGGGAACATTTTGGTCAGGCAGGTATACTTGATGGCGAAAGAACAAACTGTAACTGTGAAACATGTAACACTTATAATATGTTAAAGCTTACAAGAGAGCTTTATAAAATAACAGGTGACGCAAAATATGCAGATTATTATGAAAATACATTCATCAATGCTATTTTATCATCTCAAAACCCTGAAACAGGTATGACAACATACTTCCAGCCAATGGCAACAGGATACTTTAAGGTATACGGAAGCGAATTTAATCATTTCTGGTGCTGTACAGGTTCAGGTATGGAAAACTTTAGTAAACTTGGAGATAGTATTTACTATCATAATGAAACAGATATATATGTAATTCAGTATTTAAGCTCAGTAGTAACATTTACAGAAAAGAATATAAAAATAACTCAGGAAACAAAAATTCCTGAAACTGATACAGCTAAGTTTACAATAAATACATTAGATGGAAAAACATCAGATGCAGTTATAAAGCTTAGAATACCTGATTGGGTAAGTGGTGATGTAACAGTAACAGTAAATGGAACTAAAGAAGATGTAAAGATAGCAGGTGGTGTAGTTACACTAAAAAAAGAGTGGAATGATAAAGATGTAATAGAAATTACGCTCCCAATGGAAGCAGTAGCATATGACCTTCCTGATAATTCAAATGTGATAGCAATTAAATATGGTCCTATCGTATTAAGTGCTTCACTGGGAACAGAAGATATGGTGACAACAACAACAGGTGTTAATGTTACTATACCAACAAGAAACGTAAAATATGTAGATACAATTTATGTAGTTAACTCTACAGTTTCTGATTGGGTTTCTAATATCGCAAAGAATGTAGTTAAAGTAGATGGAAAGCTTGAATTTAGCTTAAAGGGAACAGATAGTGATGACCTTGTATTTTCACCTCACTATATGCAACACACAGATAGATATGGAATTTACTTCAAGTATAGCAGTACTACAGGTGCTTCATCAGATGAGGGACAAAAGGATATTCTTGAATCAAAAGAAAAAGCAAGATTTGAAGCAGCTACAATTGATAGCGTACCAGTATCAAATGACCAATATGAGTTACAACATAATATGTTAACAGATAAATCATCAACAGGTTCATTCAATGGACTTATGTACAGAGATGCATCAGCTGGTGGTTACTTCCAGTATGAAATGAAGGTTGATAGCAGTGTTAAAAACT
This sequence comes from Lachnospiraceae bacterium, assembly GCA_031548165.1. Classification (GTDB taxonomy): domain Bacteria; phylum Bacillota; class Clostridia; order Lachnospirales; family Lachnospiraceae; genus CAG-303. The sequence continues at coordinate 98,762 of JAVBRI010000015.1, forward strand.
ATCTTGTTGTAAATTACTTTAGTGGAGATGCAGGAAGAGCATTTACAATATATGCAAATGATAAAGTATTAAAAGAAGTAACTCTTGAAGATGTAGACCCTGATAACTTCTATCAAGTAAGCTACGAGTTGCCACAAGATGTTGTTAAAGGAAATGAAACAGTAACAATAAAATTTGCAGCAGATAAAAACAGTCTAGCAGGAGGTATATTCGATAGAGTTTATATATTAAGAGAATACACAGCAAATGCTACATTTAAGGATATTGTAGTAGATGATGAAAGTCTATCAAAGATAGACAATGAAGAAATAAAAGCTTATGTAGATGAAAGTCTTGAAAAAGTATCAGTTAAATTTGATTTAACAGATGCGAATGGTCTTTTATATGTAAATGATGTTTTGGTGGATGATACTAGAGCACAAGAAATTAAGTTAGATGGTGATACAACACAGGTTAAATTGGTTGTAAAAGCTGAAAATCATGAAACACAAAAAGAGTATACATTTAAAATTATTAAAGGTGAAGAACCATCAAATATGGTTATGATCATAATAATTATTGTGGCAGTGGTTGTGATAGCAGGAGTTGGAGTGTTTGTTGTAATTAAAAAGAAAAAATAATATAAAGTAAAAATCGGAACTATTTGTGAAATATAATAAATGAGTGTTATATTTCTGCAAATAGTTCCATTTTTTTACGATTTATTTAACTTTTACATATTTTGTAAAAATAAGTTGACTATTGACATAAAAAGAAGTTATAATTTTACTTATCACTATTGTGGAAAATAAATAAAGGAGGAGAAAGGTTTATTTGAAAGGTTGAAAGAAAAAAAGTAAAGGAAATGTGCAGCCCGACAAGAACTTTCAATCTTATATATAGGGGCAATATTATGAATTTATTTGTGATATGCATGGGAAAAAAATATGAGTATTTTATATAACGCGAAAGTAAAAGTGAAATTTTTGGGGACATTGATAATAGCAGTGTTAGGAATGATAATAGTTGGGGTACTTGGTGTAGTCTCTATGGGAAAAATCAATGAATCAAATGATGTTATTTATTCTAATAATTATGTGTCATCCATGGCTATACAGGTTGTCAATAATGGTCTTACAGATGTAAGAAGAAATCTTTTATATATAGTCAATGAGAAGTATAGTAATAGTATTGATTCATATATAAAAGAAGTTGAAAAAAATGATGATGTATGTCTTGCAGAGATGGCAAAGTACAAAACACTTATAGCGGATGAAGAAGATGCCGCATTATATGCTGATTTAGAAAGTTATATATCACAGTATATAACGGAAAGAGACAAAGCGATAGGCTATGCAAAAGCAGGAAATTTTGAAGAGGCTGATCTATATAACACTCAAAAAGCAGTGCAGTTAGCTGTAAAGGCCCAAGATGCAATAGATGCATTACTTGATTATAATACTATTATGGCAGAGAAAAGTGTAGCGGATGCAACGGATACATATGATGTTAGCGTTATGGAAACAATAGCAGTGGCAGTGATAGCAACAGCAATATCTATAGTATTAGGTATAATGATGTCAGGTATTATTACAAAGCCTTTAGTTGCAGTAGGAGAAGTTGCAGAAAAAATTGCAAATGGTGACTTAACAGTAAAGCTAGCAAAGAAACATTTGAAACAAAAAGACGAAATAGGAATACTTGCAAATCATATTGATAAGATGAGAGATGGACTTATTGAAACGGTTTCTGGTATTAAGAATGCGTCAAATGATTTGGGAGAACAGGTCACATCAACTAATCAAACACTCGGTGTATTAAATGACAGAATATCAGATACATCAGCAGCAACCGAGGAACTTAGTGCAAGTATGGAAGAAACTGGTGCTTCAGCGGAGGAAATGAATGCAACAGCAGTAGAAATTGAGAATGCAGTTGAAACTGTAGCAGAAAAAGCAGAAGATGGGGCAGCAAAGTCAGGCGAGATACATAAGAGAGCTACAGAGCTTGGAAAGAATGTTCATACTTCTATAAATAAATCAAATGAAATATTTAATGAGATTAAAGTTAAGTTGCAAGAAGCTTTAGAAGAATCAAAAGCAGTAGATGAAATTAATGCATTGGCAGATGCGATTTTAGGGATTACAAGCCAGACAACACTACTTGCGCTTAATGCATCTATAGAAGCAGCAAGAGCTGGTGAGGCAGGAAGAGGTTTTGCAGTAGTAGCAAATGAAATAAGTGCTCTTGCAGACAATTCAAAAAATACAGTTACACAAATTCAAAATATTACAAAGATAGTTATGAATGCAGTAAGTAATCTTGCAAGTAGTTCAAATAATTTATTGAACTTTGTTGCAACTGATGTTATGAATGATTATCAGGATATGGCAGAAACTGCTAAATCATATACAGATGATGCAGTATATGTAAGTGATTTAACAAATGATTTAAGTGCTACGGCTGAAGAACTTTTAGCATCAGTTCAGATGCTTATGAGAGCGATAACAGAAGTGTCATCTGCATCACAAGAAGGTGCAAAAACAACTACAACAGTTGCAGAACAGACAAATGACATTTCAATAAGTGCATCAACCATTATAGATAACATGAAACAGACAAATGAAACATCAGATAACTTGGTATCATTAGTAAATAAATTTAATTTATAGTAAAAAAAGATAATATAGTAAAAAAAGCGAAATCGTCTGAATTCGCTTTTTTTATTATAAAGGAAACTGTGCGAGTTAAGTAGTGAAAGTTAATCAAGAATTGCTTATAGTTCAGCTTTAGCTGAATCTATTATTCTTGCATAGTTCGCTGCTGGGCGAACTATTTTTCTTGAAATATATGTAGAAATATGATAAACTCATTATTGCTTATAAAAAATAGTTAGGAGGAAATACTATGGGCATGACAATGACTCAAAAAATATTAGCAGCACACTGTGGACTTGAGAAAGTAGAAGCAGGACAGTTGATAGAGGCAAATTTAGATTTAGTTTTAGGAAATGATGTAACAGCTCCTGTTGCTATAGGAGAAATGGATAAAATGAAGGTAGAAGGTGTATTTGATAAGGATAAGATAGCTATAGTGCTGGATCACTTTACACCAAATAAAGATATAAATTCAGCGCAGCTTTGTAAATGTGCAAAGGATTTTTCAATAAAGAATAATATTACAAACTTCTTTGAAACAGGTGAAGTAGGTATAGAGCATGCATTATTACCTGAAAAAGGTTTAGTGGTAGCAGGAGATGTAATAATAGGTGCAGATTCACATACATGTACATATGGTGCATTAGGAGCGTTTTCAACAGGTGTTGGTTCAACAGATATGGCAGCAGGTATGGCAACTGGAAAAGCATGGTTTAAAGTACCAAGTGCATTAAAATTTATCTTAACAGGAAAGCCAGCTAAATGGGTTAGTGGTAAAGATATTATTCTTCATATTATTGGTATGATAGGTGTTGATGGAGCTTTATATCAATCAATGGAATTTGTTGGTGATGGTATACAGCATTTATCAATGGATGATAGATTTGCAATGACAAATATGGCAATTGAAGCAGGTGGAAAAAATGGTATATTCCCAGTTGACGATAAGGCTATAGAATATATGAAAGAGCATTCTAATAGAGAGTTTAAAGTGTATGAAGCAGATGAAGATGCGCATTATGACAAGACATATACAATTGATTTAAGTAAACTTAAGCCAACGGTAGCATTTCCACATCTTCCTGAAAATACAAAAACAATAGATGAAGTTGGTGATATTAAGATTGACCAAGTAGTAATCGGCTCATGTACTAATGGAAGAATTGAAGACCTTAGAATAGCTGCAAAGGTTATGGAAGGAAAACATGTTGCGAAGGGAGTAAGAGTAATAGTTATTCCAGCTACACAAAAGATTTATTTAGAGGCTATTGAAGAAGGACTTGTGTCAATATTTATAAAGGCGGGAGCAGCAGTAAGTACACCAACATGTGGACCTTGTCTTGGAGGACATATGGGAATACTTGCAAAGGGTGAAAGAGCCATTGCAACTACAAATAGAAACTTTGTAGGACGTATGGGACATCCAGAATCAGAAGTATATCTTTCAAGTCCAGCAGTTGCAGCAGCAAGTGCTATCACTGGAAGGATATCAGGACCAGACGAAATACAAAAATAGTTTGCTGATGGCGAATTAAGCAATTCTTGATTAAAATATACAAAAAAGATACATTTTTGAATTATAATAAAATTAATGCACAGACTTTAGTGTGTGCAGCCTTTAGCGGCAGGAATGGAGGAAAAATTAAAGCTTTAGGAAAAGTTTTTAAATATGGAGATAATGTAGATACAGATGTTATTATACCAGCAAGATATTTAAATTCACCTGATCCAGCAGAACTTGCTAAGCACTGCATGGAGGATATAGACGTAGATTTTGTTAAAAATGTTAAAAATGGGGATATTATAGTAGCTACAAAAAATTTTGGATGTGGTTCTTCAAGAGAACATGCACCATTATCAATAAAAACAGCAGGAGTAAGCTGTGTAATTGCAGAAACATTTGCAAGAATATTCTATAGAAATGCAATAAATATAGGACTTCCTATTATAGAATGTAAAGCAGCAGCAGATAGCATTCAGGCTGGTGATGAAGTGGAAATAGATTTTGATAGCGGTAAGATTTATAATAAGACAAGAAATGAAGAGTATCAGGGACAAGCTTTCCCGGAATTTATGCAAAAGATAATTAAAGCTGAAGGATTAATTAACTATATTAATGAGTCAAAGTAAAACCATATAAGGAGGAGAGATGAGGGGTAATAATCGAAATTACGATAGAAGAATACAACGGAGAAGACAAGTGTTCTTAAATAGAGCTATTTTCGGAGGCTTTTTAACGATAATAGTTTTAGTAGTTGTATTGTTAGGGATAAAGGCACTAAGAGGTAGTGAGGAAGAGACAAGCAGCTATAAAGAACAAAAGACAAATGCATCTAATAATCAATCTACAACACCTGTGGAAAAAGATACAAAAGAAGAAAATACAACACCAGTAGTAGTTAAAGATCATAAGACAGATGGAAAACGTATTGTATGTATTGATCCAGGCCATGGTGGAGATGATGGCGGTTCAACAGCAAATGGATTAAAGTATGAGAAAGATGATGCATTAAAATTATCTTTAAAATTAAAGACAGAGCTTGAAAATCTTGGATTTACTGTTTATATGACAAGAACAACAGATGAATGGGTAGACAAGCCAGCTAGAGCAGATTATGCAAATGATGTAATGAGTGATTTATTTATATCAGTACATCGAAATGAATATGCAGCAGATACAAGTGTAAAAGGTTTTGAAGCATGGGTTCATAGCTCGAAACCAGCAGACTCGATTGATATAGCAACAAGATTACTTTCTGCTATTGAGAGAGTAGGGATTTCTCGTAACAGAGGTGTGAAATTTGGTTCTCAATCATCAGAAACAGAGAATTATTATCCAAATAGCCGTTCAAAATGTGCAAGTGTTTTGTTAGAATTAGGATTTATGAGTAATGAAACAGATAATCAATTATATACAAACAATATGGATGCCTATGCAAAAGAAATGGCAAAAGAAGTATTGGAATGGTTTAACATTCAGGGACTTTAGAAGTCCCTGATTTTTTTTGAGATTCTAACTAAATTATATTTTGCAGCATATTCAATAGAATTCAAATTATCAAGGTAATTTCTATAAAAATTTATATCAACACCCTTAGAATTAAGTATATCTGCAGCTTTATTATAAGCAATAGCAGCCTCTGAAATATCAGAATATCTTCCTATTATATAGTCACCATTAATATGTATTTTTACAGTATATATCCATTTACCTTTTATCCATTCCTTTGTAACACCATAAAAATGATTGATAATATCAATATTTGAATGCCTAAAATCAGTAGTATCACCATTTACAAACCGGTAATCCTTATTTATAACAGCAAAATTCTTAATACCATATCTGTTTAGTATGTTAATCTGCATACCATAGTCAGCGACAAATAAATGTCCTCCTCTACGCATAATAGTGTGAGTAGAATAGAAAAATAAATCATCAACATCAAATTTAAAAATAATATCTTGAGAAAAGTAATACTCAAAGTATTTTTTTTGCAGGTATATAGGAGTTTTAAAATACATACCATTATCACGAAAATTCAAAATACATACCCATTTTAGTAAAGAAAGCTGTTTCTTCTTATTATAATGTAATAATTCGATACTTTTATCTTGAGAAATAAGTAAGGCTTCTTTGTAGGCTAAATGAGCAAGCTCCTGCGTAGCAAAACTACCTAGGCTTATATGCTTATTCTTATATGTAAATGAAGAACGATAGTATGTAGTTCCATCTTTCTTTTTTGCAATAAAGACACCTGTTTTCACGTTTATCCTCCATACCAAATTTATATATATGTGTTATTTTAGCATTAATATTTTGCTAAAGCAACAAGCTAATTTTAAAATATGCCAAATATGTGAAAAAAAATGTGATGAAAATAATTTGTCGAAAAAAATAGCTCAAGTGGCAAAATGACTAAAAAAGTATTAAAAGACTATGAAGTTATATAAGAAATAACCAAAACAATTTATAAAATAAAAATACCTGTCTCTAAATGTCCTAAAATTTGGATTAGAGTGTTGACATTTTTTTGAAGCGAAAATATAATGTGACGTATGTTTGAAAAACGTTTTATAATGTTCAAGCATAAATCTAGGAAAGGAAAATCGTGTAAGCAAAGCACGCACAGGTAAAAGTATGTATAGAATGCATAAATTCTTACAAGGGATATATGAGTTTTTAAGTAACGTTTCAAAAAAATCATATAGAACATGTGCAATAATAGCATCAGGAACAGCGATAGTTACTGTTATAGTTATGAATTCAAAGGATTTCGATGGCGCAGGAAAGAATAATGTTACATCAAATCAAGGGCAAGTTGTAAGTGTAGCAGATAAAGACGAAGATCAGGATGAAGATGAAAGTTTGCTACAGGTTGGACTGACTAAATTAATTGATGGCGGAGAAGTACAGATATTATCTTTATCATCCCCAAACATTACTAATTTGGACAGTGAGGTAGTTATCGCAGAGGAAGAAACTAAGTCTAGCGAGGAAACGATTCCAGAAGCTATTGAAGAAGCGATGGTAGAGGAAAATTCTGCAAAGTATATTGCAACGACACCAGTGGCAGAAGAAATGGCAGCAGGACAAGAGTATACTGATGAATCAGGTAATACACTTGTTGCTAACAAACTAGGAATGACAATTACTAAAGAAGATTACGAAGCATTAATAAGAATAACTCATTCTGAAGCAGGAAATCAGGATGATATTGGAAAGATGCTAGTAACAAATGTTGTTATTAACCGTAAAAATGACAACTATTACCCGAATACGATTATTGAAGTAATATTTCAAAATAACGGAACTACATATCAGTTCCAACCAGTAAAAAATGGTACCTTTTACTCAGTAAATGTTACACAGTCAACAATTGATTGTGTGAATAGGGTTCTTGCAGGAGAAGACTATTCACAAGGTGCATTGTATTTTACAAGACAAACAGCTTCAACAAGCTGGTTTAATACAAAGCTAACATTTCTGTTTAATCATGGAGATCATTATTTCTACAAATAGAGGCTTAGGCCTCTATTTATTTTTGCAAAAAAGCTATTGTGTAAAATCGGAAGATATGTTATATTATTTAAGTCTACGTTTACAGTTTAGATTATTTAGAGAAAGAAGGAATATTATCCATGGAATTAATGTATAAGAGTACAAGAAGCGACGAAACAGCTACAGCATCACAAGCTATATTAAAAGGATTAGCAAGTGATGGAGGTTTATTTGTTCCCGTAACATTGCCAAAGCTTTCAGTATCTATAGAAGAGCTCTCAAAGATGACATATCAAGAAGTTGCATATGTTGTAATGAAAGAATTTTTTACAGATTTTACAGAGCAAGAATTAAAGCAATGTATAAACAAAGCTTATGATGATAAATTTGATACAGAAGAAATTGCACCACTTGTTAAAGCTGATGGCGCATATTATTTAGAATTATTCCATGGTGCAACTATAGCATTTAAGGATATGGCGCTTTCTATATTGCCACATCTTCTTACAACATCGGCTAAGAAGAATAATGTAAAGAACGAGATAGTTATTCTTACAGCTACATCAGGAGATACAGGAAAAGCAGCATTAGCAGGATTTGCAGATGTTGAAAATACAAGAATAGTAGTATTTTATCCAAAGGGCGGAGTAAGTCCTATACAGGAAAAGCAAATGCTTACACAAAAAGGTGATAACACATTTGTAGTAGGAATAAACGGTAACTTTGATGAAGCTCAAAGTGGTGTTAAAGCTATTTTTGGTGACAAAGAACTAGAAAAATACATGGATGAAAAAGGATTCCAGTTTTCATCAGCAAACTCAATCAATATTGGAAGATTAGTACCACAGGTAGTTTACTATGTATACGCATATGCAAAACTATATGCTGAAGGTGAGATAGCAGAAGGCGAGCAAATTAATGCAGTAGTTCCTACAGGAAACTTTGGAAATATTTTAGCAGCTTACTATGCAAAAAACATGGGATTACCAATTGCAAAACTTATTTGTGCATCAAATGATAACAAAGTATTATATGATTTCTTTGAAACAGGAAGCTATGATAGAAATAGAGATTTTATACTTACATCATCTCCATCTATGGACATCCTTATATCAAGTAACCTTGAAAGATTAATCTACAAGGTTGCAGGAAGCAATCATGAGATGAATAAAAATCTTATGGGAGCACTTTCAAACGAAGGAAAGTATGATATAACAGAAGCTATGAAAGACGAGCTTAAAGATTTTTATGGCAATTACGCAACAGAACAAGAAACAGCAAATGTTATCAAAAATATATATGAAGAAACAGGCTACATTATCGACACACATACAGCTGTAGCGGCAGAAGTATACAAAAAATATAAAGCTAAAACAAATGATATAACAAAGTCTGTAATAGCATCAACAGCAAGTCCATTCAAATTCACAAGAAGCGTTATGAACGCAATTGACCCTAAGTACGATGAAAAAAGTGATTTTGAACTAGTAGACGAACTTAGTAAAATAGGAAATGTCGCAATACCAAACGCAATAGAAGAAATCAGAAATGCAAACATACTTCATAACACAGTATGTGAAGTAAATGAAATGCAAGACACAGTAAAGAAATTTCTAAACATATAATAAAAAGGCGCCACTGGATGGCGCCTTTTAGGTATAAAAAAAATTCGGAAATAATCTGCAAAGTTGACAAAGTCAACTTTTATAACAACAAAGCGAATAAAGCACCGACATACCAATCAAGAACAAAAACCATTGTGCTTTCGCAATGGTTTTTGTTCTTGCATTTTTCGCCGCCGGGCGAAAAATTATGCAACACTTACCTTTATATTCTACACTTATACTATATAGGTATTTTGTACAAAACTATTTTAAATAATGTAGAAAGGATACGATTATGAAATATGATGAAAATCTCGTAAAAATGGCCATAGCGAGTAATTCTACTGCTTTTGAAGAATTGTATAACCAAATACATAAAGATATGTATCGCTTCTCTTTCTTTATGTTGGGGAACAAAGAGGATGCTCTTGATGCTGTAAGTGATGCAGTAACTGATATGTATAAATATATCGGAAATCTAAAAAGCTACAAAGCTTTTTCTTCATGGGCGATGAGAATATTATGGACTAAATGCAAGCAAAAAAGAAAAGAGTATGCACTTAAATCAAACGAAGTAGAATTAAAGGAGGCATTGGAAGTATCTCAAAGTGAAGATAGGATTGATAATATTTACTTGAAGAATGAATTAATGGCATTAAATGAAGATGAGAGAACTATCATCCTACTTAATGTCGTATACGGTTATAATAGTAGAGAAATAAGTAAATTGATTCATATGAAAGATTCGACAGTGCGTTCAAAACAAAGCAGAGCTTTAAAAAAAATGAAAGAAAGGATGAGTAACTATGGAAGATAAAGATATATTAAAAGAGTTAAAAGAAATGTCGGATTCACTTCCGATACCAGAAGAATTATCAGCAGATAACATGTTTAAAAATCTTAGCTATATAAATTACAATAAAGAAATACGAAAAAGAAGAGAAAATAGAAAAATAGCTAAAATATGTATTACTTTTGCTTCTATAGCAGCAGTTATAGCATTGTTTATAATATCTTTAAATACCATTGGTATTATGGGAATAGTATACTCTGAGGGGAGTTTTACTGCTAAAAGTGATATTATAAAGATGAATACACATGAAAATGGATTTACTACTTTAAAAGATTATAAGTATCTTGAAAAGTATATTTCTTGTTCTAAGATAGCAAATAAATTAAACAGTTTCTCTCTAGCTACATTTGCAACAAAGGAATCAGCACCAAGAGCAATACTTGGTCCTAGTGACTATATTGATACTGAACTTAGAACTAATAATGTAAAGGAAGCGGATGTTGTAGTAACAAATGGAGAATATATCTTTATTTCTTCTGGATGTGAAAGATTGGTTGATTGCTATTTTAGCTCTATTCAAATATTTAAAGCAGATGAAGCAGATTCAAAATTGATATCTAATATAGAATTAAAAGATTATATTGGCGAAGATGCTGTAATTAGAGAGATGTATATATATGATAATATCCTTATTGTATTTAGTAGAAACAGTAAAGATATTTTCAATACATTTTTCTTTGATATTAGTAATGCAGAGACCCCAATATTAGAATCATTACTCAAGACGGATGGAATGTATACGACTTCTAGGATACATGATGGATATTTATATACAATATCAAAAAAATCTTTTTCTATGTATGATGAGGATATATATCCAAAGGTAAATGGCACGGTTATTGATTCAGATAATGTATACATCGGAAACATAAAGGAATTTACACAAAATGAATATAGTTATGATATAGATGCTTCATATTTTATTATAACAGGGCTTTCACTATCAGAATTAAGCAATTATTCGTCAGCTATAGCAGTTTTATCAAATGATGACCAAGAGTACTATGTGAGTACCGAAAGTATATATATGTATTATGATTATTATGAGAATGAAGCACCATCATATGAGAGAAATACAAATATCATGAAGTTTAGTTATGGAGAAGGAGTTATATCTCCTGACGTTACCACAACTGTAGCAGGATATCTGGATGATACTTTTTGTCTAGATGAATATAATGATTATCTTAGATTAGTTGTAACAATTGAAAAAGGTGGGATGACAAATAGTTCGTTATATATTCTTGATGGGGATTTAAAAACAATTTCAACTATTGAAGATATTGCTGAAGGTGAAGTAGTATATTCGGCACTTTTTATGCAAGATATAGCGTACTTTGTAACTTATGAACGTCGAATAGCTACAGATCCACTATTTAGTGTAGATTTATCCGATCCATGTAATCCAGTGATACTAGGCTCACTTATATTGCCAGGATATTCTGATTATATGCATAAATGGACTGATGATTTATTGATAGGATTTGGATTTATAGGTAATACGAATGCGAATAAACTCTCTCTTTTTGATGTAAGTAATCCTTCTGATTTAAAAGAAGTTGATACAATTTCGGAAGATGAAGGATATAAATTATACAGTTTAAATCCTGATTACTATAAGTCGAAACTAATCAGCTATGAAAAGAATTTAATTGGATTTTTTTGCGGTAAATATTTGGGCAATGAAGGTGCATTATATTATAATTTATATAGTATTGAAAATAAACAGTTTAAGCTTGTGAAATGTATGCAAGTTGAAGTAAAAGATTATATTCAAGAATTGTCATATTTTATAAGAGGCATATATATTGATGGGTATATATATATAGTGGTTCCAGATAATGAAGTTATAATATACGATTTATCGAATGATAGTATTGTTGGAAATGTAGGATTATAGAAATAAACAAAACAACGTAATCATTATGAAATCACAATGATTATGTTGTTTTGTTAAATAAACTTGTTCATTTTGATTGACAAAGTTGAATCTATTAATTTCTAGTAATAACAAACCTAATCACTCCAAACGGATATGATATAGGAATAATTGCAAGAATATTCGAGTTGAAACAAGTAGTTCCTGATCTGAATTCAGGAGGAGTTAATCTTAATTCTATACCCCATTCATTTGATAAATTCACAGCGAAAAGTCCGTTATGTAAATTTAAGAAATCATTAGCTGAAGCAGAAACAATTTCAGAAACATCATCAAGCTTTTCGTTGGCATATCTGCAAGCAAATGAAATTAATGTGGCTTCATCAGTAACTAAATGAATATCGGTTAGATATGTACCAATTATACCCTGAGAAGCTTCGTAAACATTATCAAGTCGTTCTATTGTTTGTTCAGGGTTAAGTATGGAAAAGTCCTCTCCAACAAATCTAATAAGGTTATTAATTAATAATGTTGTATAAGCAATCAATAAATCCTTTTTTGAAGAATAATTTTCACTAAATAAATCATTTATTATTTCATACGACTTTTTAGACGAAGATGAAATAAAATCATTATCAGATAATTGATATTTTACTTTATATGCATTAATATATTTTTCAAATTCAATATTACTTAAATGCTCTTTATTAACTAATGCTTGACCTAATATCAAATATCTAGGAGTTTGCATGGATAAAAGTTCACTTACTTGTTCTTGAGTAAGATATCCCATTGCTACAGCAAGATCGCCAATCCTCATATTCTTTTGTGCCTGCATAATATGAACACGTTCAACTTGACTAGCAGTCATATAACCGGCATTAATAGCTAATACACCTAGCCTTACATTAGTATCTTTCATAACGTTTAGTGCGTCTAAAAGCTGTGCTGAGGTGATGGCATTTTCATTTATAAGAAAATTACCAAAAAGTTGTGTAAACATATGTGGTTATACCTCCTTTGCTATATTAAGTACTACTTTTTTTACTTGATCAGGGCTAATTGGTTTTTGTAAAAACTCAAAAGCACCAATCTTTAGAGCTTCTTTTAAAAATGCTTGTGTTCCTAGAGAAGAAGCCATAGCTATCTTTGCTGAAGGATCATAATGTATAATTTCAGTAGCAGCATCGATACCATCTTTTTTAGGCATAACAATATCCATAAAAACTAAATCTGGGTTATGCTCCTTATACATCTCTACAGCAGCTTCACCATCACATGCTTCAAAGACGTCGTTACATCCTAAAGCTAGGACACAGTCCTTTATTGCTCTACGAAATAAAATAGAATCATCGCAGATCAAAATTTTCATCTTATCTAAACTCATCACTATCTGCTCCTTTCAGAGTCTGGTATTCTTACTTTTGAATACTCATATCTATATATTACAATATGATGAGAGAAAACACAAGAAAAAAACACAAAAAAACAGATTAATTCTTTATTTTTTATATTCAAAATCAAAAATATATGATAAAATACATTTTAATGAATGAATAAATAAAACGTGAAAGGATGAAATTGTGTTTATGAAGAAGATATTAGTAGTAGATGATGAAGAAAAGATTAGAGTGATTATAAAAAAATATGCGGAGTTTGAAGGGTATGAGATAACAGAGGCTTCAGATGGAATGGAGGCTATTAATATATGTAAGGAAAATGATTTTGATTTGGTTATCTTAGATATAATGATGCCAGAATTAGATGGTTTTTCGACTTGCAAAGAAATTAAAAAAATAAAAGACATGCCAATAATAATGCTTTCAGCTCGAGGTGAGGAATATGATAAAATTCATGGATTTGAGATGGGAATAGATGATTATGTTGTAAAACCATTTTCACCTAAGGAACTTATGATGAGAGTAAATGTTGTTATAAGTAGAAGTAAGCCAAGCAAGACATATTCAAATGAAAACCATGAGGTTTTTCAAGTAGAAGGTCTTATAGTTGATTTTACGAGTAGGATTGTATCAGTGGATGGTATTAAAGTAGATATGACACCAAAAGAGTATGATTTGATTTTTTATATGGTAAAGAATAGAGGAATTGCATTAACAAGAGAAAAATTAATAACTGATGTATGGGGATATGATTACTATGGAGATGATAGAACACTTGATACACATATAAAGCTTCTTAGAAGCAGTCTTGGAGAGTATAGGAAATACCTTGTTACATTAAGAGGGGTGGGGTATAGATTTGAAGCATAATAAAGTAAGCATAAAATGGAAAATATTTTTATATCTATTTGGTTTTACGGCAATACTACTTGTATTATTGTGGATTATGCAAACAGTTTATTTGGATTCATTTTATAAGAAAATAAAAACGAATGAACTTAATAATGCATTATCAAATGTTGAACAAGCTGTCGAATCTGGAGATTTAGAAGATGTAATTGATACAATATCGATGAATTATGATATTTGTATATTGGTTACAGATAGCCAAATTAATCAACTTTATACAGCGGAGCATAGCATAGGATGTACAATTCATAAGATAGCGAAAACTGAACTTCGAAGATTATATAATATGGCGATAGACAATGATGGAAAAGTTACTGTTAAAAATGATGCTGGAATTAATTTAGATAAAAATGTATATGACGAATATCCATCATTTGAAACTCCATCTATAGAGATGCCTTCTATGAATGGAAAGGACTATCGTTTTCAAAATATGCCAAGTAAAGAAAATGTTGAAAACCTTATTATTGTAAAAATATTTACTTTATCGGATGGAACGCAGGAAGTAGTATTTTTAAATTCAATAATAACACCAGTAGATGCGACTGTTCATACATTAAGGATTCAGCTTGTACTTATTTCTGTAATAATGGTAATATTGTCATTACTTATATCATGGTTGATATCATGGCATATTTCAAAGCCTATTATTTCAATAAATAATACAGCTAAAAAAATGGCAAAGCATAATTTAAAAGTAGAATTTTCTACAGGGCATTATAAGGAAGTAGATGAGCTATCAGATACGCTTAATTTTGCAGCATCAGAACTTGCCAAGGCGGAAGACTTGCAGCACGAGCTGGTAGCGAATGTATCACATGATTTGCGTACACCTCTCACTATGATAACAGCATATTCAGAGGTTATGAGAGACTTGCCAGGTGAAAACACGCCAGAAAATGTTCAAGTAGTTATTGATGAAGCAAAGCGTTTAACAAATTTAGTAAATGATTTGTTAGATATATCAAAACTTCAAGCAGGAGTAACAAACCTTGAACTAAAAGAATATGATTTGGTGGAAAGTATAAAAAATGTTATTGAAAGATATGCAAAGCTAGTAGAGCAGAATGGATATAAGGTAACATTTAACTATAATCAAGATAAGGTAATGGTAAAGGCAGATGAATTTAAGATTTATCAAGTCATATACAATCTTATTAATAATGCAATAAATTATACTGGTGAAGATAAGTCTGTATTAGTGAAATTGATAGTAAATGGAAGTATAGCTCGCGTAGAGGTTATTGATACGGGAGAAGGAATTGATAAAGATGAGCTAGAAAATGTTTGGGAGCGTTACTATAAAATAGACAAGAAGCATAAGAGAGCAGTTATGGGTACAGGTCTAGGACTTTCGATTGTAAAAAGTATTTTAAAACTTCACAATGCTCAATATGGAGTGAATAGTCAAAAAGGTAAGGGGACTACATTTTGGTTTGAGATGAAGATTCGAAAATAGTTTGCCAGTGGCAAAGCGAGTAGTATAGTATTAAACAAGAATGCAGTAATAGTTGTGCTATCGCAACTATTACTGCATTCTTGCATAGTTCACATAAATGTGAACTATTTTTCAAAGTGTGTTCATTTAACCATCACATAAAAAAACTAAGATATACATTGTAAGGAGGTATTATATATGGCGATTGAGGTATTTAACAGGTATGAAAAGAAATATTTAATGGATGAGCAAACATTTAAATGGCTCACAGAAAAGATAAAGGAACATATGGTTGTGGATAAACATAATAGAGATGGAAAATTTTACAATATAGCAAACATCTATTATGACACACCAGATGATGCACTTATAAGAGCATCAATTGAAAAACCAATATATAAAGAAAAGTTAAGACTTAGAAGCTATGGTGTTCCAGGATTAGAAGATGAAGTTTTTCTTGAAATAAAGAAAAAATATGATGGAATAGTTAATAAAAGAAGAACAAGAATAAAATTAAGTGAAGCATATGAGTTCGTAGAAAAAGGAGTGATTCCTACCGAAGCAGAGTATATAAACAAACAGGTAATATCGGAGTTAAAGTACTTTTTAGATATATATAATTTAATTCCTAAGTTATATTTGACATATGATAGAATGGCATTTTTTGATAAAGATGATTCTGATTTCAGAGTAACTTTTGATACAAATATTAGAACAAGAAGAGAAGATGTAAGATTAGAAGCAGGAAATCATGGAGAATTATTAATAGGAAACAATCTGTGGTTAATGGAGGTGAAATCTTCAAAAGCAGTGCCGATGTGGTTTACAAAGCTGCTTACAGAAGGCGAGATTTATGCAACCTCATTTTCGAAATATGGAACTGAATATAAACAAAATATAAAAGAAAACAATGAATTAGAAGGAGAAATGACATGTTCGAGACAATACTTAATGAGACAACAACAACTGCATCAATATCAAACCAAGGAGCAATTATCAGCATAGTAGCAGCTATAATATTAGGATTTCTGATTAGTATAATATATGTAATTAGTGACAAAAAAAAGAGATATTCAGCACATTTTGCATTTACGTTGGTTATATTACCAGTAGTGGTAGCAGCCGTGATTTTACTTATTGGTTCAGATATTGCAAAAGCAATTTCACTAGGTGGTGTATTTGCATTGGTAAGATTTAGAAGTGTACCAGGTGATTCAAAGGATATAGTAAGTGTGTTTTATGCAATGGCAGTAGGACTTGCTTGTGGTATGGGATATGTAACATTTGCAATTGCTTTTGCGGTAGTAATTGGAGTAATCTATTTTGTACTTATGCGC
This sequence comes from Lachnospiraceae bacterium, assembly GCA_031548165.1. Taxonomy (GTDB): domain Bacteria; phylum Bacillota; class Clostridia; order Lachnospirales; family Lachnospiraceae; genus CAG-303. The sequence goes on from JAVBRI010000015.1 coordinate 115,817, forward strand.
ACAGGATATGCAGTTAAGAAAAACGTTGCAAAACAACTTAAAATAACTGTTCCGGAAAATCTCAATTATCAAGGAGCATTTGATGATTTATTTGAAGAATATTCATATGAAGTTAGCTTAGAGAGAGTTAAGACAACAAACTTAGGTACATTGTTTGAATTGACATATTCAATTATGATGAAAGAAGATATAAATGAAAAACAATTCTTAGATTCAATAAGATGTAGAAATGGTAATTTAAATATTATGCTTAGTAAAATGCCAGAAAAGGTTGATGTTTTATAAAAAACGTTTGTTAATCTTGTTAAAAAAAAACAAAATTGTAAATTATATGCAAATCATAATAGAAATAGCTCTAAAAATAGTAGAGAGGGATTCGTTGAAACCCTCTCTATTATTGATTTAGAGCTATTTTTTTATTTTGTCATAATTTCTATAAAAAAAATAACGAATTTGGTTATAGTATAACAAAAATAAGTATATATATTTACAAAATGATAAAATGTAATACAAAGGCAATTAATTGCTAAACAAATAATTCACAAATTAAAAGAGGAGGATTTTAATGAGTACGTTTTTAAAGAAAGCGATTGTTTTGGTTATGACAATGGCTATGGTGTTTTCTGTTAGCTTAACAGCTTTTGCATTGGAAGCAACGAAAACAGAAGGTGATTTAAAAGTTACTTTATCCACAGATAAGGATGAGTACAAAGCAGGGGAAAAGATAACATTGAAATTGGTAGTTGAGAACATAGGAACAGATACATTGACAAATGTTAAGATAAGCTATGATATTCCAGATGATATCAAAGAACTTCTATCAGAAGATTCAGAGCTTCCTACAGAAATCAAAGAGATTAAAGCAGGAGAGAAAATAGAGTATAAATCTGAAGGAATAGTAGTAGAAGATAGCAAGAATGCAGGTGGTGGAACAAAAACAGGTGATACAGCTAGTACTGTATTATTTATTGTTTTTGCAGTGATTGCATCTGTTGTAGCAGTAGGAGCATATTTATTTAAAGATAAAATAAAGAAGTATGTATCTATGGTTATGATAGCAGTTATGTTCGTAGGATTATTAGCAGCAATTGGACCTATTCTTTCTGCAAAAGCCGACACAGAAGAAAAATCATTTACAGTAACAGTAAAACCTATTGTAAATGATCAAGAGGAAGAAATATCAGCTACAATTACATATGAGGCTGAAGCAGACGATACAGATCCAGGTGATACAGACCCAGGTAATAATGGTGGAAATGTTGATGGTGAAACAAAATCAAGAGTTACAGTTCATGATCCAAGTATAGTAAAAGATCCAGAAACAGGTATATATTATGTATTTGGTACACATATGGGTTGGGCTAAATCAACAGACCTTGTTAATTGGACAACATTTACAAATAATATTAATAGTAATTATAATACAATATTTGCGACAGATGCTACATGGTCAGCAAAAGGAACAGCAAGAAAAAATCAATTAAAAGGTACAAGCGAGACATATGGTTTATCAGGAAACCTTTGGGCACCTGATGTTATCTATAATGAAGATATGGGTAAATGGTGTATGTACATGAGTGTTAATGGTGATTATTGGTATTCATCAATAGTACTTTTGACAGCTGATAATATTGAAGGACCTTATACTCGTGAAGGTGTAGTTGTATATTCAGGATTTACAAATGCTACAGAAGCAGCAGCTACAGACTTTAAGCAAGTTACAGGAACAAATGAAGTAGACGCTCGTTATGCACAAAATAGAAATGGTAATATGACATATTCTCTTAATGCAATTGATCCATGTGTATTCTATGATGAAGATGGAACACTTTGGATGTCATATGGTTCATGGTTTGGTGGAATATATATGCTTAAACTTGATAAAAATTCAGGTTTAAGAGATTACACAAATACATATCAAACAGTTGCAAACACATCAGATATATATCAGGGTATTAAGATTGCAGGTGGAGAGCAATGCTCAGGAGAAGCTTCTTATATCCAATATATAGATGGATATTATTATTTGTATATGACATATGGTGGATTAGATGCTAAGGGCGGATATAATATGAGAGTATTCCGTTCGGAAAATCCTACAGGTCCATATGTAGATTTATCAGGAGATAGTGCTAAATTTACAGCAGGAGCAAATAACATAAATGGTACAGTAGGTAATAGAGTGATGTCATACTACAAATGGAGCTTTATGAATTATGGCTACTGTGCACAAGGACATAACTCGGCTTTCGTAGATGATGACGGAAGAACATATCTTGTTTACCATACAAGATTTAATGATGGAACAGAAGGACATCAGGTAAGAGTTCATCAGCAGTTTGTGAATGAAGATGGATGGTTAGTAACAGCACCATTTGAGTATACAACTGGAGAAACACTTAGCAAAACTGGTTACTCAGCAAGTGATGTTGAAGGTAAGTACGAAGTATTATTCCATAAAAAGGACATTAACTATGCAGGTTTAGAGTGTACTGCTGGTGTTGAACTTAATATTAATGCAGATGGAACAGTAACAGGTGCTAAGACAGGTACTTGGGCTTGGTCTTCTAAGGGTTCACCATATGTAACGATGACAATAGGTTCAACTACATATAAAGGTGTATTCCTTGAACAAAAGATGGAAGAAACAAACATTTCAACTTATGCATTTACTTTATTGGGTTCAGATGAAATAAATGTATGGGGATATAGATATCCAGCAGATGAAATTATCGATATGGCAGCAGAGAAAATCACATTGCCAACAGCTACATTTATAGATGTTACATTACAAGCTACAGGTCTTTATGGCTCAACAATTACATGGAAGTCAAATAACGCAGCTGTATTATCAGCAACAGGAAAGATGACTAGACCAGCTAATGATACAACTGTAAAGATGACAGCAACTATTTCATTTGGTGGTAAGAGTAAAGATTTTGATTATAATGTAAAGGTATTTGCAGGTAATTTAGCAGGTTCAACAAAGGTGTTAGTAGGAGAATACTTTACAAATACACCAACAGACTTGTCAAAGGCAGTTAAGGGAACATATACATATCCAAATCCATTTAACAAAGCCAATATAGCAGGTGTAGAGATTTACAATGGTGTATCAATTCAGTTTGATGCACAACGTGCAGGAGTGAATAACTTCTTAAGTACAATCTTAGGATTTAACGCAGGAGCAGCAGGTGGATTATATTTTACAGAAGGTTCTTATCTTGGATATAATGCAACAGGCGGTTACTTTGATGCAAACGCTGATACTGCAAAATGGTTACCAGGTACAGACTTTATGGGAACTAGTAAGGTTACTGTAGAAATAAAAATACTTCCTACAGGATATGAAGTTTATGTAGGTGGAGTTAAAAAGTATGATCAAAGTAATATAGGTAGTTTGGTTCCAGGTAATAAAGGAACATTAACATCATTTGCATCAATACTTGCATATTTAAATAATACAGCAACAGACCTTACATTTGGTTGGGGTGCATGGTGGGAAACAGCTAATGACTGCTTCCATGGAACTATCAGCAATGTAAAATGTTATGTAGAACCAATAGTAGCAGAAGATACATCAGGATATGCATATTATCAAAGTTATTCAAGTGTGTCGAATATAGCTAATGAATGGATATCAGATTCAGCTCAAACATCAATTACATTAGCAAATGATGGCGATGCACATGGTAATTATATGAAATATGTATCTGGTGGAGATAGTGGAAATCGTGGAGCATATACAACATTCCCATCAGCAGGACAGCTTACTAAAGGTTATTGCATAGAGACAGATGTAAAACTTACATCAGGGAATGTAGCAGATCGTTCAGTTTCACAATTTGTAATAGCTGGGACAGATATGGCATATGCATCAGGTGGAATTAATGCAGGTATAGCAACTGGATATATATTGAAACTATCAACAGTGATGCCAACAACAAATACAAAATCAACAACATGGTATGTAAATGATAGTAAAAAGACAGTAACAATACCAGAAGATACGTGGATACACATCAAAACAATAGTCGATGCAGATGGTGACGTACAGGCTACAATATCATATGGTTCAACAACAGTAATTATTGATACTGAAGTGAACGGAAGCGGAGTATTAAAAGGATTATATCTTCTTAGAGGAAGAGGTACAGGAACTGCTTCAGTAGATAATATTAAGGTAAAGACAGATAGTACAGATGTACCTGGACTACCAGATGTTGCAGGAAGTACTGCAGCTTACACATTTAAAAGAGATGAAACAGTAGGAACAAAGGCTGGTACAACATATACATTAGCTTGGTGGGATTACTCAAACTTCTACGGAACTAAGTTAAGTGGAGATTTTGATGTAACATATAAGATACATCATGAATCAGAAATGGTAGAAAATTATCATAGCTTGGCAGCATCATTTACAACAAACCTTACAAGAACAAATCATTTAGATGAAATAGGCGACCCAAATAAAATAGGAGATTTATACATAAGGGGAGATAATTTTATTTCATCGAAATTTGCAGGAAGTACAACTGATATAGTTTCGGATTTTGATTGGGCTAATTTCAAGACAATGTTTGCAGATGCAGAAGTAGAATTAAATGCAAAGAGAGTTGGAACAACAATAACAGTAACGATGTTAATTGAAGGTGCTAATGGAAAGACAGCACATTATACAGTAACAGCAACAGATTGTCCAACAGCAGATATGATGATGTATTTAGGTGGAGAAGCTTGTCAACTTAAGATATCAGAAGTAACATTTGCTACAGATACTCAGAGCAGTATAATCTTAGCAGATACAAGTACAGTAGGAACAAAGGCTGGTACAACATATACATTAGCTTGGTGGGATTACTCAAACTTCTACGGAACTAAGTTAAGCGGAGATTTTGATGTAACATATAAGATACATCATGAATCAGGAGTGGCAGAAAATTATCATAGCTTAGCAGCATCATTTACAACAAACCTTACAAGAACAAATCATTTAGATGAAATAGGTGACCCAAATAAAATAGGAGATTTATATATAAGGGGAGATAATTTTGTCTCATCGAAATTTGCAGGAAGTACAACTGATATAGTTTCGAATTTTGATTGGGCTAATTTCAAGGCAATGTTTGCAGATGCAGAAGTAGAATTAAATGCAAAGAGAGTTGGAACAACAATAACAGTAACGATGTTAATTGAAGGTGCTAATGGAAAGACAGCAAATTATACAGTAACAGCAACAGATTGTCCAACAGATGATATGATGATGTATTTAGGTGGAGAAAGTTGTTACTTACAATTATCAGAAATAACAATAAAATAAACAAATTATATTTATAAATGAGAAAAACCTTGACGAAATGTTAAGGTTTTTCTTTATGATTAAAAAAACCATAGTAATTATGCTACGAATAATACTAAAAATAAAAAATATATAAATCTACCAAATATCCCTTGACATCTTGCTCTATTAGTGATATTTTAGTGTTAGCACTCGAAAAGAATGAGTGCTAATTAAAAGCAAATCCTAAAAGAAGTGGCAGATGTTGAAAAACTTGTTTTCGACTATTTATTCAGAAAGATGGGGTGTAAATGGAACTTGATGAAAGAAAACTTAAAATACTCCAAGCTATAATTAAAAATTATTTGGAGACAGGAGAACCTGTTGGTTCAAGGACAATTTCAAAGTATACAGACTTAAATTTAAGTTCGGCTACCATTAGGAATGAAATGGCTGATTTAGAAGAGCTGGGTTACATTTTACAACCACATACTTCGGCTGGTCGAGTACCTTCTGACAAGGGCTACAGATTATATGTAGATAATATGATGAGAGAAAAAGAAAATCTTATTATAAAGAAGGAAATCGAGATTAGCGATAAGGAGAAAGAGGTAGAAGAGCTAAAAGAGTTTCTTGTGGAAAAGGTAGATAAGGTTGAAACACTTCTACAAAACATGGCGAAGATGCTTGCTACAAATACAAACTATGCTACTATGGTTTCTGTACCGAAATCACAGGGAAAAAGACTTAAGTTTATACAGCTTTCAGCAGTAGACTCAGATAAGATATTATGTGTTATGGTTCTTGAAGGAAATATTATCAAGAATAAACTACTTGATATTGATGAGGAGTTAGATAATGAGACTATTTTAAAGTTAAATATCCTATTTAATAGCAGCTTAAATGGTCTTACACTAGAAGAGATTAATCTAGGCATTATTGCAAAGATGAAGGGGCAGGCAGGTGAACAGCTTGAACTAACAAAGAAGGTGATTGATGCAGTAGCAGAAGCTATGAGTACTGAGGAAGATTTAAAAATCTATACAAGTGGAACTACGAATATCTTTAAATATCCAGAGCTAAGTGATTCAAGCAAAGCAAGTGATATTATTAATACCTTTGAAGAAAAGCAATTACTAACAAGTCTTATTAACAAAGAAGATGATGAACAAGGTGGTATACAGATTTATATAGGAAATGAAACTCCTATACACACTATGAAAGATTGTAGTGTTGTTACTGCAACATATGAACTAGAAGACGGTTTAAAAGGTACTATTGGTATTATAGGCCCAAAACGAATGGATTATGAAAAAGTAGTAGAAACCATTAAAACGGCAAAGGTTCAACTTGATTCGCTTTATAAGAAGCGACCGAGTTCATCGGATGATTATGATATGACACTGGATGATTCAAATGAAGAATAACCAGTATTATATAGATAAAAAATGAAAGGTGGTAGAAAAGTGGCTGACAATGTTGAACAAAGTTCAAAAGTAGATAATGAAGAGTTAAACGAAGATTTAACTGTAGCCGCTTCTGATATAGAAGTACAAGAAATAGAGAATACTGAGGAAACAGAAGTAGAAGTTGAAGACGGTGATGACATAAAGAAGGAAGATGAAACCGAAGAAAAAAGCAGTAAAGAAAACAAAAAAGAAAAGAAACATAAAAAAGATAAAAAGGATACTATCATTGAAGAATTAAATGATAAATATTTAAGAACATTTGCTGAGTTTGATAATTATAGAAAAAGAACAGAAAAAGAAAAATCAGCTATGTTCGAAGTGGGAGCTAAATCTGTTGTAGAAAAGATACTTCCAATAGTAGATAATTTTGAGAGAGGTCTCGCAACTGTTCCAGAAGAAGAAAAGGGAAGTCCTTTTGCAGAGGGAATGGATAAGATATATAAGCAGCTTATTACATCCTTAGAAGAAATAGATGTAAAGGCAATAGAAGCAGTTGGAGCAGCATTTGACCCTGAACTTCACAATGCAGTAATGCATGTAGAAGATGAAGAGGTAGGCGAGAATACAATTGTTGAAGAATTTCAAAAAGGATATACTTATAGAGACAGCGTAGTAAGACATAGTATGGTAAAAGTAGCTAATTAAATTAAGAAAGGATGAATAAAAAAATGTGTAAAATTATAGGAATTGATTTAGGAACAACAAATTCATGTGTTGCAGTTATGGAAGGAGGTCAACCTACTGTTATAGCAAATACAGAAGGTATTAGAACAACTCCATCAGTAGTAGCATTTACAAAGACAGGAGAAAGACTTGTAGGAGATCCTGCAAAGCGTCAGGCAGTTACAAACGCTGATAAGACAATTTCTTCTATAAAGAGACATGTAGGAACAGATTATAAAGTAGCAATTGATGATAAGAAGTATTCTCCACAAGAGATTTCAGCTATGATTCTTCAGAAGTTAAAAACAGATGCAGAAGGATATCTTGGAGAAAAGGTTACAGAAGCTGTTATTACAGTTCCAGCTTACTTCAATGATGCTCAAAGACAGGCAACAAAGGATGCAGGTAAGATAGCAGGACTTGATGTTAAGAGAATTATCAACGAGCCAACAGCAGCAGCACTTGCATATGGTCTTGATAACCAAAAAGAACAAAAAATTATGGTATACGATTTAGGTGGTGGTACATTCGACGTATCTATTATCGAAATCGGAGATGGTGTTATCGAAGTTTTAGCAACATCAGGAGATAACAAACTTGGTGGTGATGATTTTGATGATAGAATCACAAAGTTTATGATAGAAGAGTTTAAGAAGGCAGAAGGAATTGATTTATCAGCAGATAAGATGGCACTTCAAAGACTTAAAGAAGCAGCAGAAAAAGCTAAAAAAGAATTATCAAGTGCAACGACTACAAATATTAACCTTCCATTTATTACAGCTAATCAAGAAGGACCAAAGCATTTTGATATGAACCTTACAAGAGCTAAATTTGATGAATTAACACATGATCTAGTAGAAAGAACTGCTGTACCAGTACAAAATGCATTAAAGGATGCTGGTATGAATGCAAGTGAGTTATCAAAGGTATTATTAGTTGGTGGTTCAACACGTATGCCATCAGTACAGGATAAAGTAAAACAGCTTACAGGTCAAGAACCTTCAAAGAGCTTAAACCCAGATGAATGTGTTGCTTTAGGAGCTTCAATTCAAGGTGGTAAATTAGCAGGCGATGCAGGTGCAGGCGAAATCCTTTTACTTGATGTAACACCATTATCACTTTCAATTGAAACAATGGGTGGTATTGCTACAAAACTTATCGAAAGAAATACTACAATCCCTGCAAAGAAGAGTGAAACATTCTCAACAGCAGCAGATAATCAGAGCGCAGTTGATATTAGAGTAGTTCAGGGTGAAAGACAGTTTGCTAAAGATAACAAGCTTTTAGGAGAATTCAGATTAGATGGTATTGCGCCAGCTCCAAGAGGAATCCCTAAGATTGAGGTAACATTTGATATTGATGCAAATGGTATCGTAAATGTATCTGCTAAAGATTTAGGAACAGGAAAAGAACAGCACATTACAATTACATCAGGTTCAAATATGTCAGATGATGATATTGATAAGGCAGTAAAAGAAGCAGCAGAATTTGAAGCAGCAGATAAGAAACGTAAAGAAGCTATTGAAGCAAGAAACGAAGCTGAATCAATGTTATTCCAAACAGAAAAAGCATTAAATGAAGTTGGTGATAAAGTAGATGCTACTGAAAAAGCTACTGTTGAAGCAGATATTCAAACACTTAAAGACGTTCTAGCTAAATCAACACCAGAAACAATGACAGAAACAGATGGTGAAGAGATTAAGTCAGCAAAAGAAAAACTTATGACAGATGCACAAAGCTTATTTACAAAGATGTATGAGCAAGCACAAGGCTCAGGTGCAGCACCAGATATGGGAGCAGAAGGTCCTGATATGGGAAGTGCGTCAGCAGCACCTGAAGAGGATGTAGTTGACGGCGACTATAAAGAAGTGTAAGAAAGTGATAAATCATGGCAGATAAAAGAGATTATTACGAGGTTCTAGGCGTTGAGAAGGGCGCTGACGAAGCAGCAGTAAAAAAAGCATATAGAGTATTAGCAAAGAAGTATCATCCGGACACAAATCCGGGTGATGCAACTGCCGAAGCGAAGTTTAAAGAAGCATCAGAAGCTTATGCAGTACTTAGTGATCCAGAAAAGAGAAGACAGTATGACCAATATGGTCACGCTGCATTCGAGGCAGGTGGCGGAGCAGGCGGCTTTGATTTTAACTTCAATGACATGGGTGATATATTTGGCGATATATTTGGTGATTTATTTGGTGGAGGAAGAAGTAGAAGAACATCAAATGCGCCAATGAAAGGGCCAAACATAAGAACAGCTATAAGAATAACATTTGAAGAGGCTGTTTTTGGATGTGAAAAAGAAATAGATATAACATTAAAAGATGAATGTAATACATGTCATGGCTCAGGCGCAAAAGCAGGAACTACACCAATCACATGTTCAAAGTGTGGTGGTAAAGGTCAGATAATGTATACACAGCAGTCTTTATTTGGTGCTATGAGAAGTGTTCAAACTTGTCCAGACTGTAATGGTACAGGAAAAGTTATAAAAGAAAAATGTACTGATTGTAGAGGAACAGGCTACACAAGTAGTAGAAAGAAAATACAGGTATCTGTTCCGGCTGGCATAGATGATGGTCAATCAATTAGAATAAGAGATAAGGGTGAACCAGGAACAAATGGAGGTCCAAGAGGTGATTTACTTGTAGAAGTAAATGTAGCTCGTCATCCAATATTCCAACGTCAAGAGTATAATTTATACTCAACAGCACCTATTTCATTTGCGCAAGCAGTAATAGGTGGAGATGTAAGAATCACTACAATTGATGGAGATGTACTCTTTAACATAAAGCCAGGAACACAAACAGATACAAAGATTAGACTACGCGGAAAAGGTGTTCCATCTCTTAGAAACAAAACCATGAGAGGCGACCATTACGTAACCTTGGTAGTTCAAGTGCCAGAACATCTAAATGAAGATCAGAAAAATGCATTGTTAGCATTTGATGATGCTATGGGTGGTACATTTGAAAAACCTGAAGAAGCTAAAAGCGAAACTGCTTCGGAAGAAAAAAATGTAAAGCCAAAAGAAGAAAAAGGTAAAAAAAAGAAAACATTAAAAGATATTTTTAATTAAAAAGTCAATTATAAAAACTAGTAATAAATGCGATAAACATTAATTGCTAGTTTTTATTTATGTTTAATTTTTTAGTTTGCTTTTATAGAATTAGTACTTTTTTATAATATAAAGATATGATATACTAAAAATAAGTGATTTATTAAAAGTCGGAGATTAATTATTCACATAAGGGAGAGTTTTTAATGTAAGTTTATATTTTTAAAAATAAGGTGGTGATTTAATGACGACTGATGAAAAAATTGATTTGATATTTGAGAAGGTATCAGGAATTGAAACAAAGGTAACAGGAATTGAAACAAGGGTAACCAGAATTGAAACAGATATAGTTGATATGAAAGCAAGTATAGGACAATTGCAACGTAATGATGAGTTTATTTTAGATGAAATAGGAAGAGTTCATACAATATTAGATAAGCATAAACAAGACAAAAAAGTACATACAGCTTAAAGAACCCACCAAAAGCAAGTTGTTATGTCTTAAAAGCGAAAGAACTACAGTCATACTAATTCAAAAAAATCAGATTAATTGTGCTATCGCAATTAATCTGATTTTTTTGCCTTCTTCGCCGCCGGGCGAAGAAGTTTTAACGTTTCTTCCAAAATCCCGGAGCAAAAAGTGCCAGCATCGGAAATAATTCAAGTCTTCCGGCAAGCATATCAAACATCAAAACAAACTTTGAAAAATTACTAAACATTGAAAAATTACCAGTTGGACCGACTAAATTCATACCTGGCCCAATGTTATTTACAGCAGAAAGAACACTTGTAAAATTTGTAGTAAAATCAAATTCGTTAATACTGATAAGCAAGAAAGATAAGAACATAATGGCAAAATAAACAGCTATAAAAACGTTTGTAGAACGTACTACCTCGTGAGGGATAGGATTGCCATTAATGTTGATTTTTTTAACTTCTTTTGGATGAGCTATAATAGAAAGCTCTTTCTTTATTGTTTTAAATAATATTAAAATTCTTGATACCTTAATACCACCACTTGTACTTCCAGCACAAGCACCTATCATCATAAGCAAAATTAAGCAGGATTGTGCAAGTTGAGGCCATAAATTATAATCAGTGGTTGCATAACCAGTAGTTGTAATTATTGAGCCTACTTGGAAAAAGGTATGTCTAAGCGCCTCTCCTGAAGAAGCAAACAAATCTTTTATGTTAAAGAAAATAATAGCACTAAAAGCAAAAATAATAATAAGGTACCATCTAGCTTCCTCTATCTTGTATGCTTGCTTAAACTTTCTGGCAATTAATAAGAAAAATACATTATAATTTATACCACTTAATATCATAAATACAGTGATTATATTTTGTAATACAGGAGCATAGCTAGCAATACTGTCATTTTTTATACCAAATCCACCTGTACCAGTAGTCCCAAATGATAATGTAAATGAATCAAATATAGGCATACCATTTAATATGAGTAAGATAATTTGTATAAAAGTAAGTGCAAAATAAATAGAATATAGTATCTTTGCAGTATCTTTTATTCTTGGAACAAGTTTATCAACAGCAGGACCAGTACTTTCAGCTTTCATAAGATTCATAGTCGAGCCACCAAGAAAAGGAACAATTGCCATGATAAATACAAAAACTCCCATACCACCAATCCAATGAGTAAAGCTTCTCCAAAAAATATTGCAATAAGATAGTGCTTCAACATCAGTTAAAATACTTGAACCAGTAGTAGTAAAGCCTGAAATTGTTTCAAAAAGTGCATCTACATATGAAGGAATATCTCCTGAAAGTGTGAAAGGTAAAGCACCAAACAAACTGAGTACTATCCAGCTAAGAGCAACACTCATAAAGCCTTCTCGTGTATATAATGAACGTTTAACAGGTTTTTTTATAGTAATAATAAAGCTTGAAACTAAACATATCAATGAAGTTATTAAATAGTATATGCAACCTGATTCGCCATATATAAGACCTACAATAAATGGTAATATCAAAAATGCCGACTCAAATCTAACTACCATTCCTACTATATATCTAACAATAGAAAAATTCAACCTTACACCCTCCTACTCTAAAATATCATTGATGTTGCATAGTTTATAATTCTTATTAACAATCATTACACTATCACCTTTTTGTATGCAATCATTTCCAGAAGGTATTATAATTTGCTTATCTCTCTTTATACAACAGATAATAAGGTTTTTCTTAAGCTTTAATGTTTGAAGTGGAATACCAACAACTTCTGATTCCTCTCTTACAAAAAATTCCAATGCTTCAGCCTCACCATCTTCGAGCATATAAAGAGTTTCAACATCACTGTTTAATGCATTATTCATAGAACGAGCATATTTGATAATAAAATCGGCAGTAATGCTTTTAGGATAAATAATACTATCAAGGTTAAGCTTTTCGATAATATTTGAAAAATTAATATGATTAATTTTAGTTACTGTCTTTGCATCTGAAAATTCTTTTGAAAATAGTGATAGTAGGACATTTTCTTCATCCATGCCAGTAAGTGAGATAACAGCACCAGTACTAGAAAGGCCTTCTTCTAATAAAAGGTCTTGATTAGTAACATCGCCATTAATAATGGTGGCTTCTGGAAGAAGTTCGCTTAATTCTTCGCATCTTGCATAGTTAATCTCAATAATTTTTACATGAATATCAGAGGCAATGAGTTTTTTTGCAAGGTAATAAGAAGTCATTCCACCACCAAGTATCATTACGTCTTTTACTCTGTTTGAAGATATAGAAAGCTTTTTAAAATAAGTATTTACCTTTTCAGTTTCAGCGACTACAGCCAAAACATCGTTTTCTTCTATAGTAAAATCACCATTTGGTATAATAATTTCACCGTTTCGTTTAGCTAGACAAACAAGCATACCAACGTCAAGTTTTCCTTTTAATTCATGAAGAGTGCAACCAACAATCTTAGAATCTGGTTTTACACGGAAATGAACAAGGTCAACTCTTCCTTTTGCAAAAGTATCGATTTGTAAAGCAAAAGGGAAGCGAATAATTCTTGCTATCTCAGAAGCAGAAATAAATTCAGGGTTAATAATCATAGCAAGACCAAATTCATCCCTTAAGTAAGAGATTTCGTTTGAATAAATAGGATTTCTTACTCTTGCAATGGTTTTGCAATTACCAGCTTTTTTTGCAATAATAGAACATAAAAGATTATGCTCATCCGAACCAGTAACAGCAATAAGCAAATCAGTATTTGCAATATCAGCTTTATTAAGAGTTTCAAAGCTTACACCATTTCCTACAATTCCAAGGGCATCAAAATCATTAGCTATAACAGACACTCGGTCAGGTTTTTCATCAATAACAACAAGATCATGATTTTCATTACTTAATTGTTCGGCGAGAGTGTAGCCAACTTTGCCACATCCCACAATTATTATCTTCATAATATATTACACTTAAATCCTTTCGTGAATTAATTATTTAAATACTCATTATTTTTTGTAATAACCATTTCCATAGCAGTCTTACCAGGTGCACCAATTGTAGTACGCTTAGTTACGCAAGTTTTCATGCTAATAGCATCATAAATATCATCTTCAAATACTGGACTAATAGCCTTATATTCATCTAAAGTCATATCATCTAAAGCGATGTTTTTGCTGATACAAAATAGTACAAGCTGACCAACAATTCCATGTGCATCTCTAAAAGCAACACCTTTGTTTACTAGGTAATCAGCAGCATCGGTAGCGTTAGTAAAACCATTTTTTGCACTGTTTTCCATGTTTTCGTTATTAAATGTCATTGTACTAATCATGCCTGTAAACAATGCTATACAACCTTTAACAGTATCAATGGCATCAAATGTAAATTCTTTATCTTCCTGCATATCTTTATTGTAAGCAAGAGGAAGCCCCTTCATTGTAGTAAGAATTGAAACAAGTGCACCATAAACACGGCCAGTCTTACCACGCACAAGTTCTGCAATATCAGGGTTTTTCTTTTGTGGCATGATACTGCTTCCCGTACTATATGTATCATCAATTTCCACAAATCTATATTCGTTAGAGTTCCATATAATAATTTCTTCACAGAATCTACTAAGGTGCATCATAATAGTAGATAATGCACTAAGTAGTTCAATAACATAATCTCTATCAGCAACAGAATCCATACTATTTAAAGTAGGTCCATAAAATTCAAGTAATGAAGCACTAAGCTCTCTATCAAGAGGATAAGTAGTTCCAGCTAAAGCACCAGAACCAAGTGGACAGTAATTCATTCTTTCATATATATCATGTAATCTGCTTCTATCTCTTTTAAACATTTCAAAGTAAGCTCCCATATGATGAGCAAGAGTAATAGGCTGAGCTTTTTGTAAATGTGTAAAGCCTGGCATAAAAGTCTCAGTATTATCCTTCATTATATTATTAAGAGAGATGAGAAGTTCTTTTAATAAAGAATCAATAGCTCTAACCTCATCTCTTGTATAAAGCTTCATATCAAGAGCAACTTGGTCATTACGGCTTCTTCCAGTGTGAAGTCTTTTTCCAGCTTCCCCCACACGCTCTATAAGGTTAGCTTCTACAAATGAATGAATATCTTCGTGTTCATCAGTAAAAACTAAGCTTTCATTTTCTATATCAGTCAATATTCCATTAAGTCCATTAATAATGACATCTTTGTCTTCGTTTGAAATGATACCAGTTGAAGCAAGCATAGTAACATGCGCGATGCTGCCTTTAATATCTTGTTTGTAAAATTTCTGGTCAAAAGATAAAGACGCATTAAAATTATGTACTAATTGATCAGTTTCCTTTGTGAAGCGTCCGCCCCAGAGTTTCATAATTGCCTCCATTCTGCCATTTATAAATGACAATAAAGATTAATCTAATAATTTGAGTTTGTACTCAAAGTATAGTATAGCAAAATTTACAATAAGTGCAAATAGAAAATTACTGGCTTGACAACTTTTAATTTCATTGTATAATATTCAATATAAGAAAAGATTCGCCTACGGCGAACAAAAGGCTATGATTGGAATAAGTAGTATTATATGATGTTTACAGAAAGGTACCGGTAGATGAGAGGTCCAAACTTAGTATAATGTGAATACATCCATGAGCTGCGCACCGAAATCATAGTAGGCTGCGACGGAGGATAACCGTTATACTATCAAGGTATCGCTAAAGCTGTACCTACGGAGGTAGATGATGTGAATCATCTATGAATAAAGGTGGTAACGTGAGTAAAGCTCACCCTTTAGAAATAGGGTAGGGCTATTTTTTTATTTAATGGAGTTCGCCCAATATAAAAATATTATAAAGGAGAATATGTTGCATGAAGATTTACGAAGAATTAGTTGCAAGAGGATTACTTGCACAGGTAACAAACGAAGAAGAAATAAGAGAAATGGTTAATAATGGAAAGGCTACATTTTATATTGGGTTTGATCCAACAGCAGATAGCTTACATGTAGGACATTTTATGGCATTATGTCTTATGAAAAGACTTCAAATGGCAGGTAATAAGCCAATAGCACTTATAGGTGGTGGAACAGGTATGATTGGTGATCCATCAGGAAGAAGTGATATGAGAACTATGATGACTACGCAGACGATAGAGCATAATGTTGCATGCTTTAAAAAACAAATGGAAAAGTTCATTGACTTTTCAGATGACAAGGCAATGCTTGTAAATAATGCAGATTGGTTACTAGATTTAAATTATGTTGAATTATTAAGAGAAGTAGGTTCTCATTTCTCTGTAAATAGAATGCTTTCAGCTGAGTGTTATAAGCAAAGAATGGAAAAAGGTTTAAGTTTTCTTGAGTTTAACTACATGATTATGCAAAGCTATGATTTTTATATGTTATTTCAGAAATATGGTTGTAATATGCAGTTTGGTGGAGATGATCAGTGGAGCAATATGCTTGGCGGAACAGAACTTATAAGAAGAAAGTTAGGAAAAGATGCTCATGCAATGACTATTACATTACTTCTTAATTCAGAAGGAAATAAGATGGGTAAGACTCAGTCAGGAGCAGTGTGGCTAGACCCTGAAAAGACAACACCATATGAATTTTACCAATACTGGAGAAATGTTGCTGATGCAGATGTACTTAAATGTATTAGAATGCTTACATTTTTACCAATGGAAGAAATAGATGCAATGGATAGCTGGGAAGGCAGTCAGTTAAATAAAGCAAAAGAAATACTTGCGTTTGAACTTACAAAGCTTGTTCATAGTGAAGAAGAAGCTAAAAAGGCTGAAGAAAGCTCTAAAGCATTATTTACAGGTGGAGATACAGCAAATGCACCAACAGTTGAATTAACTAGCAGTGATTTAACAGATGGTGGAATTGATATATTATCAGCGTTAGTAAAGGCTGAGATGGTATCCTCTCGTTCAGAGGCAAGACGTACTGTAGAACAAGGTGGAACAACAGTAGATGGTGAAAAAGTAGATGATATAAACTATATAATTAAAGAAGATAAATTAAAAGATGGTATACTTCTTAAAAAAGGAAAGAAAAGCTTTAAAAAAATAGTTTTAGTATAAGAAAGGTACACAGGTATAATAAATGAGTATAGAAGACGCAGGATTTAAAGAGGTAAGTAATCTTGATGAAATAAAAGAAACTCTTGATGAAATAAAAAAGTCATGGCAGGGCATATGTGAAGCATTCAGTGTGAACCCTGAACTTAAAATACAGCCTTCTGTTATAAAATCAAATTTAAAGATGACATTAATAGAATTAAATGAACTTCAAAACCTTGAATATGTTAAAAATAGTAATAAAGCACTTGAGAAATTACATGAAACATATATAAAAGATATGATTAAGTTCGCCTATACAGTACTTGATAATGAAGAAAGCAAGGTGTGGAAGGATGAAATCGAAGGATATATAAAAGAGATTTTTACAGAAGATGTTTTAGTGGATTCAGGGATAGAAGTAAAAGATGATGAGAGCATAACAATGGAAAAACTTTTTGAAGAAATAAATAGAGTGTTTAGTATTACTAGCCAGTTAAATGTTATTAAAGGAATGGAAAGTGGAAACTTTGATGAATCATCATTTATGGGGCTGGAATCTAATTTTATCTATTTAGGAATAGGTTTGGTTCAGGCTTGTAACGGAAATGCGGTAATCATGGGAAGCGTGGTTACATTTTTAAAAGTGGTAATAAAGATTAGTGATAATGTATTAAAGGCAATAACTGGTATGTTGACTAAATAGTACATACCCATGAGATGTGCAAATTGTTTAATTAATTAGTTTAAAATAAAAAATAATTGTTGAAATCGACAGTCGAAGATGGTATAATATTTGTATACATAAAGTGACAAAAAAATTATAAGGAGATGAATACATGTATACAAAAAATGAGGATAACGTCGTGGACGAAACGTTATCTACTTCGACTGAGCAAAATTTTAATGAGGATTTTGTATGGGAAGACGAGAGTGTAATAAATGACGAGGATGTTGTAGTAGAAGATAATATTGTTATGGAAGAAGATAGTGAAATAGAAGAGAATAGTGTTGTAGAAGAGGAGGCTTTTACTAAAGAGGAAAACGTTGTAGAAGATATTATTATAGAAGAAACTGTTATACAGGAAAAAGTAGTAGAGAAAAAAACTAAAGTAAAAAGTGATGTTAAAGTGGTTGCGAAAAAAGGCATGAAAATCACTGGTAAGATGCTGTCTATGGTAGCAGGTGTTATAATTGCATTGGTTGCAGTTATAATTACAATAGTAATTGTTGTATTAAAAAGTACATCTAATGATTTTGTTGACAAATGGTTGGAATCAACGTCATATGCAGTTACAAACTATTATGATACTGTTAATGCAAATGATTATGCATTGCAAGGTGATGAGTTAATGAAAGGTAGTATAAAACTTTCGAATAAAATGACATTTATCAATAACTTAAAAGATGATTTGGGTGTATATACAGTATTGTTTTATGGAGATACATCATATATATCAAATATTGTTGATGAAGAAGAAGTTACATATTATGATATGCAATTAACTACAGAAGTTATAACTTCATTAGCAGAGGGTGAGCCATTTTTTGCAATGGATTATCAAATAAATGGCGAAAGTTATTATGGATTTTTTAATACATTACTTCAGACATCTACGGGAGAAGTAGTAGGAACAGTATTCTGTGGAGTAAAGTCAAGCGTTGTAACAGATAGGGTTGTTAGTGGCTCAATGGTTATTTTGGTAGCAGTATTAATTATTACAATTATTGGTATTGGCTTAATAGCTCTAGCGGTAAGAAGTATGATTACTCAACTAAAAAAGACAATTAGAAATGCTGAAAGAGTGTCTAAAGGTGAATTAAACTTTAATGTTCCAAAGGCAGTAAGAAAACGAAGCGATGAAATAGGTGATATGGCGAGAGCTATACATATGGTTATTGATAATCTTAAAACTATTGTTACAAAGATTATTAATGCTTCCTCAGCACTTAATGACTATACAGGTAATCTGACAGGTTCATTTGATAAGATTACTTCTAATATAAGTCATGTTAATTCAGCAGTAGATGAAATAGCAAACGGTGCTTCAGTACAAGCTAATGAAACACAAAATGCCAATGATGAAGTCCTAAATATTGGAGGGGCTATTGGTCAAGCTACAAATAGTATAGATATATTAGGTACAAGTTCACAAAAGATGAAATCATACAGTGATGATGCAAGAAATACATTGAAAGAATTAGTAGATATATCTGAAACAACCAAGAAGTCAATTGATGCAGTACAAAGCCAAACAAATCTTACAAACCAATCGGCTATAGAGATTCAAGAAGCAACAGAACTTATTGCTGATATTGCTAGCCAGACAAACTTACTTTCTCTTAATGCTTCAATTGAGGCTGCTAGAGCAGGTGAAAATGGAAAAGGTTTTGCAGTAGTTGCAGATGAGATTAGAAAGCTTGCAGATAAATCAGCTGAATCAGCAGATAAGATTAATAGTATTGTAAATACTCTTATAGATAATTCAAACATAAGTGTTAAGACAATGAATGAAGTAATGGGCGATATACAAGTACAGAATAACAAACTTAATGATACAAGTAGCATGTTTGCATCTTTGAATAGTGAAATAAGCGGTGTTAATAATGCAATAGAAGAAATAAAGGGTGAAATGGAACATCTTAATGAGTTAAAGGATACTGTTTTACAAAGTGTTGAGGCGTTGGCAGCTATAGCAGAAGAAAATGCAGCGAGCACACAAGAAACATCAGCTTCAATGATACAACTTACTAGTATAGTAGATGAATGTAATGCATCTACAGCAGAACTTGTAGAGCTATCAGGAGAATTAGAAAATAGTATAAGCTTGTTTAAACTCGAAAAATAGTTAGATTTATCATTCGCCATATTAGGCAAAAGAGTGTTCAAAAGTATATTGCAATAGCAGTGTACTTAGGGCACTCTTTTGGTATGTTGAGATATTTTGGTAATAAATTGTATGAACATATGTGAATATTGTTAAAAATACGAAGAAGTAGAGATGATATGGTAAAACAAGAATATAATGGAATAAATATAAAACAGCGGAAAAGCCTTTTAAATACACTATCGTAATAAAAGTTCATAAAAAATATAAAAAAGCATAAAAAATATTACAAAACAATTGACAAACTTTATATTAAGTGATATTATATCAACATAGTAAATAAACTAGTACCGATATGGTACATAACTAATTAATGGAGGTTTAATTAAATTATGAGAAAGAAATTATTAACAGTGGCTATGGCAGCAATGATGACAGTAGCTATGACAGTGTCAGCTTTAGCAGTTGATGTAAAAGACACAATTTCAGGTGATCTTACAGTAACAGGATTTTTTGCAGAAAGATCAGATGCAGTTGCACTTAAATCAGGAGATAGCATTAACTTTAAGTTCAATATCAAATCAGAAGCATGTGCTGCAAACTATGAAACTTTTGTAATGGCTGTTACAGGAGCAATTGGTGATGCGTACACAAGTGCAGATCAAGAAGTTCTTATCCTTAGAGGAGATAACTGGGGATGGGGCGGAAAAATGAGTGATTTTAATATTCCTTTTATTGCATCAGATGAAGTACCTGAAAAAGTGGCAGGAGTAAATTACTTAAACTTTACAAGTGATGTTGATTTTGGTACATGGCAAGATGCACTTAAAGCTGGTTTTGCTTGTGACATTACAATCGCAAGAGATGGTAACACATTAACATACACAGCAAAAATGGGTGATTGGACAACAACTTGTACAGCAACATCTGGTATAGCACTTCCTGAAACATGTTATGTATTCTTTACAGGTGAGAAAACTGTATTAACAGGAATTACAACAACAATAACAGCAGCTAAAACAGATGATACAAAAACAGATGATAACAAAACAGATGATGCAAAAACAACAACAAAAGCAGCACAGACAGGTGATAACACAGCTTCAACAGTTGCATTATTAGGTCTTGCAGCAGTAGGTGCTACATTCGTAGTATTAGCTTCAAAGAAGAGCAGAGTAACAGAATAATAAAACGTTCGACTTCGTCGAAGTTTAAAAGAATCCCCAATTATTTGGGGATTCTTTTGGGTTAAAGATAAAAATATTCGATTTCTAAAGTTATCAAAGTTACGATAACCAAAAGCATTTCTTTTTATGACTTTTATTGCGTTATTGGTTCCTTCGGTATATCCATTTGAATAAGGACAGTCAAAAGCATTTAATATATACCTTGACCAATTACCTAGCATTGTTAAGCAGGCTTTAAACTCTTTAAGTTGGCTACTTTGAGTTGCAAGGATAAAGATTCGTAGCTTTTTGACAGCTTCTTCTCTGGTTTTAGAATCCATAAATTCGTAAAATAATTCCTTTAAATGATACGCAACAGCTAAATCATTCGATTGTAAAAGTATTAACTCTAAGGCATCTAAACTATCATCTTTTAATTTATGTTTATGGGTTAATAATAAACGACGGCTACGTTTGAAGTACTTTCTTTTTTCGGGATGTAGTTCTGTTTGAACTCGCTTTCTTACATTTTCTAATGCCCATGTAACATATCTTACAACATGGAATTTATCTATGACAATCGTAGCATTAGGAAAATACTGTGTTGCAAGGTCTTTATATACTCTATTCATATCCATAACAAAACACTTTACTTCCTTTTTATTAGGAAATGACTGCATATAGTTCATAAGAGAAACTTGTGAACGAGATGGCAGGATATCAAAAAGTTTATGTTTTTTGCATCAGTTAAAATGGCTTGAAATTTTTGACCACCAGCATTACCTTTAAATTCATCAATAGAAAGAACCTGAGGTAAAGTATTAGGTTTAGGAAATTTAATAAACTCCATAAAACGAAAGAGCGATGAGTTTGATATTCCTAATAAACGGGCTGAAGAAGAAACACTTTGACGTTCTCCTAAAAGGTCAATGGCATAATAAACAAGTCTTGTCGTTATGCGACAGTGTTTTCTAATAATGGGGCAAGATTCGTAGAAGTGTTTACCACAAGAATCGCAGTTATAACGACGTTTTTTATAATGCAAAACTTTTTACCCATAAAAGGAATATCCTTGATTATGGAAGTTCTATAGTCATGTACGTGATTGGTAAGGTTACCACACCTAGGACATTTATGGGTTTTCTGTATCATAGTAAAATAAACATGAATTTCGGTGTTAGAAGATTGTACATCACTTAAAATTACATCTTCCAATTCTAAGAGTTTTGTTGTAAAATCATTATTAGGCATGGTTTGATCCTTTCTTTATTGTTTGGTGTGGTAACTTAATTATATAGAAATCAAACCAATATGCCTATCTTTATTTTGAAAAACTAAAAGGTTGTAAGCTTTACCCCAAAGTAAAGTTTACAACCAAATTATATATCTACCAATATTTGATTTCTAATCAGGCATGTTTTATATTTTTATGCTACAAGAATAAAAAGGATTAAATAAATTAATTACAAAAAATAATTTTAAAACATCTAACTATTATCTTTTAATTTATGTTTATGAGTTTATATATACTCTATTTATATCTTTATTTTCTTATTGTTAGAAAAATAACTGCATATGATTCATAAGAGAGAATTTAAAGAATATAAAAACAATACAATAGTGCGACGAAATAATTGTGAATAAATTTACAAACTATTACAAAATTATTGACATTATTTAAAAAGAATGGTATTATATCCACGTAGGATAAAATTAGTATCAATAAGATACAAAACTAATTAGTGGAGGTTTTAGATGAGGAAGAAATTATTAACAATTGTATTAACTGTAACAATGGCAGTGTCAAGTATATTGACAGCATTTGGAACAGATTATTACAACAACACATGGACAAATGACAGCAATGGAACTTATACAACAGTTGCCAATCCTTTAAAAGATAAAAACTTGGATAAAGTAATTATCACTTACAAGAGTACGATGGCAGCTAATGCGGCAGCTAATGGTTGGGATGGAGTTTTTTCGTTTTATGATAATGTGAAAAATGGTAGAGTTTCATTTCAAACAAGACCATATCTATGCTTTAATTCAATGGATAATGGAAAAGGTTATTTAGATATTAACCATGCGGATAATGGAGGAGAATTTAAAGTAGTAAAAGGTCAAGAGCAAATAATAGTTTGGACTATTACAGCAAATGATGTAACATGTACTGTGGATGGTGTAGTGATTAATATGGGAAATAATGCTGGAAATGCAACATATCAAGATATACTTGATGCGTTGAATACATATCCTTTATTAACATTAGGCGTTGGGCAAGGGATTTCATCGTTTTGGTGGACGGAACTTTCAACAATTAATCTTGTAATATCTGACGGAGTTGAAGTAACAACAGAAGAACCAACAACAGAAGAGTTATCAACAGAAGAAGTTACAACAACAGAAGAGGTAACAACAAAAGAAGAAACAACAACAAAAGAAGAGCCAACAACAGAAGAGATAACAACTAAAGAAGAAGTAACAACAAAAGAAGAACCAACAACAGAAAAAGCTACAGCTAAAACAGAATCAGTAGTAGTAACTGAAACAGTAAAAGGTATTGATTGGTGGAACGCTGGTAATACAAAATCAACACCAATAGCACTTGCAGATGGCGAAACAGTAACATTTAGTGTTGATGTAGCAACTGAAGATGGTGGATATGCAGCATTCTGTGTTGAAGCAACAGATGGTAAATTATATTGTACAACAACATCAGCAGGTGATGCTTGGGGTGCTAATGATGGAGCACCAGTTAGAGAAACAGGTATAGCGGATGCAGTTAAAGGTGGAAGCTATACAGTAACAGCTACTCGTACAGGAAATACAATTGGTGTAACATATGTTAACAATGCTACAGGTAAAGCAATGTTTAAGACAATTGGTGTAACAGCAAATGAAGGCTTTGGAGATACAGTAGTTTATGTAATGGGTCAAGTTGGAACACTTACAGTTAAATATACAGTAGAAAAAGAAATTATAGAAGAAGTTACAACTGGAGAAGATAAAGAAGAGATAACAGAGGAATATGTTGGAGAAGAAGTTACAACAGAAGAAGTTGTTGAAGAAGAAATTACAACAAGTGAAGAAGCTTTGGATACTCCAGAAAAAGAAATAACTTCAGAAGTAGTAGTTGAAGAAATTTCAACAGAAGGTGCAGCGTTAGGCTCACCAGAGACAGGTGATTATACATTGACATACATATTTGCATTAGCAGCATTAACAGGTGCAGTAGTATTGTTTGTATCAAGAAAAAAAGAAGTAACAGAATAAAAAAAGATTCGGCAAAAACCCCGAACTTTGCAATAAAAAAATTCAGTTCAAAATGAACTGAATTTTTTTATTAAAGAATCAACGCAAACGCTTTTAATTAGATACCTAGTAATGCACTTGCAATATTGAAGTATATTAAAAGTGATATAGCATCAACAGCAGTTGTTATAAACGGGCTTACCATTACAGCAGGATCAAAACCAAGTTTCTTTACTATTATTGGAAGTGAACCACCTAAAAGTTTTGAAATCAATACAGTAAACATCAATGTAATAGATACAACCAAAGCAACTTTAAATTCGACACGGTCAATAAGCATTACTTTGGCAAAGCCTGTGGCAGCAAGGGTTATACCGCACAATATAGAAACTCTAAACTCTTTCCACATAACAAGAAAAATATCTTTGTAATTTATTTCATCTATAGATAAACCACGAATAATAGTAACAGAAGACTGGCTTCCTGCATTACCACCAGTATCCATAAGCATAGGTATAAATGCTGTAAGTACAACCTGAGCTCCTAAAGCTGATTCAAAGAATTGAATAATTTTCCCAGTGAAAGTAGCTGAAACCATAAGTAATAATAGCCATGGAATACGTTTTTGCCAAGTTTCAAATACACTAGTTTTCATATATGGCTTATCGGTAGGAATGATAGCAGCCATAGCTTCCATATCTTCTTCGTTTTCTTCTTGAATAACATTAATAGCATCATCAAATGTTACAATACCAACAAGTCGGTTTTCCTTGTCAACAACAGGAAGAGCCATAAAACCATATTTGTTAAACATATTACCAACAACTTCTTGGTCTTCATTAGTGTGTACAGAAATCACATTTGTTTCCATGATATCTGCGATTCTATCGTCATAAGAAGCTATAAGTAAATCTTTTACAGTTACTAAACCTAAAAGTGTTCTATTGTCAATAACATAACAGTTATAAATAGTTTCTTTATCTACACCTACTTCACGAATGTGTGCAAAAGCCTCTTTTACAGTCATATAGCTTTTTAAAGAAACATACTCTGTAGTCATAATACTACCAGCACTATCTTTAGGGTAGTTAAGTAAGTTATTAATCATTTGTCTGGTTTCTAAGTCTACAGATTTAAGAATTTTATTTACTACATTTGCGGGCATCTCTTCGATAATATCAACTGTATCATCCATAAAAAGTTCGCTGATGACATCTTTAAGTTCCTTATCACTAAATGCTTCGATAAGGTGGCGCTGCATATCTGAATCAATGTATGTAAAGGTTTCAGCAGCTAACTCCTTTGGAAGAACTCTAAATAAAATAGCAATATCTTTTGTCTTAACTTCGTCAAAAACAGTAGCTATATCTGCTGGATTCATATATTCGAGTATAGCTCTTAGACTGGAGTATTTGTGTTTTTCAAGTAAATCGAGTATCTGTCTTAATTCATCTAAATTTTCAGTCATTATTACGATATCCTTTCATATTAAATTTTAGTTTGTAAGAAATTGCGCAAAACACCTACACTAAATGTAATATGAAAAGGTATATTTATATATAAAAAATGAACAAGTTTGTTTATAGGAATGCTTTGCATTCTTGATTATATAATTCGATTTTTTGTATATAAATATACCCTTACTAAAACATTGTAGTGAAAATGTTTTGCATAAATAATATAGCATCGTTACTATTAGTATCGCTACTACTACCGGAACCAGTGTCCATTAAATCACCTCTTATATTCATATTTTAAATTATCTTTTAGATTAGAGAAATTCTAATCTACCTTGCAAATACACTTGTTTATTCGCAATCTACATTGTAACATAAGAGTTTTTTTAAGTCTACAAAAAAATGTTATATCTAAGAAAAATAGCAGTTATTTTTTTGATATAAGTTCATTTAACTTGCCCATAGCATCCTTTAAACCACCAACTTCATTTATAAGCCCTTCATTTACAGCTTCAGAACCAACTAAGATTGTTCCTAGGTCCTTTGTAAGAAGTCCAGTATTAAACATTAATTCTTCAAAACGAGTTCTTGATATGTCTGAGTGAGATGTAACAAAACCAACAATTCTATCTTGCATAATTTTAAAATAATCATATGTCTGCGGTGCTCCAATAAACAAACCATTCATTCGGACAGGGTGAATAACCATCGTTCCACTTGGAACAATAAAAGAGTAGTCAGAAGATGTAGCCACTGGTACGCCAATTGAATGAGAACCACCTAAAACTAATGATACAGTGGGTTTACTAAGAGAGGCTATCATTTCAGCTATAGCTAGTCCACTTTCGACATCACCGCCACAAGTTTGTAACAAAATCAAAAGTCCTTCAAGATTTTCATCATCTTCAAACTTTGCTAATTGTGGAAGTACATGCTCGTATTTTGTGGTTTTAGAATTGCTAGAAAGCACATCATGTCCTTCGATTTCTCCTATTATAGATAATAAGTAGATTTTGCTGTTTGATGAATTTTTATCAAGTGTAGCTTGACCATATTCATATATTTTTTCGTCAGCAGCTTTTTCATTTTCACGTTTTTCTTTGGTTTCCTCGACAGAAGGTTTGGTAGATGATTTATTTGACTTTCCCATTTTGAGTAGCATCCTTTCTTTTATATATCAAAGTTCGTTGGTTTATAGATGAATCTTTTACTATTATCTCTATTAAAAATATTATTATTCAATAGTATTTTTAGAAGAGCTGGATAATTCAGTTATCGCAAAATTTGCGACAACTGATATAGGCAATCAAACGCACCAATTAGTATACTTTTAAAAGAAAATATATTATGATTTAAATGGTATTGACTATACTCAATGCGTATGCTATAGTGTTAATACAGTCGGAGGTAATTAGTTTATGGAGCAAAGAGAAATATTAATTGAATTAAGAAAAGGCACAGGAATGAATAGAAGAGAATTCGCGGAATACTTTGAAATTCCATATAGGACAATTCAAGAGTGGGAATTAGGAAATCGTAGGATGCCAGATTATCTATTACGTTTAATGTTATATAAAATTCATATAGAAAAAGAGAAGTGTAATTTAAACATCAAAAATAATGAAGAGAAAAAGACAAAGAAAAAATATTCTGCAAAATAGGGGTGAATATGAATGAAATTGAAGGTTATGAGTCATTAGTAGATGAGATAAAAGATTTGATACATAGGAAGCAATATGTGGTTTTTAAATTTATAAATACTGAAACAATCAATTTATATTGGGAGATTGGTGAAGAAATATATAAGCAACAAGAAGAAAAAGGTTGGGGGAAATCTATAGTACAAGTGTTATCTAAAGAATTACAAAAAGAATTTCCAGGGGCAAAGAGATATTCAGCTGCAAACTTATGGAGAATGCGAAACTTTTATTTGACATATAGTGAATCTGAAAAACTCGCACCACTGGTGCGAGAAATTAGTTGGAGTAACAATATTGTTATAATGGAGAAGTGTAAAGATAAGACTTTTGTAGAATATGCCTTGAGGCAATCAAACGCACCAATCGGTGTGGCTACATACCAGCTGAGCACTTCTCTACCAGATAATATGAAAGAAATGCTACCAGAACCAGCGGAGATAGTGAGAAAATTGGGTATATTTGAGGATGATAAGAGGAAAAAATAGGAGCAGATCTTTTGAGATCTGCTTTTTAGATTTCAAAAGGAAAATTAGCTTGAATTAATGAAGAAATAATAGTACAATTAAAAGGCTGAATATAAATAATTTGGAGGAAATATGAGTTTATTAAACGCGATAATAATGGGAGTTATTCAAGGAGTTACAGAGTTTTTGCCAGTAAGTAGTTCTGGACACCTTGCAATATTTAAACAATTTTTTAACTTAGATGATGTAGGAATAGCTTTTGATGTATTACTGCATGTAGGAACACTAGTGGCAGTATTTATAGCTTTTAGAAAAGATATATGGGAGCTTATAATAAACGGATTTGGAATTATAGCAGATGTGTTTAGAAATACAATTATATTTTTTAAGAACTTTTCTAATAGGAAGAGACTCACAGCTAAAAAGCAAAAATATGTAAAAGTAGTTGGTACACCATATAGAAGATTTGTAATGCTTGTTATTGTTACTACTATACCAACAGGTATTATGGGTGTTGTATTTGGTGATATGATTGAAGCGGCAGCAGCAACCCTTATTATTCCAGGTATATGCTTACTTATGACAGGTGTATTATTACTTATAGCTGATAATACTGAAACTGGTGATAAAGACGAATCTACAGTAACATTTAAAAATGCTTTTGGTATTGGTGTTTGTCAAGGATTTGCTACATTACCAGGTTTATCACGTTCTGGTACTACAATCGTAGCTTGTCTTGTAAGTAAGATGGATAGAAGCTTTGCAGTTAGATATTCATTTATTATGTCTATTCCTGTTATTTTAGGAGCAGCGATACTTGATGTTCCACATATAGGTGATGGTGAAACACTCACAGCAGGTCTTATGACAAATTATATTATCGGTACAGTGATAGCAGCGGTAGTTGGATATGTATGTATAAAGACTATGCTTAATATAGTAAGAGGAAAGAAGTTTAAATACTTTTCATATTACTGTTTCTTTATGGGAGCAGTAGCAATAATAGGTTATATCGTGAAATAGTCGGAGGTAAAGGTTTTGGCACAGAGTAGAAAGAAAACTACAAAAACTAAATCAAGGCAAAATGCTCAAAGTGCTAAGAAAAATACACAGCAAAATATAAAGCCAGTAGAAAAGTACGAGTTGACAGAAAAACAGAAAAAGATAAGAAATGAAATAAAACTTCTTATTACACTTACGATGACACTTTTAATTGAACTTAGCTGTTTTGGCTTTTTATCACCTTTGGGAGATTATATAAGTTATTTTCTATTTGGAAGCATTGGCTTAATAGCATATGTGGCGCCAGTGGTGTTGTTTTTGGGTATAGCATTTCTTGTATCAAATAAAAACAATAGAAATGCTGTAATTAAGTTTTGTGCAGGAGTGTCATTTTCAGTTTTATTAGCGTCAATGATACAGTTGATTTTTGTTGGATATAACGAGAGTTACAATGCAGTGCATTATTTTGAACAATGTGGAGCAGATAAAAACGGTGGAGGCTTTTTAGGAGGTCTTATCGTAAATGTGCTTTGTGGAAATATAGGTTTAGTGGGTACATATATAATATTGTTACTTTTATTAATAGTTTCGCTTGTTCTTTTGACAGAACGTTCATTTATTGGAGGAGTGAAAAAAGGAAGTAAAAAAGTATATGATTCTGCTAAAGAAGATGTAGTTAGAATAAAAGAAAATGCTGAAAATTATTCAAAAGAAAAGGCATATCAAAAAAATAAACGTATGAATAGAAAAGTAAGAGGAGTAGCTCTTACTAAATTAGATGACCCTGACTATCAAGATGAGGATATGCATGAAATCACATCAAAGGTGCCAGAGAATACTTATGTGTATAGAGGCCATGTTGAACCAGAAGAAGTAGAAGAAAATGTTGCAAATAAAAGAGTGATAGAGCGAAGTGTAGTTGAACCGAAGTACGATGATATTTCATATGAAGAAGAGCATACAGATGAAGAAGGTATGTTTAAGCCTAAAGAACAGATAA
This sequence comes from Lachnospiraceae bacterium, assembly GCA_031548165.1. Classification (GTDB taxonomy): domain Bacteria; phylum Bacillota; class Clostridia; order Lachnospirales; family Lachnospiraceae; genus CAG-303. The sequence goes on from JAVBRI010000015.1 coordinate 145,667, forward strand.
TAGTAAGTGAAGATGCGAAGAAAGTGATGAATAGGAAACCTTTTTCTACAAATCAAAACCTAACTGTTAATACACCAAAGCAAGCAACTCAAGCTAAGGCGAGTGTAAATACTTCAAATAGAAATAATGAATACATACTGCCAAGTACTAATCTTTTAAATAAAGGAACTAGTTCAACTGGAACAAATCAATCAGAACTAAGAAAAACAGCAGCAAATCTTGAAAATATATTAAAAAATTTTGGAGTTTCGGCAGGGGTTACTGATTTTAGTAAGGGACCTTCTGTAACAAGATATGAAATACAGCCAGAGACAGGTACAAGACTTAGTAAGATAACTTCGTTAGCAGATGATATTAAGCTTAATTTAGCAGCTACAGATATAAGAATAGAACCGATACCAGGAAAATCAACAGTAGGTATTGAAGTGCCAAATGAAAAGAGAGAGTCAGTTTTTATTAGAGACTTGATTGAATCAAAGGAGCTAATGAATAATGCTTCAAAGCTTTCATTTGCAGCAGGAAAGGATATAGCAGGTAAAGTTATTATTGGAGATATTGCCAAGATGCCACATTTACTTGTTGCAGGTACAACAGGTTCTGGTAAGTCTGTATTTACAAACTCTATTATTATGAGCATATTGTTTAGAGCAACACCAGAAGAGGTTAGACTTTTGATAGTAGATCCTAAGGTAGTTGAGTTTGGTGTTTATAATGGGATACCACATTTATTGCAACCAGTAGTAACAGATGCAAGACTTGCATCAAATATGCTTAAATGGGCTGTTGCGCAGATGCAAGACAGATATAAACGTTTTGCAGATTTGAATGTAAGGGATTTAAAAGGTTATAATGAAAAAGTAAGTACAATGAAATTTTCAGATGATGAAGAGAAGCTCGAAAAACTTCCTCAGATTGTTATTGTAATAGATGAGCTTGCAGACCTTATGATGGTAGCAGCAAAGGAAGTTGAAGAATCTATTTGTCGTTTAGCGCAGCTTGCTAGAGCGGCGGGTATTCATCTTATTATAGCGACACAAAGACCTTCGGTTGACGTTGTGACAGGTCTTATTAAAGCAAATATTCCATCAAGATGTGCACTTATGGTTTCATCAGGTGTAGATTCAAGAACAATAATAGACCAAAACGGAGCTGAAAAGCTTTTAGGAAATGGAGATATGTTATTTTATCCATCTGGCTATGTAAAACCTGTTAGATTACAGGGTGCTTTTGTATCAGATGCAGAGGTTCAAAAAGTAGTAGACTTCTGGAAGGGACAAGTAAGTGATGTGAAATATGATGAGACTATTTCTAACTATGTTGCTAGTCAACCAGCAGTAGGAAATAGCGCAGAATCAAGTGATGGAAATGATGAATACTTTGATGAAGCTGTAAAGTTTGTAGTAGAAAAGCAAAAAGCATCTACTAGTATGCTTCAAAGAGTATTTAAAATAGGATTTAATAGAGCTTCAAGGATTATGGAACAGCTTGAAGAAGCAGGAATTGTTGGACAAGAAGAAGGAACAAAGCCACGTAAGGTTTTGGTAAGCCCAGAGGAACTTGAAGATTAATAAACGGAGGTTAACTATGAAGACAGATATTCAGATTGCACAGGAAGCAGTGATGCAGCCAATTAAAGAAGTAGCAGCAAAGCTTAATATGACAGAGGATGATTTGGAGTTATACGGTAAGTATAAAGCTAAGATTTCTGATGAATATTTAGAAAAAATTAAGGATAATAAGGACGGAAAGCTTATACTTGTTACAGCAATAAATCCAACTCCAGCAGGTGAAGGAAAAACAACTACCAGTGTTGGATTAGGACAAGCATTTGGAAAGCTTGACAAAAGTTCTATTATTGCACTTAGAGAGCCTTCACTGGGGCCTTGTTTTGGTATAAAAGGTGGAGCAGCAGGCGGTGGTTATGCTCAAGTAGTTCCAATGGAAGATTTAAATCTTCATTTTACAGGAGATTTTCATGCAATAACATCAGCGAACAACTTACTTTCTGCTATGTTAGACAATCATATTCAACAAGGAAATGAGCTAGGAATAGATACAAGACAAATTCTATGGAAGAGATGTCTTGATATGAATGATAGAGTATTAAGAAATGTTGTAGTGGGCCTTGGTGCTAAGCTTGATGGTGTTGTAAGAGAAGATCATTTTGTTATTACAGTTGCATCTGAGATTATGGCTATTTTATGTCTTTCAGTTGATATGCAGGATTTAAAGAATAGACTCTCAAGAATTATAGTAGCATATAACTATGAAGGAAAGGCTGTTACAGCAAAAGATTTAGGTGCAGTGGGAGCAATGGCAGCATTATTAAAGGATGCAATGAAGCCTAACCTTATTCAAACACTTGAACATACACCAGCATTAATACATGGTGGACCGTTTGCTAATATAGCTCATGGTTGTAATTCAGTAAGAGCGACAAAAATGGCTCTTAAGATGGCTGATTATGTAGTGACGGAAGCAGGATTTGGTGCAGATTTAGGAGCAGAAAAATTCTTTAATATCAAATGTAGGATGGCAGGACTTAGACCAGATGCAGTAGTGCTTGTTGCAACGATTAGAGCCTTGAAATATAATGGCGGAGTGCCAAAGTCAGAGCTTTCAAGTGAAAATCTTGAAGCACTAAAAAAAGGTATTGTAAATCTAGAAAAGCATATAGAAAATCTTCAACAATTTGGTGTACCAGTAGTGGTTACATTAAACTCATTTATTACAGATACAAAGACGGAAAATGATTTTGTAGAGCAGTTTTGTAAAGAAAGAGGTTGTGAGTTTGCCTTGTCTGAGGTTTGGGAAAAAGGCGGAGAAGGCGGAATAGAGTTGGCTAATAAAGTGCTTCAGACGTTAGAAGAAAAAACAAGTAATTTTAAAGTATTATATCCTGATGATATACCTTTAAAAGATAAAATAAAGGCAGTAGCTACAAAGATTTATGGGGCAGATGATGTTACTTATTCAGACGCAGCTTTAAAAGCATTAAAGAATATAGAAGAAATGGGATATGGTAACGTTCCTGTTTGCATGGCAAAAACACAGTATTCATTTTCAGATGATCAAACTAAGCTTGGAAGACCAACAGACTTTGATATTAATATAAGAGAAGTCTATTTAAGCGCAGGAGCAGGTTTTGTGGTAGCGGTGACGGGTTCAATTATGACAATGCCAGGACTTCCAAAACAACCAGCAGCGTTAGGTATCGATGTAGATGAAAATGGAGTTATCACAGGATTGTTTTAAAATAACAAAGATTGTTTAAGATAACAAGCTTGTTTAAGGAGGATATTACAATGTCAAATTTAATAGATGGAAAGAAAATATCTCAGGATATTAAAGATGAAGTGAAGCAAAAAGTAGCTAAACTTAAAGAAGAAGGTGTAGCAGTATGCCTTGCAGTTATTCAAGTGGGCGAAAATCCGGCTTCAACAGTCTATGTAAGAAATAAGAAAAAAGCATGTGAATATGTAGGGATAGAGTCACTTTCATATGAGCTACCAGAAGAGACAACTCAGTCAGAGTTATTAGCTCTTATTAAAGAGTTAAACGAAAAAAAAGAAGTAAATGGAATACTTGTACAGCTTCCTCTTCCAAGACATATTGATGAAGATACTGTTATTGAAACTATTTCTCCAAAGAAGGATGTAGATGGTTTCCATCCTATGAGTGTTGGAGCATTGTCTATAGGAAAGAAAGGTTTCATTTCTTGTACACCTTATGGAATTATTCAGTTATTAAAAAGGAGCAATGTAGAAATAGAAGGTAAAAACTGTGTTATCGTAGGAAGAAGCAATATTGTTGGTAAACCTATGTCAATGCTTTTACTTAGAGAAAATGGAACAGTAACAATAGTTCACTCAAGAACAAAGAATATGAAGGAAATAACAAAGCAAGCAGATATATTGGTAGTTGCTATCGGAAAGCCAAAATTTATTACGCAAGAGTATGTAAAAGAAGGTGCAGTGATTATTGATGTTGGTATTAATAGAATGGAAGATGGTAAGTTATGTGGAGACGTTGACTTTGACAGTGTGCTCCCACATGTTAGTGCAATTACTCCAGTTCCAGGTGGGGTAGGACCAATGACAATAGCAATGCTTATGAATAACTGTTTAGAAGCAGTGGAGTTGAATAAATAGTGTTATACGCAAATATAATCGTAGATATATCACACGAAAAATTAGATAAGAGTTTTCAATATATTATACCAGCTGGCATGGAGGATAAAATCCATGCCGGTGTTTTGGTAAATATTCCTTTTGGAAAAGGAAACAAAGTGATTACAGGCTATGTAATAGAGGTTACAAACAAGCCTGAATTTGACGTATCTAAAATGAAGAGTATTATAGAGGTTGCACCAAAGAGTGTACCAATCGAAGCTAAATTAATCGGTTTAGCAAGTTATATTAAGAAAAACTATGGTTCTACAATGAATCAAGCTCTAAAAACCGTTATTCCGGTTAAAATCCAAACAAAGCAAATAGAAAAAAGAAAAATTTCACTTAAGATTAGTGGAGATGAATTAAGTGAATATAGAACTAAATTTGAAAAGAGAAATGCAGTAGCACGTCTTAGACTTATTGATGAGCTTATTTTACAGACGGAATTATCTTATGAATTAGTTACAAACAAGCTAAATGTTAGTTCAAAGACAATAAAAGAGCTTGGAGAACTTGGAATTATCGAAATTACATCTGAAACTATGTATCGAAATCCAGTTAAGAATTTAGATGTGGGTGGATATGATATTGAACTTAATGAGCAGCAAAAGAAAGTAGTTGAAGATATTGAAAAAAGCGATAAGGTGACTCATCTTATACATGGTATTACTGGAAGTGGAAAGACTGAGGTTTATATAAAATTAATTGAAAATACATTAAATAAAGGAAATCAAGCAATTGTGCTTATTCCAGAGATAGCACTTACATATCAAACAGTTATGAGATTTTATAAAAAGTTTGGTGATAAAGTAGCTATTGTAAATTCAAAGCTTTCAGCAGGGGAAAAATATGACCAATTTGAAAGAGCAAAAAATGGACAAGTGAGTATAATGATTGGACCACGTTCTGCTATTTTTACACCATTTAAAAAGATTGGATTGGTTATTATAGATGAAGAACATGAGGGAAGCTATAAAAGTGAAAATATACCTAAATACCACGCTAGAGAGGTGGCAATTTATAGAGCGAAGTTAGATGGAGGCAAGGTTATACTAGGTTCGGCAACTCCGTCAATAGAAGCATATTATAGAGCAAAAACAGGTGTATATGAATTACATAATTTAAGTATTAGAGCAAAAAATGCACAGCTTGCAAAAGTTTTGGTTGTGGATTTGAGGGAAGAACTAAAAGAAGGAAATAAAACGATATTTTCAAAAAAACTAAATGAACTTATACTTGATAGATTAGGGAAAAAGCAACAGATTATATTATTTATTAATAGACGTGGCTATGCAGGTTTTGTATCTTGTAGAAGTTGCGGAAAGGTAATGAAATGTCCTCATTGTGATGTGGGACTAACATTTCACAATAATAACACACTTGTATGTCATTATTGTAATCATACAATACCTATGCCAAAACTTTGTCCTGAATGTGATTCTAAATATATTGCTACATTTGGAACAGGTACTCAAAAGGTGGAGGAAATGGTAAAGAAATTCTATCCATCTGCAAGGGTTTTAAGAATGGATATGGATACGACATCAAGAAAAGGAGGGCATGAGCAGATATTATCATCGTTTGCAGCGCATGAAGCGGATATACTTATTGGAACACAGATGATAGTAAAAGGGCATGATTTTCCAATGGTTACACTTGTAGGAGTAGTAGCAGCAGATTTATCACTTTACGCATCTGATTATAGGGCTACAGAGAGAACTTTTCAGCTACTTACTCAAGCAGCAGGAAGGGCAGGAAGAGGAGAAGAAGAAGGTGAGGTAGTAATTCAAACTTATAGTCCGGAAAATTATGGAGTAGAAACAGCTTCGAATCAGGATTATGTAGAGTATTATGAAAAAGAAATAATGTATAGGACTTTGATGGATTATCCTCCTGTAGTTTCAATGGTGGGGCTTTTAATAGCTTCAAAAGATGAGAAGGTAATTGATACATATTGTATACAACTTGGACGTAATATTAAGGAGCTTGTAGAAGAGCTAGATATAAAAATGATTGGTCCAGCAGATGCAAATGTGGCAAAAATCAAAGATGTACATAGAAAAATGTATTATTTTAAACAAGGGGACTATAATAAATTAGTAGAGTTAAAAGACTTTATTGAACAGTGTCATGAAAATTATGAGAGGAAGAATTTGGTTTCGATTCAGTTTGAATTTGATTAACAATAGTTCGACGCCAGTCGAACTATGCAAATTCGACTAGCGTCGAAGTTTGCTGAAAAATTCAATTTATTAAAAAATTTTAAAAATAATAAAAAAATTAAAACTCTCTTTATTATTTGGGTTAAATATTGTAAAATAGATTCAAACTAGATTCAGCAAGCTGTATCTATGCAAATTCGGAAAAAGCCGAAGTTTGCTGTTAAACATTAATGGAGGTTACTATGGCGATTAGAAACATTAGAATACAAGGGGATGAAATCTTAGGAAAAATAAGTAAAGAGGTTAAGGAGAATACTCCTAAGCTTCAAGAGTTGATAGATGATATGTTTGATACTATGTATGAGGCAATGGGCGTTGGTCTTGCTGCTGTGCAAGTAGGTGTGTTAAAAAGAGTAGTAGTTATTGATGATGAAGAAAATAGTTATGTACTTATTAATCCAGAAATATTAGAGATGAGAGATAGTCAAACTGGTAATGAGGGTTGTTTAAGTGTTCCAAATAAAGTTGGGCAAGTAACAAGACCAAATTATGTAAAGGTTAAAGCATTAGATAGAGATTTTAATGAATATGTTCTTGAAGGCACAGAACTTTTAGCAAGAGCTATTTGTCACGAATGCGATCATCTTGATGGACATATATTTACAGAAAAGGTTGAAGGTGATTTATTAGAAGCATCTGAAGCTTACGAAGAGTATGAGGACTAGATTTTGATGGAGGTTTTAGATTGAGAGTAGTTTATATGGGAACTCCTGATTTGGCAGCAGAGATTTTTGAGGCTATTGTAGCAGCAGGACATGATGTGGTAGCAGCAGTGACTAAAAAGGACATGCCAAAGGGGAGAGGAAAACAAATTCAGATTACACCGGTTAAAGAGGTGGCAATTAAATATAATATACCTTGTTATCAACCAGAAAGGGTGAAAAACAATCCTGAGTTCGAAGAAGTTTTAAAGGAATTGAATGCAGATATTATGGTTGTTGCAGCTTATGGACAGATTTTACCAGAGTCGATACTTAATATGTCAAAGTATGGTTGTGTAAATGTTCACGCATCATTACTTCCAAAATATCGTGGATCAGCTCCTATACAGTGGTCGATTATTGATGGGGAAAAGGTGACGGGCGTTACTACGATGATGATGGATATAGGTATAGATACAGGAGATATATTAGAGACTATTGAGGTTGTTATAGAAGATGATGAAACAGGTGGAAGTCTTTATGATAAGCTAGCAAAGGCGGGAGCTAAGCTTATTATTTCAACTATGGATAAATTGGAAAAAGGTACAATAACAAGAACAAAGCAAAATGATGAGGAAAGCTCACATGCGAAGATGCTTACAAAACAACTTGGAAATATTGACTTTGATAAGAGCGCAGTTGAAATTGAAAGACTTATAAGGGGACTTAATCCTTGGCCAAGCGCATATACTTATATAGATGGTAAATTACTTAAGGTATGGAAAGCATTTGTTAAATCAGAATGTGATGATTTAACAAACTATGAAAATGGACAAGTTGTAATGATAGAAAAAGATTATTTTGGTGTAAAGACATCAAATGGAGTATTGTGTATTAGCGAGCTTCAACCAGAAGGTAAAAAGAGAATGGATACAAGGTCTTATTTACAAGGGGCGAAGTTAGAGCTTGGTACTAAATTTAAATAATAGGAGGTGTTTCTTATGTACGGATTTGGATATGACCCAACAATTATATTTGCACTTATAGGTTTAGTTCTTTCGCTTATTGCATCAGCAAGAGTGAACGCTACATTTAGTAAGTATTCAAAAGTAAGAAGTTATTCAGGTATGACAGGTGCTATGGCAGCAGAGAGAATACTTCATAGTCAAGGTATTTATGATGTTAAAATTGAGCATGTTTCAGGAAAACTATCAGATCATTATGATCCTAGAAACAAGGTTTTAAGACTTTCAGATTCAACATATAATAATCAGTCAGTAGCAGCTATTGGAGTGGCAGCACATGAGTGTGGACATGCAGTGCAGCATGCAAAAGGATATGCACCATTAAATCTTAGAAGTGCTCTTGTTCCAGTGGCTAATCTAGGTTCTCATTTAGGTTATATATTAGTTATAATTGGATTATTATTTTCAAGTACTTCAGGAAGTTTGTTTATTACAGTGGGATTAATAGCATTTAGTATGGCTGTTTTATTTCAAATAGTTACACTTCCAGTTGAGTTCAATGCATCAAGCAGAGCGTTGGTGTTACTTGAACAAAATGGTATTTTAGGCTCGAGTGAAGTTAAGCAGAGTAAAAAAGTATTGAGCGCAGCAGCGATGACATATGTTGCGGCAGCAGCTACAGCGATTTTACAGTTATTAAGATTAATTATGATAGCAAATAGCAGAAGAGATTAGAGGAAAAAGTAGTGTCAGACACAGTAAATGATAGAGAACTGGTTTTGGATTTATTGATGGATATAGTTGAAAAGGGTATGTTTAGCCATGTATCTATTAATAATATGCTTAAGAAGTATCAGTATTTAGAAAAGATAGAAAGAGCATTTATTACAAGACTAACAGAGGGAACAATAGAAAATTTAATATTGCTAGACTATATTATTGACCAGTTTTCAAGTGTAAAAGTAAAGAAGATGAAGCCTTTAATAAGGAATATCTTAAGAATGTCGGTTTATCAGTTTTTATATATGGATAGTGTTCCAAATGCAGCAGCATGTAACGAAGCAGTAAAATTAGCTACAAAGAGAGGCTTTGGACAATTAAAGGGTTTTGTAAATGGAGTGCTTAGAAACATAAATAGAAATCTTGAAGATATAAAGTATCCTGATGCTTCTAAGAATTTACCTGAATATTTGTCTATTATGTATTCTATTCCATTGTGGATAATAGAGCAGTGGATATATCAATATGGTGTAGAGTATGCATCAAGAATGGCAAAAGCTACATTAGAGCATGATTTTAGAACGACAGTAAGATGTAATACAGGAAAGTTTAGCGTAGAGCAAATTGTTAAGAAGTTAGAAGACGAGGGTGTAGAAGCTTCAGGAACAATGTATTATGAAAATGGATTGTATTTAAGTGGAATCGACTATATAAGTAAGCTTAATGTGTTTAAAGAAGGACTTATAAGTGTACAAGATTTTAGTTCAATGTTAGTGGCACATATTGCTGATCCTAAGGAAAATAGTTACTGCATAGATATGTGTGCGGCACCTGGTGGAAAAAGTATTCATCTTGCAGAGATGATGAATGGGACTGGTACAGTTGAGGCAAGGGATATAACGCAGAAAAAGATTTCACTTATTGAGGACAATCTACATAGGGTAGGGGTTACCAATGTAATACCAGTTCAAAAGGATGCATTTGAATTAGATGAAGAATCTATAGAAAAAGCAGATATTGTTATCGCGGATTTACCTTGTTCTGGTCTGGGTGTAATAGGTAAAAAAAGTGATATTAAATATAATATGACAAAGGATAAGCAAGATGAATTAGTAAAAATTCAAAGGTGTATTCTTGAAAATGCAATAAAGTACGTAAAAAAAGGCGGATACTTAATATTTAGTACTTGTACGACCAATAAGAGTGAAAATGAAGAGAATTTTAAATGGCTTGTAGAAAAATGGGGATTAAAGCCAGTTGATATAAGCGAAAAGATACCAAAGAATATAAATGATGTAGATACAGCTAAGGATGGATATGTACAATTACTTATGGGAGTACATCAAACGGATGGTTTTTTTATAAGTAAGTTTCAAATTTCATAAGAAAGTAGTATAGTGTATGAGCAAAGTAGACATAAAGTCAATGAATTTTGAAGAGCTTTCTAATTTTATGGAGGGACTTTCACAAAAGACTTTTAGAACAAAACAATTATATAGTTGGATTCATGAAAAAGGAGCAGCAGGTTTTGATGAGATGACAAATCTTTCAAAGGATTTGAGAGAAAAACTTTTTGAAACAAGTTATGTTACTAGCCTTACACCAGTGCAGATTTTAGAATCTAAGATTGATGGCACTTGTAAGTATCTTTATAAGTTAGAAGATGGTAATGTAATAGAAAGTGTACTTATGAAGTATAAACATGGCAATTCTGTGTGTATTTCTACTCAAGTAGGCTGTAGAATGGGCTGTAAGTTTTGTGCATCAACACTTGATGGTTTGGAGAGAAATCTTACGACATCTGAAATGCTTGATGAAGTTTATAGGATACAAGCGACAACAGGAGAAAGAGTCTCAAATGTAGTACTTATGGGAAGCGGGGAGCCACTTGACAATTATGATAACGTATTAAAGTTTATTAAGATTATTACGGACGAAAAAGGGCTAAATATTAGTCAAAGAAATATAACACTTTCTACATGTGGTTTGGTTCCAAAGATAAAAGAATTAGCGCAGCAAAAGTTACAAGTTACTTTAGCTATTTCATTGCATGCATCTGATGATGAAACTAGAAGAAGTTTGATGCCTATAGCAAATAAATACTCTATAGAAGAGATATTAGAAGCATGTAGATACTATTTTAATGAAACAGGAAGAAGGATAACTTTTGAGTATAGCTTGGTAGCAGGTGTGAATGACAATGTATCGGAAGCAAAGCGGCTAGGAGAGCTTATAAAAGGTATGAATTGTCATATAAATTTAATTCCTGTAAATCCTATAAAAGAGCGTGATTTTAAGCAATCACAAAAAATTGATATAGAAAAATTTAAAAATCAACTTGAAAAATACGGAATAAATGTTACTATTAGAAGAGAGATGGGTTCAGATATACAAGGAGCCTGTGGACAACTTAGAAGAAGCTATAAGAAGGGAGAAGAAAAATGATAGCATTTGGTAAAACAGATGTAGGTATAGATAGACAGACAAATCAAGATTATTTTTTTGTGTCTGTTAAACCTGTTGGAAATCTCCCCAATTTATTTATCGTTGCAGATGGTATGGGAGGTCACAAAGCAGGTGATGTGGCATCTAAGACGGCAGTCGAATGTGTTTTAGAATCGATACAGCAGTCAAAAAAAGATGTTGTTTCAGCGATGGAAGAAGCAATCAATAAGGCAAATAGTACTTTGATCGATAAAGCTAGTAGTAATCCGGATTGGGAAGGCATGGGAACTACAATAGTTATGGCGACTGTGATTGAAGATACAGTTTATATAGCAAACATTGGGGACTCCAGACTATACTTGATAGGCGAAGATATACAGCAAATAACAAGGGATCATTCATTTGTTGAAGAAATGGTTAATCTTGGAAAAATAGATAAAGAAAGTGCAAAGAATCATTATAGAAAAAATGTACTGACAAGAGCTTTAGGTGTCGATAAAGATGTTGTGGCAGATTATTTTGACATAAAAATAAACGAAAATGATATAATACTTATGTGTACAGACGGTTTAACGAATATGCTTGACGATGAAGACATAAGATTATTGGTATCGAGAGATGACACACTAGAAGAAATTGCAGAGCAATTAATAAATGAAGCTAATATAAATGGCGGTAAAGATAATATTACATCAGTTATATGTAGAAAGAGTAGGTTAAAGTAATGATTAGAAAAGGAATGTTTATTAGTGACAGATATGAGATAATGGAAAAGGTCGGTTCCGGTGGAATGTCAGACGTTTACAAGGCTAAATGCCATAAGCTTAATAGATTTGTGGCAATGAAGGTACTTAAGCCAGAATTCTGTGAAGATAAGAGTTTCGTATCTAAATTTAGAGTGGAGGCACAGTCAGCAGCGGGTCTTACTCATCCTAATATTGTAAATGTATATGATGTAGGAGATGATAACGGAATATACTATATTGTTATGGAACTTATTGAAGGCATAACTCTTAAAAAGTATATTGAGAAAAAAGGCAGATTGCAGGTAAAAGAAGCGGTAAGTATCGCAGTCCAAGTAGCACAGGGAATAGAAGCTGCTCATAATAATCATATTATCCATCGTGACATTAAGCCACAAAATATCATTATATCAAGAGAAGGAAAAGTAAAGGTTACTGATTTTGGTATAGCAAAAGCTGCTTCAGCAAATACAATCAACGGAAATGCAATGGGATCAGTTCATTATATTTCGCCTGAACAAGCAAAAGGTGCATACATAGATGAAAAGAGTGATATATATTCACTAGGTATAACATTGTTTGAAATGATTACTGGAAATGTTCCTTTTGAGGGAGATTCAACAGTGAGTGTTGCACTACAGCATTTGAATGAAGAAATGCCAAATCCAAAGTTAGTAGTACCTGATTTACCAATCAGTGTAGAGAAAATCATAGAAAAATGTACACAGAAGAAGCCAGAAAGAAGATATCTTAAAGTATCATCATTGATAGCAGATTTGAAAAAGTCTTTAGTAACACCAGATGAAGATTTTGTACAATTGATGCCTAATTCATTAGGTGGAACTACGGTTCTTATCTCAGAAGATGAAGTGTCAGTAATAAGAAAAGAAGCTGCCAATAATCAGTATAATGAAGATTCATTAGATGATGAAGGCAATATGACAGATGATGATGACTTGTTTGGTGAAGAAGATGATTTAGATGCAGTTAATCCAAAACTTGATAAGGTTATTGCTATCGGTGGTATTATTACAATGATAGTAGTCATTATTTTAGTAGCATTATTAGTATCAAAATCACTTGGTGGCTGTGGTTCAGACACAGACGAAAATACAACAACAACATCTGGTGAACAATCATCAACAAATGATAAGCAGACTATTGTTCCTAATGTAGTAGGGTTAACAGAGAGTGAAGCAGAAGATGCTCTTAACAAGAAGTCGCTAGGTTTTAAGGTTTCTGAAAGAGTAAATGATAATACGATTCCAAAGGGAAAAGTAATATCACAATCAAAAGATGAAGGTGAAATAGTAGATAAGAATTCTAGGATAGAAGTAGTAATAAGTGATGGACCAAAGGCTGTTACAGTACCTGAAGTAAAGAATAAGACAAAAGAAGAAGCAAAAACACTTCTAACGGGTGACGAGTATAAGTTTGTTGTTACTTATGATTATGTTCCAGATACAGAAATAGAAGCTGACCATGTTATAAAGACCTATCCAACAGAAGGTTCATCAGCAAAAGCTGGAGATGAAATTAAAGTTTATATAAGCCAAGGAGCAGATACTTCAGATGTGAAAATGATAAATCTCAAGGGCAAAACAGTAGCAGAAGCAAAAGAAGCACTTAAGGAATTAGGACTTACATTAACAACTACAGAGGTGTATGATGAGACAGTTCCAAGTGGTAAGATAATATCACAAGATAGAAACGTAGATGCTGTTATACCAAGAGGAACTCCAATAGGTGTTTCTGTAAGTAAAGGACCTAAGCCAACCGAAGCACCTACAACTACAGCAAGTGATTTAACAGCAGCATTTACATCAATTAAGTCAGGGGATTTAAATATTCCACAAGGTGAAGATGTAGATGGAAATCCAGTAGCAATTGAGTCTGGTACACTTACAGCTAAACTAAATTATATAAATGTAAACGGTGATTCAAGTAGTTCGACTATTACAGATATGCTTACAACAAAGACATTTTCAACGTCATGGACACAAGCTGCATTGTCTATAAAGAAAGAAGCTAAGGCAAATTCTGAAGCAACTATAGACATAATATTAACCTATGATACTTACGAAAATGGCGTACTAGTAAAGGGTAAGACAGCAATTATCTGTACTAAAGAAGCAGTTTTTCAAAAATAGGTAAGTGAATGACAGGAAAAATAATAAAAGGAATAGCTGGCTTCTACTACGTTCACGTAGTAGGAGCTGGAATATATGAGTGTAAGGCAAAGGGTGTTTTCAGATATAAAAATATAAAACCTCTAGTTGGAGATAATGCTTTAATAGATGTTATTGACGAAAAGGGTAAAATAGGTAATATTGTAGATATCATAGAAAGAGATAATGCACTAGTAAGACCAGCAGTAGCGAATATTGACCAAGCATTGGTTGTGTTTGCACTAAAGAGTCCAGTTCCAAATCTTAATTTGCTAGATAGATTTCTTATTATGATGGAAGCACAAAATATAGAAACAATCATTTGCTTTAATAAACTAGATTTAGTAGATGAAGATTATACAAAAACTCTACGTGATACATATGTAAATGCTGGATATAAAGTAATCTTTACTAGCACAGATAATGGACAAGGTCTTGATGAAATAAGAGAAGTTCTTAAAGGAAAAACAACAGCTTTAGCAGGGCCATCAGGCGTGGGTAAGTCATCTATGTTAAATGTTTTAAAACCTGATGCAAATATGGAAACAGGAGTTATAAGCAGAAAGATTGAGCGTGGAAAGCACACTACAAGACATTCTGAAATTTTTAATATTGAAAATGATACATATATGATGGATACACCGGGGTTTAGTTCAATGTATGTAGTGGATTTTGAGAAAGAAGAACTTAGAAATTTCTTTCCAGAGTTTTTGGATTATGAAGGTAGTTGTAAATTTAATGGATGTGTTCATATAAATGAACCAGAGTGTAAGGTAAAAGACGCCTTAGAAAATAATAGGATTAGTAAAACTAGATATGATAATTATTTGGTTTTTTATGAAGAGATTAGAAATCGTAGAAAGTATTAACAACATTATTTGATGGGAGAATAAAATATGTTCAAGTTAGCACCTTCAATATTGGCAGCCGATTATTCAAAATTGGGCGAGGAAATTAATACAGTAGTTAACGCAGGAGCGGATTACATACATTTAGATGTAATGGATGGTATGTTTGTTCCTAGTATGTCTATTGGTATGCATGTGATTAAAAGCATAAGAAAGTGTACAGATAAAACGTTTGATGTACATTTAATGGTTCAAGAACCTATGAGATATGTAAAAGAATATAAGGAAGCAGGGGCAGATATTATTACTGTTCATGCGGAAGCATGTTCACAACTAGATGTTACAATTGACAGAATAAAACAATTAGGATGTAAAGCAGGGGTTGCACTTAATCCAGCAACACCACTTAGCATGCTTGATTTTGTTTTGGAAAATATAGATATGGTACTTGTTATGACAGTAAATCCAGGATTTGGTGGTCAAAAGTATATCCAAAGTATGACAAGAAAAATAGTTGAACTTCGTAGAATGATAGATGAGCGTGGTTTTGATGTGGAAATTGAAGTCGATGGAGGAATTACAGTTGAAAATGCGAGGACAGTCATTGATGCAGGGGCAGATATTTTAGTAGCAGGCTCAGGTGTTTATAAAGGTGATGTAACGCAGAATATAAAAGGATTTATAGAAATATTTAAGGAATATGATTTGAGTTCTATAGATGCAAGTAAGTTGGTATAGTATTAATGAAAAAAAGAGTACTTATTGTTACTGGTGGAGAGGTAGATATTACCACATCAAAAGAATATATAAAAGATAAAAAATATGATAAAATAGTAGTGGCGGATGGTGGTTTGAAATACCTAGATGCATTGGAGATAAGACCAGATATAATACTAGGTGATTTTGATAGTGTATCACCAGATTTGTTGCATCAGTATGAGAAGCAAGGTTTTAAAATTGAAAGATTAAATCCTATGAAGGATGTAACAGATACAGAAGCTGCATTTGAAGAAGCGCTTAACAGTGAGCCGGATGTAATAGATATATTAGGTGCAGTGGGAAGTAGGTTTGATCATTCTTATGCGAATATGTTTTTATTAAAAAAAGGATATGAGCTAGGAGTAAAAGTATATATTATTACTAAACTTAATAAGATTCATATTATAAAAGGAACTACGCAGTTTAATAAAAAAGAAATGTATGGTAAATATATTTCATTAATACAATTTGATGGAAGTGCTAAAGGAATATACTTAGAGGGCTTTGTATACCCTTTAAATGATTTTGACTTTGATACATCAAAAACATATAGGCTGGGAGTGAGTAATGAAGTTATTGAGGAAACATCAGTTGTAAGGGTAAGAGAAGGGTACTTACTCGTGGTGGAGTCTAAAGAGGACAAAGAATAAGGTGACTTATGATAAAGAGATTACTTGATTTAAAGAGAATAAGAATATTAGTGTTAATTCCAATTACATTATTTATATTGTTGATTGTAAAATTAAGTCCGTGGATTGCAGAATATATATTTGCAAGAGGGATTTATAAAATTATCTCATTGCCAATAGGATTTGTAACTGGATTTTTACCTTTTTCATTGGCAGAGATAATAATATTGTTGATACCTTTATTTATAATTGTATCAATGATATTTTTTATTAGGTCATTAATAAAAAACAAATCAGATATTTGGTTTACATTGTGCAAAGGAATAGTAAATGTATTGTGTGTAGTTAGCATAATATTTTTTTCTTTTATGATTTTATGCGGAACGAATTACTATAGATATGATTTTGAAAAGTATTGTGATTTTGAAGTGAGAAATTATACAGATGAAGAGTTATATAATATGTGTACTTATCTTGCAAAACAAGTAAATATATCAAAAAGTGAAATGAAGCAAGTAGACGAAGGTTTTTATGATATAGCAGATAAATGTAAAGATGCAATGAAAAACTTAGCTAAGATGTATCCCGTATTAAAATATAGTAGTGGTAGTGCAAAGCAAGTTCTCCTTTCTAAATACATGTCTTATGGAGGTATTGTTGGGATTTATATTCCATTTACGGTAGAGGCAAATGTAAATACAGATGTATTAGATTATAATAGACCTGTTGATACTTGCCATGAACTTGCGCATATGCGAGGTTTTATGAAGGAAGATGAAGCTAATTATATAGCGTATTTAGCATGTATAAATGAAGGAAGTGCTGAATTTGCATATAGTGGTTATATGTTAGCATTAATCCATTCGACAAATCAGCTTTACAAATATGATATAGAAAAGTATTATAGTGTTATGGAGATGCTTTCAGATGATGTTAAAGGTGAGCTTGTTACAGAAAGAGAATACTGGGATGAGATTAAGGAAAGTGAAGTGGCTAAGAAGGCTGATGAAGTAATGACCAGTGTAAATAATTCATATCTTGAGCTTAATGGACAAGAAAATGGAGTAAAAAGCTATGGAATGATGGTTAATTTATTATTAGCAGAGTATTTGTCAAAGTAAGATTAAGATACATGAAAGGTTAAAGAGATTAGATGAAATTACAAGATTTTTATTATGATTTACCAGAAGAACTTATAGCGCAGGATCCACTTGTTGATAGGTCATCAAGTAGGTTAATGCATGTGGATAAAATCACTGGAAATATAGAACACAAGGTTTTTAAGGATGTAATTGATTACTTAAATCCAGGAGATTGTTTGGTTATAAATAATACAAAGGTAATACCAGCAAGATTATTTGGTGCTAGAGAAGATGAGAACGGAAACTTGCTTGAAGGTAAAGTTGAAGTTTTATTATTAAAAAGAAAAGAAGATAATATTTGGGAAACACTTGTAAAACCTGGAAAAAAGTGTAAAATAGGAACAAAGCTATGTTTTGGTAATGGAATATTAAAAGCAGAAGTGGTGGACATAGTTGAAGAGGGTAATAGACTTATTAAATTTTACTTTGAAGGAATTTTTGAAGAAATATTAGATGAATTAGGTCAAATGCCATTACCACCATATATAACGCATGAACTTAAGGATAAAAATAGATATCAAACTGTTTATGCAAAACATGAAGGTTCAGCAGCGGCTCCTACAGCTGGTTTACATTTTACAAAGGAGCTTCTAAGGACTATTGAAGAGAAGGGCATTTTAATAGCTAATGTTACCTTACATGTTGGTTTAGGAACTTTTAGACCAGTGAAAGTGGATAATATATTAGAGCATCATATGCATTCGGAATTCTTTGTTATAGAGGAAGAAGAAGCAAAAAAGATAAATACTGCAAAGGACAATGGTGGTAGAGTAATCTGTGTGGGAACTACAAGCTGTAGAACAATAGAGTCAGCTACTAAGGATGGTGTTTTAGCAGCAGGAAGTGGTTGGACAGAGATTTTTATTTATCCAGGATATGATTTTAAGATTATGGATGGTTTGATTACTAATTTTCATTTGCCAGAGTCTACACTACTAATGCTAGTATCTGCATTTGCAGGTAAAGAAAATGTAATGGAAGCTTACGAAGAGGCAGTGAAGGAGAAGTATAGGTTTTTTAGCTTTGGTGATGCTATGCTACTTATTTAAATTAATTACAAAAGGGAGGATGCAAGTATGGGTAATGCAGAAGAAAAAAGAAGAGCAGTGAGGATGGATATTGAGGTTAAAATCAAACTTAACGAAGTAAAGACTTTAAAACCAGTTGAAGGATTAAAGAAAGAACCTATAGAGGTTACGTTGATTAATGCTTCAAGAGGTGGTATTGCGTTTAAGACAAATGAAGAGCTTAAACTTAATACATATTATGATGTTAATTTGGTTTTATGGCAGATGGAAAGTTTTGACACAGTTGTAGAAATAATTAGAATGGAAAATTATGGAGAAGATGAAACTATGTATGGTGCAAGATATATTGGAATTACACCATCAGATAGACTTAAGATTCAAATCCATGAATTATTAGTGGAACAGGAAAAGAAAAATGCAGACATATAAGGTTAGGAAATTTAAAAATATCCCTAATATTGTAGTGGATGTACCAGGTTCAAAGAGTATAACAAATAGAGCGTTGCTTATGGCAGCGCTTTCTAGTGGTACAACGACATTGAAGGGTGCATTGTTTAGTGATGATTCAAGATACTTTATTCAGTCTTTAAAAACTCTTGGTTTTGAGGTGGAGGTTGATGAAGAGAATAAAAATATAAAATTAAAAGGGTGTAATGGTAAGATACCTAGGGATAATGAAACAATATATGTTGGAAGTGCAGGAACTGCCGCTAGATTTTTAACAGCAATGCTTGGCTTGTCAGGTGGTAATTATGTAATAGAAGCTTCAGGGCAAATGAAAAAAAGACCAATGGAGCCATTGTTTAAGGCATTGGAAGAGTTAGGTGTAAATATTGAATATATCGAAAAGGAATATTTTTTACCAGTTAAGATAAATGGTAGAAAAGAACTTGATGTTAATGAGATTACGATAGATATAGGCAAAAGTACTCAATTTCTAAGTGCATTTTTAATGACAGGAATGATGAATGATGAAGGGCTTATTGTTCATATTGATGGTGATAGAAAGACAGGTTCTTATATAGATATTACAAGAAATATGATGGCTGAGTTCGGATGTGAGAGTAGCTTTGATGGTAATAGTTATTATATTAGAAAAGATAGTGAATATAGTCTACTAGAATATCAGATAGAACCTGATGTGTCAGCAGCATGTTATTTTTATGGAATAGCAGCTATTACAGGTGGTAAGGCGCTAGTGAAAAATGTACATTTTGATTCTACACAAGGTGATATTAATTTTCTTAATGTACTTAAGGATATGGGTTGTTCTGTGGAAGATACGAATGAAGGTATAGTGGTAGTTGGGCCTGATTATGAGGATGGAGAAGTGTTAAAAGGGATAGATGTTGATATGAAGAATTTTTCGGATCAAGCTTTAACACTTGCAGCGATTAGTGTTTTTGCAAATTCACCTACAACGATACGAAATATAGGTCATATAAGAGTTCAGGAGTCTGATAGGTTATCAGTTATAGCAACTGAACTTGGAAAGCTTGGGATACAGACTGATGAGAGAGAAGATATGATAACTATATATCCAGGAGAGATAACTCCTGCGAGTATAGATACCTATGAAGACCACAGAGTGGCCATGGCGTTTACTCTTGTAGGTTTGAAAGAAGAAGGGGTTGTTATTAATGATCCTATGTGCTGTAAAAAAACATTTGAAAATTATTTTGAGATAATTGATGATTTTACATAAGTATAGTATTGCAAATTAATAAATATTTATAAAAAAATGTGAGGAAAAAAATGGAAAAAAAAATAAACATTCAATTTGCAATATTACAAACTATTGCAATTATAGCAGTAGTTGTAGGACATTATGGTGGTGCAAATTTCTTTTCAGATTGGTTTCCAATTTATCAATGGCATATGCCACTTTTTCTATTTATTTCGGGTTATTTTTATGATACAAAACATGAATATAATATAAGTGAATATTTGAAAAAAAGAATACTAAAATTATTTATTCCATGTATTGCGTGGAATTTTATCTATGCTATAATTTCATACATTGCAAACGCAAACCAGATAGTAAATTATGGACACCAATTTACTTTTGAAAGAATGTTTTTATGGCAATTTTGGACAGGTAATCAGTGGGGGTTTAATGTTGCCGCATGGTTTGGATTGAGTCTGTTTTTTATTCAAATTTTATACTTTTTATTAAGATTATTTCTCAGACGTATAAAAATTGAAAAGGAATTGCTGGTATTTGGACTTTGTATTATAGGTGGGCTTGTAGGAGTAAAGCTAACTTATTGGGGATATAGAACAGAATGGTGGCTTACATTAGTGAAAATATTGTTTGGTCTTGCAGTGTATGAAATGGGATTTTTTTACAAAAAATATATTGAAAAATATTTGGATAAAGTCAACAATTTGATATATTTTTTAATTGTATTTTTAGCACAATTTTGGTTGATTAATTTTTCAGGTATTAGGTTACGAATATCAATGTGGAATGGTGATTTTAATGAGGGAATGGGGCACTGCTATACACCATTTTTGTCAATATTGCCACCTATTTTTTTCTTTATTCGTCTTGCAAAAATATTAACGCCAGCACTTAAAAATAGTAAGGTAATACAATACATTAGTCAAAACACTTTTGCTGTTATGATGCACCATATATTTGTTTGTTTTTTATTTAATTATAGTTTGGCAAAAGTAAATAATATATGCAATCTTGAGGGATTTGATATTAACAAATTTAGAACAAATCCGTATTATGAAGCAAATGTATTTAACATTCCACAATATAAGGTAATTTACTTAATTATAGGATTAATAATTCCAGTGTTAGGAAGTGTACTAGCTAAAACTATCAAAAGAAAAGTGAAAGATATTTAATTGAATATAACTAAAATAACGGTCTCGCCACTGGACGAGACCGTTTAATTACATATTATAAAGATAATTAGCTAGTAGATGGCACTAAAACTCCATTCTATATTCTCTACTATTATCAAAAATTTTATATATTTCATCTTCATTTTTTTCATCAAGTAATCTTTTTGTTTCTTCAAGCTTTTCTATATATTTTCCTAGGAATTCAGAAATATTTTCACTATTTGTAATACATATCTGTTGCCATACATCAGGAGATGAAGCGGCTATACGTGTAGTGTCTTTAAAACCAGTTGAAGCTAGAATTTTCATGTATTCATTTGGCGTGTCACATTCATTAACAGTATTAGCAAGCTGGGCAGCTATTAAATGAGGTGTATGGCTGATGGCAGCAACGGTGAGGTCGTGTTCCTCATAATCCATAACAATAGGTTTTGCACCTATTCCTTTGATAAGATTTACGTATTCATTTAATTTATCATAAGAAGTACATTTCGTAGGAGTTATAGGATATATAGCATCAACACAAAGTGTAGCGCTACTATATTCATATCCTGTTTTTTCCGAGCCAGCCATTGGATGACCACCAATAAAATTAGCTTCAAGTCCTTCACTAATTACAGCTCTATGTATATTTCCTTTTACACTACCCACATCAGTTATGATACAATCACTTTTTATTATAGGTTTAAGAAGTTTTAAATAACTTTCATTAAACTCAACTGGAGTGCATAAAAATATATAGTCGCAATCACTAAAATTATTATCAATAGTGTCGGTTACAATATCAGCTACACCTTCTGATTTGGCAAGTAAACGAGGTTTTTCGCTTCTGTTAAAAGCGATAATAAAACAATCATTATATGTATTTCTGAAGGCTTTGGCAATAGAAGCACCTATTAATCCAAGTCCTATAAAACCGAATTTCATTGTTAAGATTCCTTCTTTCAAAATTTATTTCAGTTTATAGTGTATCATATTTTTCAGAGTTTGTGTAGTCATAAAAGAATGATTGCAATAGCACAATAATTCTTTTATTCTTGATGTTAGCTACTACCTATTTATGGCGAAAAATCGCGAACGAATAACAAGGATTTAACTTGAATAATAGGCAAAAAAGCATTATAATATTAAAGTTGCAAAAAACGTAAGAGACAAGAGTTCGGAAAGATATGAGAGTATAAAATGAGGATAAGCTACGAAGAAATAAGAAAAGATGAAAGAATTAATGAGTACATACGAAAAGCAGATGAGTCACTAGTTGCACTAGGTTTCACAGAACATAGCTTTACGCATGTGACAAGAGTGGCTGAGAATGCACATAAAATATTAGTAGAATTAGGATATAGTGAAAGAGAAGCTGAACTTGCCCAGATAGCAAGCTATCTTCACGATATTGGAAATATTGTAAACAGAATAGACCATGCGCAAAGTGGTGCAGTAATGGCGTTTCGTATCCTTGACAATATGGGAGTAGATGCACAGGATATAGCGACCATAATAACAGCAATAGGAAATCATGATGAGGCAACAGCCTATCCTGTAAATCCAATAGCGGCGGCGCTTATAATAGCAGACAAGACCGATGTAAGATCTTCTAGAGTTAGAAATCAAGATTTTTCTACATTTGACATTCATGATAGAGTGAATTATTCAGTTAAAACTTCAAAATTAAAGGTTGAAAAAGACCATTGTATCGAATTAATAATAACTATAGACACAAATATTTGTGCAGTAATGGATTATTTTGAAATATTTTTAAATCGAATGATACTTTGTAGAAAAGCAGCAGAGAAACTTGGAACTAAATTTCAGTTAATAATTAATAAGCAAAGAATTATGTAAAACATATAATTCAAAAAAAGAATGGAGAGTATAGTATTGAAAAGAATAGCAGTTTTTTTCCCGGGGAGAAAGTATAGTGTGGATTGTCCACTAATGTACTTTTCAGATTTTGTGTGCAGTAAAAACGGATATGATAGAGTTTTTATGCATTACGCAAGACACAGAGAAGCAATGGATATTACAACGATACCACAAGATATTGAGAATGCAAAAGATTATGTTATAGCAACATTACAGGCAAGAGAAGTGGAAAGTTATGACGAGGTAGTATTTGTATCAAAGAGTGTAGGAACTGCTCTTGCAGGATACGCAAGAGAAGCTCTTAATATAAGGAATGTAAGAAACATTTATATGACTCCATTACCTGAGAGTCTTAAATATATTGAAGAAGGTTCTAGTGATAGGGATATTGTTATAGCAGGAACCAATGACAGTTTTTTAGAGAGTGAAGTATTAGTAGAAGCTTGTAAAAAGAAAGACATAAGATTGTACCAGTTTGAAGGGTTGGGACATAGTCTTGAGTCAGATGATGTAGAAACAACGCTAACTACATTAAAAGAAGTAAGTGAAATTGTTGATAAATTTATATCCTATTAATAAAAAAAAGAAGAGATACGTAACATCTCTTCTTTTTTTTGTTCTAAAATGTAGTTGACAAATCAAGCTAATTGATAATATATTATAAATATAAAGTTCGTGTACGCACACGAAAATAAAACGGAGGTGATTCTATCGCAGTTACAATAAAAGACATTGCAAAGAAATGCGGTGTTTCAGAGGGAACAGTAGACCGTGCTCTTAATAAAAGAGGTGGGATTAAAAAAGAAACAAATGAACTAATTCTAAAAACGGCAAAAGATTTGAATTACCAGCCAAACCACTTGGCAAGATGTCTAGCAATGGGCAGTGCAAAGACCATTGGGGTAGTGTGCGCTGGACTTGGGAATACATTTTTTACATCATTGATTGAAGAAATCGAGCGTACAGCACATGAAAACGATTATTTTATTAACTTAATGCTTACACATAATAGGATTGATAGAGAATTAGAGTGTATAAAATACCTTGCGAGCAGACAGATAGATGGAATTATTATATTTCCTATCGGCAAGGGTGATGAGTATGCAGAGGAATTAAAGAAAATAAATGTGCCAATAGTTACAATATATAATAGAATCTCACCAGATTTTGTGCATGTAGATGTGGATTGTTATCAGATTATGAAAAATGCAGTTTCATTTATTAAGGATAAGGGATATCAAAGAATTGCTTATATGGAAAAAGGATTAAGAAATCCTCCGAATAATAAGCAAAATCGATTTTCTTTAGATCAACGTTTCAAAGGCTATGTTGATGGGATAAAAGAACTAGGTTTATGCGATGAAAAAATTATTACTTCATATGATGCAGAAGAAATAATGGGATATATTCGTAGTGGAGAAGGAAAGCCTGCAATATTATGTGCATTTGATAATGTTGCAATTGGATTGCTTGACGTATTAAGAAACAATGCAGTATCAGTACCAAATGAGGTTGGAATTATGGGATTTGATAATATTGCTATGTTGGATTTAATTAGTCCACGACTATATTCTGTAGATTGTGGAATTAGAAATCTTGGAAGAGAAGCAATGCTTAGGATACTTCAGATGATAAAGGGTGAAAAGGTATGTGATCTTGTAACAGGGTACACATTTACAAAAGGCGAAAGTCTATAGAAAGGAAGATATTATGGAAACAATTAAATTTGGTTTTAAATACTGGAAAAAAGAACTAGTACCAGCCATATTTATTCAATTGCTTAGTTTTGTAGCAATAGTAGCTGATTTATTAATACCATTGTTATCAGCATTTTTAATAAATCATGTTATTAAAGGAGAGGAATTAGACGTAGAGAAAGATGGTTTCTTTGGATTTCTTTTAAATGGAAATTATGGAGAAATTCAAACGTTTGAGTTATTCTTTAATGTAATAAGAATTTATTTTATATTTTTAATTGTAAGAATGATAATTATATATATTAAAAATACAATATTACAAAAATTAGGACTTAGGTTGGAGACTGATTTAAGAATTCTTACTTTTGGAAAGTTAATGGAGTTAGACAGTCAGACTATTGCTGAGTATAATTCAGGTGAGTTATTACAGATAATAAATAGTGATACTATAATGTTTAAAGAAATGTTTTGTAGAATGATTCCAAATATTTTGGACAGTGTATTTATGCTCATAATAGCAACATATATACTATCAACAATAAATATTTGGTTTATATTTATACCGATTATGTTAATGCCATTTCTTATTGGAATACTTATTAATTTTAGAAGAAAAGCTAAAGAGAATTTTAGACAGATAAGACAATGCGATAGTGATATGAACCTTACAGTACAGGAAAATATTGCAGCAGTAAGACTTGTAAGATCATTTACAAATGAAGAACTTGAAAAAGAAAAGTTTGATAGGACAAATAACAAGTTAAAGTCTTCTCATATTAGTCAAATATGGTTATCATCAAAGTTTGAAGTTATATTTGGTGTTATAAAGCAAATAGCTTATATTGGAACTATTGCAATTGGTGCAGTTCTTGTAATGAAAGGTTATATGCTTGTAGGATTTTTATTATCATGTACATCATATGTAACAAAGATTATGGATCATATTACACAAATTAATAATACATTATTTCAGATGCAGCAGCAGTTAGTTGCAGGAATTAAGATGAAGATGTTTATGGAAAAAGAGTCAAGAATTCCAGATTGTACGCAGAGTACATTGATTTCAGAAAGACCTCATATACAGCTAAAAAATTGTGCACTTACTATTGAAGAAATGCAAGTATTAAAAGACATTAATATAGATATTCCTTATGGTAAGAAATTAGGTATTGTAGGTGGCACAGGAAGTGGAAAGAGCGTTCTTTTAAAATCATTAGTAAGAATACATGATGTATCAAATGGAGAAATAACAATTGATGATGAAAATATTAAGGATTATAGTCTTAAAAACCTTAGAAATATTTATTCATATGTTTTCCAAGATGTATTTTTGTTTTCAAATACTATAGATTCCAATATTGCTTATGGTGAACCTAATGTAGAGGAAGAATTAGTAGTGAGAGCTGCGATGAATGCACAGGCACATAACTTTATTACTAAATTAAGTGATGGATACGCAACTATTGTAGGTGAGCGAGGACTTGGTATATCAGGTGGGCAAAAGCAAAGGGTATCTATTGCTAGAGCATTACTAAAAGAGGCACCAGTTCTTATATTAGATGACTCTACTAGTGCGCTTGATGTTAATACAGAAAAGCAATTATTAGAAAATATTAATGAAAATTATCCAGAAAAGACAGTTATTATTACTGCACATAGATTAAGTTCAGTCGTTGATTGTGATGAAATTATATATATGCAGGATGGTATGATATCAGAGCGAGGAACGTTTGAGGAATTAATGAATTTAAATGGAAGCTTTGCAGAAGTTTATAATATCCAACAAGCTCAAAGAAAAAAAGTTGTTGATTTTGACACAATAGCAAATGGAAGTGAGGTGTAAGCAGATGGCTAAGAGAAATACGTACTTCCAAGATGAAGTAATAGAGAAAAAAATAGATGTAAAACAGCTAGGCAGAACACTTAGATATATAATTCCACATAAAAAGGTTATTACATTAGTTGGAGTATTAATGTTTTTATCATCCTTAGTTTCATTGATACCACCACTTTTGGTTAAAAGAATTATTAATTATACAGTAATAAGTAATAACTATAAGGAATTAATACTTATTCTTACAGCAATAATGACTCTTGCAATAGTGGAAATAGGAATTACATTTGTTCATTCAAGATTAATGGGAAAAATGGGACATAGCATTATAGCAAAGATTAGAGAAGATATATTTTATAAGCTTCAGGAATTGCCATTTGAATATTTTGATAACAGACCAGATGGAAAAATCGTAGTAAGAGTTACGGAATATATAAATGGATTAGCTAACTTTTTTACAAATAATGTTATGATGTTAATCATCTATATTGTAAAGGTTACAGTAGTTACAGTAATAATGCTTACATTAAGTCCAACGCTGACTGGTATTGTTATACTTACGGTAATACCTATGATGGCTTGTGTACTCTTTTTAAGATATAAGATTAGAAAGATGTTTGGAAGTCATAGAGCGAAGGTATCAAATAGAACAGCATTTCTTGTAGAGTCAATTATGGGAGAAAAGATAGTAAAGAACTATAACCGAGCAGAAATTAATAAGAAAATATATGCAGAAGTAAATGATATTAGTATAAAGCAATGGTGGAAGATTGTTCTTAGAAATGAATTAAACACACCAATTGTAGAAACTTTCTGGAATATCGGAACAATGTGTATTTTCGGTGTATCATTATATATGATTTTACATGGAAGTACTGCTGTAAATGCAGGGTTAGTAGTAATGTTTATAACATATATGGGATTATTTAGTGGGCCAATTACACAGATAGCATTTATTGTACAAAACCTTGCACAGGTAAGTTCTAACTTAGAGCAAGTATTTGATACAATTGATTATCCTGTAACAATACATGATACAAATGGTAGTAATGAAATTAGTAATGTATCAGGTATTGTTGATTTTGAAAATGTAACATTTGGATATGAAGAAGGTGTAAATGTATTAGAGAACTTTAATCTTCATGTTGAGTCTGGAAAGACGATTGCTTTAGTAGGTCCAACAGGAGCTGGAAAAACAACAATTATCAATATGCTTACAAGATTTTATGATGTAAATGAAGGTGCTGTTAAGATTGATGGTATGGATGTAAGGGATATCACACTTGATTCTCTAAGAAAAGAAGTTGGAGTTCTTATGCAAGATCCGTTTATTTTCAAGGGAACAGTTATTGATAATATTAGATACGGACGTGTTGATGCAACTGATGAAGAATGCATTGAAGCAGCAAAGGCGATTTTTGCAGACAGATGTATTGATAAATTAAAAGGTGGTTATTATCATGTACTTGATGAACGCGGTGAAGGCTTATCAGCAGGTGAAAAGCAGTTAATAAGCTTTGCAAGAATAATACTTAAAAATCCTTCAATTGTAATTTTAGATGAGGCTACTAGTTCGATAGATACTGAAACAGAGAATCTTATTAAAAAGGCTCTGGATATAATACTTAAAGAAAAGACAGCATTTA
>JAVBRI010000028.1:0-133609 GCA_031548165.1 Lachnospiraceae bacterium
AAAGAAACTATTCATGAAGTGTAGAAAAGTAATAGTCATTTTTAGTCAAAGTAACTTCCATTTTCAACTTAATCAAAGTAACATCTACTTTCTGAATTTAAATTCCACAGCAAGGTGGAATTTAATATGAAAATTAAGAGGAAATAGAAGGTTGCTAAAATTATGCTTGACAAATCAAGTTTATATTGATATATTTTAGTTGATATTGGGCAAAATGCTTGATCCACGCTTGTTAGGGAAAATTTCTCTGGCAGGCGTTTTTTTATTTTCAAATATAATATTTAAGGAGAAAAAGAATGGTTACAATTAGCAAATTTAGTTATGAAAATCCAAGATACGTGAATCTACTCAACCGAAAAAGTAGTATTCCAAAAGAGGTAGAAACTGTCGTAAAAGAAGTGTTGGAAAATGTTAAAACAAAGGGAGATGTTGCAGTATATGATTATATGAAAAGGTTTGATAACGTTGATATTAATGAAATTGGATTGTTTGTTTCGGAAGAAGAATTCATGAATGCAAAAGAAAAGGTATCAGAAGAATTCAAAGAAGCGGTTCAAAGGGCTTGCGAGAATCTGTTTAAGTTTCATAAAAGACAATTGCCTATAGGCTTTACAGAAAACTATGAGGATGGAGCTGTATTAGAAAGAAAATATACACCGATTAATAGTGCTGCAATTACAGTTCCAGGCAATATGGCTCCTTTGGTTTCTAGTCTATATATGAATTTGATTCCTGCAATAGTTGCTGGTGTTCCAAACATATATGTATTAACAAAGCCGAGGATTGATGGAACAATAGATGAGCATTTATTATATGTAGCAGATTATTTAAATGTTAAAAATTATTATAAACTATCTGGCTCTCAAGGATTAGCGGCTGTTGCTTATGGAACGGAAACAGTTAAAAAGGTTGATATAATAACTGGTCCAGGAAACAATTATACTCAAATGGCAAAGAAACAATTATTTGGAGAGGTAAAAATCGATTTTATTGCAGGCCCTTCCGAAATTGCAATTATTGCTGATGAAAATGCAAACCCTACCTTTATTGCAGCAGATATGATGTCACAGGCAGAACACGGAACAGGATTTGAGGCTAGTACTACATTTTGCTTGTCTGAGGAGCAAGCTATAAAAATAAAAACGGAAATTACTCGTTTGTGTGAAGAAAATAATCTTGTGGATGCAACTAAAAAAGCATTTGAAAATTATGGTGATATTTTTATTGTTGATTCAATCAAGGAAGCTGTAGATGCAGTAAATGAAATTGCACCAGAACATGCAGAAATATTATTAGATGATTATCAAGATGTTCTACCTAAATTAACTAATGTTGGGGCAGTGTTTGTTGGCGGGTATAGTACTGAGCCTGTAGGAGATTATTTTTGTGGAACAAATCATATTCTTCCAACATGCGGAACTGCGAAATTTTCGTCAGGTATGTCGGTACAAGAGTTTATGAGAGGATACAGCGTGATTAATTATCCAGAAACAGCGTTAAAGAAAAATGCTGATTATATCATTGAACTTGCAGAGTCAGAGGGAATGATGGCACACTCGTTGGCTGTGAAAGTGAGAAAATAAGCATGGCCTCAATTGTAAAATCCTTTAAAAATATATGGAAATATGTTATAATGTGAATTAGAAATAAGATTTTGGAGGATAAAAATTTTGATATTTAGGCCATATAAAAATTGTGATGCAAAAACAATAGCGACTTGGATTTTGGATGAAAAAACTTTCTACTTGTGGTCGGCAGGTCTTATGGAGAAGTACCCGATGTCCCCAGATGATTTAAATGAACATTACGAAAAGCAAAAAAATAATGCAGATTTTATGGCTTTTACAGCATGTGACGAAAAAGGAACTCCTGTTGGTCAAATGATTATGAGGTTTTTAGATGAAGAACATAAAAAGCTGCGTTTTGGCTTTATCATTGTAGACAGTAATGTCAGAGGCAAAGGATATGGTAAAGAAATGTTATCACTTGCTAAACGATATGCTTTTGAATTTTTGCACGTAGATGAAATTTCGCTGGGTGTATTTATAGATAATAGTAAGGCTATGTATTGTTATCAATCAGTTGGATTTAAAGAATCTGGTGAGCCTACAAAGTACTTAATAAACTTAGAAAATTGGGAATATGTTGAAATGAAATGCATACAAGTATAATAAGTAAAACGGAGGCTGAAATATAGTTGCTTGGGTTGCAAGCATAAGACTTTGATAAAAATTTATCAGAACTTGTAAAATAGGCTAAGAATATATTGACAAAGAGGAGTAAAACATTTATGATTAAGGTAATGTTTATATGTCACGGAAATATATGCCGTTCACCAATGGCAGAGTTTGTATTGAAGGACATGGTGGAAAAGAGAGGCTTGAAAGACAAATTTTATATTGTTTCTTCGGCAACAAGCACAGAAGAATTAGGAAATCCTGTTCACAGCGGAACTAGGAATGTCTTGAAAAAAAAGGGGATTTCTGTAGAAGGTAAATACGCGGTTAGGTTGCAAAAAAGTGATTATAATAGCTATGATTATTTTATAGGAATGGATAGCGCGAATATTCGTAATATATATAAAATATTTGATGGCGATAAAGAGGGTAAAGTGTATAAGATGCTTTACTTTGCAGGAATGGATGGAGACGTAGACGATCCTTGGTATACAGGGGAGTTTGAGACTACGTATTGTGACATATTTGCAGGGTGCGAGGGTTTTCTTAGACATCTTGAAATGTAGCGGGTTTAAGTGGGGTTACTTGAACTAGAGAAAGGTGCGGTTTTATGGAGAAAGTTTATATAATAAGCGATGACACCAAGTTATTTGAACTGATGAATAATGTCAGCAAATATGGGGAATTTTTTGATCAACTATCATTTATTAATGAGCAAAATTCTGTGAACATAATGGATAGGAACAAGTGCGTAATTATTGCAAAAGACGATTACGAGCTTGATGTTTTGCGTCTTTTGGCAAAGAAAATGTATGTGATTTTATGTACGGGGGATAAAGAACTGAAAATAGAGATAGAAGATGAAAATAATCTATTTGTTGTAAGCAGACCTTACAGAATAGATGAATTGTATTGCTGTCTTAAAAACATTTTGAAATATAGTAATTTAGAGTCAAAAATGGAAAAAAGGATGATTAAGGAGATAGATGCTAGGAAGGTGGCTGAAACAGACTATCTTACAGGTCTTCCTAACAGAAGAGGATTGTATGAACATTTTGAATTGAACAAAAAGGGAAAAACAGTTCATTGTATGTTCCTAGATATAGATAACTTTAAAAAAGTTAATGATACATATGGTCACAAGATTGGTGATAAATTGCTGATAAAAGTTAGTCATATGGTGAAAGAAAAGATTGGAAATGCCTTCTTAGCTAGAATGGGTGGTGATGAATATGCTGTTATGATAGAAGGAAGTGCTTCTAGAGAACAGGTAGTTTTAATAGCAGAGGATATTTTAAAATCAGTAGATGACATAGAGATGAGCATGGATATCAATTCTATAATTTCTTTTAGTATAGGAATTATATTTGATCAGCCAGTTAGTCAAGATTTGGATGATATTTTATTAAAATGTGATATTGCAATGTATCAGGCAAAGAAGAGTGGTAAAGGAAGATACATAATCTACAACAGTATAGAAGATCAATTTACATATAAATTATCGGTGTTAAGAGAGAAAAATGCAGCATTAGCAGCGGGTCAGTTTAAGATTTATTTTCAGCCGAGAATGAATATGGTTACTTCGGGAATAGAGTGTACAGAAGTGAAAATATGGTGGGATCATCCAAAAGATGGTTTAAGACATCATTCTATGTTCATGGAGATTCTTGAAGAAGACGGTTTTGTGGTTGATTTAGAAATGTATATATTTGAACAGTTATGTAAGATTATGAAAACATGGAATAACACATCACTTGAAAAATTACCGGTATTTATGAATATATCAAGAAAGCATTTTCTTGTAGGAAATATAGTAGATCAACTTCAAAAAATGGTTGAAATGTATGATTTGAAACCAGAGAGATTTATTATAGGTATAAATGATTTGGATACATCTGAGAAAGCGACTGCTACGGTTAAAAAGCTTAAAAAGACAGGATATTCTATATCATATAAAAAGAGTATTGGAAATATCGGTGTTTCTCTGCTTGATATTAATGACAACCTTGCAGATCAGTGGGTAATTGATACTGAACTTACAAAAAGTATGTTAAATAGCCGTTCAAGTGCAACCATGATAAAGACTATAATATCATTGGCAAGAGAGCTGAATATAAAAATTGTAGCTAGAGGTATTGAAGATAAGAAATCTGTAGAATACTTATCTGGATATGGATGTAATATTGGTGTAGGAAAGTATTTTTCAGAACCAATAAAGCCAAAAGAATTTGTAGAGTTTGCTATTGCAAATATATATGAAGAGAATAATACATATATATATGATTTTGATGGTACATTAGAGGAGCGAACAGGCAAAAATAAAGGTAGATATGTTGGAAATGAATGTCTATTTGAATATTGCGAAGAGTTAGATAAGCAGGTAATAAGATTTGTCGGTGGAGCAGTTCTTCAAAACGTAGTTGAATTACCGATTGATGTAATGCGTACACAGAACTATACAGTATCCATTATGTTGAATGTTGAAGAATTCAGTTATTGGACCAGTGTATTCTATACAGAGTATAGTAATGGTTTTATGAGTGTTATGCCTTTTGCGTGGGATGGAATTGTAATGCTGAGAGTAAAAGATTTGCTTTATGAAGACGAATGGCATGATGCAATAGGTCATAGTATAGAACTAAAACAATGGTATTATATAACTGCTACATATAACAGTAGAAAGTCTGAAAGTAGAGTATATGTAAATGGAGAACTTTTTGCATACAGAGATGATGTACATACAATTGAGTCTCCTACAAGGGTAGTAGTAGGTGGAGATACATTTATGGATTCTTTTACAGGTAGAATAAGTCAAGTGGCAATACATGATTATGTTCTTTCGGTAGATAACATTAGAGAAGAATATAAAAAGAACTTTGAAAAGTTAGATAGGGATAAAATGTAGTTAAAAAATCGTCAACAATGGGTTGACGATTTTTTTGTGTAATTAAATATATTCATTTTGTAAAATTTAATTAAAAATAGCTAAAAATGCAAATTGAAAATAGACATGTAGGATAAAAAGTGGTATAATATCTGCATATGCAAAAAATATAATATATGTTTTTAAGGAGGAAAAAAAGATGAAGTTTTTCATTGATACAGCTAATGTAGAAGACATCAAAAAAGCAAATGATATGGGTGTTATTTGTGGAGTTACTACAAATCCATCACTTATTGCTAAAGAAGGTAGAGATTTCGTAGAAGTTATTAAGGAAATTACATCTATAGTAGATGGTCCTATAAGCGGAGAAGTTAAAGCTACTACAGTAGATGCAGAAGGTATGATTGCAGAAGGTAGAGAGATTGCAAAAATACATCCAAACATGATAGTAAAGATTCCTATGACAGTAGAAGGCTTAAAAGCTACAAAAGTATTGTCAGAAGAAGGTATTAAAACAAACGTAACATTGGTATTTACAGCGAATCAGGCATTACTTGCAGCAAGAGCAGGTGCAACATATGTATCACCATTCTTAGGAAGACTTGATGATATTTCACAAACTGGTATGGATTTAATTAGACAGATTGTGGATATGTTTGCAGTTTCAGGTATTGAAACAGAAATAATTGCAGCTTCAGTTAGAAACCCTATTCATGTAACAGATTGTGCTTTAGCGGGAGCAGATATTGCTACAGTTCCATATTCAGTTATTGAGCAGATGACAAAGCATCCTCTTACAGATCAGGGAATTGTTAAATTTCAAGAAGATTATAGAAAAGTATTTGGCGAATAAAAGATTTGACTTACGTCAAACTTTGTAAGAATGCCTTGCATTCTTACAGAAATAAAAGATTCGACTAACAAATTCAAGGAGAAGAATTATGGACAAATTAGAACTCCAAAAGAAAGCCAATGAGATTCGTAAGGGTATAGTAACAGCTGTGCATAGTGCAAAAGCTGGACATCCAGGCGGTTCGCTTTCAGCAACAGATATTTTTACATATCTGTATTTTGAAGAAATGAATATAAACGTTGAAAATCCATCAGATGTTAACAGAGATAGATTCGTTCTATCAAAGGGACATACAGCTCCTGGGTTATATTCAACATTAGCAAACAGAGGTTATTTTCCTGTTGAGGATTTAAAAACATTAAGACAAATTGGTTCTTATCTTCAAGGACATCCTGATATGAAGCACATTCCAGGTGTAGACATGTCATCAGGTTCTTTAGGACAAGGAATATCAGCAGCAGTAGGAATGGCTTTATCAGCAAAACTTAGTGGAGATTCATATCGTGTATACACACTTCTTGGAGATGGTGAAATACAAGAAGGTCAGGTATGGGAAGCTTCTATGTTTGCGGGTCATAGAAATCTTGATAATCTTGTTGTTATGGTAGATAACAATGGACTCCAGATCGATGGCAAGGTAGAAGAGGTATGTAATCCTTATCCGATAGGCGATAAATTTAAGGCATTTAATTTTCATGTAATTGAAAATGTTGATGCACATGACTTTGATGCTATAAAGGCTGCTTTTGATGAAGCAAAAGCTACAAAAGGAATGCCTACAGCAATTGTATTTAAGAGTGTAAAAGGCAAAGGTGTTTCATTTATGGAAAATAATGCGGCATGGCACGGAACAGCTCCAAATGATGAGCAGTATGCAGTGGCTATGGCAGATTTAGAAAAGGTAGGTGAAAGCTTATGTCAGAAGTAAAGAAAATTGCTACAAGAGATAGCTATGGTAATGCCTTGACAGAATTTGGTGCAGAGTATCCTGAATTAGTAGTTCTTGATGCTGATTTAGCAGCAGCTACAAAAACAGGAATATTTAAGAAAGCATATCCAGATAGACATATAGATTGTGGTATAGCTGAATGTAATATGGTTGGTATTGCAGCAGGACTTGCAGCTACAGGAAAAATTCCATTTGTTAGTTCATTTGCTATGTTTGCAGCAGGAAGAGCATATGAGCAGGTTAGAAACTCAGTTGCATATCCACAGCTTAATGTAAAGATAGGTGCGACACATGCTGGTATTTCAGTAGGTGAAGATGGTGCTACACATCAGTGTAACGAAGACTTAGCATTAATGAGAACAATACCTGGAATGGTAGTATTAAATCCAGCAGATGATGTTGAAGCAAGAGCAGCAGTAAAGGCGGCAATAGAACATCAAGGACCTGTATATATAAGATTTGGACGTTTGGCAACTCCTGTTATCAATGATAATCCTGATTACAAGTTTGAAATTGGAAAAGGTGTTACTTTGAGAGAAGGAAAAGATGTTACA
Source organism: Lachnospiraceae bacterium (assembly GCA_031548165.1). Classification (GTDB taxonomy): domain Bacteria; phylum Bacillota; class Clostridia; order Lachnospirales; family Lachnospiraceae; genus CAG-303. Next base: position 7,418 of record JAVBRI010000028.1, read on the forward strand.
ATAATTGCTACTGGTTTGTGTGTAGCAGAGTCATTGGAAGCAGCAAATAAGCTTGCAGCAGATGGTATAGATGCAAAAGTTATAAATATTCATACAATAAAACCTCTTGATGAGGAACTTGTTATTGCATCAGCAAAAGAAACTGGAAAAATAGTAACAGTAGAAGAACATTCAATTATTGGTGGACTTGGAAGTGCTGTTTGTGATTGCTTAAGTGAGAATGCACCAACTAAAGTTTTAAGAATAGGCGTAAATGATGTCTTTGGTGAATCAGGTCCAGCAGTAAAACTTATTGAAAAATATGGACTTGATGCAAATGGTATATATGCGAAAGTGAAAGATTTTATAAAGTAGTCAAATAGTTGCATTTATTACAGATCAAGGAGGTGTTTAATGTACATCTCCTTGAATTGTAATATTATTGCGAAGCAATTATTAGCGGATAAGAAATGATAGGTGTAAATATGAGCAATAGAACAAAGGTAATAGATGAATATACAAAAATGTCAGTTCCGGAACATTTTTTTGATGAAGCTAAAAAATTTGAAGAAATGATGTTGTATAATAAATGTGCGATAAAGGAAATTCAGACTAAGCTCGAAATACTAAATGACGAGTTGTCTTTAAAAACAAATAGAAATCCTATAGATTCGATTAATTCAAGACTTAAAAGACCGAAAAGTATTGTAGAAAAAATGGTAAGATACGGATGGCCAATAACAGTGGAATCTGTTGAAGAGAATCTTAATGATGTGGCAGGTGTAAGAGTAATATGTTCGTTCTTGGAAGATATTTATAGTGTGGCGGATATGTTTACTAAACAAGATGATATAAACGTTATTCTTAGAAAAGATTATATTAAAGAGCCGAAGAAAAATGGATATCGTTCATTGCATTTGATTGTAGAGGTTCCGATATTTCTATCGGATAAGTCGATGATGAGAAAAGTAGAAGTTCAAATAAGAACAATAGCGATGGATTTTTGGGCTTCATTAGAACATCAAGTTAAATATAAAAAAGGTATAGCGAATGCAGATAAGATAGTTGAGGAATTAGCAGATTGTGCAAATATAATTGCGGATACAGATAAAAAAATGCAAGAGATTTTTGAACAAATATCAGCAACGGAGGGAATTGTATAATGGATTTTGTAAATAGCAAGAAGAGAGAGTTTAATGAGGCTTTGTCAGAACTTGTAGAGTTTGCAACTGTTTCAGGAAATAAAATAAAAAAAGAACAAATCCATTTATATCTTAAGGATGTATTAGAAAGCGAAGAACAGTACGAATTTGTATATAAATATCTTACAGAATGCAAAGTTGAAATAGAAGGCTATCAACAGGCTGCAAAGGTAGAAGTTGATGAAACGATAGTGGTAGGTAAGGCTCAATCTGAGCAAGAAAAAGCTTTTTATGAGATGTATTTAAATGAGCTACAAGAAGTTGAGGCGGATATAGAAAAAAAACAACAGTACTTTTTAAAATATATTGAGGGTGATAAGAATATTGTTAAGGATTTAACAAGTTTATATTTAGAAGATGTAATTAGCATTTCAAAAAAATATGGTAACGCATCTTTGTCGCAAGGTGATTTAGTGGCGGAAGGGAACTTGGCTTTATATGAAACGATACTTACGTATGAAAATGAAGACAAATCATTTGATAAGTTTGAAAAACATCTAAAAGATGCGATAGAGCAGGCTATGAGTGAGGCAATCAATGAGGAGATAGGAAGTAGCAGAACTTCACATCATCTTGTGGATAGGATAAATGCATTGAATGATGCATCTACACACTTGGCAAAGAAATTAGAAAGAGAAGCAACACTTGGGGAACTTGCAAGTTATTTAAGTTTAAATGAAGAGGAGATTAAGGAGTTAATGAAAATTTCGATAGATGCATTAACTATAGATAATACAGATGAGGGAAAATAAATATTGGAAATCAGTATGGAGGCAATATGAGTAGAAAAGAAGAAGACATTGATAAGGAGATAGAGCAGCTTATTGATGAAGAAATCTATGAAGAAGATGAGACTGAAGGATTAGTAGAAGAAGAAATAGGAAAGTTAGAAGAAGATGGTGTTGAGCTTATAGAGTATGATATTTATGATGACTATGAAAAAAATAAATTTAAGAGAATTATAAAAAAGATAAGAGTAGTGATGAAAAAGAAGCCTGCAAGAATAGCAACTCAGATAATTAGTTCGCTTTTAGTGCTTGCATTAGCAGGTTTTATAGGAGTATTTTTAGCAGTAGGCACTCAAAAAGGAAGTCCTGTAACATTTGCGAAGGAATATTTTGAGTATTTCGCAAATCGAAATTGGAATAGTATGTATAAGGTCACAGAAATAGAAGAGTCCAAATTTATTAATATAAAGACATTTTCTATTGCTATGAATGGAAATGCATTGACAACGGGAATAGAAAATTATGAATTTGAACTTGTAAAAGAAAATGACAAATTTGCATATGTTGATGTTACATATGATTTGGTTTATGATGCTGAAGATGTAACGGATGAAACGACAGAAAGTACAGAAACTGAGTCAGAATCGGTTGCTGAGAAAGAAAAAACCGGAAAATATTCTATGATTATAAAAAAGCAAGATGAGAAGATTTTGTTTTTTTATAGTACATGGAGAGGTTTTGTTGATTCTTACATAATAAATAATTGTAAGATAGAAGCACCAGAAGAGATGACAGTTACATTTGATGGTGTAGATTTAATTGACTGTGTAAAAGGTAAAAATGAAGAAACTGGAAATATTATTTATGAATTAGGCAGGGTTTTTAAAGGTGATCATAAGATTGTTTTATCATCACCATTTATTGATAATAAGACAGAGCTGATTTCATGGGTAGAGAATGGTTCTACTTATGTTGCAAAGAGCAATGGATATGATATAAAGTCAGAGCATGCTAAAGAAGTGAAAAATAAGGCGAGAGATATAGTCGCAGAGTTTTATAGGGTAGCATTGGAAGATGGAGACAAAGCTTCTATAAAAGCATTTGTAAGAGAAAATGAAGAAAAATATCAACAAATAGATGATCAGTATAAAGCATTGTCATCAACAATTAATCAAGCAGACGGAAGAAGGCTTCTTTCGATGAGTTTTGATAAGTGTGAGTATGAGATAACAGATTATGAGTATTTAAATAAGCTTACAGTAATTATTAACTATACATGTACTTATCAAGCAACAAGGCCCAAAACTCTTATTGACGGAAGAGAGTTAGGCTACGAAGGTACGAATTTAGCAACAGCAAAGATATATTTTGAATATATAGATGGTACATGGCAAGCTGTTGGAACAGAAGTTGAATGTATAGATTATACTGTTGAAAAAGAAAATTGAGAGGAAACATTGCAAAATGCAAGGGTATTGATATGTCTAGACAGAATTGGAAAGCAGGAAATATGCTATATCCAGTGCCAGCGGTTATGGTAAGTTGTGCACGAGAGGGCGAAAGACCAAATATAATAACGGTGGCATGGGCTGGAACTATATGTACTGTTCCAGCGATGGTATCTATTTCTGTCAAACCAGAAAGATATTCATATAATATAATAAAAGAGACTGGAGAATTTGTTATAAATCTGACTACTAAGGATTTAGTGCGAGCAACAGACTATTGTGGTGTGAGGTCAGGTAAAGATGTTGATAAATTCAAAGAAATGAAGCTGACACCAAACAAATCAATATATGTTAAAGCACCAGGAATTGAAGAAAGTCCAGTGAATATTGAATGTAAGGTAACTGAAATAAAAAAATTGGGTTCTCATCATATGATTATGGCAGAGGTTTTAGGAGTAAATATTGATGAGAGATATATGGATGAAAGAGGAAGATTTAATTTGAATTCCTCTAAGCTAGTGACATATTCACACGGTGAATATTTTATGTTAGGACAAAAACTAGGAAAGTTCGGATATTCTGTGCAGAAAAAGGCAAGAAAAAAATAGAAGCAATAAATATGGAGGTGCATATGAAAATACGCCGAATAAGTATTGAAAATTTTAAATCAATAGATCGTGTTACTATCTTGGATATTAATAGTGCGTGTATATTGGTTGGAAAGAATAATACAGGTAAAAGCTCTGTTATTGATGCAGTTAGGGCTATACTTGGAGATTTTGTCATAAAAACAGATCACTTTAATGATCCAACTAGAGATGTAGTTATTGCTATTATATTGGAGATGGATGATGGTGAGGAAAAGTATGTACGTTATGTAGTAAGTCCAAATGGAAAGCAGCTATATGAGGATGGGATATATTCAGGTGAAAAACCACCAGAATACCTTCCAAACCTTTATTATATTGATCACAGAAGAAATCTGAAAGACTTTCAAAGAGCGCTTATTAATGTTCAATATGATGAAGCATTTCAAAGGCTATTAGAAGAAAGCTGTATGTATGATAATACAAAACGCTGTAATCAATGTTTTGAGTGTATAGAAGATATAAAGAAAAAAACGCCAGAAGAGCTAAATTTATTTGAAATAGCAATGCTTATGGAATATAACCTTTACAAGAAGAATTTGGACGGTTTTGCAAAATTAGTAAATAAGCATATGCGAGATAATGGTTTTAAAACAGAATCTGTAAGATATGAAGTAGATATTGATTTTAAGAGTTTATTAGATGTAAAAACAATGATATATAATGAAGAGCGTCATAGAGAAGGTAATCTAGGTACAATGAGTGCAGGTACAAAGAGCATTTATTTATTGTCACTTATTGAAGCTTATGTGGATGAAAATAGTCAAGATCCAAGCATAATCATTATAGAAGATCCAGAAATATTTTTACATCCACAATTACAAAAAACAGCAAGTGAAATACTTTATAGATTATCAAAAAAGAATCAAGTGATGTTTTCTACGTATTCACCTAATATGTTGTTTAATTTTTCATCTAAGCAAATAAAGCAAGTAGTGTTAAATGAGGATTACTTTACAGAAGTTATAGAGAATACCGATATAGATGTTATCTTAGATGACTTAGGGTATTCTGCAAATGATTTGATGAATGTAAGTTTTGTGTTTATTGTAGAAGGAAAACAAGATGGCAATAGGCTTCCGATGCTCTTGGAAAAATATTATTCAGAGATAAGAGATGAAGAGGGTATGCTTAAGAGAATAACGATAGTCCCTACAAATAGTTGTACAAATATTAAGACATATGCAAATCTTAAATATATAAATAAATTGTATTTAAAAGATCAATTTTTGATGATTAGAGATAGTGATGGTAAGAATCCTAGATATTTAGTAAAGCAGTTATGTAGCTACTATAATCAGAGGTCTAAGGAGGAACCAGATAACCTTCCAAATGTAATGCCTAAGAATGTCTTGGTGCTTAAGTATTATTCGTTTGAAAATTATTTTTTGGATCCACAAGTAATGGTAAAAATCGGAGTAATAAAAAGTGAAGAAGAGTTTTATAATACTCTTTATCAAAAGTATAAGGATTATTTATATAAGTTGCCTTGTGTGAAAAGAATGATAAGAACAAAGAATATAAGAATTAATAACAAAGAAGACCTTAAGAAGAATATGGAAAGCATAAAAATATATGTTAGAGGTCACAATTTATTTGATATATTCTATGGTAAGTATCGTAGAAATGAAGAAGAAATATTAAGACAATATATAGAAGTTGCACCACGAGAAAACTTTGATGATATTTTAAGGGCTATAGACTCGTTTGTATACTTTGAAAACAGGAAAAAAGAAGACTAGGGCAAAAGCCTTAGTCTTCCTTAGTTTGCTTGATGTTATTATAAAGTTTTTTGTATTCAAGTGCATAAACAATAAATGAGTTTATAAGAAAAAATGTTACAATTAATACTAATATAAGTCCTACTTTATCAGGAATTTTAGGTAATGCTATAAATATAAGCATAACTAAATCTAATACAATAGTACATAGCTTTCCAGCCCAATTTGCACCATTTAAACTGTAGTCTTTGTGGTAAATATAAACTCCGATAATAAGTAATATAATCTCTTTTAATGCAAATAATATAACTAGTATTAAAACCCAATGTACTTTAAAAATGGTTACAATTAACATAGAGAATTGCATAAGTTTATCGGCTACAGGATCAATGAATTTGCCCCAGTCGGTTATCATGTTAAAATTTCTAGCAATATATCCATCTAAAACATCGGTGGCAGCAGCTAACATAACAAAAAGTGCTGCTGATATATATTGTTCTTTTAAATATAAGTAAATAAATAATGGTACTAGTAAAATCCTAATATAACACAAAATATTTGGAATTTTAAACAAATCTTCCTTCTTCGGAGTTCCTCTCATAATACCACCTTTCTTAAAATCGTAAATTGGTGTAGCAAAATCTAGGAAAATTAGCTACATTAATGAATTATAAGGCAATACAAAGCAAAAGTCAATTGTTTGTGTACTTTGAAAGACAGTTTTATATGCTATACAAAACTATTTGTTGCAAGGATAGATAAAATGGTGTAAAATGTTAGAAGTTGTGTTATTTTGGCAAAAGAATAAAAGGTATGTGGTATAGATTATGCAAAAAAAGAATATAATACTTATAGGGATGCCTGGAGTAGGAAAGAGTTCAGCAGGAGTTGTACTAGCAAAAGTATTGGGGTATAAATTCTTGGATTCTGATTTAGTTATACAGGAACAAGAAGGTAGATTATTAAAAGATATAATTGAATCAGAAGGAATAGATGAATTTATTGAAATTGAGAATAGAATAAATGCTAGTATACAAGTAGACAAGTCTATAATTGCTACAGGTGGCAGCGTTGTTTATGGTAAGGAAGCTATGGAACATTTTAAAGAAATGGGGATAGTCGTTTACTTAAAAGCATCTTATGAAGATATAGAAAATAGATTAGGTGATTTAAAAGGTAGAGGTGTAGTTGTAAGACAAGGACAAACACTTGAGCAGTTATATGCTGAAAGGGTTCCTTTATATGAAGAGTACGCAGATGTTATTGTTGATGAGACAGGAAAAGATATTAGACAAACTGTAAGTAGCATGGCAGAAGAAATAGTAAAATATCTAAAATTAATTTAGTAAAATTTTAAATAATTAAGAAAAACCTTTACAAAAAGATATTTTACTGTTAGAATAGTCTTTGTTACGTAAATATTACACAGTGATTACTCAGAATAATAAATGGAGAGGTATTATGAGGCGTATTACAAAATATAGCAAAAAAATTAAATTGACTTATATTAAATCAGCTGGAGTTATATGTGCGGGTATGATACTTGCATTTCCATGGTTTGGTTCATTATCACATACAGAAGAAGGTTATTATACTGTAGTTTTAAATGGCGAAAAATTGGGAGCAGTTCAAGATGATCAGATAGCCGAAAATGCATATTTAGAAGCTAGACGTATGATTGAGAATCAAAGCGATGCATCAATATATATAGATTATGATTTGAAAATTTATGGAGAAGACAAGCTTTATGGCGAAAAAGTAAGTGAAGAAGTTCTCGTTGATAAGATGTACAACTTGTTGAAAGAATCATCTGTAGAGGTGAAAGAAAAGGCATATGTTGTAGATATTGACGGTTTCACAGTTACATTGTCGTCAAAGGAAGAAGTAGTGGAACTTTTGAACTGCGCAAAGAGCAAGTATGATACAGATAATTCTTTCGCAACAATGCTTACAGATAGCATGAATTCAAGATTATCATATATTTCATATGATGTTGTTAAACTTGATAGAGAAGATACAAACAATCCAGTAGTGTTTGCAACAGCAAATGGGACAAACGCACAAGTAACACAGGATGTTAAACCAGAGAATAAAATAATTGGAATAGAGTTTGCAGAGGATGTAGAAATTATTGAGACATATGTTTCTACAGCACAGATTATTTCATTAGATGAAGCGATAAATTTAGTTACAAAGGATAAAGAAGAAAATAAAATATACGAAGTCGTTGAAGGTGATACATTATATGGTATTTCAGACAAGTTTAGCTTAAGTCTTGATGGCTTACTTGCAATGAACCCAGATTATGATGAAGAGACTAATATTCAAATAGGTGATAGAATAGTAGTTACTGTTCCTAAACCAGAATTGTCGGTAGTAGTAAAGAAGCAAGAAGTATACAAAGAAAACTATGATGTTGCTGTTGAATATGTCTATAATGATAGTCAATACACAACATATTCAAGCGTTTTAAACGAAGGCAGCCAAGGATATAGAGAAGTTGTTGCTGAAGTAAAGTATGTTAATGGAACAGAAGAATCTAGAGAAATCTTAGACCAAACAGTTATCACAAATGCGGTTGCGAAAGTAATTGAAGTAGGAACACTTACACCACCGACATTTATTAAACCTATATCAGGAGGAATGTTCTCATCAGGATATGGAGCAAGATGGGGAACTCTTCATGCAGGTGTTGACTGGGCGTGTTCAGTAGGTACAACGATTATGGCATCTTGTGGTGGAACTGTTGTGCAAGCAGGATGGAATGGTGGATATGGATATGCAGTAGTTATACAGCATTCAAATGGAACAATGACACGTTATGCTCATATGAGCAAGATTCTTGTTAATGTAGGCCAATACGTTACTCAAGGTGAGAAAATAGGACTTTCAGGAAATACAGGAAACAGTACGGGACCACATGTACATTTTGAAGTAATTATAAATGGTTCAAGGGTTAATCCTTTAGATTATTTAAATTAGTTGAAGGTTGGATAAAATATAAGAAATATTTCAAGGAGATGTTGTACTAATTAATTAGTACGCATCTCTTTTTGATGTGATTGAAAAGACAAGAAAAAATTTTAAAAAAACTCATATATTTGATTGTCATTTGATTGTCTTGCTCGTTTATAATATAAATAAAAGCAATTTTATGCAAGGAGGAAGAACAATGAAACAAAAAAAATGGCTATCAAAATTAATGACACTATTTATGGTATTGGCACTTACATTTAACGGTCTACTGATGACGGAGTTAACTGCTAAAGCGGCTATTGCAGAACCAGTCACTTTAATGAATACGATTAAAGCTATATCCGGATTAAATGTCACTTGGGATGATGCAAATGCGACTGTAATGGTAACAGGATGCAATGATTCAATAACTGAATGCATAAAGCTTAAGATTCCTAAAGATGTAACAGTGGATTGGCAAGCGTCGATAAAAGGAGCAGTAACAGATGATAATTATATTATTAAGGTGCAGTGTGATGGGAATCAACCAATAGGTTCATTTAAACTTTCCGGAAATGCAAAGATTGAGCGAATAGCTACTGAGTTGAACCAAGGAGTTATTTCGATGATTGGTGCTCCGCCCCAATATGTTGGTGCATCAGAATCAAATGGAACTTTGACGATAGAAGAAAACGTTGAAATTATTCTTAATGATGAAATTAGTAATGGGTTATACGAAGCAGGTGTTGCGATTTTCATTAATAAGTGTTCGGCAGTAATATCAAGAGCTACAGTGAGCAGTTCAAGTGGTAGCGCTATATATGGGGACACTAGTAATATTACAATATCTGATAGTGAAATTTATGGACAAATTTCTTCTACATGGAATTCAGTTATTTCTATAACTGGAGGAATTGTAATAAATGAAATCTATCCAGCTTTGTCGGCTAAGACTGTAGGAGTGATAGAGTTAAAGGGGAATGCTGTTGTGTTTGGAAAACCAGCAATAGACGTGAACACAGCTACAGCATCAATAACATTTGGCGAGGCAGTGATTTTAATATCAAAATCATCGGAAAATGATGATACTAGCTATAATATCAATACCGATAAAGATTTATCAGTAACACCATCTAGTGTAACGGCTAAGTGGGTAAAGAAAGATGGAAATTCGGGTATAGAATATACCAAAGCAACAGAAAGTAAATTTTTGAAACTGAGCGCATATACCGTATATACACCAGTTATTTCTATTACAGGTGTACCAAGTACAGCAACAGCTGGAACAAATCTAGCACTTAGTGGAACGATTGCACCGGAAGATGCGGCAAATAAAGATATCACATGGTCTGTTAAGGCTGCAGGTACAACAGGAGCTACTATTTCTAATAGTACGCTAAAAACAAGTGCAGCAGGAACGGTTGTTGTGACAGCTACTGTTAAAAATGGTGCATCAATAAGCACAGATTATCAACAAGACTTTACGATAACCGTCACAGCAGCACCAGGCACAAAGGATACACCAGACGCACAAGATACACCAGATGCGCAAGACACACCAGATACGCCAAAGACAGGTGATGAAAGTATGACAATGATATGGTTAACGCTACTTGCATCAGCGGCAGGAAGTAGTTTGATACTTAAAAATCGTAAGAAAAAATTAAATTAATTATATAGATTTCCTTGTGTGTAAATTAAAACTTTACAAATTAGAAGATTATGATATAATCAAGATATATGCGTAATAGCATATATCTTGATTATTATTTATAAAATAGGAATTTATGTGAATTTGTTCTAAAGAAGAATTGAGAAGTAATTCTTGCAAAGTTCGCGAAGCGAATCTTTTTTAATAAGAAATTAATGAATACGTTTATATAAAAAAGCATAAATATTTGAAGTGAATATATTGAAAAATAAATTTTCAATAAGGAAGTTTCGCAATGCAGCAAAGCTTTGTGCCAATGCTTGCGAAATGCACAGGTATTAGTATGTACAAAAACACTTCAATGCGGAGGATTAGAAATAGATGGAAAAATATGTGATAAAAGGTGGAACTCCTTTAGAGGGTGAAGTAGAAATTAGTGGTGCAAAAAATGCAGCACTTCCTATTTTGGCGGCAGCAGTTATGGCAGATGAAGTAGTAAAGATAGGAAATATACCTGATGTAAATGACATAAATGTTTTAATAGATGCGATTGAAGGCATTGGAGCAACTGTAAAAAGAGTTGACAGACATAATGTAGAGATAAATGGTAGTACAATAAAAACAGTAATAGCAGATAATGAACATATAAAGAAGATGAGAGCATCATACTATCTTCTTGGAGCATTACTAGGAAAATATAAAAGGGCAGAAGTAACTATGCCCGGTGGATGTAATTTAGGAACAAGAGCTATAGATCAGCATATCAAAGGTTTTAAAATGCTTGGAGCTGAGGTTAAAATAGATCATGGAATGATAGTGGTAAAAGCAGAGAGACTAAGAGGATGTCAAATATTCTTTGATACAGTATCTGTTGGTGCTACTATAAATGTTATGTGTGCAGCGACTCTTGCAGAAGGAACTACTATACTTGAAAATGTAGCAAAAGAGCCACATATTGTAGATGTAGCAAATATGCTAAACAGTATGGGAGCAAATATAAAAGGCGCTGGAACTGATGTTATTCGTATAAAGGGTGTTGAAAAATTACATAAGTCTGAATACCAAGTTATACCAGATCAGATAGAAGCAGGAACATTTATGTGTGCTGCGGCAATAACAAACGGAAACATTCTTGTTAGAAATGTAATACCAAGGCATTTAGAAGCTATTTCAGCTAAATTATATGAAATGGGCTGTAGTATAGAAGAATATGATAGTGCAGTAAGAGTAATAAGCAATGGAGTGTATAAAAGTACACAGATTAAAACATTGCCATATCCAGGTTTTCCAACAGATATGCAGCCACAGATGACAGTTACATTAGCACTTGCACATGGAACAAGTACAGTGATAGAGAGTATTTTTGATAGTAGATTTAAATATGTAGATGAGCTTGCCAAAATGGGAGCAAATATAAAGGTAGAAGGAAATGTTGCTGTAGTAGAAGGCGTTAATAAGTTTACAGGGGCACAAGTTGATGCACCTGATTTACGAGCAGGAGCGGCATTGGTTTTAGCTGGTTTAAGTGCTGACGATTTTACAGAAGTTGAAGATGTACAGTATATACAACGTGGCTATGAGGATTTTATTGAAAAACTTGAAAAACTTGGAGCAAAAATATCTATAGTTAGTGATGATAGAGAAATACAGAAGTTCAAGATGAAAGTTAGCTAAGATTTTTATAACTAAAAACTACTTGACAATATAAGTACTAAGTAATATTATGAGAATATAATAAAAGTTCATAAATGATTTCTCTTATTCAGAGCGGTGGAGATACAAGGATCGATGAAGCCCGGCAACCCCATATGGAAGGTGCCTACCTGAGCGAGTAAAATGCTAATAGATAAAGCTAATTAGCAAGCCTATATAAAAATATAGGTCGAGCAATAAGAGGATTTGATATTTAAACATCGAGTCCCCATTATTGAGGACTTTTTTTATGCAATAAGTAACTATAAAAGACAAAAGAAAGGTGATGGAATAAAAATGGAAAAATTATTATTTACTTCAGAATCAGTTACACAAGGACATCCAGATAAACTTTGTGATGCAGTATCAGATGCAATATTAGATGCTCTTATGGAGCAAGATCCAATGAGTAGAGTTGCATGTGAAACATGTACAACTACTGGAATGGTTATGGTAATGGGAGAAATAACAACAAAGGCAAATATTGATGTTTCTGCAATCGTTAGAAAGACAGTTGAAGAAATTGGTTATACAAATGCAGATTATGGTATTGATGCAAAGACTTGTGCGGTTTTAGTTACATTGGACAAGCAATCAACAGATATAGCAATGGGTGTAGATAAGGCATTAGAAGCAAAAGAAAATACAATGACTGATACACAGATTGATGCTATTGGAGCAGGTGATCAAGGTATGATGTTTGGATATGCAACAAATGAAACACCAGAATATATGCCATATCCTATAGCATTAGCTCATAAACTTGCAAAGAAACTTACAGATATAAGAGAAGATAATACAGTTAATTATTTAAGACCAGATGGAAAAACTCAGGTAACTGTAGAATATGATGAAAATGGCAAGCCAATTCACCTTAATGCAGTAGTATTATCAACACAACATGACCCAGATGTAACACAAGAACAGATTCATAAAGATATTAAAAAATATGTTTTTGACGAAGTTATTCCACAAGAACTTGTTGATGATAAAACAAAATTCTTCATTAATCCAACAGGACGTTTTGTAATTGGAGGACCTCATGGTGATTCAGGTCTTACAGGAAGAAAGATTATTGTTGACACATATGGCGGATATGCTCGTCATGGTGGTGGAGCTTTCTCAGGAAAAGATTGTACAAAGGTAGACCGTAGTGCAGCTTATGCAGCAAGATATGTAGCAAAGAATATCGTAGCAGCAGGCATTGCAGATAGATGTGAAATACAACTTTCATATGCTATCGGTGTTGCATATCCTACTTCAGTAATGGTAGATACTTTTGGAACTGGAAAGATAGATAATGACAAGCTTGTTGAGATTATCAGAGAAAACTTTGATTTAAGACCAGCAGGAATTATTAAGATGTTAGACCTTAGAAGACCTATTTATAAGCAAACATCAGCATACGGACATTTTGGACGTAATGACTTAAATCTTCCATGGGAAAACCTCGACAAAGTAGATACTTTAAAAAAATACTTATAGACGAAACTTAATCAAGAATAAAAATCATTGTGCTATCGCAATGATTTTTTATTCTTGCAAAGTTCGGCTTTAGCCGAAACTTTTTTGAACCAAGTTTGAGGAATTATAAGTCCAAATAAAATTCCAAGAACTATGGCACCAGAAATCTTAAAGGTTTCAAATCCTTTATATACGAATGCATCAAAGTTATTCATTATAAAATAATAAGAAGTGTAATATATACCTGCTCCCGGGACTATTGGAAATATCCCAGGGAGCAGAAATACTGTAAGGGGCTTTTTTCTTAAAGTAGATAAAAAGCGGCCTATGATAGTTAAAAAAAAGGTAGAAATCAAGGAAGAAGTAACCACAGATAACCCGTTAGTGGTAGCAATAATATATGAAGTCCATCCAATTGCACCATTTAAAGCACAAAAAAAGTATTCATTCTTAGGAGCGTTAAATAGTATAACAAATCCTAGCGTTCCAATTGCAGAAGCAATAAATTGGCCTAGTATATATAGAAAATCCATGTGTTTCCTCCACTAAAAATAATTAAATAAACATAACATAGAGCTTAATAATACCACCAACACCGATGGCAATGCACATAGCTGATAAAAGTGCATCAATGAGGTGAATACTTCCAGACAAGTAATCGCCACCAAAAAAGTCACGTATTGATATGGTTATAGCAACACCAGGCAGCAATGGAATAATGCCGCCAATTATAATTTTATCTGCATTAACAATGGGTAGTAAATATACTATTAAAATACTGCAAAATGTAATAATACCGCTGCCAATAATGCTTTTTATAAACTTTGATACACCCTTTTTGGTAGTGCTAATAAGAAAAAATTGCAATAAAGCGCCTAAAAAGAAATCTATAAAGGCATCAAGTAAAGAACCACCAAACATAGTGCAAATGGCTGAACAAGACATTGCGCAGGATAGTATTCGCCAATGAACCTTGATAAGCGGAACTTGTTCAAAATTCTTTAAACGTAAGCACCCTTCTTCCGGAGAGCAACTATGTGAACAAAGCTCGCGTGATAGTTGATTAACAGAAGCAATGGCACCTAAATCTGTGTTTCCTAAAGGCACATTGCGAACAACACTATAACTAATATCTTTTTCATTATCTTCTATACTTGCAAATATACCTGTAGATAACACTATTACATGATGTTCTTTTATATTATATGAATCTAAAATTCTTTCAATTGTATTTTGTACACGATAAACTTCTCCACCGTTTTTTAGTAGAAATTCGCCGACAGAGATAGCTAAATTAAAAATAAGTTTTTCGTTTGATGAATATTCACTCATAAAAATAAATCCCTTCATAAAAAACTAGCATTTATACAAAAAATAAATTATAGTTATATATAGTATGAGCTTTTTATTACTAAATATAATCATAATAAGAGGAAAATAGATTGAAAAATAATATGGTAGATATACTTTTTGAAGATAAAAATATTATAGTATGCGTTAAACCTGTGGGGGTGTCTTCACAGGTAGAACGTGGTTATGGAGAAGACATGGTAAGTATACTTATGAATCATTTGCATGAAGATGGTTGTAAAAATCCATATATAGGTGTAATACATAGGTTGGACAAGATGGTTGGGGGCATAATGGTTTATGCTAAAAATAAAGAGTCAGCATCTAAATTATCAGCACAGGTTGCATCAAAAGCAATGGTGAAAAAATACTATGCAATTCTATGTCAAAACATGAAGGAAAGTAATGGTAAGCTAACGGATTATTTAGTGAAAGATGGGAAATTAAATATGTCAAGAGTTGTAAAAGAAGGGGAAAAGGATGCAAAAAAGGCAGAACTTATTTATAGTGTTTGTGAAGAAAAGGAAGGATTATTTCTTGCAGATATAACCTTGTTAACAGGCAGGCATCATCAAATAAGGGTACAATTTGCAAGTAGAGGTTGTGCTTTGTATGGAGATGCAAAATATAATAAAGATTTTAATGATGAAATGAAAGATAAAGGCTTAGCATTATTTAGTTACTATCTTGAATTTAAGCACCCAATAACAAACAAGAAGGTATCATATAGTATTAAACCGCACTCGGATATATTTAATATATTCTTTAAATAATTAGTGTTTATTCTTTTTTAAAAAGTCAATACTTATAGATAAAAGAATCTATGGAGGGACAGATGGAAGAAAAGAATAAAAGCGAAATAATATTAGAATATAAGCAAAAGATGTGGATACTTTTATTTATAATAGCAATGTTATTGATTTCATATTTTGCAGTGGGCTTTTTGATGCCACTTTTTTTCCCGTTTGTTATGGCTTTGGCTATTGCATTATTAGTTCGTCCAGTAATACATTTTATGCATAAATATTTTAGAATTAATGTAATGGTTGGGACTGTGATTATATTAGGGATTATTTCTACTATAATTGCTATAATAGCAAGTTTTCTTCTTAGAAGTGTTATAAATCAAATATTATCGCTTCTTGAAAATATGAACGTGTATAGGGCTGCGGCAGATGGAATATTATGTAATATTTGCCATGCAATAGAAGGTGCAATTGGAGCAAATGCAGATTCGATATTAGAGTCTGTTAATAAAAATATAAATGATTTCCTTATGGGAATCGAAAGCAAAATCATGCCTATAATAATGGGGACAAGTATTCCTGCAATAATGGGTTTTATTGAGATATTGATAGGTGCAGCACTTATGATAGTTTCATTGTTTTTATTTGTTAAAGATATGGATAAAATAAAGGATTATTTAAAGACTTTTACATTTAAAAATGAGACAGCATTTGTGGTGAAGAAAACATTTATGGTCATGAAGGCGTACGTAAAGGCTCAGTTTATTATTATGGCATCTATAGCAGCAGAATGTATTGTTGGGTTTATGATAATGGGAAATAAGTATGCATTGTTATTAGGAATAATTATAGGTATTTTTGATGCGTTGCCATTGTTTGGAGTGGGAACAGTTTTGGTACCATGGACGATAATATATATAATAGCGGGTGATTTTGTAAATGCAGCAATTGTATTTACAGTATTTCTTGTATGCTATTTTACAAGAGAATTTATGGAACCTAAGCTTATTGGTGATAAAATAGGGATAAATCCAATAATGACATTAGTTTCTATATATGCGGGATACAAATTGTTAGGATTTGTTGGGATGTTTGTAGGACCGTTAATATTTATAATTGTTAGAGATTCAACAATAGAGTTTACCAAATTTATAAAAAGTTAATTATGTAGTAGTATTCAACTGTGTTATACTTCTTATTAGATTGGTAAAAGGATTGCTTTAGCATGGAGGTTTATTGTGAAACTAGCAACGAAACTTAAAATTTCATTTATAGTAATTATTGTAGTGCCAATGACCTTGGTTTTTATGTTTATGCTTGCGCTTGGAAAGTATCGTATTGAAGTCATTGAAGAAAAATATAATGTAAAAGTGGATAATTATCTAGTTATGCTTAATACAACAAGTATGCTTGATATGGTGACAGAGTCTTTAAGAGAATATCTTATAGATTTAAATATCACTGGACAAGCAGATTTTGAAGATCAAGATTTTCTAAATTCGATAAATAAAGATTTTGGACATATACTTGCTTATATTGTTGTATATAGTGATGATGAATTTATATATAATGGTATGAGAGAGGATGATAAAGATATAACATCATTATTGCCTATATATAATCAGGAAAAGGATGTTTCTGTATCTACATATTATGTAGGAAACAAAGATATAAAATATTTAGTTAAACCAGTTTTGTATACTGATGAAGATGGTGGTATCGGAACGATTTATATAGCAGTTCAAACGAATCGTATACTTCCGGAAATAAGGATATTTATACTAGAATTTGTTATTACATGTATTTTGATTATGATTATTCTTGGAAGCTGTTTAACATGGTGGATATATAAAGGTGTACTAAAGCCAATAAAGAATCTAAATAAAGCGACGAAAAACATTATGGGCGGTAATCTTGACTTTACATTTGAAGCGGCGCAAAACGATGAATTTGGTGAGCTTTGTGATTCGTTTGAGAATATGAGAAAGTACCTAAAAGCATCAATAGATGAGAACTTGCAGTATGACTCAGAAAGCAAGGAACTTATAAGTAATATTTCACATGATTTAAAGACACCAATTACAGCGATAAAAGGTTATGTTGAAGGGATTGTGGACGGTGTAGCGGATACACCTGAAAAAATGAATAAGTATATAAAAACCATATATAACAAAGCAAACGAGATGGATAGGTTAATAGGTGAACTTACAGTCTATTCAAAGATTGATACAAATAAGATTCCATATAATTTTATTAAGCTAAATGTGGCAGAGTACTTTGAAGATTGTCTTGAGGAATTAAAGATGGAACTTGAAAACAGTTCATTCTTGATATCATATTTTAACTATGTAAATAAAGATACCTGCGTTATGGCAGATCCTGAGCAGCTAAGACGAGTTATAAATAATATTATAAATAATTCGGTGAAATACAATGATAAAGAACGAGGAGTTATAATCATTAGAGTTAAGGATCAAGGTGAGTATGTACATTTTGAATTTGAGGATAATGGAAAAGGTGTATCACCTGAAAGCTTGCCATATATTTTTGAAAGACTTTATAGAGCTGATGCTTCAAGAAATTCAAAAAAAGGTGGAAGTGGAATAGGCTTATCTATAGTAAAGAAAATTATAGAGGTTCATGGCGGAACTATATGGGCATTTAGTAAAGAAAATACAGGGCTTTCAATACATTTTATTTTAAAGAAATCGCATGAATGCGAAAATATAAGAAAGGTGGATATTAAAGATGGAAAATAAAAAGATTCTTATAATTGAAGATGAAGAGAGTATAGCTGAGTTAGAAAGAGATTACCTTGAACTAAGTGGATTTGAAGTAAGTATAGAAAATAGAGGTGATACTGGCCTTGAACGAGCATTAGAAGAAAACTTTGATTTATTTATTTTGGATTTAATGCTTCCAAATGTTGATGGTTTTGAAATATGTAAAAAAATAAGGGATAGTAAAAATACGCCAATACTTATGGTATCAGCTAAAAAAGATGATATTGATAAGATTAGGGGCTTGGGTCTTGGTGCGGATGATTATATAACAAAACCTTTTAGTCCTAGTGAGTTAGTGGCAAGGGTGAAAGCTCATATAGCACGATATGATAGACTTATTGGAAGCGGTGCAGCAGAAAATGACGTTATTGAAATTCGTGGGGTTAAGATAGATAAAACAGCTCGTAGAGTATATGTAAATGAAGAAGAAAAGGTACTTACAACAAAGGAATTTGATTTGTTTACATTTTTGGCATCAAATCCAAATCATGTATTTACAAAAGAAGAATTATTCCAAAAGATATGGGATATGGATTCTATTGGAGATATTGCTACTGTAACAGTACATATCAAAAAAATACGTGAGAAAATCGAGTTTGATACATCAAATCCACAATATATAGAGACTATTTGGGGTGTAGGATATAGGTTTAAAATTTAGAGGTGGTATAATGGAGTCTCAAGATATAAAAATAGAATTACCATCAAGTGTCAAAACAATCATTAATGTCCTTGAAGATGCTGGATATGAAGCGTATGCGGTGGGCGGATGTGTAAGAGATAGTGTACTTATGAAAAGTCCAGAGGACTGGGATATTACAACTTCGGCAAAACCAGAGCAGGTGAAAGCGCTTTTTCATAAGACAATAGATACAGGGATACAGCATGGAACAGTTACTGTTATGATAAAGCATGTAGGCTATGAAGTTACCACCTATAGGGTTGATGGAGAGTATGAAGACGGGCGTCATCCAAAAGAAGTGGTGTTTACATCAAATCTTATTGAAGATTTAAAACGAAGAGATTTTACAATAAATGCAATGGCTTATAATGATAGAACTGGACTAATTGATTGTTTTGGTGGTATAGATGATATAAATAATAAGATTATAAACTGCGTTGGAAATCCAAATGAAAGATTTTCAGAAGATGCTCTAAGAATACTTAGGGCTATTCGTTTTGCAGCAGTTTTGGATTTTGAAATAGAGGAAAATACAAAAAATGCAGTAGAGGAATTAGCTGCGACACTTAGAAAAATAAGTAGAGAAAGAATTCAAGCAGAGTTAAAAAAGCTGATTATGTCAGATAGTGTAGATAGGATTAGAGATTTATATCAGATGGGTATAATTAGGTGGATATTTGAGGATGAAGATAAGGATTATTTGACAGATGATTATGAGACGATGATTAAGGCGCTTAAAGCTTCTCCAAAGGATCATTATATAAGATGGGCATTATTTATTACATATACAACTGCGATGGCTCCTTTAAAAAGCTTAAAGTTTGATAATAAGACGGTTAAGATATGTAGCGTATTAAAGGAATATAAGGATTTTAAATTGGAAAGCGATGAAAGTTCTGTTAGAAAAGCTGCTTTTAATATAGGCGTAGAAATATTTGAAGATTATTATATTACTTATCGTATGTTGATAGGGGATATGAGTAATAGTGTACTAGATGAAATTATGTATGTATATTCGGTAGTGAAAAATAGAGGTGACTGTATGTCTATGCAGGAACTTGCTGTAGATGGTAATGATTTGAAGGAGAGAGAAATAGCTTTTGGTAAAGAGCTTGGAGAAATATTAAGGACATTGCTAAACGAAGTTTTAGAGAATCCGAAATTAAATACTAAAGAAACATTATTACAAATGGCAACAAACTATATAAAATAAAATCATAATTTAAATTCCTTTTTCATAGTATAGAATATCTAAATACTTTGAGGGAGGAATTTTTTGTGATTGACAAAGGGGCAGGAGTGCTAGAACAATATGACTTGCTGGCAACAAGAACACTTAGAGGCAGGGGTGCGACAATTATTGAAACGGACAAAGGCTATAGAAGGATAATCGAATATTCAGGAGCATACAGCCGACTTGAATATGAAAATGCATTATTAAATTATATATGTAAGAGTGGATTTGAAAATGTAGATTATATAGTTCCAAATAAGGAAGGTTCATTATTTTCCCTAGATATGGGAGGAATAAAGCACATAGTTACAAATTGGTTTTATGGGAGTGAGTGTGATGTTAAGAGTCAAAGCTGTATTTATGAAAGTGTAAAAAATTTAGCGGCATTACATAACATTTTATTTGAATCGAAATTTGATGATTGTAGCAATCTTCCAATATCTGAGAGTTTGGAGGAGGAGTATAAAAAGCATAATTTGGAACTTAAAAGAGTTCGTACATATATAAGGGGCAGAAAGAGAAAATCTGGTTTTGAATATGATGTATTAAGGCATTTTGAAGAGTTTTATGAATGTGCAATGGAAGTGTCAGAACTGATAAAGCAATCAGAATATGACCGCTTACATAAAGAGGCAAAGGAAAAGGCAAGCATATGTCATGGTAATTATAATTACCATAACATACTCTTTGATAAAGGAAAAGTAGCCATTGTTAATTTTGAAAGAAGTGCAGTTGGAGTGCAAATTAGTGATTTATACTTGTTTCTTAGAAAAGTTATGGAAAAATATGACTGGGATGTTAATGTTGGTCATGGATTAATCGAGGCATATGATAGTGTTAAAACTATATCTGATAAGGAATATGAATTGTTAAAGGTGATGATACATTATCCAGAAAAATTTTGGAAGATTGTAAATCATTACTATAACAGTAATAAGTCATGGATTCCAGATAAAAATGTAGAGAAGTTAAACAGGGTTTATCATCAACAACAGAAGAAGGAAAAGTTTATAAGGAGCATGTAGAATGCTTCTTATAAACTTCTTGTTTTTTTGCTGTATTTGGTATACAATACTACTAGGTTATAAAGTCGCAAAGGTAAGTATAAATAAAGAAAAAGGTCATAATTATGAAGAAAAAAAATACGTTTATATTATTTGTGATGTTGCTATTGGCAATGTCATTACTGTTTGTTGGATGCGTAAAGAAAAAAAACGGTAGTGGTGTAACGGCAGGTCTTGATAGTGAGTCGGAGACAGAGTCTATTACAGAAGACGGAAAAAGATACAGTAATGAAGATTTAGTGATTATAAAAGCTATTGATTTAGATAAACTACAGGTAACGGTTCAAAGGATTAAGGATGGTAGTGAGTATATTCTTAATTATACATCTGGGACAAGTATTCAAAGTAAATATGGAAATGAAATGTTGATGAGTCAGGTTAGAATTGGTGAAATTGCAGATGTGTACTATAACGGAGGAACACAAAAGTTAATTTCGATAAGAGAATCGGATAAAGCTTGGGAAAATACAACTGTTACTAAGTGGAAAGTAAGTTATGATTATAATAAAATTGAAATAGGCGGAGTTGCCTATAAGTATGATGAAAAGTTATTTATTGACTCAAATGGTAAGGCTATTGACATTAGAGAAGTAAGTTCAGTAGACAAACTTATTGTAAAAGGTATTGATAAACAGATTTATTCTGTTATAGTAGAGAAGGGACATGGATATATAAAGCTTACAGATACAACTAATATGGTTGGTGGAATGATAGAAGTAGGCACAGAGATTATGACTGTTATTACACAAGATATGATAATATTAGCTCCTGAAGGAGAATATACAATTACGGCATCTAAAAGTGGAGTTGGAGGTTCGACAACTGTAACTGTTTTAAGAGATGATGAAGTTAGTGTTAGCTTAAGTAGTTTTCAAGGAGAGATTACTAGAAATGGTTCTGTGAATTTTACAGTTAAACCAGATGGCATAGAAGCGCGTATGTATATAGATGGAACTAAAGTTGATTATACTACGCTTGTAGATTTGTCATATGGAAAGCATAAAGTAGTTATTAAGTCGGATTTATATGATGATTATACAGCATATATCACAGTGGATTCGATTTATATAAATAAAACCTTTGATGTATCGGGTAGTACAAGCGATGAGACAACCACGGCTGAGACTTCTAAAGTGGATACAACTTATAATAATAAAGTAACAGTATCTACTCCAATAGGAGCAAGCTTATATCTTGATGGAGTATTAATAGGAACGATTCCAGTAACCTTTACAAAGGTGTCAGGAAGTCATGTTATGATACTTAGGCAGACAGGATATGATACGGTTGTGTATAATTCTGAGTTTTCAGAGGATTCAAAAGATGTAACGCTTGCGCTTCCAGCAATGGAGAGCAGCGAATAGTTTCAAAGGATTTAAATTAAAAATGATATGAAAAAATGAGAAAGGAAAGTGCAGTTAAATGCACGGGTAAATGAAATGAATTATAACGAATTATATAAGGAATGGTTGAATAATCCATATTTTGATGAGGAAACAAAAGCAGAGCTTAAAGCATTGGAAGGCAATGAAAAAGAGATTGAAGATAGATTTTATACAGAACTTGAATTTGGTACAGCAGGTCTTAGAGGTGTAATTGGAGCTGGTGTAAATAGAATGAATATTTACACAGTAAGAAAAGCTACACAAGGTCTTGCAAACTATATTATTAAGCAAAACAAACAAGATAAAGGCGTTGCAATAGCATATGACTCAAGAAGAATGTCACCAGAGTTTGCAGATGAAGCAGCACTTTGTTTAGGAGCAAATGGAATTAAGGCATATGTTTTCGAGTCACTAAGACCAACACCAGAATTATCATATGCAGTAAGAGAACTAGGTTGCATAGCAGGTATTAATATTACAGCAAGCCATAATCCACCAGAGTATAATGGTTATAAGGTATATTGGGAAGATGGTGCACAGATAACACCTCCTCATGATTCAGGAATTATGTCAGAAGTTAAGGCAGTACTTGATTATGCCACAGTTAAAACAATGGAAAAAGAAGATGCGAAAGCAAACGGAATGTATATTGTTATAGGCAAAGATATTGATGATAAATATATGCAAGAGCTTAAAAAACAGGTTAAAAATCTAGATAGCATTAAGAAAATGCAAAAAGATATTAAGATTGTATACACACCACTTCATGGAACAGGAAATATTCCTGCAAGACGAGTTTTAGATGAACTTGGATTTGAAAACGTATATGTAGTACCAGAGCAGGAACTTCCAGATGGTGAGTTTCCAACTGTTAGCTATCCAAATCCTGAGGCAGAAGAAGCATTTGAGCTTGCACTTAAATTAGCTAAAGAAAAAGATGCTGATCTTGTTTTAGCTACTGACCCAGATGCAGATAGACTTGGAGTATATGTAAAAGATACAAAAACAGGTGAATACATAACACTTACAGGAAATATGTCAGGATGTTTACTTGCAGAATATGAATTAAGCCAAATTAAAGCACAGACAGGTATTCCGGCAGATGGAGCGCTTATTAAGACTATTGTTACTACAAACATGGCGGATGCAATTGCTAAAGAATATAATGCAAAGCTTATTGAAGTTTTAACTGGATTTAAGTTTATTGGACAACAGATTTTAGGATTTGAAAATAATAATAGTGGTACATATTTGTTTGGATTTGAAGAGAGCTATGGTTGCCTTATTGGAACACATGCAAGAGACAAAGATGCGATAGTAGCTACAATGGCACTTTGTGAGGCAGCAGCATTTTATAAAGAGCAAGGTAAGACATTATGGGATGCTATGATAGATATGTATGAGAAATATGGCTATTACAAAGACGATGTAAAATCAATAACATTAAAGGGTATAGAAGGCTTACAAAAGATTCAGGATATTCTTAATGGACTTAGAGAAAATACACCGACAGTTGTTGGAGATTATAAAGTTCTTTCAGCAAGAGATTATAAGGCAGATACAGTTAAGAATATGGAAACAGGAGAGGTTACAGCTACAGGACTTCCATCTTCAAACGTACTTTATTATGATCTTACAGATGATGCATGGTTATGCGTAAGACCTTCAGGAACAGAGCCAAAGGTTAAATTCTATTATGGAATAAAAGGTGATAGTTTAGAAGATGCGGATAAGAAGTCAAAGGAACTTGGAGAAAAAGTGTTAGAGATGATTAATGCTATGATGTAATATAGAAAAGAGGTTTACTATGAGCAAGAATACAGCTATAGAATATAAATGGCAGGATAGAAAAAGGACAATTTTTGGATTACCATGGTCATTTACTAAATATGCACTTACAGATGAAAAGTTATTAGTTAGTACGGGGCTATTAAGCACGAATGAAGAAGAAGTTAGACTCTATAGAATTATGGATGTAACATTAAAAAGAAGCTTTGGAGAAAGACTTTGGAAGCTCGGAACTATTCATGTATGTTCAGCGGATAAGTCTACGCCAGAATTTGATATTAAGAGAATTAAGAATTCAAAAGAAGTAAAAAATATGCTTTCAGATATGGTGGAGGCAGAAAGAGTAAAGAAACGGGTATCAGGAAGAGAGTTTATGACTGCAGAATCTGATGTTGATGATATGATGTAGTGTAAGGAAATTCTGAAAGGTACGGTGATGTAATAACAGATGAAGCAAGGATACTTTGATGTAGTGCGTGTTAGAGCACATGGAAAGATAAATTTAGGACTTGATGTAATTAGAAAACGTGAAGATGGTTATCATGAAGTGAAAATGATAATGCAATCAGTAGGGTTATATGATGGCATAGAACTAAGGCGACTTGGAAAGAGTGAGAGTACACCAGGAGAAATTAGTATTGAAACTAATTTAAAGTATCTTCCATCGAATGAAAATAATCTGGCATACAAGGCAGCTTATTTACTTATGGAGGAATTTGGAGTTAGTGAAAATATCCACATAAAAATCAAAAAAATGATACCTGTTGCAGCTGGTATGGCAGGCGGTAGTGCAGATGCTGCCGCAGTATTTATAGGTGTAAATAAAATGTTTAAGCTCGGACTTACAAAGGAACAGCTAATGGAAAGAGCAGTTGTACTTGGAGCAGATATTCCATATTGTATAATGGGAGGAACAGCTTTAGCAGAGGGCATTGGTGAAAAATTAACACCACTAAAATCTATGCCGCCTTGTTACATTGTATTGGCAAAGCCAGCAATTAGTGTTTCAACTAAATTAGTATATGGAAATTTGCATGCCGATGAACTAGAAGAACACCCAGATATTGATGGTATTATTGAAGCAATAAATAATGATGATTTTAAACTGATGGCATCAAGGCTAGGAAATGTGTTAGAAACAGTGACACTAGAGGAATACCCAATTATACAACAAATAAAACAGACTATGACAGGACTAGGCGCGGCTGTCTCTATGATGAGTGGCAGTGGCCCTACAGTATTTGGACTATTTGATGATGTTGATATAGCAAAGAATGCATATAACGTTTTGAAAGAGGATGATGTGTGCAGACAGGTATATATAACTGACGGAGGTAGTGGTGATGAAAGATATTAGTCTAAGTAATGTAGAGGGTGATGAGCTTTTACCATTACGTGATGTAGTTTTTAATACTTTGAGGAATGCAATATTGACAGGGGAATTGGAGCCTGGTGAAAGGCTTATGGAGGTAAAACTTGCGGATAAATTGGGCGTAAGTAGAACTCCAATAAGGGAGGCGATAAGAAAGTTAGAGCTTGAAGGTCTTGTGGTTATGACACCGCGAAGAGGCGCAGAAGTGGCGAGCATAACTATCGGAGATTTGAAAGAAGTGCTAGAAGTAAGAAAAGTGTTAGAGAATTTAGCTATAGAGCTAGCATGTGAAAGAATTACAAAGGAAGAAATATGTGAGCTTAAAGCAAATTTAGAGAAGTTCAAGATTGTTATTAAGAAAAATAGTCTTACAGAAATTGCGGTTACTGATGTGAAATTTCACGATATAATTTATAAGGCGACGGGTAATAAAAGGTTAATACAGATACTTAATAATTTACGTGAGCAGATGTATAGATATAGGCTTGAGTATATTAAGGAAAGTGATATAAGGAATAACTTAGTAAAAGAGCATGAGATGATTATTGATGCATTGGCAAAGGGAGATAAAGAAGCTGGTAGAAATGCGACTATGAAGCATATCAATGACCAAGAGGAAACAATTATTTTAAATATTGAAAAATTGGTATAAAGTTTTTTGAAAATATGCCGATAAACAAAATGAAGAAAACTCTAAATGAGATTTTGGACCAAGGAAGGGACAATCTCCCGTAAGCGCAGGGGTCACACGGATGGTGACAGAACGGAGGTAACATGAGCGTAAATAACGTATCAAATGCACGTACATATGGTGCAACTGCCTATGAGCAATCAAAGAATGCATCAAAGGCAAAAACTAAAGAAGAAACAAAAACAAATGAAAATGATTCAAGTAAATCAAGTGGGGTGGTTTATAACTCTACAATGACTGAAAGTGATAGGGCAGCACTTGTTCAAAAGTTAAAAGCTGATAATCAATCACAAATCAACAGCTTTAAGAGCATGGTAGAAGGCATGCTAAATAAGCAAGGTTTTGCTGCAAGAAATTCAGACGATATGTGGAAGATGCTTGCAAGCGGAAACTTCAAAGTGGATGCAGCTACAGCACAAGCAGCTAAAGATGCAATATCAGAAGACGGATATTGGGGAGTAAACCAAACATCTGACCGTATTTTTGAAATGGCAAAGGCATTAACTGGCGGAGATTCATCTAAGATGGATAAGATGTTAGAAGCATTTGAAAAAGGATTTAAGCAAGCTACAAAGGCATGGGGTAAATCATTACCAGACATTTCAAATCAGACAGCAGCAGCAGTAAAACAAAAATTTGCGGATTATAAAACTACAAATACATCATCAGTTGAAGCATAAAGTACTACTTTAATTTTGGAGTGTGATTCTATTGAATCATGCTCCTTTTTTTGCTACAATATATTAAAAAGTAGGAAATATTGTAGTGGAGGACGGATGAAGAATTTAATGATTTTAGATCAAAAGGACTATAGCGAAAATATGCCAGTTTTTGAAAGGCATGCAGTGCGTGCAGTTATTATGAAAGCGGGTCAGCTTGCAATGCAAAAAGGAAGTAATGGAGAGTATAAATTTCCAGGAGGAAAAATTGAAGGAGAAGAAACTAATGCTCAGGCGTTAATAAGGGAAGTGCAGGAAGAAGTGGGATTGGTTGTGATTGAAGAATCTATGAAAGAAATAGGAGAAATTCTTGAGATAAGAAAAGATTTAAAAATGGAGAACACAAAATATATTTCGTATTCTTATTATTATAGTTGCTCTATAACTGATGAAGTGGTGGAATGTAATATGACCCAAAGTGAAATAGAAAAGGGGTTGCAGTTGGCTTGGGTGGATTGTAAAGAAGCATATGAAAGTAATCTTAGAATAATAGATGAAGAGTGGAAAATGAGAGATACTAAGTTTTTAAAGCAAATGTTGGATGGAAAAATAACGCTAGACTAAAAAAGTTTAGCGTTATTTTTGTTTTATGCAACATTACCGTAACCGCTTACAGAAAAATAATTAATATTTTTTAAATATTATATTGAAATATTTAAAATGTTGATGTATAATGACGATATAAAATGTAAGCGGTTACAATTACATAATAAAAATAATTATAGGAGGATTTTTTACATGAAGAATTTATTTAGCAGAAAAAAATGCAAAAGACTATTAGCTTTTGTATTGGCAACGGACTTGTGCTTAACAGGACTTTATATTCCGGGTATTGGAAGCGCAAATGCGGCAGAGCCATCTGAAGTAAATCTTGCACTAAACAAGAGGGTGTATTGCAGTAGCGAAGAAGGAACATCAGCACAAGGGGTAGACACACATGCTGTAAATGCAGTAGATGGTGATAGAGGAACATGGTGGGTTGCTAAGACAAAAGATAGTTCATTAGCATGGGATGCAAAATATCCAGAATGGCTATGTGTTGATTTAGGAACAGAATGTAATATAGATAGTATTGACTTGGAATTTGAGTCAAAAGCAGGTGCTCGTACTTATGATTATAAGATTTACTCATCAGTAGATACAGCTCCGACAGAAGAAACAAGTACAGTTCCAAGTGGCTATACAGAAATTCTTGACAAATCAGGAAATACAGAATCAGGAGTGCAGACGAAAGCAACATTTACAGGTGAGACAGCAAGATACATATTGGTAGAAATTATAAGCTGTAATCAGTATGACCCAGGACAAAAGTGGCAAGCGGCTTCCATTTATGAACTTGCAGTTTATGGAACACAGGTGGTTAATGTTTCAAACCTTTCTCTTAACAAGACAGTGTATTGTAGCAGTGAAGAAGGAACATCATCACAAGGGGTAGATACACATGCTGTAAATGCAGTAGATGGTGATAGAGGAACATGGTGGGTTGCTAAGACAAAAGATAGTTCATTGGCATGGGATGCAAAATATCCAGAATGGCTATGTGTTGATTTAGGAGCAGAATGTAATATCAGTAGTATTGACTTGGAATTTGAGTCAAAAGCAGGTGCTCGTACTTATGGTTATAAGATTTACTCATCAGTAGATACAGCTCCGACAGAAGGAACAAGTACAGTTCCAAGTGGCTATACAGAAATTCTTGACAAATCAGGAAATACAGAATCAGGAGTACAAACTACAGCAACATTTACGAATAAAACAGCTAGATATATATTAGTGGAAATTGTTAGCTGTAATCAGTACAATCCAGCAGAAAAATGGCAGGCAGCATCTATTTATGAGCTTACAGTTAATGGAACGTATGTAAACAATAATGATCCAAGTAATGGAGCTATATTACAAACTGCTAGCGGTCGTGATGATAGTTATGCAGTAGAGTTAGATGGTGAATGGTTATTTGGTGGTAAAACCTTAGCATCAGATCAAGCAATCTTAGCAGATCATAGTAGTTGGAAGAAGGTAACTATTCCACATACATGGAATAACAAAGATGCTGAAGATGGCGGTAATAACTATGAAAGAACTGCATATTGGTATCACAAAGATTTTACTTTAGATGCAAACTATACTGGTAAACGTGTATACATAGAGTTTCTTGGTTCAAACACAAAGACAGATTTATATGTAAATGGTATGAAGGTTGGAGCAACTCATAAGGGTGGATATACAACATTCCGTTATGATATTACAGATCAAATCAATATTGGAAGCAATGTAATTGATGTTAGAGTTGATAATACTTTAGATCAGGAAATAGCGCCTATTTCTGGAGACTTTAACATGTATGGAGGTATTTATCGTCGAGTTTATTTGGTAGCTGTTGATGATGTTCATGTAGATTTAGAGAATAATGGTTCATCAGGACTATTCCTTACTACGGGAAACATGAGAAGCATGACAAAACCTGCTGATTTAGGACAATTTAACATTAAGGCAGACTTAGTTAATGATTCTAATGCAGCAAAAACAGTAACAGTTGTTGCAACAGTAACAGGTGATAATGCGCCTGCACCTATAACAAAGAGTATTACTATTCCTGCAAATAGCAAAGTTACATTTAGTGAAAACTGTGTTGTTAATAACCCAACACTTTGGGAAGGAATTGATTATTCTAAAGGTGCGGACAATACAAATGTTGGTTATCAATATACAGTTTCTTTAGAAATAAAAGATGGCGCAACAGTTATAGATAAAGTTGAAGATAAATTAGGATTCCGTTATTTTTGGATAGATTCATCTAATAATGGAGAGGATGGAGAAGGATTCTTCTTAAATGGAGAGAAATATTCACTACGTGGTGTAAACCGACATTCTTATCAAGCAGGTGTTGGAAGTGCTATGACAGAGCAACAACATAAAGCAGATATGGAAACAATGCTTGAACTTGGTGTGAATACTGTAAGACTTTGCCATTATCCACAAACAGATTATTTCTATGACCTTTGTGATGAAAATGGAATTATTGTTTGGACAGAAATTCCGTTAGTAAATGCAATAGGTAGTGCAGATGGTTTCTTTGATGTAACAAAAGCACAACTAGTAGAGTTAATCCGTCAGCAGTATAACAGACCTTGCGTTGTATTCTGGGGCTTAGAAAATGAAATAGGTCAAGGAACTAGCTTGACTAATGCTACTAACAATATATATTTAAGCAAAATGAAGGAATTGGTTCATAGCCTAGATGCACTTGCAAAGGCAGAAGATACAACAGGAAGATATACAACTCAGGCAGTAAATCGTGATTATGCAATGGATCAAAACGTACCAAACTCAGTAAATACTAATTTTGAAAATAATGTTGGATGGAAGTCAGACCTTATATCATGGAATATTTATCCAGGCTGGTATCCAGATGCTAACTTCTTTGGAACATTTGAAGAGGTTATGCAAAGAAAGACAGCGCAAGATAGTCGTCCATTTTGTATTTCTGAATATGGCTGGGGTGGAAATGTAAATCAACACGAAGCATATCCAGAACTTGGAAAGAGAAATTTATCTGCAGGTGGTTCATGGCATCCAGAAGAATATCAAAATTTAATGAATGAAGAAGCTATATCATATATAAATGCACACGATGAAATATGGGCAACTTATTACTGGGTAATGTTTGATTTTGCCGTTGATAGTAGATTTGAAGGCTCACAAGCAGCGCTTAATGATAAAGGTCTTGTTACAGCAGACCGTAAGGTTAAGAAAGATAGTTATTATTTATATAAAGCAAATTGGAATAAAAACGATTCATTTACTTATATTACAAGTCGTAGATGGACAAATAGAACTGCTGGAGAAACATATATCAAAGTGTATTCAAACTGTGATAATGTTGAACTATTTGTAAATGATGTAAGTCTTGGTAAAATGACATCAAAAGGCAATGGAGTCTTTATGATGGAAAATGTGGATCTTGCTGTTGGTACTGCAAACATAAAAACAGTTGGTACATATGAAGGCAATGTAACAGATACATATGTGGATACATGTGCATGGAGTGCTACTGCAGCGCAGGTACCAAATGATTCAGAAAACATTGCGCTAAACAAGACTGTATATTGCAGCAGTGAAGAAGGAACAGCTACTGATGGTGCAAGTACTGTTGTGGAAAACATTGTAGATGGTGATTTAGACACTCGTTGGACAGCGTTTATTAAAAACGGTGTAAATGGTGCAGAAGATGCAATGTATCCAGAATGGGTATGTGTAGATTTGGGTGCAGAATACGAAATCAGTAAAATAGATTTGAAATTTGAGTCTAAGGCTAATCGTACTTATGACTACAAGATTTATACTTCGCTAGACGCGGTTCCGAAAGAAGCTCGTGGTGCAATCCCAGCAGGTTACACCCAAATCCTTGATAAGACAGGTAACACGGAATCAGGAGTACAGTCAACCTTATCATTTTCAGGAAAAACAGCTAGATATATCCTCGTGGAAGTTACAAGCTGTAGCTTATATTCAAGCTCAACAAAATATGTTGCAGCATCAATATATGAGATGGCAGTTTACGGAGAACTTGTAAATAGCTCAAATAATCCAGGTGGTACAGGTAATACGGATGACACAAAGAATCCTGGAGGCTCAGATAACCAAAGCGATTCAGCTAATGTAGATGGTTTAGCTCAAACAGGCGATACAAACCATATACCATTCCTCATAATTCTAATGATAGGAGCGGCTTGGGCATTAGCATCACAAAAGAAAAAAACAATAAATAACTAAAATAAATTAAAAGAAAAAGATTCGTCAGCATTGTCGACGAATCTTTTTCTATAATGTTACTCCTTGCTTAAAAATAGCCATATCATGATACCCAGATTCTTCAGAGCAAACCTTTTTACCGCTGGCAACGCAGATAATATAATCATAAAAATTATAAATCAGTTTATCCATGCCGACACCCTCTAACAAAACACCAGAATTAAAGTCTACCCAGTTAGCCTTTTTTTGAGATATGTAAGAGTTACTGGAGATTTTTACTGTAGGAACGGGTGATGCAAATGGAGTGCCACGACCAGTGGTAAAAAGAACAATTTGAGCACCTGAAGCGGCTAGTGCTGTAGCTGCTACTAAGTCATTTCCAGGTGCGCTTAAAAGGTTTAATCCATTGTTTACAACCAGTTCACCATACTCCAAAACACCTTTTACAAGAGACGTACCAGACTTTTGCGTGCATCCTAAAGATTTCTCTTCCAATGTGGAAATTCCACCCTTTTTATTTCCAGGTGAAGGATTTTCGTATATAGTCTGATTATGATTCTTAAAATAATTCTTAAAGTTGTTTATAAGTTTAACGGTATGGTTAAACAAATCTTCGTTTTCACAACGATTCATTAGTAATTTCTCAGCACCAAACATTTCAGGGACTTCAGTAAGTATAGTTGTTCCGCCATTGGAAATAAGCATATCTGAAAATCTTCCTACCAATGTGTTTGCAGTGATGCCAGAAAAACCATCACTGCCACCACATTTTAGTCCAACTATTAATTTATCAATACTTACGGTTTGCCTTTTAAATGATGCTACATAATCAATGAGATCTTCAATTAATTCGATACCGTCAGATAATTCATCATCACTTTCTTGGCAAACTAGAAATTTAACTCTATTTGAGTCATATTCTCCAATATATTCCTTTAAGATATCAATATTACTGTTTTCACATCCCAACCCTAATACTAAAACACCACCTGCATTCGGGTGTTTTATGAGGTTAGCCAATATCTTTCTGGTATATTCTTGATCATCGCCCATCTGAGAGCAGCCATAAGGATGTGTAAATGCGACAACCTCATCTACACCCCCCTTAACAAGATTCGTTGAATGTTTTTCCAAAGTAGTTGCTATATTGTTTACACAACCAACTGTGGGAATAATCCATATTTCATTTCGAATACCTACTTTACCATCAGAACGTACAAAACCTTCAAAAGTAGTATTTTTTGCATCTAAGTTTGGCTTAAAATGGCTTTTGGCAGGGTTATAAGTGTATGAAAGTAAGTCACCAAGTGAAGTTTTTATGTTGTGTGTATGAATCCAGTTGCCTTTATAAATTGTTTCTTTAGCATATCCAATACTACATCCATATTTAATAATAGAAGAGTCGGCTTTTATATCACATAAAGCAACTTTATGTCCAGCAGGAATTTCGTCCCTAGCAATAATCTCTTCCCTATCTATTATAAATGTTTCATTTTTTGCTATTGTAGAAATGGCCACGGCAACATTATCTGATTTATTAATTTTATAAATTTTTTGAACAATACCCATTTTTGCAAAAGCCTCCGTTATTTAAAATTCTTTTTTATTGCGTTATTCATTCCAAGAGTGCATATATCTCCTAGATAGAATGACACTAATTCTAAAAGTCCTGTTTTTGTAGTTAAATCCTCTCCCCAAAAATCAATGTTAGATAAAACTGCTTCTGTAAAAGAAAGGCTGTCTTTTCTACAATTATTTTTAAAAAATTCTAAAACAGGCATATCATCATTTATATTATATTCTACACCATCGCGATTGCCAATTAGTGAATTATCTCTTATTTCATCTCCTGTGTAAAACTTCATAAGCGAAGCAATTGAAAAAGCAAGATGTTTAGGAATCTCATTTTTCGACTCTATATAAGAAAGCAAACTTGGCAAACATCTAGCTTTCCACTTAGATACAGAATTAAGAGAAATAGATAGCAAAGCATGTTTTACGTAAGGGTTATTAAAACGCATAATTACAGAATTTGCAAAGCTTACAAGCTCTTTCTTTGGTAATGAAAGGGTAGGTATTATTTCATCAAATATGGTATTGTACATAAAAGTGTAAATTGTTTCATCTTCCATAGATTCTAATACGGTATCATTGCCAGCTAGGTAGGAGGCTAATGAAAAGGAAGTATGTGCTCCATTTAATATACGTACTTTTCTCTGTTTATAAGGCTTTAAATTATCAGTAAAAATAACGGGAAGTCCTGCTTTATCAAGTGGAAATAAATCACTAATATCTTTTGGGCTTTCTACTACCCATAAAGCAAAGGGTTCACCAGTAACAATCAGTTCATCATGGTATCCCAATTCCTCCCATAGACTAGTTTCTGTATCTTTAGGATAGCCAGTAATAATACGGTCAACTAAAGTTGAGCAAAAAATACAGGCTTCATTAATCCAATCTATAAAATCTGTATCTAATTTCCATAATTTACAAAGTTGTAAAATGCAGTTTTTTAAACATTCTCCATTATCATCAATTAACTCCACAGGAAGCATTATAAGACCTTTGTCCATAGCTCCATTAAAAGCTTTGTACCTTTCAAATAAAAATTTGGTGAGTTTACCTGGAAAAGTTTTAGGCGGAGTCATAGTAAATTCGTCTGTAGAATCAAATACAATACCGGCTTCAGTTGTATTTGATACAATAAAACGAAGGGTATCTATTTTAGAAAGCTCCATGTATTTTTCATAATCTTTATATGTATCAACGGCAGTGGCTATACTTGATATCTGCCTGTTTGATATTTTTGCATTGCCGTCTACAAGCCCTTTTAAAGAAACTGTATATTGATATTCTTGCTTATGAAAAGTATCTAAGTTTCCCATTTCTATAGGTTTTGCAATAGCTATCTGACCATTAAAAATATTTTGTTCATTAGCTATGTCTATCATATAATCTACAAATCCACGAAGAAAATTTCCTTCACCAAACTGTAAAACCTTTATTGGAAGTGATTTTTGTTTTGTTATTGAACTATTTAATGTTTGCATATTAATTTGTGTCCTCATTTCGTCTTGTAAGTAAGTGCTTACATTTATTGTAAACTTACAAATAAGAAAGGTCAAGGTGTTTTTAAAATAATCTTGAAATATTGTAGAATGTGTATTATAATAAATGAAAGCGATTACAAAATACAAACTAAGATTAAGAGAAAGGTACGGGTAAATATGAAAAATAAAAATATTAATATGACAATATATGATATCTCTGAAAAAGCAGGTGTTTCGATTGCAACGGTATCACGTGTACTAAATGGAAGTAATAACGTAAGTGCTAAAACAAAGGAAAAGGTGCTTTCGGTTGTTGAAGAATATGAATATACTCCAAATCTTTTTGCAAGGGGTTTGGGTATAAATTCAATGAATACAATAGGAATATTATGTGTAGATTCTTCGGATATTTTTTTAGCTAAAGCAGTCTATTATTTAGAGGAAAATTTACGTGAGAAGGGTTATGATTCAATATTATGCTGTTCGGGATATAATCAGAAGAATAGAGAGGAATACCTTAATTTATTGATATCTAAAAAAGTAGATGCATGTATTATGGTTGGTTCTAGTCTCGTGGGACAAACAGATAAAGAGAATAAATATATAAAAGAAGCAGCAAAAAAAATACCTATAATGCTATTGAATGGATATATTGATGCTCCAAATATTTACTCCATAATGGCAGACGATTATCAAGCCATTTATCAAGTTACAAATAGTATGTATCAGTCAGGCATTCAAGATATTTTGTATTATTATAATTCAAATTCCTATAGTGGAAGGCAAAAATTAGAAGGATTCAAAGCAGCTATGATAGCTAATGGTGTAGAAGAATCAAAACAAAATATATTATATTATTCTGGCAAAAGTGAAGATATTACTGCTATGGTAGCAGAATTACAAGAAGCAAAGAAGAAAGGAATAAAATTTCAAGGAGTGATTGCTTCTGATGATAATATAGCATTATCAGCAGTAAAGTATGCACGAAATGCGAAATTAAAGGTTCCTGAAGAATTATCAATTGTAGGATACAATAATTCATTTATAGCAAATTGTTGTGAACCAGAGCTGACATCGGTAGATAATCATTTGGAAGTACTATGTAAAAATCTTACATCTACACTAATGGATGTATTGGCGGGGGAAAAAGTAGCTCCTCGTGCAGTGTTTTGGGGTGAGCTTGTAAAACGAAAAACAACAGCATTTTAGGAGGATATTGTGAAAGAATTTATGGGTGAGGACTTTTTGCTTACAAATGATATAGCAAAAAAGTTATTTAACAATTATGCAAAAAATACTCCAGTACTAGATTACCATTGTCATATTAATCCAAAGGAAATAGCAGAAGATAGAAGGTATGAGAATATTACACAGCTATGGCTTGGAGGTGATCATTATAAATGGAGGTTTATGCGTTCGTGTGGAGTTGAGGAGTATTACATAACAGGAAATGCATCTGATTATGAAAAGTTCTTAAAGTGGGCTAAATGTCTTTCTAAAGCTATAGGTAATCCACTTTACCACTGGTCTCATTTGGAATTGCAACGGTATTTCGATTATTATGGTACTCTAAATGAAAAAAATGCTAGGGAAGTATGGAAACATTGTAACAAGATACTCTCCAAAGATTCTATGACTGTAAGAAATATTATAAAGAAATCAGGAGTAACGTTAATTTGCACAACGGATGACCCAGTAGATTCTTTAGAATGGCATATGAAAATAGCCCAAGTTAACAGTTTTGATGTTCAGGTTTTACCTGCGTGGAGGCCAGACAAGGCTATGAATATTGAAAAATCAGAGTTTCTGGAATATTTATCTAAACTATCTGATGTAAGTGGTATTAACGTAGATTCCTTTGAAACATTAAAGGAAGCACTAAAGGAGCGCATGAATTACTTTGCATCAAAGGGATGTTTAGTTTCAGACCATGCACTAGAGTATGTAATGTATGAACCATCATCAGAAGTTGAGATAGAAAAGATTATTAAAAAACGATTCAAGGGTGAGAAGGTGACACGTATTGAGGAGTTGAAGTTTAAGACTGCATTTATGCTATTTTGTGGAAGTGAGTATTATAAGCGTGGCTGGGCTATGCAGCTTCATTATGGGTGCAAACGTGATAACAATGCAATTATGTATAATAAACTTGGTCCTGATACAGGGTTTGATTGCATTAATAATTATGCACCCTCTGCACAGTTAGCAGACTTTTTAAATGCACTCATATCAAATGAACATTTGCCACGAACAGTTTTATATAGTCTAAATCCTTCTGATAATGAAGCAATTGGAACAATTATTGGCTGTTTTCAAGATTCTTCAGCTATTGGGAAGATTCAGCAAGGAAGTGCATGGTGGTTTAATGACCATAAGTCAGGGATGAGACAGCAGATGATTTCACTTGCTAATCAAGGAAATTTATCAGGTTTTATAGGTATGCTTACAGATTCTCGAAGTTTTTTATCTTACACAAGACATGAGTATTTTAGGCGTATTCTATGTGACCTTTTAGGTACTTTGGTGGAAAACGGTGAGTTCCCACAGGATTATGAAATATTAGGAGAAATTGTAAAGGATATATCTTATTACAATGCAGTAAGGTATTTTGGATTTAAAATATAAAAATGATGGAGGTATAGGTATAATATGATTAGAACATTTTCTACACACAATATTAGAAAACAGCAGGAATTGACAGGGTGCTTATGGAAGTTCTCTCCTTGTGAAGGGGAATTTGAAGGAAAAACCTATCAGGTGGCAACGCCTTGTTGTTGGGAAAGCCATCCTGATTTTGCAGGATATCGTGGTGAGGGTATTTACAAGACAACATTTAATGCAAGTGGTAATATTCGCTTAGAGTTCAAGGGGGTAAGCCATACAGCCTTAGTGAAACTAGATGGCAAGGAAATTGCATCACATTATAATGCATATACAAGTTTTTCGGCAATAGTGAAGAATCTTAATGAAGGAGAACATATCTTAGAAATTAAAGCAGATAATCGCTTTAGTAAAGATAGTGCATTACATATTCCTAATGATTATATGTCTTATGGTGGCGTAAGTAGACCGGTTGTTTTGGAGCAAATAGGGGACATATATATTAAGTTTATTCATGTAACACCTTATACCCAAAATGGCAATTGGAATGCAAAAGTAGAAGTTAGCCTTAGAAATATTGATGATACAGCACATAGGGTTACAGTAAAGACAGAATTAGCAGGAAAAACACTTGAATGGAATCAGGTAGAAGTAGGCGCTCAAGGTGACTTGATTTTATCAGCAGATATGGTATTTGAGGATGTTAAAGTATGGGCACCTGAAAGTCCAAACCTCTATAATGTAGTAACTGTTATTAGTAAAGATGGCGAAAATATTGATGATTTAGTTGACCGTTTTGGTTTTAGAGAAGTTAAAATAGAAGGAAAGAAAATATTATTTAATGGTCGTACTCTTCGTATAAAGGGGTTATGCCGTCATGAGGACCATCCACAGTTTGGGTGTGCGCTTCCATATTCTGCAATTGCAGCAGATTTGGAAATTACCAAACATTTAGGTGCAAACTCACTACGAACTGCACATTATCCAAATGATGAAATTTTCCTAGATTTATGTGATGAACAGGGAATCCTTGTTTGGGAGGAAAATCATGCTCGTGGACTTAGTCTTGAAGATATGCAAAACCCTAATTTTGAGCCACAGGCAGAAGAAGTTATAAGAGAAATGATTCCATTACATTATAATCATCCAAGCATCTATATATGGGGGATTTTAAACGAATGTGCTAGTGATAGTGAATATGGTAAGGAATGCTATGAAAAGCAATTTGATATCATTAAGGAATTAGACACTTCAAGACCTCGTTCCTTTGCAAGCTGTAAATTCAAAACAGACATATGCTTTGGATTGCCAGAAGTAGTTTCTTACAATATCTATCCTCTGTGGTATCACAATACCCCAGTTGAAGAATACTTAAACGATTTATATGAATGGGTACAAAATGAAACACAAGGTGCAGGAAAACCTTTCCTTGTTACTGAAATCGGTGCAGGTGGAATTTATGGATACCGTAATTCCTATGATTCAAAATGGACAGAAGAATACCAAGCAGAAACGCTTGAAACTCAGATTAAAGCATCAATGGCTCAATCTGGATGCAGTGGTGTGTATATATGGCAGTTTTGTGATATACGTGTAAGTGATGAATGGTTCTGGGTTCGTCCTCGTACAATGAACAACAAAGGTGTAGTCGACGAATACCGCCGTAAAAAGTTATCATACAACGTAGTAAAGAGATTGTTTGAATCTTACCAGACTTATGATGATTAATTGAATACTTATTCATGGATACAAGCGAGCCAAGTAGTGGTTAGTTAATCAATAATAGTAGATTTGTTGCGCTTTCGCAACGAATCTACTATTATTGCAATCTTCGGCGCCGGCCGAAGATTTAGGTACGTACTACAATCAACATATCATTTGGTTTGAGGCTTTCTGATTTTAAATCATTAATAGACATAATAGCTTCTGTTGTTGTGCGGAATTTCTTTGCTATATCCCATAATGTATCATCATTTTTAACAGGATAAGCAATAATTCCAGGCATATCCTGAATAGTTTTAGCGTCATAAGGCTCTAATTCCATATCTACAATAATGTTATCAGTTTTGTTATTTAAAACAAGGCTGTCAAGTGCAACAATAGCTTTAACTTCTATTTCATTGCTGCCAGTCATTACAGTAGATAATTGTTCTAACGCTGGTCTGATAAATGGAAGAGAGTCAGCTTCTATACCGGGAGCTTCTACATTGTGTGTGTATGGAATGATTTCATCAGCAATTGATAATGGCATTTTGTCGTCTGATGAAATGTATAGTAGTTTAACATGAACAACTCCATCAACGCTAAGTCCATTTTCTGTTATTGTAATATCATCAATTTTTGCAACGCCAGATGAACTTAATATTTGAAATACTTGACCTTTTGAGGAATCAAGTTTCAATTTATCAGCTACCTTGCATTTTGATAAGTTTTTGATAAGGATGCTATTATAGTTAATTTGTTGATATGTAGGAAGAAGATTACCATTAGGTGAATAGGCATCATTTACAAAAGTAACAGGTTCTTCTCTGTATATCTTCATATTTAGTTCTAAAACAGTATCGCATTCAATAACTCTAGTTTCGCCATCATAGTCAGCTTTTGCAGAAATATTACTATTATTTATTGATATTTCTATATCTGAAATCATATCTTCGCTACAGCCAGGGACTTCAAGGTTTCCATTAAATGGAATAGTAGATTCAATCCAGCGAATAGGAGAATCCTCCTCGTCATCTTCGTATAATAAAAAGAGAACAAGTTCACCATTTAGGGCTATTTTTTCATCAAGTAATTTGGAACTTACAGATTTAAGATAGACGTTATCCCAGAGGACATTGGCTATATTTGGTTTTCCAGCAGGTAAATCAAGGTCTTCTTTGATTCTGTAAATATCTTTTTTGCATACTGCAATCTGTGTAAGATCAATCGACTTATTCTTGCATTTAATATCATCATCATCTTCAATATCGTTGGCTGCTTCGATATCATACATATCTTCACCTGTAAGTGTAAGTGTGACAATTGCTTTAATACTTACTTTCCTAGTATTGATAACACCTACATTTAAATCATCAATATCCCATTTTATATTGACGCTATCGCTTTCAGAAATGGTATCACCTATAATAGTTTCAGAAAAATTAATTGTGCCATTCATGCTATGTATTTTACCAGGGGAATCTTGACATGAATACAACAATTTAAAGGACATTTTGCCGTTTACTAATACGCGGCCGTCCTGAACTTTTGTACTTTCTATAGTAATATGCCCCTCTTTTGTGACGAGTTTGTCAATATCTGCATTAACGTCAGGGACATTAAAATCATCGTCTAACGTAATCTGGCTTACAATGTGACTTTTTAACCTATTCATATGAACGTTTTTCTTTAATAAATTCATCTAAACCTCCAGATTCTTATTAATATTTTATACAATATATGCTGAAAGTGTTTCATTATGATTAGAACTTATTTGAAGATAACGGTTTTATCTGAGACATTTAATTTTAACACTGTATATGGATACGTTTCAACTTCTAGAACAGTTTCGGTCTTAGAAGGACCTTTTAACATTGAAGAAACAAAGATAGCATTTTTACCTTCGTATAGATCTGTAATAGCAATGCTATAGCTACTCGTGGGTTGAGCGCCATAGCCAATAATTATGTACAGAAAGTCTTGGTCTGAATATGTTTTCCTAAAATTTTCGGTTTTGCTGCTTTCGATAATTTCCATCACCTGTTCAGGAATATTTTCTTCTGCAAGCACAGTAAAATCCAAATCATTTATTTTGGTGTCATCATATTCTTCAATATTACAGCCAAAAATAAATAAAGAGGATGCAAAAATACAAATTAATAATAATAACTTTTTCACGATATTCTCCATAACTGTTGGGATTACTAAAGAATATGTGAGGGGGACACTAAAAAGTACTAATTAAATTTTGCTGATTTGAAAATATTTAAAGCGGAAGCTTTTGCGATATCATAATCAGGAGTATCAGAAACTATAGTAAATGAATACATCACATTTGACACATTCACTACTACTTGTAAAGAATATACAGTAGAACTTTCTTCGGTTTCATCAGGATGTGCACATTCAAACATCCATGCGTTATAACTATCAATAGTAAGAGCATCATCTTCGTTTGATATAGTATAAGATTTTGACTCAAGACTCTGCTTTGTAATGTCTTTATAAGTAGCAAAATCATACCCAGTATCACTTATGTCTTGAGAATTAATATAAATACTGCAATTGCATGAATTCTGTGTAGTTCCTACATATGAAAAAATACTATAGATAGTATCTTTTTCGCTGCTAACAGTATCACTAGCATTTTTGTTATACTCCCAATCGTTTGTTACATTAATAGTAAAATGTTCTCCTTCAAATGCTGAAGAAACAAGAGTGTCTTCAGTGGTAGAGTTATCAGAATCGTTTGAATCTCCGGATTTTTCACTTTTATTTCCACATCCCACTCCCAATATCATAGTGAATACAATAACAAGCATTAAAGCAATTTTAATTGTATGATTTTTCATAAAAATGTTCTCCATTCAAAACTTAAAAGTTAATAACATATTAATAATATTAAGAATAATATCATAAAAGTTTAAAAAAGTCAAATTGGGTTATCCTTATTGAAAGGAATATGTTTGAAAGGATGCATTGTAATGGAAGAAAATAGAAAATTAAGTACAAGCCTTAGTGAAAATCTTAGTATTATGATGAACGAATTTAAAGATTGTGATGATATAAAAAATAGGACGATGAAACTTGGTAAACAGGCGGAAGTAGAGGCTTGCATTTTTTATGTGGAGGTTGCAATAAACAATATAACAATAGAGGAATCGGTAATAGGAAAGCTCATAGGAAAACTTATGGATATGCCTAAGGAAGAACAATATAAATTCCTAAATGATAATGCACTTGGAATAACAGATGTAAAGGAGTTGTATACAGTAGAAGAAGTTATAATGGGAGTAATGATAGGTGATGGTGTTATTTTCATAGATGGATATGATAAGGCAATTAAGATAAAGAGCAAAGGCTATCCTATGATGGGGGTAGGTAAGTCAGATTTGGAAAAAGTTATAAGAGGTTCAAGGGAAGGTTTTGCAGATGCACTTAAATGTAATACGGCACTTATTAGAAAACGTGTTAGAAGTAATAAATTTAAGGTTAAGGAAAAAATTATTGGAAGTACTACAAATACAACAGTGGCAATCGCATATGTAGAAGGAGTTGCAAGGCAAAGCGTAATAGATGAAATAACAAAAAGAATAGATAATCTAGATATAGACGGTTTGACAGATACAGGAATTATAGAACAACTTACAGAAGAAAATAAATACTCACCATTTCCTCAATTTCAAACTACAGAACGCCCAGATAAGGCGGCAATGGCAGTAATGGACGGAAGAGTGATTGTATTTGTAGATAATACACCGGTTGCATTGATGCTGCCTACATCTTACAATAATTTTTTTCAAACGGTAGATGATTATTATAATAGACATCAAGTGGTAACTTTTATAAGGTTGGTGCGATATTTTGCTTCTTTTTTGGCAATGGCATTGCCAGCATTATATCTTGCTGTAGTTAATTATCATCCAGAAATACTACCAACACCATTAGTCTATTCGCTTGCAGCCGCTAGGGAAAACGTACCATTTCCTGCTTTGATAGAAGTGTTAATACTAGAATTTTCTTTTGAACTACTTAGCGAGGCAGGTGTTAGAATTCCTGGACCTATGGGAAGCACAGTAGGAATAGTAGGAGGTTTAATAATAGGACAAGCAGCTGTTACAGCTAATATAGTTAGCCCTATTATAGTAATTATAGTAGCAATGACAGCTTTGGCATCATTTGCAATACCAAACGAAGAGTTATCATCTGCGTATAAATTATTAAAATACTTTTTAATTGCATGTGCATATTTCTTTGGGTTCTTTGGAATTATAGCAGGATTAATTGTTATATTAAGACATTTAGCATCTCTTAAAAGCTTTGGATTTCCATATCTATTGCCAATGGTTAGTGATGAAATAAATGATAATGAAGACAAAAAAGATTTTATTTTTAGAGCACCTATTGAAAAACTTAAGAAAAGTTCAATATTTGCTAGAAAATAATGGAGGTTTACTATGTTTGCAAGTAATAAAAAGGTATCAGCAAAGCAACTTAAAAGAATAGTATTTACGGAAAATGTAGGAATATTAGTTTTAACAGGTGGTTATTTATCAGGTGAATATGGAAATGTAGGCTATGTATGGACATTTGTATTAGGAATGTTGATGTCTGTGTTATATATGTGGATATCACTTAAAATGGCAAAGAAGTTTGGGGAAAAGCTTGTTAAAAGTAAAATATTTAATATGATTTTTGCTGTTAGATATATGGCTATGGGTATAATAGGAGTGTTAATATTATTTAAAATTACAAGAGATACTATGCTTCAAGAAACGACTTCTATTGTTATATTAGCTGCAATTATTTTGGTGTGTATGTTTATGGGGCATACAAATATGGAAGTTAGAGGGAGAATGTTTGAGGTGCTTTACTATATGGCATTGGTACCGATTTTAATAATACTAATAACATCTATGTTTAAAGTAGATATATCAAATTTAGGTAGTCAATTTAAAGAGTTTCCTAGCCTTATGTCTGATGAAGTAAAGGATGGAACTATTTGGAATATATTAAAAATGGTAATGCTAATATTTTTACTTACAAGTCCATTTGAGGAATTTGTTATCTTAAATGGAAGATTTTACAATACGTATGGAGGAAGAAAAGCGTTAATATTTAACGTCATTAAAAGCTGGTGTTTTGCAGCAGCGACGTTTGTAATTTGTGTGGGAATATTTGGTGATAAAGGATCTACTTTAAAACTTATGGAAATAGGCGGACTTCCAGGAGGATTTTTCCATAGGCAGGAATCGGTGATGGTTATGTTTTTGGTAGTTAGCTTAAGCGGATATGTTAGTGGAATG
This sequence comes from Lachnospiraceae bacterium, assembly GCA_031548165.1. GTDB lineage: Bacteria > Bacillota > Clostridia > Lachnospirales > Lachnospiraceae > CAG-303. Next base: position 52,129 of record JAVBRI010000028.1, read on the forward strand.
TTTAATTTAACAAGACAGTGCTTTAAAAATGTTTTTGTTAGATATACAAAGAAGCCTCATTTGGTTTTAAGAAAAGTAGTTACTGCTGTAAGTGTAACGTTGGTTACAGTTATATCATATGTTGTGATTTTGCAAAATGTAGATGAATATGAAACATCTATTATAAGCGGAAGAGAAATAGAGGAAAGAGATTTTTGCATATCAATGATGTTAGAATATGTTGATACAGATAAAATGAAAGCACTTATAGAAATTCCAGTATACAAGGAAGAAAAAAAAGCAGGTCAGGAGTATATAGAAGTAGATGGGGAGAATGTAGAGGAAATAGAGAGAAAATATAGAGAGATGGGTAAAGGAATACTAGATTATTCGCATATAAAGGCAATTGTAATATGTGGAAATAAAGGAGAAGATAAAATAGTCACATATTTATTTAGTAAAGTAGGAATTCCTGGGAATGTTTTGGTATTTTCTTATGAAAATAGTATTTCTAAGGCAAAAGATATATTAAAAGATGAGATAGGGTTAGGAGAGTTTATAGAAAATCTGAGTAAGAATATAAAGGAAAATAAGGATTCAAATCTTTATATGGCGGCAATAAATATAGAAAATATAAAAAAATTGTATAAATTTTCCAATTAGTGATAATACTTACACCATAAACAAAGATAGAAAGAAGGGTATATAAATATGGGTAAGGTAAAAAAATTAATTATAGCTATAGGAACAGGATTGGTTTTTACATTTATTTTAGGAGGAAAAAGTGAGGCAGATACACTACAAGAAGATATAGCAGGCAAGATAATAAGGTTTCATGTATTAGCAAATAGCGACAGCGACGAGGATCAAGCATTAAAATTAAAGGTAAAAGAAGCTGTCGTTAATTACATATCAGATTATTTGAATAAAGAACTTACACTGGAAGAGTCAAAGGAAATTTTAAATGAGCAAAAAGATAATATATTATCGATTGCTTCTGAAATAATTAGTAAAGAAGGATATGATTATGGCGTTAGTGCAGAAATAACAACATGCTATTTTCCGATAAAAAAATATGGCGATGTGACATTGCCAGCGGGTGATTATGAGGCATTTCGCATAAAAATAGGAGGGGCAGAGGGAAAAAATTGGTGGTGCATATTATACCCTCCATTATGCTTTGTGGATGTTACATATGGAGTGGTTCCAGACGACTCAAAACAACTATTGAGGAATATTCTTGATGAAGAGGAATATGATGCAATAACAGGTAATGGTGAAAATACAGAGTATAGATTTAAGTTTTTAACATTTTTAAATAAGATTTTTGACTAATGTAATTGAAAAAATTCTATTTTAAGAGTAAAATAGAAGGGATTATAATAGAGTGCTTTGGAATGGAGGATATTGTGGAAGAACAATTGCTTTATGAAGATAAGTCATCTGCACCAATAGGAGTCTTTGATTCGGGAATAGGTGGATTAACGGTTGCTAGAGAAATTATGAGACAGCTTCCAAATGAAAAAATAGTATATTTTGGAGACACAGCAAGAGTTCCTTATGGTAGTAAATCGGAGGGAACAGTAAAAAAATATGCGAAGCAAATAGCTAGATTTTTGGTGACAAAACAAGTAAAAGCTATTGTGATTGCCTGTAATACAGCAAGTGTATTTGCATTAGAAGAATTGAAAAAGGAATTAACAATTCCTATTTTAGGAGTTATTATACCAGGAGCAAAAACGGCTGTTGAGTTAACAAAGACGAAGAGAATTGGTGTTATAGGAACAGAAGCAACTATTAGAAGTAATACATATTCCAAGGTGATACATGAAAAAGACAAGGAAGCTATAGTATTAGGTAAGGCATGTCCGCTTTTTGTGCCATTAGTGGAAGAAGGCTGGTTACATGATACTGTTACAGGGGAAGTGGCAAATAGATATTTAAGTGAGTTTAAAGATAGAGATATTGATACACTTATTTTAGGGTGTACGCATTATCCATTACTTAGAAGCACAATTCAAAAGATAATGGGTGATGAAGTTAGTTTGGTAAATCCTGCATATGAGACAGCGACAAGTTTGAAAATATTATTGAAAGATAGTAATTTGGCGTCAAAACATGATTTGATATCAAATAGTAATATGTATGAATTTTTTGTAAGCGATGCTCCTAGAAAATTTATAGAATTTGCGAACTCAATACTTCCATTTGATGTTGAGCATGTTACTCAAATTAACATAGAAGAGTTTTGATTTTTATAGTACAAAGGAGAATTTAAGTGGATAAAAACGTACTAATTTCCATCCGTGGAATGCAAATGGATGAGAGAAATGATGAAGATGATATAGAAGTGATAACACAAGGAGAGTATTATTTTCAAAACGGAAAACACTATGTTTTATACGATGAAATTATAGACGAGTATGAAAAACCAGTAAAAAATGTTATGAAAATAAGTGAAAGTGGTATTGAAATAACAAAAAAGGGTGTAACAAATGTACATATGGTGTTTGAGAAAAATAAAAAGAATACATCTTATTATGAGACACCGATGGGAAGTATAATGGTGGGATTTTTAGCAAAACATATATCAGTAAAGAATGAAGAAAATGATATTTTTGTAAAGATAGAGTATGCACTTGATATGAATTGTGAATATGTATCGGATTGTGTGATTGATATGAAAATAAAATCACGTAATAGTGAAGCAACGCTAGATTTGTAGAGAGAGGTAAAAGACAATATGATAAGATTGATATTGGTACTATGTTTTTTAATAATATTTTTTATTGTAAGTATTCCAATATTTGCCGTTTTATGGATTGTAGGCAAAATCAATAAGGAACGAAAAGATAGGATGAGTTATGCGATAGTAACATGGGCGCTTAGAGTGCTTAGGTTTTTAGCGGGAACGCGCGTTATTGTGAAAGGAAAAGAAAATATTCCCAAAGATCAAGCAGTATTATATGTATCAAACCATAGAGGATTTTTTGATATTGTAATAGGATATATAAATATTCCTCCACTTGCTGGTTTTATATCAAAAAAAGAGATAAAGAAGGTTCCTATATTGGCTCAATGGATGGTAAGAATGAACTGCTTGTTTTTAGATAGAGACAATATAAAAGAAGGACTAAAGATGATACTTGAAGGCGTAGAGAAGCTAAAGAGTGGAATATCTATAGTAATATTTCCAGAGGGTAAAAGAGCCAAAACAGATGATGGAATGAGAGAATTTAAAGAAGGCAGCCTTAAAATGGCAGAAAAGTCAGGCTGTCCAATAATACCAGTGGCATTTAATAATACCAGTGCAGTTTTAGAGGATCAATTTCCTAGAATAAAAAAGGCTACAGTTATAATTGAGTTTGGTGAGCCGATATATGTTGATAAATTAGATAAAGAAGAGAAAAAACATTTAGGTGCATATACCCATGATAAGGTGAAAGCTATGGTTATTTCAAATATGAATCAAATGGATAAAAAGTAATAGTTGAGTTTTTTCTCTAGTGATGATAAAATATATTAGTTATAATGTTGAATAAGAAGTTGAAATGTGTAGGAGGAAAATTATGCCATTAGCATTAACAATACTATTGATTGTATTAGCTATTGTGTTGGTTGCAGTGATTGTACTATTTATTATAGGTAAAAGGCTTCAAAAGAAGCAAGAATCACAACAAGCGTCAATAGATGCAGCAGCACAAACGATGAGTTTTTTTATAATTGATAAAAAGAAAATGAAATTAAAAGAAGCAGGGCTTCCAAAGATAGTTATGGAGCAGACACCAAAATATATGAGACGAGCTAAGCTTCCGATTCTCAAGGTTAAGGTTGGCCCAAGAGTAATGTCTCTTATTTGTGATAATGAGGTTTTTAAAACACTTGCACCAAAGCAGGAAGTTAAAGCTACAGTAAGTGGTATCTATGTTACCAGTGCAAAGCGAATCAGAGGACCAGTTGTAGAAACGGATCCAAAAAAAAGAAAAGAACAAGAAAAACAAGCTAAAAAAGAAGCGAAAAGTAAAGTGGTGAAGAAATAAGGCTAAAGGGCGCATCTTAAGTATGGGCCTTTTTGTTTATTCGTATTTTGTATTTAAAAGAGAGTGGAGAATAACAGAAATAGTGATAAAAACCTCGAAGCGGTACTTAGTAGAGCGGATAGTAAGATGTATAACAAGAAAAGAAGTATGAAGGGAATTATAAAAGAGTAGGAGAACATATAATGGCGATAATAATTTGTTCCTATTTAGTAATAATAAATATAGTAGGTTTTTTATCTATGTATATTGATAAGAAAAAGGCGATTAAGAATAGCTATAGGATTAGGGAAAAAACATTATTTTTGTTTGCAATATTAGGTGGAAGTGTGGGCTCAATCGTGGGGATGCAAAAGTTTAGGCATAAAACAAAACATTGGTATTTTGTAGTTGGCATGCCTTTTATTTTGATAATTCAGATAGCGCTATTTATTTTAGTTAAAGTTTATATTTAACTAATTGAAAAAAGTGCTATAAAATGCTAATATTTAATGCAAGGGTTTGAAGTATGAATGCAGAAATATAGGAGGGTGTATGCTTAATAAATTTAGTAAAGAAAAATGGGCGGTTATTGCAATAATAGCAGGTTTTCTTTTTATAATGTTTGATCAAAATCTGTCGTTGGGAGGATTTTGTCCATATCCAGATTATATTACATCTTATGATTATAATTCTGAATTTCAGTTTTATACATTAGATTATTTATATGGTGCTAAACATCAATTTTTACTTACGAGCACAGATATTTTTTATAATCTTAAACTAGATATTTTTCCGGATGTATTAGGGTTTATTTTAATAGCGATAGCAGCAGCTAAACTTGTAAGGTTTAGTAAATTATTTAATATAGTATCTATTATGTCATGGGGAAGTGTAGTGTTATATGGAATTATTCATATAATGCCATTTTTCCTTAATGGAATGCAGTTGTCATATGCGGGATTTTTCCTGGGAATAGCTATGTTTGGAATGGAAGCAGTGGTAGGATATGCATTTGTCAGTGCTATTTGTGATACGTTATCTGGTTTTGAACATAGACAAGCAAGAAGAGCAATAGTACTATCTTGGTTTGTAACGATTGTAATAAATGCAGTTGTTTGTGTACTTAGGTGGGTAAATGTTATAAGTCCATCATTACTTGTAACATATGAAGTTTTACAATTAGGCTTAAATATATTATTTTATTATTTTGTGTATAAGGATATAGATTATATAGTAAAAGAAAAAACGTTGTAGATAAAGCATCGATGGAGGGTTTACATGAAAAAGAATAAAGGGGTATATTGGTTTGCGATAGGATTACTATTAGTAGCTATAAACATAGTTATGGATACTGGGGTAGGTTATACTGGATATGCAATAAGTCAGGGGATGTCCCTAAAAGACTTTGCTTATGTTGAGTCATTTCAGGCGATAAGCTCAGCAAATTTTACGATAGATATATTTTTTGATCCATTAGGTTATCTCATGATGATAATAGGACTTACTAAAATAAATAGAGAATCAAGATATGCAAGGAATGCTGTAGTATTCTGCCTAGTTGGTATGATAACAAGCTCGTGTCAGATGTTTTTGCCTTTTATAATGTCACCAGATCAAGCAGTAAAGATGATTATAATTTTGTTATTATTAGAAATTTTCTCAAGAGCGGTAATATTATATTCAGTTGCAGTGTTGTGTGCAAAACAAGTAGATAGTTACAAACACATGGAAGTGGGTAAGGATTTAAAATTTGCAGCAGAACTATATACAATCTGTATGGTAATATCAATTATATTATCATTTTTTGCACGTGCACAGTTATTTTTAGCGAATGCAGCTTTATTATTTACATCGGGATGTACATTATTCGCAGCTATTTACTATGTGTTTAAGGTGATTAAATTTAATAATAAGCTATCACTTTTTAATGATGTAACAAAGGAGATTTAGATATGGCAGATAGAAGTCTTACTTTACTAACAGATTTATATGAACTTACAATGATGCAAGGATATTTTAAAAGTAACTCAAATGAAGTCGTGGTTTTTGATGTCTTTTATAGAGTGAATCCTTGTAATAGTGGATATGCTATTGCATGTGGATTAGAACAAGCTATTGATTATATAAAGAATTTGAAGTTTTCATATGAGGAGATTGACTATCTCAGAAGTTTAGGGTTGTTTGAAGAGGACTTTTTAAACTATCTTAGTTCTTTTCATTTTTCAGGAGATATATATGCAATACCAGAAGGAACAGTTGTATTTCCTAAAGAACCTCTTATAAAGGTAGTGGCACCTATTATGGAAGCGCAATTAATAGAAACAGCATTACTTAATATTGTAAATCATCAAAGTCTTATAGCAACAAAAGCCTCTAGAGTAGTATATGCAGCTCAGGGTGATGGTGTAATGGAGTTTGGACTTAGAAGAGCACAAGGGCCAGATGCAGGTATATATGGTGCTAGAGCAGCAGTGATTGGCGGCTGTATTGGAACATCTTGTGTGATTACAGGTCACAAGTGGAATGTTGCTGTAAAAGGAACACATGCGCATAGTTGGGTAATGAGTTTTAAAGATGAGTATACGGCGTTTAAAACATATTCAAATTTATACCCAGATGCATGCCTTTTATTAGTGGATACTTATGATACGCTTCGTAGCGGTGTGCCAAATGCCATAAAAGTATTTAAAGAAATGATAGAAGAAGGAAAAACTTTATCCTACTATGGAATAAGACTTGATAGTGGAGATTTAGCATATTTGTCAAAGAAAGCTAGAAAAATGCTAGATGAAGCAGGTTTTCCAGATGCCATAATATCAGCATCAAGTGATTTAGATGAGTATTTAATTGATAGTTTGAAGACTCAAGGAGCAAAGATAACATCTTGGGGAGTGGGAACTAACCTTATTACATCAAAGGACTGTCCTTCGTTTGGTGGAGTGTATAAACTTGCAGCCATAAAAGACGAGCAGACAGGAGAATATATACCAAAGATTAAGCTTTCAGAGAATACAGAGAAGATTACTAACCCTGGAAATAAGACGGTTTTTAGAATATATGATAAAGAAACTGGAATGATAAGAGCGGATTTGATAGCTCTTGCGGATGAAATAATTGATGAAAAACAAGATTTACTTATTTTTGATCCAATTGAAACATGGAAGAAGACATTATTAGAAGCAGGAACATTTACAGTAAGAGAACTTTTGGTAGAGGTATTTAAAAATGGAGTTTGTGTATATAACTCACCAGAAGTTTCGCAAATACAAGAGAATTGTAAAGCTGAATTAAATACTCTTTGGGATGAAACAAGACGTCTTGTAAATCCACATAAAGTATATGTGGATTTATCAAAGAAACTTTATGATATGAAGAAGGAATTACTTGATAGGTATTAATTTTCTTGAAAAGTGGGCAACTAGTCCAGTGAAAAGACCAGTGATAGAGCCGATAATAATCAAATAAGGAATATAGACTAATATTCCTGACATTTTAAGAATAAAATAAGCAGCATATATTTGACCAATATTATGAGAAATACCACCAAGAATGCTTGTTATAAATATATAACGTTTGTTGAGGAAGCCATTTATAAGAACCATAGTAACGAAGCTTAGTAGCCCTCCGCAAACGCTATATATAAGCATAACAGCTTGACCTGTGAAAATGGTAGACATTATTATACGAACAGACAGAACCCAAAAGGCATCTTTTGCAGAATATTTAGTTATAATTATTAATGTAATAATGTTTGCTAACCCAAGCTTTGCTCCTGGTATAGGAAGTAAGCTAGGAAGGGCTGCTTCTATGGTGAAGATTATTAATGCTAGAGCAGTATATAAGCTTAGTGTTGTTAATTTCTTTGTAGTCATACTTATTTCTCCTAATGTGATATGGCATCTAAAGTAGAATCTTCGCTACTTTTTATTTCTATAATAATATGATTTGGAAGACATGTTATGGGAATTAGGGAATTATCTATGTATCCCATTTTAACGCATAACTTATCAGGACAATTGGCATGTGAGATGCCAATTTTTTTATTTGTAACGCAGATGGTATTAGTGCCACCGTCATTATCGGTGATTACAAAGGTATACTCTTTATCGTAATCGTTTAGATTTATCTCTTGAATTAACTCCCCATCTTTGTAAATACATGCAATATTTCCTCTTTTTGCGGTAAAATTGGCAATCAGAATCCATGCAATGCAAAGGATAATCAAGGAACAAATTATTGAACTTAGTAATATAGCTTTTTTCTTTATATTCATGGCATCAACCCTTCTGTTTTATAAGTATTTCCAGAATTATCTACAAAAATAGCTTCATAACCATCAATACTATTAATCAATTTAAGCGATTTTTCGATGCCTATTATATAACATGTAGTGGATAGGGCATCACAGTCGGTAGAGCTTGTACCAATAATTGTTGAGCTAATAATTCCATTATCGGATGGAAAACCAGTAAATGGATCCAATATGTGATGATATCTTATACCATTAAGCTCAAAGTATCTTTCGTAGTTACCAGATGTAACTATTGCCTTGTCTTCTATAGATAAAGAGGTTAGTATAGAATTAACATCTAAAGGGTTTTTTATTCCAATATTCCAATCACTGCCATCTGGTTTTGAACCTATTGTTACTATATTTCCTCCTAAATTTAGTATCGCGTGAGAAATATTGAATTCGTCAGTTAACATGTTCTTTAAAACATCACCAGCATATCCTTTTGCAATAGCACCAAGATTGATTTTTACATCTTCGGATGTGAATTGTACAGTTTTTCTATCTTTATTTAAAACGATATTCTTCCAATTTGAAGCATTTTTAAGAGTATCTATTTGACTAGTTTCTGGAATAATATTTTTACCATTACCTATATCCCAAAGGCTGATTAGATTCCCGATAGAAATATCAAAGGCACCTTCGGATAATTCACAGTAATACAAGGATTTTTCTAAGACAGTAAAGAGTTCGTCTGAGACTTTAATTTCGGTGTTATATGCAGACTCGTTTAACAGGCTAAGTTCGCTATCAGGTATTGTTACTGAAAAAATTTTCTCAAGTCTATCAGCTTCATTAAAAATTTTATCACAAAAATCTTTAAGAGTTGTTTCGTTAAACTTTTCTATATTATCAGAATATAGGCTTATTGTGAAGATAGTTCCAAAAGCTTCTTTGCTGCCTAAATATTTACTATATTCGGAGTTTTCTTTTTTAAAAATAAATATAAATAAAAGCATTATAAATACCAATAAAATAATGCAAGCAATTATATTTTTTTTGTTTTTTAGTTGTGTAAACATATGGAAATCCTCCTAGTTTCTTTGTAACTAGTTTAACATAAAAACAGTATTTGTCTATTGATTTATTGTTAAAAAAATAGTAAAATAGAACTATAAAATATAAAGCGTTCGTGGAGGAAAAGACAATGCATATTAGAGATTTTTTTGACTTAAAATTGCTGGGACAAATCATGGAAGATTGGTCAACAGCAACAGGGATGGCGACCATAGCATTGGATAATGAAGGAAAGTATATTTCGGGGGAAATTGGATTTACAGATTTTTGTATAAAGTATACGAGAGGTTCAAAAGAGGGTTTGAAACGTTGCGTTAAGTGTGATAATGAATGTACAGGTACATATTTTTGTCATGCAGGGTTGATGGATTTTAGTATTGATATTGTAGTTGAAGGAGAATTTTTAGGAAAAATAATTGGTGGACAAATATTACCAAATGAGCCGAATGAAGAAGAGTTTAGGATGTTGGCAAGAGAGCTTGGTATAGAAGAAGAACAGTATATTACAGCACTTAGAAAAATACCAGTAAGGACAGAGGCTGCTATAAGATCATCAGCAAAACTTCTTGGTGAAATGGTTAATATGCTAGTGAATTTTGAGTATACAAAGTATAAAAATCAAGAAATATTAAGTGTACTTAATAAGAACCTCGATAAAACAGTAGCTCTTATTGAAGACATAAATCAAAAATCAAAAAAACTTGATGGAATAGAAAGTAAGCAAAGAATTTTAGGACTTAATGCATCTATAGAAGCAGCAAGAGCAGGTGAGGCAGGAAGAGGATTTGCAGTAGTAGCACAAGAAGTAGGGAATTTGGCTCTTACCTCGGGTGAAATTAATAAATCGATTAAAGCAACACTTGGAGAACTTACAGTGGCGATAAAGGAGATTGAGTCGGCTAGAACAGATGGTTAGGAAATAGTCATTGACATTTCTTTATAAAGTCATTATAATTACAATTAAAATTAATAAACCTTATAAAAACTATGACGAAGACAGTAGGTCATATGCGAAAATTTTAGAGAGCCTGTGATGGTGGAATACGGGTATGAGTAGCATTTGATTGAATATCACTTCTGAGTTGCATTTTCGAAGGTATATCTAGTGTTTAAACATTGATGTAGTAGAAGATGCCGTTTATCCACGTTAAGGAAAAGCATATAAAATGATTATTCAGGAGTATGTACGTAAAAGGTGGTAAAACAGGAATATACTCCTGTCCGTTTACGGGCAGGAGTTTTTTAATTAGCAGGAAAGGAATTATATAATTATGTACGAAAAAGTATCAACCAATCTCAATTTTGTAGACAGAGAAAAGCAAACTGAAAAGTTTTGGAAAGACAATAGCATATTTGAAAAAAGTATGGAAAATAGAAAAGAAGGAGAAACATATACATTTTATGATGGACCACCAACAGCAAACGGCAAGCCACATATTGGTCATGTTTTAACTCGTGTTATCAAGGATATGATTCCGAGATACCGCACAATGAAAGGTTATATGGTACCTAGAAAAGCGGGATGGGATACACATGGTCTTCCGGTAGAAATAGAAGTAGAAAAGCTTTTAGGACTTGATGGAAAAGAACAAATAGAAAACTATGGTTTAGAGCCATTTATTAAGCAATGTAAAGAGAGTGTTTGGAAATATAAGGGAATGTGGGAAGACTTTTCAGGAACAGTAGGTTTCTGGGCAGATATGGAAAACCCATATGTAACTTATGATGATAATTTTATTGAATCAGAATGGTGGGCATTAAAGCAAATCTGGGATAAAAAATTATTATACAAAGGATTTAAGATAGTTCCTTATTGTCCTAGATGTGGAACTCCTTTATCGACTCAAGAAGTAGCACAAGGCTATAAAGATGTAAAGGAACGCTCAGCAATAGCTAGGTTTAAGGTAAAAGATGAAGATGCATATATTCTTGCATGGACAACAACACCATGGACATTGCCTTCAAATGTGGCACTTTGTGTAAATCCAAATGAAACTTATGCGAAGGTAAAAGCAGCAGATGGATTTACTTATTATATGGCAGAAGCATTACTTACTTCGGTACTTGGTAAGTTTGAGATTAAAGCAGACGAAGAAAATGGAGTCGTAGCACAAAAAGCGTACGAGGTTTTAGAGACATATAAAGGTAAGGACCTTGAATATAAAGAGTATGAGCCATTATTTGATTTTGCAGTTGATACTTGTAAGAAACAAGACAAAAAGGCATTTTACGTGACATGTGATACTTATGTTACACTCACAGATGGTACTGGTGTAGTTCATATTGCACCTGCATTTGGTGAAGATGATGCACAGGTTGGACGTAAATATGACCTTCCATTTGTACAGTTAGTAGATGGTCAAGGAAACATGACAGCAGAGACAGCATATGAAGGTGTGTTCTGTAAAAAGGCTGATAATATGGTTATAACGGATTTGGAAAAAGCAAATCTATTATTTGATGCGCCTAAATTTGAGCATAGTTATCCACATTGTTGGAGATGTGATACACCGTTAATCTATTATGCAAGAGAATCTTGGTATATTAAAACTACAGCTATAAAAGATGATTTAATCAGAAATAATAATACAGTAAATTGGATTCCAGAATCAATCGGTAAAGGTAGATTTGGAGATTGGTTGGAGAATGTACAGGATTGGGCTATATCACGTAACCGTTATTGGGGAACCCCTCTTAATATATGGGAATGTGAGTGCGGACATCAACACAGCATTGGAAGCCGCGAAGAGTTAGCGCAGATGAGCGGTAATCCAGATGATGTAAATGTTGAACTTCATAGACCTTATATTGATGAGGTTATGATTAACTGTGAAAAATGTGGAAAGAAGATGAAGAGAGTGCCAGAGGTTGTGGATTGCTGGTTTGATTCTGGTGCAATGCCATTTGCACAACATCATTATCCATTTGAAAACAAGGATTTATTTGAAGCACAATTCCCAGCTGATTTTATATCAGAAGCAGTAGACCAGACTAGAGGTTGGTTCTATTCATTGATGGCGGAATCTACATTGTTGTTTAATAAGTCACCATACAAGAATGTAATAGTTCTTGGCCATGTTCAAGATGAAAATGGTCAGAAAATGAGTAAATCAAAAGGAAATGCGGTAGATCCATTTGATGCACTTGATAAATTTGGTGCAGATGCAATACGTTGGTACTTCTATATTAATAGTGCTCCATGGTTGCCAAATAGGTTCCATGACAAGACTGTTGTTGAAGGACAAAGAAAGTTTATGGGAACACTTTGGAACACATATGCATTCTATGTATTATACGCAAATATAGATGAGTTTGATCCAAGTAAGTATGAACTTGATTATAATACTTTATGCGTAATGGATAAGTGGTTATTATCAAAACTCAATACAGTAGTAAGTGAAGTTGATAACAATCTTGAAAACTATAAGATACCAGAAGCAGCAAGGGCATTACAAGATTTTGTAGATGATATGAGTAACTGGTATGTACGTCGTTCAAGAGAAAGATTTTGGGCGAAGGGCATGGAACAGGATAAGGTAAATGCGTATCTTACACTGTACACAGCACTTGTGACTATAAGTAAGGCAGCAGCGCCTATGATTCCATTTATGACAGAGGATATATATCAAAACCTTGTGAGAAGTGTAAGTAGTGATGCTCCAGAAAGTATTCATCTTTGCGATTTCCCAGAGGTAAACAAAGAATTTATAGATAAAGAGCTTGAATCAGAGATGAAGAAGGTTCTTGAGATAGTAGTAATGGGTCGTGCATGTAGAAATACATCAAATATAAAGAATCGTCAACCAATTGGTCAAATGTATGTGAAAGCATCATATGACATGTCAGATTTCTACAAAGAGATTATAGAAGATGAGCTTAATGTAAAGAATGTTAGATTTACAGATGATGTTAGAAACTTTACATCTTACACATTTAAGCCACAATTAAAGACGGTTGGTCCTAAATATGGTAAACAATTGGGGGCAATAAAATCATTTTTATCAGAACTTGATGGAAACGATGCAATGGATGAATTAAATGCAAAAGGTGCACTTGTATTTGATGCAAATGGAGATGAAGTATCTCTAGCAAAAGAGGATTTGCTTATTGAAATGGCTCAGATGGATGGATATGTATCAGAAAGTAACAATAATGTCACAGTAGTTTTAGATACAAACCTAAGTGAAGAATTATTAGAAGAAGGCTTTGTAAGAGAAGTTATTAGTAAAATCCAGACAATGAGAAAAGAAGCAGACTTTGAAGTGATGGATAAAATACTTGTGTATGTTTCAGGGAATGCTAAGATAATACAGATTTTACAGAAAAATAAAGAAGAGTTTGCATCAGAGGTATTGGCAAATGAGATAATATTTGATACACTTGGTGGGTACAACAAAGAATGGAATGTTAATGGTGAAGATGTTACATTAGGTGTAGAAAAACAATAACAAAGAATGGAGACTATTATGGCAGATATAACAGTGTTTTCAAAGGAAGATTTTAAAAAGCAAGTAAAAGATTATGTTAAGATAGTGTCACGTAAAACAATAGAAGAGGCTTCTGCTATAGATATTTATAAAGGAGTGGCTTATGGTCTTAAAGATTATATAATAGATGAGTGGATTGCAACTCATAAAGAATATGAGAAGAAAGACACAAAGACAGTATATTATTTATCAATGGAATTCCTTACAGGAAGAGCCCTTGGTAATATAATTATTAATCTTTCGGCAAGAGACGAAATTAAAGAAGCGATAGAAGAATTAGGGCTTGATTTAAATCTTATTGAGGATCAAGAACCAGATGCAGCATTAGGTAATGGTGGATTGGGAAGACTAGCAGCATGTTTTCTTGATTCGCTAGCAACACTTGGATATCCAGCATATGGATGTGGTATTCGTTATAAATATGGTATGTTTAAACAACAAATCGTTGATGGATATCAAAGAGAAGTGCCAGATGATTGGTTAAAGGATGGAAATCCTTTTGAAGTAAGACGTGATGAATATGCGTGTGAAGTAAAATTTGGTGGATATACAAGATGGGAGAAGAGTGAAGATGGCAAGGAAATAGTTGTTCAAGACGGATATCGTTCAGTAAAGGCTGTTCCTTATGATTTACCAATAGTAGGATATGGTAATAATGTTGTAAATACTCTTAGAATATGGGATGCACAGCCAACACAAAAGTTCATTCTTGATTCATTTAATAAGGGTGATTATATAAAAGCTACAGAGGAAGAATCATTAGCTAAAAATATAGTAGAAGTATTATATCCTTGTGATGATCACTATGCAGGAAAAGAATTAAGACTTAAACAACAGTATTTCTTTGTATCAGCAAGTGTTCAAACAGCGGTTAAGAAGTATATGGATAGTCATGATGATATCAAGAAGTTAGATGAAAAAGTGGTATTCCAACTTAACGATACACATCCAACAATTTGTGTGGCAGAGCTTATGCGTATTTTAATGGATGTACACGAACTTAGTTGGGATGAAGCATGGGATGTTACAACAAAAACTTGTGCATATACAAATCATACAATTATGGCAGAAGCGCTTGAAAAATGGCCTATAGAATTATTTAGCAAATTGCTTCCAAGATGCTATCAAATCATTGAAGAGATAAACAGAAGATTTATAGTTAAGATACAGGAAAAACATCCAAATAACCAAGAAAAGATTAGAAAAATGGCTATTATATATGATGGTCAGATTAAAATGGCTCACCTTGCTATTTGTGCTGGATTTTCAGTAAATGGTGTAGCAAGACTTCATACAGAAATTCTTAAGAATCAGGAGTTAAAAGATTTTTATGAGTTAATGCCTGAAAAGTTTAATAATAAAACAAATGGTATTACACAAAGAAGATTCTTGAAACATGGAAATCCACTTTTGGCAGATTGGGTAACAAGTAAAATTGGTCCAGAGTGGGCAACTGATTTAAGTGTAATTAAGAAGATTGAAGCATATGTTGATGATGTTAAATGTCAGCAAGAATTCATGAACATTAAGTATCAAAATAAGATAAGGCTTGCTAAGTATATTAAAGAGCATAACGGAATTGAAATTGATCCACGTTCTATTTATGACGTTCAAGTTAAGAGATTACATGAGTATAAGAGACAGCTTTTAAATATTTTACATGTAATGTATCTTTATAATAAGATTAAAGAAAATCCAAGTCTAGATATTGCGCCTAGAACATTTATTTTTGGAGCAAAGGCAGCGGCTGGATATAGAAGAGCTAAGCTTACGATTAAACTTATTAATAGCGTGGCAGATGTTGTTAACAATGATAAATCAATTAATGGAAAACTTAAGATTGTATTTATTGAAAACTATAGGGTGTCCAATGCAGAAATTATTTTTGCAGCGGCAGATGTTAGTGAACAGATTTCAACAGCAAGTAAAGAAGCATCAGGAACTGGAAACATGAAGTTTATGCTTAATGGTGCTCTTACTATAGGTACTATGGATGGAGCTAATGTTGAAATAGTTGAAGAAGTGGGAAATGAAAATGCATTTATTTTTGGACTTAGTTCAGATGAAGTAATTAGTTATGAGCAAAATGGTGGATATAATCCGATGGATATATTTAACTCCGATGAAGACGTTAGAAAGGTTATGATGCAGCTTATTAACGGAACTTACTCACCAGATGATACAGAGAGATTCCGCGAGATTTATGATTCCCTTCTTACAACTAAGTACGGAAAAGCAGATGTTTACTTTATTTTAAAAGACTTTAAGGATTATGTTAAAGCACAAAGTGAAGTGAATGATGCTTATAAGAATGAGGCGGGATGGGCGAAATCAGCTATGCTTAATGTGGCGAGAGTTGGTAAGTTCTCATCGGATAGGACTATTGAAGAGTATGTAAGGGATATTTGGAAGTTGGAAAAAGTAGAAGTTAGATAGCAATGAGCGTATGTTTAGCTATTATGGTTTTTGAAGTGATGTAAGAATTTACCATACAATAAAAGGAGATTAAGGTTTAAATGAAAAACAAAATGTTATTGGTAGTTATATCAATTATGCTTTTGTTTACAGTAGCTTGTGGAAGCAAGGATGAATCAAGCACTACAAAGGCAGATGATAAAAAAACTGATCAGAAAGAAACAAGCGATAAGCAAGATGATATTAAGAGACCTGAGGGATCAATAGAAATTGAAAAGAGAGTTTATTTTTATAATTATTATGAACTTAACGGTGATCCAGGAGAAGGCATAACACCTGAACAAGGAGCAAGTTTATTAGCGGATGAATTCCTTATATCGAATGGTGCAGTTGAATCATTAGAAGGAAATAAATGTATTTTTATTTATTTTGTAAATGTGAAGACTCTTGATGCTATGGATGGAAAGGAATGCTACATTTATGAAGTTGAATTAGGAAGTGTAGATGTGGATGGAACTAAAAGTGCTGATTCTGAATTGCTTTATGTGGTGGCAGTTGATTATAGTGGAAAGAAAGCGTCTGTTGTTCAAGAATCTGATTTAGATGAGGATTCATCTGGATGGAATGGAACTTTTAAACTATATGATTATTCTATAAGGATTTCTGATTACGATGGCGAACGTTTTAACTATGAGATTATTAATACAAGAAGTGGTGAGGATATATTAGCAGGAACATCATATGTTGAATCAAGTGATTATACGATAGCTGATAGTGGTGAATTAGATTTATTCTTATCATATGACCACATGAAAGTAGAGATTCGTTCTTATGGAGAGACAGATTGGTCCTCTTTAGATGGAGAGTATAGTAGAGTAGATTAATTGAAAAGTTTATGTTATTAGTGCTAAAATAAATAAACCAAGAAGGGTGTAATTAGGTACATCTTTCTTGGTTTTATGCAATTATTTCGTATTATTATTCATTTTCTCGCTCTCTTTTTTAAATTCACTCTTGTTTACACCAGTATAATTAAATTTATCATTTGTTTCCTCGAATGCAGATATAATATAATCATCTGAAGTAACATAATAAAAGGTATCTATGTATATAGAATATTTTCCTTCATGAGGCCCTGATGAAGCTTCAACGGGAACAATAAATTTCATCCCATCTTTGAGTGCTGGAAAAACATCTCTTTCTACACCTACAGATAATACTATTGTGTCGCCAGGCTTTTTGTTAAATGATTCATTGCTAGCAAGTATGTCTATTATGTTCAACTCATATTGCATAAATTCTAAAGTTGAGTCTAATGATTTTTCTGATAAATTATAGCTAAAGTCAACCGTGTAGTTCGGCAATATCTTAATTACTTCTACCTCTATAAAAGCGGGAGCTCTTTCGATTATTTCATCTAAATCCAAATCCGCATATTCAATCATACTCCAACTATCTACTAAAGGATATTCAGTTCTTAAAGCTTCTATTTCGGCTACAGTTAATCTTGCATTTTCTTCAATATCTGTATCTTTTATTTTCAAATTATCTTTAATCAATAATATAGATATTCCTAATACTACAAATATTAATAAAGCACCAATAAAGTATTTGAATTTTTTCTTTCTCTCCATAAAAACCTCCATTGCATATTCTAGTTATTTTATATCACATTTTGTAAACTTATACAATAAAATCATCAAAGCAAAAGAAGTAGCTACATACCAATCAAGAAATAGAGCTTCGTTGTGCTGTCGCAACGAAGCTCTATTTCTTGCAAATTTTGACGTTAGTCAAACATTTTTTTGTTATTCAAAATCTAGATAATCAAGTGGATCAACACTCTTATCACTTTCTGTAAGTTTTAAAAATAAATTAGGACCATCAACAGTATAATATTTTGTAGGATTTGCTACATAACATAGTAGATCGCCTTCTTTTACAACATCACCACTATCAACTTGTACATCCTTTATTTGACCATAAGTAAGTTTATAGTTATTACCTAAGTCTAAAATAAGATTGTTTCCGATTTCTTCGTTATATTTGATTGAATCTACGATACCATCAGCACAAGCATACACAGGAGTACCTATTTCGCTTCTTAAACAAATAAAATCACTTGTCTTATACATATCGAGTGTTGCAAAATAAATGGTGCTTTCAGGGCTATATTCGATGATTACATCATTTGTTTCAACGGGCCATACTAAAACACTGCTTGAGGTAAATGAAGGTCCTGTAACAAGAGCACCAGCTTCGGCGTTTTGGTCAGTACCATCCTCTAGATTGCTTAAATCTAAGGTTGCATCATTTTCAGTGCTATCTGTTACAGAAGGAGTTGCAGGAACAGTAGTATCTTTTGTTGATTTAGCATCATTACTGTTAGCAGCAAGGTCTGAAGATGGATTTTCATTTGTTTCATTTAAATCAGCAATTTGTTCTGTTTTGCTTGTTCCAGTGCTTTCGCTTATTACAAAGCCGCCAACGATAGCAGCAGTTGCCATTACAGTTATAGCTGCCATTGTAATAAAAGTTTTGTCTCTATGAATTCTTTTTCTGTATCTCATAATAATACCTCCATTAAATATACTAATAGTTATAAAATTAGTTTTACCTAAATGGGTGTTATTATACTTAGTAAAAAATGAAAATAATTTAATTTATAGGAAATTTACTATTGAATTGTGATATTAGAATAGTAATAATTTAAAATTTCTATGTAACTGCTGCCTTTTTCAGCAAGTGCGGCTGAACCAAATAAGCTTAATCCTAATCCATGACCGACACCATTTGTTGTTACACGAATTCCGTCATCAAATTCTTCAATTTGAAAATTTGGTGAGTTTAAGGATAGTGCATTAGCAAATTCTAAGCCACTAATACTTATGCCACCGATTGATAACTCCAAAACATATGAAGCACTACAGCGAGATACTATCTGCAGGTTTACGAGCGGAGCATTTGAATCAATGGAAATAGAACTATTTATTTTACGAACTAAATTGGTAAAATCTTCATTGCTAAAATAATATGATTTAAAAAAGTCAGAAGAAGTAGAATCTGAAAGAGAGCTTACACTGCGAAGATAAGGATAACCATCGCCTAATACTTCGTCACCATTTCTAGTAGCACCAGAGCTTATACTATGATAATATGGTGAAATTAATTCATTGTCGCATAAAATTGTTTGCAATGAAGTATCAGATATTACTTTTTGCAATTTATTATAGTTAGTTGGAAAGTCATCACCCCACAAGGATTCTAGCTCAGAGTAGGTTATATAAGGAATATCTAACTTATCGGCAGATATTTCCGAAGAATTTCCAATTTTCCCAACAATATATGTTCTTAGGATTACAGCAAAAGCTTTTTGAAGTTCCTCTTCACTTTCGATTTCAAGTTGTCCCATTATAGCACAACCTATAAAATCTTCAACGTCCAATCGCTCATTAATTTGCTTATCAGATATAGTTACGTATTTTCCACTAGACGTTGTATGGTAAGTTTTTGAAGTGCCATTTTGACCAAGTGCTAAAGTAATAATTGTAGGAAGCATAACAGTAATAATAACCAAAGATAAGATTTTAAATATTTTTTTTCTTATAATATGTTTTTTCATAATTTTTTACCCTTTTCTTTCTGAGGACAAACTCTTTTTGTTGTACAATAATTATATGTAAATAAAATTTAGGATATTCCTTTACTTAACTTTATTGCTACTTTATAATAATAAATAGCTTATACTAAGAAAGGAAAACCAAATGAAGAAGTTTTTAAAAATTATTTTTATATGTTTTTTTATCGCATTGATTTTTGATTATACAAAGAGTGAGAGTTTTGCACAAGAGTTGGATTTGGAAATTCAAGTATCTAATGGAGCAGATGCATCAAAGTTAAAGGATAATTCTTATTATTCAGTGATTGATGTTTCTGGTGGTGATACTATAAAAATAACATCTAACGGTGAAAAAATAAAAGGATTATATATTATATGGGATTCACCTATAACTAAATGGGAGTTAACAACATCAAAAGGCAATGTTTCATGCGGAGAAAATGAATTTTTGCATGAGTATATTAATTTAGAATCATTAGAAGATTCTATAGTAATAAATATACCTGAAGGGAAATATAGAATAAGTGATATAAGAGTATTTGGAGAGGGAGAACTTCCAGATAATATTCAAGTATGGAATAAACCTTGTGATAATGCGGATGTGTTGGTTTTAGTGGCACATGCGGATGATGAGATACTATTTTTTGGAGGGATTTTGGCGACATACGGAGGTGAGGAACAGGCTAATGTGCAAGTTGCCTATATGTCAGAGTTTTGGGAGTCACAAAAGATAAGAGAGCATGAAAAATTAGATGGATTGTGGGCATCTGGAATTAGAAGCTATCCAATATGTGGAGGGTTTGCAGATGTTTATTCTATGGATATAGAAACAGCCGAAAACCAATATGAAACAGAAAAATTGGTAGGATTTGCAGTAAACGTAATGAGAAGATGTAAACCTCAGGTCGTAGTTAGCCATGATTTTAATGGAGAGTATGGACATGGATTTCATAGATTAACAGCAAAAGCAGTATCGATGGCAGTGGAAGCGGCAGCAGATGAAACATTGTATTCAGAATCGTTTGAATTATATGGTGCATGGAATGTACCAAAGACATATTTTCATTTATTAGAAGAAAAGCAATTAAATATGGATCTTAGAAAGCCGCTTACAAGATTTAATAATAAAACTGCATTAGAAGTGGCGCAGGAAGCGTATAAATTACATGTTTCACAACAATGGTGTTGGTTTTATGTAGATGACGAATATGAGTATAGTTGTGCGAAATTTGGTTTGTATCGTACATCAGTTGGTGATGATACGGGACTTAACAATCTGTTAGAAAATATTAAGACCTATAAAGTGCAAGAAGAGGAGAGTGTTTCAGAGGCAGAATCTATTTCAGAGAGTATATCAATTGCAGAACGCGAAAGTAGCGAAAAAGCAAGTGAAGAAGAAAGTATAAAGCAAAGTGAAAGTGATAAAGAACAAGATGAACAAGAAGCAAAAAAAGGTATGTTAAGTACAGTGATGTTAGTGATGGGTGGCGTTATATTGGTGAGTTGTGCAGTATATTATATTTATATTAGGAAAAAGAGGTTGACATAAATCATTATAAATGATAATATTAATAATAATTACTATTATTGAAAGGATGGTTTAATATGACAGCTATAAAATATAGTAAACAACGTGAAGCAATAGCAGAATTTCTTATGAGTAGAAAGGATCATCCCACAGCGGAAGTCATATACCAAAATGTACGTGAAAAGTATCCAAATATAAGTCTTGGAACAGTGTATAGAAATTTAGCACTTTTAGAAGAACTTGGTGATATACAGAAAATTCCTTGTGGAGATGCATCAGAGCATTTTGATGGAAATGTTACTCCGCACCCACATTTTGTATGTACTAGTTGCCACAAGGTTTTAGATTTAGAAATGGATAATTTGGACTTTTTAAATACATTAGCAAACAAAGACTTTGAAGGGAAAATAGAAAGTCATCAGTTGTGTTTTTATGGTAAATGTAAGTCTTGCTTATAAAAACGATAATAATTACTAATTTGTATTGACATAAAGAAAAATGTATGTTATATTAAAACAGTAATCATTACTGATATTAAAAAAATAAATTTATATAGTCATTAGAAGGAGGATTTTATTATGGCAAAGTATGTATGTAAAGTATGCGGATATGTTCACGAAGGAGATGAGGCACCAGAGGTTTGTCCAGTGTGTAAGGCGCCTAAGGAGAAGTTTGAAATGATGTCAGGAGAAATGACATGGGCAGCAGAGCATATCGTAGGAGTTGCGGCAGATGTTAGTGAGGACATTAAAGAGGACTTGAGAGCTAATTTTAATGGTGAATGTTCAGAAGTAGGTATGTATCTTGCAATGTCAAGAGTTGCATTTAGAGAAGGATATCCTGAAATAGGTATGTATTATGAAAAGGCTGCATTTGAAGAAGCTGAACATGCAGCAAAATTTGCTGAATTACTTGGTGAAGTAATAACAGATAGTACAAAGAGAAATCTTGAACTTAGAGTAGATGCTGAAAATGGAGCAACAGCTGGAAAAACAGATTTAGCTATAAGAGCAAAACAAGCTAATCTTGACGCTATCCATGACACAGTACATGAAATGGCAAGAGATGAAGCAAGACATGGTAAGGCATTTAAAGGATTGTTAGAGAGATACTTTGGTTAAGCAACAAGCCATGCAAATATGAAATAAAAAATATACGAAAAGCACTTGTGCATTTTCGTATATTTTTTATTTTAGATTTATACGGCGGTAGCCGTCCATGAGGATGTAGCTCTGCGGAATCCGAATGGAGCATGGCTGACATCCTCATGTTCATGTCTTCTAATAATTTTACTTTAATATCTTATCTTCGTATAAACCAAGCCATGCATCATAGTATGGG
This sequence comes from Lachnospiraceae bacterium, assembly GCA_031548165.1. Classification (GTDB taxonomy): domain Bacteria; phylum Bacillota; class Clostridia; order Lachnospirales; family Lachnospiraceae; genus CAG-303. Next base: position 74,825 of record JAVBRI010000028.1, read on the forward strand.
TTTTTCCATGTGTTACCATCAAAATCGGTATATTCGACAACAATGGCCTTGAAAGTAGCTATTGTTCCAGTGTCGCTATAATCTATTGCCATACCTCTGTCGCCTCCATAAGTTGAACCATTGACCATATTAGCATCTTGGTAGTTGCATTTTTTCACATAACTTCCGTAATAGTCATATTCTCCGTATATTTTTATTGGGAAATTATTATTATCCCATGCCACAAATGCTACAACAGCATTTTTTATAGATTTACCAGAATTGTTTTTTACTGTAGCGGATAACATATCTGGATAGAGACTTTTATACTTTGTATCTTGTACAATATAACGCGTTGATTCTACATACATTGGCATTTCTCTTAATTGGGATTCAAACGCTGCTACACTGAGAACACTTCCTTCAGTTTTGCTACAAACGGAGCAGGTTTTAGGGGCCTCAAAAGTTGCATCTGTCCAAGTGTGATCAGCTAGCTCTCCTTCTGTTTTATCACAAAGAAAACAGGTTTTAGGTGCTTTACAAGTTGCATCAACCCAAGCATGATCTAAAGGTTCGCCCTTGGTTTCTCCGCAATTAGAACATGTTATAGGCGCTTCACAAGTTGCAACAGACATAAAGTGATCTAAAGTATTCCCATCAGTTTCACCACATAGAGAACAGGTTTTAGGAGTGGTACAAGATGCCTCTGAAAAAATATGTTCTAAAGGTTCTCCCTCTGTATCTCCGCATTCAGAACAAGTTTTAGGTAGTTCACAAGTTGCATTTGAATATTGATGAGAATGACATCCAGTTAACAAAAGTGTTGTAACAATGCATAAAAAAAGAGATTTTTTCATATAATTCCTCCTCTACTGTAAAAATTATTTGCTTATATTATACAATTTTAAATTACATGTGTCAATTAAACTGATTATTTATACAAATCAAGAAAAAACTTGATTTGTATAAATAATTTACAATAATAATACTAAGAAATTGTAGGTTTTAATATCACATGATGAAAAAAAGCAATATCTCTAAACTCTTTGATTTCCTCAGCGGCACATTCAAGCTTATACATATTTAGAAACCAATCAGACTCAGTTTTAAGCTCATTTCGTTGTAAAGCAAAAAACATTCGTACACCATATATTTTATCTATCTTAAAGGCACCTTCGCAATATTTTTCTAAATCACAGTTAGCATATTTATTTATAGTTCCAAAATTTGCTGATACAGCATTACCATTATTTATTAGTTCAAGTGCTTCATTTATCTTATATTCAAATACTGCTTTTTGCATTATCTTTCCCATTTTATTGTGCTTAACAATAGATATAAATCCATTAGCTTTTAATACTCGCTTAAACTCTGAAAATATTTCAGTTCGATTTTCTATGTATTCTAAAACATTATGGCATATAATCATATCAAAGGATTGATTTGGTAATTGTCTAAGTGCTTCAAAATCGCCGATAATCTGACTATACTCATTATTGCAATGTCTATGCTTAATTATTTCATTGCTTGGTTCAATTGCAGTTACATTATTATTTTTTGCAAGATAATCAGCAGTAACACCGAATCCACTTCCGAAATCAAGTATCTTTTTGTTTTCGCATTTTATATTATGCCATACTAATTCATAAAATAATTTCCCCCAAGGTGTTTTAATGTAGTCAAGGTATCCTTGAATATTTATAGTTTCGCTCATATATTAGTCCTCCTATAAAAAATATATTTGTATAATAAATTAATTTTGCATTTAGTATTATATCATATTTAAAACAAGTAAAATACATATTGACAATACAACAAATAAGTTGTAAGATAAAAGTGAGTGGAGGTAGTAATATGTCATTTGCAGAACCAGTTATTAAGGAGAGTATAGAAAAAGAAAAAAATAAAAATCCCCAGTTTGATAAAGTGTGTGAAGATACCGGAATGGAATATAAGCTTCTTGCAGAATTTATTAAATTAAGGAAAGAACAAAAAATTACACAAGTAGAGTTAGCAAAGTTGAGTGGAAATAAGCAACAGGTAATATCAAGGATTGAAAAAAAAGAAAACAGTCCTACGTTGAAAACATTTTGTGGATTGTTAAATCTTATGGGATATGATTTGAAAATAGTAAAGAGAGATGATGTATAAAATAATGTTTTAAGGTTTATATATAATATACTTTATGCAGCTAACTATATTAAGTTATTAACTGAAAGGGCGGTGAAGATACATGACAACTGATGAAAAATTTGACTTATTGCTCACGAAATTTGGCAATGTTGAAGAAAAATTTGACAAAATTGATGATAAATTTGAAGAAATCAATGATAGATTCAATAAGATGAATGATAGATTCGATAAGATGGATGATAGATTCGATGAGATGGATGATAGATTCGATAAGATGGATGATAGATTCGACAAAATTGAAGAAAAGGTTGACAAAATTGAAGATAGGATTATTGGTCTTGAAAAAGATATGATAGATGTTAAATCAGATTTAAGACGATTACATCGTGATGATGAATTTATTATCAATGAAGTTGAAAGAGTACATGAAATACTTGAAAAACACAAAGATAACAAACAAGTACATACAGCGTAATACTTAAAATAAATAAGGTGTAAAGTCTATTGATTGTATAGAGAGACTTTACACCTTATAATTAATTATTTTCATTTTTTAATACATCTGTCTGAAAAAATAATAGTACAAAAACAGCTAATTGGAAGATAACGGCTATAAGCACTGACTTAATACCAAATAAATCAGACATTTTAACACAGAAAAACACTCCAATTAAAAAGGACAGCATTACTCCTAAATAAATCAGGAATTGACGAAAATATTGACGTTCCTTTTTATGGGAGTAATTAAATAAAGATTCCATCATACTACGTAGATTTCCAGTACAAAACACAGTTGAAACAGCATAACCTTCTACTTTTTTAAAAGATTCAAATTGCAATGCACTTACAAATGCAATCATAATATTTACAACTATATTTAAATTACCTTGAGGAATCCATGCAACAATAATTAATATAATGGCCTCGATGAAAATAATAATCTGTCTCCAATGCACAGCTTGTAATTTAGTTTGTATTCTAATTAAAGAGGCTATAAAAATACCAATAGAAAATGAACAAATAGGTATTAGATATAAAAGTACCTGCTCATAATTTTTTTGTGCAAGTTGCATTCCTAACAGACATAAATTTCCTGTTTCAGCAGTAGCAAAGACATTTCCTCTGTTTATATATGTATACGCATTTAAGTAACCGCCAACGTGAGCTAAAATCACAGCTATTAAAAAAGAGTCGGACATCTGTTTTATTTGAGGTTTTGACATATCTATAAAGTTTCCTTTCGCAGGTTAAGAACCATACCTTCTTCTGTTTTGGTAAAACCACATCTTTCATATAAAGGTTCTCCTGATTTGGTTGCATCAAGGCTTATCTCAGTGACACCTTCTTGCATGGCCTCATCAATTAACCAGTCCATCATTTTTAGGGCAATGCCTTGTCTACGATAGTCCTTGTTTGTGTATACATTCATGAGGTGTGCTCTTTTTCCTGTTGGGTGATCAAATGTAGGCATAATGTTTATATAGCAAATGGTAGCACAACCAATGGCCTTACCATCACTAATTGCTAGTAAAGTGGTTTGATTTGGATTTTTAAAATATTCTATAGAACTATCAATAAGCTCTTTTGAAAATGCAGAGTTATCGGATAAGCCATTTACAATCCTTAGCATTTCTAATCTAATGCTCATAAGCATATCTATATGACTATCGTTTGATTTTATAATATTTACCATGTGGGTGTCCTCCTTCTATTAGCTATAAATTTTATTTAAAATTGTTTAATCCCCTATTAAACATATCTTTGTCATTATACTCCTCAGATAATAACATTTCTTCATAAGGCCAAAAAGCATCATTAATTTCCGTTTTCCTAATTGCTAATGCTATATCTTCATCTGTGTAGCCATAATATTTTAAAACATTAATTCCAAAATTCCTTCCATATTCTTCATCACTAGTTTCTAATAAACATAAAAAATCATTATCTCTGTCAGTAATAGCCGCATCTGCAAAATCTATAATTGCGCTAATCATTTTTGTGTTTTCGTCAAACAAGATATTTCCAGAACTAAAGTCATTATGTACTAAGGTGGGCTTATACTTAAATAAGTATTCATCATTTATAATCTGGCTAAAAAATCGTTTAGTTTCAATTAACTGGCTTTGGTTTGAATATTTACCAAACTTTGCTATAAAGTTCAAAAAGTCATTTTCAAACTTTTTCTTTTTGTCAAGAAGGAAGTCATCACTTTTAAATTCTATTTGATGAAGCTCTTTAAGAAAAGAAGCTATTTGCTTTGCAATGACATCTTTTTGCTCATTTGAAAAAGTATCAAATATTTCTTTAGTCAAATTTTTGCCATTTAGTTTATGATAACCAATAACAATCCAGCCATTTAATAAAGTAGCACTATATTCAACTCTAGGAGTAGGTAAAGGTACTTTATCATAGATTAAATCCAATATTAATATTTCTTTTTTTAAGTTATCAGATGCTTTTTGATGTTTTGGTATTTTAAATACAATTTCATCATTGACTAGAATAGCATTGCTATCATTGCCTGAACCTAAATGAGAAAGAGTCGTTATGCTTATTTGTGGAAATAATGTCTGTAATGTTTGCCTTATTTCTTGCACTTAGTATCCTCCTCATAAAAAACTATTTTTTCCACAATATAATTATTTAATAAAAATCCATTTCTATATACATCTTGCTTTTTAATAACTTTATACCCTCGTTTTTCTAAAAAAGATTTTGCGGTAATTGAGGTATGCTATCCAGTCTGATCTATATCACCAAATCCTACTATAGTTTCATTTTCTATAGCAACAATCGTAAAATGAATTAGAAATGATGTATCCCATTCTTCTAAGATTATATCTTTACTTGCCCAGACATTCAACTGTTCTTTATTATAATCATTATCGTACGTTCTCTTTTTTCTTAATGCTAAATCCTAACTTTGTATATAAATCAATAGCATGACTATTCCACTCTGCAACATGCAATATAATGTCATTACTATTTTGCTGCCTTATATATTGCATTCCCCACAATAAAAGTTGTCTACCGAATCCTTTCCCTTGAAAAGATTTCTTTACAATCAAATCATCTATCTCATTTCCGTAGCAAGAAACAGCTCCTACAATTTCATTATTTTCTAATAAAATAAATGTATCTTTAGATTTACATTCGAATTGTGAGTAGTCAGAGTAAAAATTATATGGTTTTACATCTAGTTCTTCTCGAAGCTTGTAAAAGCATTCGTTATATATCTGCATATATTCTGTGAAATACTCTCTTTTAAAAGGAATACATGTAATGTTTGAAACATCATTGGCCTTTCCACTAAAAGCCATTTCATAAGCAATAATTTCTTGAACTATCATAAATTTTTCCAAGGCCTTTTTTTACCAGACCATTCCTTTTCTTTCCAATAAACACTGTCGGCTTCGTTCCAACCACTTTTTTGGAGCATTCTCATAAGATTAAAGAACATCTTTGTTTTTATACCAGGCGTGGCTTTGCCGTTTCTCTTCTTTACTTTTTTAACTAATTTGGCAATGTTTTTCTCAATTTTAGCTTTCATTTTTTCGGATACTTCATTAAAGGAAGTTGCTCTAACTGAAACTCCATATTTATATATGTGTGCAACACCCCAAAAGAACATACTGTGATACATATCTTTATTTGTTAATTTTGTTCCGGCACCAGCAGCGGTAGAAATGCATATTGCTTGCTTTTTAAACATATTTTCATTAGGACGGTGTACCATCCATCTATAACCATAATGGTCAAGAAGATTTTTCATTGGGCCTGTTACGTGATAGACATATACAGGACTTGCTAATATTAGTATATCAGAATCATCTATAGCTTTTGTAATAGGCATTAGCTTTTCGAAATGAGGACAAAGCTTTTCGGACTTTAAAAAGCAATTGGTACATCCGAGACAAAAATCATTAAAATCTCTTGGAAGAAAGAATTCAGTTACCTCACCTTCAAGTTTTTCGGAAAGCATTTTTGCTATGTGGTAAGTTGAGCCTTTATGGCTTTGACCATGAATTATTGTAATTTTCAATGTTATACAACCTCCCTAAATTATTGATTTTCTATAAATTCAGATTTCAATATACTATAAACTAGTGAATCGGAATATGTTCCATCGTGGCGTAAATAATGTTCACGTAACCTTCCTTCATATGTCATATTACATTTTATCATGACTTTACCAGAAGCAGGATTTTCAACATCATGTTTAGCTAAGATACGATTAAAGCCAACGTCAGAAAAAAGATAATTTATGACAGCAGACATTGCTTCTGTTGCAATTCCTTTATTCCAAAATTCAAAACCTATACAATATCCAATCTCGCAAGAGTTATTCTTTTCATCAATACCTATAGCAGAAATACTTCCAATTACTTGGCTATTATATTCAATAACCCAATTATATACATTATCAGCATAGTTTGCGACTTGCTCAGAAATAAATGATTTTAAAGTTTCGATATTATCATAAGGAGGCCATGAAAGAAACTTGGCTACTTTTGAATCGGTTGCGTAATTTTTAAATATATCAGTTGCATCATCTAGATTATATCTTCGTAAACATAATCTTTTTGTTTGAATGTTTTGTGTTCCTTTATGTGTTAGCATTAATTATACCTCCCAAATAAATGTACAAGATAATCTAATATTATAGATTAGTATGATTGAATATAATCTGAATTGCAGAATTAGATAAATATTTTATATTCATTGTTGAGGTTTTCTCGTTTGCATATCTCTGCCTCCACAAATGATATTTCACTTTTGTATACTTTTCATATGCTTCCTCAAAGTCTTTTGTATCCTCAATAAAACTCTGTTTTTTATCTTCACCTGTTTCGGATTCTTTTTGTAAAATCTCGGATATATTCTTTAATACAGCAAACTCTGTATCATAAAATCGTTCGTCCCATAATGATTCAAGAGTTTCGCTTACCTCTTTTTCTTTTCCTAGGAATAAAAGTTTTTTCATCTCTTCTTTTAATTCCATCATTAATTCGAATCTATTTCTATACTCAAGGGGATAAATTTCTTGTTCATTACTATAATCTGGAAATACATCTCCATAAAGCTTCAAAAAGTTTTGTTGAGATTTATCATATGACAAAAAATTTAGGTATCCACAATCGTGCAAACTGGAAGGCTGGTTTTGGTTCGGTACCCATACCTCATACCCTTTTTGCCTAAACTCTAATGACTGAGAAAAGTCATAAAAATCCCATCCTGTAAGCACATCTTCTCTCCATAAAATATCATACTGTGTCATCATAAACATACCGTCTATAGCAAAAACCTTTGATTGTTCTACCCCTAGCTCGTTCCAAAATGCCTTCTTATCATTACATCCAATTACATTTCCAGTATCCCAAGAACGATAAAAACGTCTGTTTTTAGGTATATCCTTGCCTCCTAAGAGCCCGATCATCCCAATTTGCGGATTCTTTTTAAACATAGAGATTGACTCAATTAAAATATTTCTATTTATCAAAAATACATCTTGGTGTATGTAAACCTTATACTTAGCATTGGACTGACTCATTGCTTGATTGTAAGCTTGATATATGGAGTCTGCTCCTCTAATAGCAAAAACCTCCACGGAGTATGTCTCGGGCACTTTTAGTCTTTCAATATAAAATAGACATTCCTCATAAATTCTCTCATTATTCACACATACAATAAATGCTATTTGTTCTGTTTGCACTAATTATACCTCCACATGTTTAAGATACTACCAAGTATATCACAAAATTTTTGCAACCACCATATATAAAAAAATCAATATAAATGTCGTAAAAAAATGACAGCGATTTAACAAAGTCAATATAGACAATTTAAGGAAAAGGGAGTAATATAGCAAGAGTAATGCATAGGTAGTAGATGCAATTACGAAATCAATATGGAGGATATTGTAATGGATATAAGAAAAACAAAAATTGTATGTACATTTGGCCCATCAACAGATGTGGACGGAATAATGGAAGAACTTGTGAAAAATGGTATGGATGTTGCGAGATTTAACTTTTCGCATGCAGATCATGCGACACATTTAGAAAGATTAGAAAAATTAAGAGAGCTTCGTAAGAAGTATAAAAGATATATTGCTGCTTTGCTTGACACAAAAGGTCCGGAAGTTAGAATTAAAGAATTTAAGGATGGAAGAGTAGAAGTTAAAAATGATAATATTTTTACACTTACTACAGATGAGATAGAGGGGGATGAAAATAAAGTATCTGTAACATATAAAGGGATTATAGATGATGTCAGTGTGGGCGGAACAATACTCATTGATGATGGTCTTATAGAACTTAAAATAGAAGAAATAACAAAAACCGATATTGTTTGTAGAGTAATAAATGGTGGCATTATTTCGAATAGAAAAGGTGTTAATGTACCAGGAGTTAAGTTATCTATGCCGTATATCAGTGAAACAGATAAAGCGGATATATTATTTGGTGCAAAGAATGGTTATGATTTTATAGCGGCTTCATTTGTAAGCTCTGCATCTGATGTATTACAAATAAGACGACTTTTAGAAGAGAATAACTGCAATAACATTAATATTATAGCGAAGATAGAAAATATGGCGGGTGTTCAAAATATTGATGAAATTATACAAGTTTCAGATGGTGTAATGGTAGCTAGAGGTGATATGGGTGTTGAAATTGCAGCAGAAGAAGTGCCTATTATACAGAAAATGATTATTAAAAAGGTATACAATGCAGGTAAACAAGTTATTACTGCTACACAGATGCTTGAATCTATGATTAAGAATCCAAGACCAACTAGAGCTGAGACAGCAGATGTTGCAAATGCGATTTATGATGGAACAAGTGCAATTATGTTATCGGGCGAAACAGCAGCTGGAGCATTTCCGATTGAAACACTTAAAACCATGGATAGAATTGCTAGAAGAACAGAACAGGCAATTCACTATAAAAAGAGATTTTTTGAATTAGAAAGAAAATCAAATGCAAATATAACAGATGCGATATCTCATGCATCTGCAACAACAGCACATGATATAAATGCAAAAAGTATTGTAACAGTTACTAAATCGGGAACAACTGCTAGGATGTTATCAAGATACCGTCCAGCATGTCAAGTATTTGGATGTACACCACATGAGCATGTAGCAAGACAGCTTAATATGTCTTGGGGTGTTACACCGGTGCTTATAGATGAAAAGAAAGATACATTTGAGTTGATTGAACATGCGGTAAAAAGACTTGAGGAAGATGGTTATGTGGAAACAGATGATGTGATAGTGTTTACAGCAGGTGTACCACTTGGAATTGCGGGGACTACTAATATGATAAAGGTGCATGTTGTGGGACGCGAATAATATAAAAAGAAATTCTAAGGCAGTAAAAAACACTGCCAAAGAATTACTATGTTTTATATAATAAAGAGAAACTCTAAGACAGCAAAGGACGCTGTCTAAGAGTTTCTAAAGCTTTACACTGAAGAATGCTTGGGAGCATTCTTCCTGAACTGACGGAAGGTTTGTATATAAGGAATGCTCTGCGAGCATTCTTTCTACATTTTGTATATTATAAAAATATTTTAGGAGGGTGATGGTTTGAAGCTTAGGTATGATAAAGAGGACGTACTTAAAAAGATTGATGTGATTGTGGGGAAGACGCTGGGGATGGATATGCCTTGGGAGTGGCCTTGTGGGGTGGCTTATTATGGGGTTTGTAAGGCTTATGAGATTACGGGGAAGAAGGAGTATCTTGATACTTTGGTTAAGTGGGTGGATAAGTACATTGAGCTTGGATTGCCAGAGTGGACGGTGAATACTTGTGCTATGGGGCATACGATGATAAGTTTGTATGAGGCTACTGGGGATGAGAAGTATATGGATATTGCGAAGAGTAAGATTGATTATTTGCAAAATAGAGCGCTTAGATTTGGTGATGGGGTGTTGCAGCATACAGTTTCGCCAGATAATGATTTTCCAGAGCAGGCATGGTGTGATACGTTGTTTATGGCAGGGTATTTTATGCTTAGAATGGGAAAGAAGCTTGGTGATGAGAAGCTGGTTGAAGATGCATTGAATCAGTATTATTGGCATATTAAGTATTTGCAGGATGATTCGACGGGGCTTTTTTATCATGGATATAATAATATAACGAAAGATCATATGTCAGGATTTTATTGGGGTAGAGCTAATGGCTGGACTTCGTATACTATGGCTATGGCGAAGCAATATATAAATTATCTTTATCCAATGTTTATGGAGATAGATTGTTCACTTAGAGATCAACTTGCAGGAATTAAGGTGTTGCAAAGCGAAAATGGTTTATGGCATACGATAGCTGATGATTTAGATACATATGAAGAAGTGTCGGCATCTTGTGGAATTGCAGCAGCTATGATAATAAATGATAATCCACTTCATACAGAGTATGTTCAAAAGGCTTTGGATGGTATTTTAGAAAATATAACAGAAGATGGAAGAGTGCTGAATGTATCTGGTGGTACAGCAGTAATGAAAGATAGACAAGGCTATGCGGATATTCCTAAGACTTGGATACAAGGCTGGGGACAAGGACTTGCACTTGCGTTTTTGGCAAATGTGTTAAAATCTGAGAAGTAGTTGAATGGTGATAAGAATGTGAAAAATATGTGAAATTCGCACAAATTAGAAGATTTAGCTTTTATTTTGTTTCGGAATATGTTATAAAAATATAGTACATTGAAATAATTACAATGTACTATATTTTTTATGGTAATAAATAATAAATGTTGAAAGAAAATATTATAATTAAGGAAAAGTGCCGCCCATTTATTCTTTCAACCCTCTAAAACGTAACTTTTAGAGTTTTTAAATCGGGCAATATTACAAAAATGTAATATGCACAGGTATAATAATGAAAAAGAAATTTTTAGCAATAGCTTTGGGTGTATGTGCAGTGGCTTCGTTGATTGGATGTGGTAAGGATGAAGAGACAACAGCAACTAAAGGAGAAATCAAACTCGGAGAGTATAAAGGGTATGAAGTAACAGAATCAGATGTAAAGATTACAGAAGAATCTTTAAAAAAGAGTATTGATTCTATTTTGACTTCTTATGCGACTACTGAGAAGAAAGAAGAAGGAACATTAGCAGAGAATGATAAAGCTTATTTGATTTACGAAGCTAAAATAGATGGAGAAGTAGTTAGTGCGTTATCAAAGACGACAGAGACAGCAGTTACATTATCAGAAACAGGATTTGTAATTGAAGGTTTTGTTGATAAACTTATAGGTAAAACTATAGGTGAAACTGTAGAATTTGATTTAGTTATTCAAGATGATTATACAGATACAACATATGCAGGAAAGAGTGTTCATTATGCTGTTCAAATTAAATATGTGTCAATAACAGTAACTCCTGAATTAACTGATGAGTTTGTTGTGGAATACTATGGCTATAAAGGATATAAAACAGTAGATGATTTTAAAAAATATATTGAACATGAAATGTATATGAATCAAGTGTATACAGTTATTTGGGATGAAATAATTGAAGCACAAACAGTAGTAACGTATGATAGTAAAGATTTAAGTGAGACAATTGACTATCTTAAGTCGCAAAATGAATATCAGCTTAGCGTGTATGGATATGATTTAACTTCATATCTTTCAGCTGTGGATATGACTGAAGATGAATATAACAAGAAAATGGAAGAACAAGCAAAAATAGCACTTAAGTCAGAAATGTTTTTAGAAAAAGTAGTAGAAGTAGAAGGAATAACAATCAGTGATGAAGAATTCGAAGAGAAATTCAACGATTTTGCTAGAGCATATGGATATTCAAAGACAGAAGAATTTTCATCAGCATATGCAGAAGCATACCCAGAAGCAACAAAAGATGAATTAGTTGATATGTTTAAGAATAGTAAGGTTCAAGAAATGATTCTTGAAAGTGTAGTTGTTGTGCCAGATGAGACATCATCAGAGACACCAACATCAAACGAATAATTGATAGAATTGTTTATAAAATATATATAATTAAAACACAAAACCATCACATTGACACTATATAATACAACCATACTACTCGAAAGGGTAGTATACAACTTAACATTTTCATAACTCTACCCGGTGGTTCGCCACCGGGTATCCCATTTTGTAAAAAGTATTTGATAAAATTTTTTTGCGATTTTTTTTTACAAAAACCATTTGTTTATAATTTGTTTATAAATAAAAACACAAAGTTGTCACGATGGTACCATATAATACAACCATACTACTCGAAAGGGTAGTATACAACTTAACATTTTCATAACTCTACCCGGTGGTTCGCCACCGGGTATCCCCATTTCTAAGGAGAACTATTTTGAACCTTAGAATTTTTTTTCGCATTTTTTTTGTATATACTTTTCTTTTGTAGCAAGGCCGCCACGAATGTGTCGCTCAGCTTTGTTAAGGTCAAGAACTTTTCTTGCACTATTAGCAAGCGAAGCGTTAATTTCTTGTAGCCTTTGAGTCACATCTTTATGAACTGTGCTTTTAGATACACCAAATTCTTTTGCAGTTTGGCGTACAGTAGCATTGTGTTCTATTATGTAATTGGCGATTGCAGTTGCTCGTTCTTCAATATATCCTTTCACCATTTTCCCCTAATTGCTTGTTTTTATAGGATATGACAGGTGATATTTAAATATGACCATTTTGCTACTAAATATTTATAAAAAGTTGCCGATAATATTTAAGAGCAACAAAGTACTAAAAAAATCATTATTTCCGAAAAAAAGTTCTTTCATATTTTACAGTTATTGTATATAATGTAGATTGGTGGATATATTATTATGACAGCAAACAGACTATAAAGTCATGATAAAATTATATAACAATAGACAAATGTAATTTTGAAAGGAGATTAGTAATGTTAGCAACAGATATCGGCATTGATTTGGGTACAGCTAGTATTCTTGTTTATATAAAAGGAAAAGGAGTAGTGTTAAAGGAGCCTTCAGTAGTAGCATTTGATAGAGATACAAATAAAATCAAAGCAATAGGTGAGGAAGCAAGACTCATGATAGGAAGAACACCTGGAAATATAGTGGCAGTAAGACCACTTAGACAGGGAGTTATTTCGGACTATACAGTTACAGAAAAGATGCTTAAGCATTTTATCCAAAAAGCGATAGGTAGAAGAACTTTTAATAAACCTAGAATAAGTGTATGTATTCCTAGTGGTGCAACAGAAGTTGAAAAGAAAGCTGTAGAAGATGCTACTTTACAAGCAGGAGCAAGAGAAGTAGCGATTATAGAAGAACCAATAGCTGCTGCTATTGGAGCTGGAATTGATATTTCAAAGCCATGTGGAAACATGATAGTTGACATCGGAGGCGGAACAACAGATATAGCAGTGATTTCACTTGGAGGTACAGTAGTAAGTACATCAATAAAGATTGCAGGAGATGATTTTGATGAGGCAATCGTTAGATTTATGAGAAAAAAACATAACCTTCTTATTGGTGAAAGAACGGCAGAGGAAATTAAGATTAAAATAGGAATGGCTTTTCCAAGAGCAGAAGTTGCAACGATGGAAGTTAGAGGACGTAACCTTGTAACAGGTCTTCCGAAAACTATTACAGTTACATCTGAAGAAACAGAAGAAGCTCTTAGAGAAACAACATCACAGATAGTTGAAGCGGTACACAGTGTGTTAGAAAAAACACCACCAGAACTTGCAGCGGATATTGCAGACAGAGGAATTGTTCTTACTGGAGGCGGATGTCTTTTACAAGGTCTAGAGGAGTTAATTGAAGATAAAACTGGAATTAACACGATGACAGCGGAAGACCCAATGACAGCGGTAGCTATTGGAACAGGTATGTATATTGAGTTTTTAAGTGATAAGAACTCAGACCGTTAATATTTTCAAAGCAATAGCTTTGAAAAAGCAAAAAACAAGTTTTTTTGCTGGTGGTTAAAAAATACATTGACTGTATGGTATATAAATTGGGATTCCTGAAAGGAGCCAGAATGGTTAGAGGATTGTATACAGCTTATACAGGAATGGTTAATCAACAAAAAAGACTAGATACAATTACAAATAATTTAGCTAATGCATCTACTACTGCATATAAGCGAGAGGGATTGACAGCTAAATCATTTGAAGAAATGTATACAGTAAAGGTTAACGATTTGTCTGAAGCGAGTATTATTCGCAGAATCGGAACTATGAGCTTGGGCGTAAAGATAGGAGAGAATTACACAGATTATTCTCAAGGATCATTTAAAAGCACAGAGGGCACATACGATTTAGCAATAGAGGGAAATGGATTTTTCTCTATATCATTCACAAATAAAAAAGGTGAGGAATCGATAAAATATACCAGGGATGGTGAATTCGTAACAGATAATACAGGTGCATTACGTACGAAAGATGGAGATTATGTACTTGGTGAAGGTGGTCCGATAAATATACCAACAGATGCCACACAGATAGGAATAACTACTACGGGTGAAATATATGCTGATGGACAGTATATAGACACGATTAAGGTTACTGATTTTGAAGATTATAATTACTTGAAAAAGTATGGAGAGAATATGTATGATGCTATTGATGGAGCTACAGAGATTGAAAGCACAGCATTGTTGCGTCAAGGTTATTTGGAAGTATCAAATATAAATGTAGTAAAAGAAATGGTTGAGATGATTACCATAACAAGAGCATATGAGAGTAACCAAAAAGCAGTGCAAACTGCAGACGATATGATTCAAAAAGCAGTAAACGAAGTAGGTAAAGTATAATCTAAGGAGGAATTGGTATTATGATGAGAGCATTATGGACGGCAGCATCGGGTATGGTAGCACAGCAGACGAATGTTGACGTAATAGCAAATAACCTTTCGAATGTAAATACAGTAGGTTACAAGACAGAAAGTGCACAATTTAAAACACTTTTATATCAAATGACACAATCAAAAACTACAAGTGCCAATGGGGAAACAAAACCTGTAGGAGCACAAGTTGGATTGGGTACAAGAAATTCAGCTATTACAGCAAATTTTAGACAGGGTTCTATGACGGACACAGGTCTTACAACAGATTTTGCAATAGATGGAAAAGGTTTCTTTGCGGTACAAAATGAAAATGGAGAAACAATGTATACACGAAATGGTTCTTTTAACTGGTCTATAGGAAATAATGGTGGAGTTATGTTATGTAATTCAGAAGCTCTTCCGGTTTTAGATATAAATGGAGTGCCTATAGAACTTGGACCAGAATATAACACAAGCAAAGTAGAGATTGATGCAGACGGCAATGTTTGCTATCCGGATGAGTTGGGAAATCCACAGCCTATAGGATATCAAATAGGATTGGTGCAATTTGCGAATCCAGCAGGACTTGAGAAGGCATCAGACAGTACATATAGAGAAACAGCAGCATCAGGTGAGCCTGTATTTGAAGCGGATGATGATACACTTGCAAAGAGTATTGTTAAACAAGGTTATCTTGAGGCATCGAATGTTCAGGTAGTAGATGAGATGGTAAATCTTATAGTTGCACAAAGAGCTTATGAGATGAATTCAAAGGCTATTCAAGCAGCAGACGAGATGTTAGGACAAGCGAATCAGCTTAAGCGCTAGGAGGCGAGTATAAATGGCAAGTTCAATAAATGGTTTAGGTACATATTATTCGGATTTATATGCATCAAATACAAGCGGTTCGGATAAAAGCACATCAGCAGATAAGTTAGAGGGCACTTTAAACAACACTAACTATTTAAATGCTACAGCAGATGAACTTATGGGCGTTTGCAAGGAGTTTGAATCATATTTTACAGAGCAGGTTTTTAAGGCTATGCAGAAGATGGTTCCAGAAAGTAGTTCAGAGTCATCAGGTGGATCTTCTTATATGAATATGTTTGGTGATATGCTGACGCAGGAGTATGCATCGGCATCAACACAGCAAGGCGGTCTAGGACTAGCGCAAATGCTTTATGAGCAGATGAAAAGAAACTATAATGTAGAGGATTAAATGGAAGTTATAGAAGGATATGTAGAGAAAATTGTATATAGAAATGAAGATAATGGTTACACAGTTATGGTTATTGTATATGACAAAGAAGAAGTAACTTGTGTAGGCAGTTTTCAGTATATAAGTGAAGGTGAGTACGTAGAGATGTCAGGACATCTAGGTGCTCACCCTTCTTATGGTGAACAATTTATAGTAGAAAAATATGAAATAAAAGTACCAGAAGATGAAATAGCAATAGCAAGATATTTGGGGTCGGGAGCAATAAAAGGCGTAGGAGCAGCTCTTGCAGATAGAATAGTAAGAAAGTTCAAAGAGGATACATTTAGAGTAATAGAAGAAGAACCTGAACGATTATCAGAAGTAAAAGGTATAAGCAAAAGAATGGCTACTGAAATAGCAAGCCAATTAGAAGAGAAAAAAGATATGCGTCAAGCTATGATTTTTTTGCAAAAGTATGGCATATCTACTCAGCTTGCAATTAAAATATATCAGCAATATGGCCTTTCAATGTATAATATTATTAAACTTAATCCGTATAAATTAGCAGATGATATCCAAGGAGTTGGATTTAAGATAGCAGATGAGATAGCGATAAAAGCAGGAATCAGTAGTGATTCTGATTTTAGAATAAAAAGCGGAATATTATATATGCTTGTTCAATCGGGTATGAATGGACATGCTTATCTTCCTATGAATGAATTAATTGAACAGACAAAAGGCATGCTTGAAATAATGGATGCTGATTTTGAAAAATATATAATGGATATGATGATAGATAAGCGTATAATTGTAAAAGAGATGGATGGAATTAAATGTGTGTATGCGTCTGACTATTATTATACAGAGCTATCAATAGCAAGAAAGATGGAGGAGTTGAACAAGAACTCTAATATACCAAATGAGGTTGTGGAAAAGAAAATAGAAGCTTTGCAAAACGAGTCAGGAATACAATTAGATGAACTTCAAAAAAAAGCAGTAACAGAGGCGATAAATAGCGGCATTTTAGTGGTTACAGGTGGGCCGGGAACAGGAAAAACGACAACAATAAATATGATTATAAAGTTTTTCTTTAGTGAAGGGATGGAGGTTTTGTTGGCAGCGCCTACAGGAAGAGCCGCAAAAAGAATGACAGAAGCTACAGGCTGTGAAGCGCAGACTATACATAGGATGCTAGAACTGACTGGAGTGCCAGATGATAATACTGTTATAACGCGTTTTGAACGAAATGAACAAAATCCTTTAGAAGCTGATGTTATTATTATAGATGAAATGTCTATGGTGGATATGTTTCTTATGAATGCATTGCTTAAGGCAGTAGCAGTCGGGACAAGACTTGTTCTTGTTGGTGATATTAATCAGTTGCCATCAGTTGGACCTGGTAATGTATTAAGGGATATTATTAAATCAGAAGAATTTAACGTAGTAATGCTTACAAAGATATTTAGACAAGCAACTATGAGCGATATTATAGTTAATGCACATAAAATTAATGAAGGTGAAATGTTTAGCCTTGATAATAATAGCAAAGATTTTTTGTTTGTAAAAAGAAATGAAGCAAATCAAGTAATAAATGCGATGATTACATTGGTTAAGGAAAAATTACCAAAGTATGTAGATGCGAATGTTTTGGATGTACAGGTACTTACGCCTATGCGAAAAGGAATGCTTGGCGTAGAAAAACTTAATACCATACTGCAAGAGTTTCTAAATCCAAAGAACGATGCTAAAAGAGAAAAAGAATGTGCTGAGGGTGTTTTTAGAGAAGGCGACAAAGTTATGCAGATTAAGAATAACTATCAGATAGAATGGGAATTACGTGGTTTGCATGGTATTGTAGCGGATAAAGGGACAGGTGTTTTTAATGGAGACATGGGAATTATAAGAACTATTAATACATATACAGAAGTTTTAGAAGTGGAATTTGATGATAAAAAGTATGTAACATATAGTTTTAAACAATTAGATGAATTGGAATTAGCATATGCAGTAACTATACATAAGTCGCAAGGAAGCGAATATCCAGCAGTGGTAATCCCATTGCTATCTGGCCCTAAGCCTCTTATGAATAGAAATCTTTTGTACACAGCGGTGACAAGAGCGAAAAAATGTGTTTGCCTTGTAGGTATTGATGGAGCAATAAAGGAAATGATAAATAATGAAAATGAACAAAAAAGGTATTCTGGGCTTGCTGCGGCATGGAAGGAGCAAATTAGGCAATAGAGATTGGTTATCCATTGTATATCCAAGAACTTGCATAATATGCGATAATGCGTTGGAAAATCAAGTGACAGAAAAGAATAAAACAGTGGATATTTGTAGAGAATGTCAAGGAAAGATAATTTTTACCAAAGAACCAAGATGTAAAAAATGCGGAAAACCACTGATGGAAATGGAAAAAGAATATTGTGGTGATTGTGTTCGTAATAAGCACTATTATGACTATGGCTTGGCATTGTATAATTATGACGAAAATATAAAAAGAGCTATCTATAGGTTTAAATATAAAAACTATAGAATATATAGTGAATTTTTTGGTAGACAATTAGCGAAGCATTTTGAGATGGAAATAAAAAAGTGGAATGCAGATGCTATAATACCAGTGCCAGTGCATAAAAAAAGAAAAAAAGCTAGAGGATATAATCAGGCAGAATTACTTGCAAATGAGATGTCAAAATACTTAAAATTACCAGTAGACAATAATTTGTTAATAAGAATTAAACATACGGTACCACAAAAAGAATTATCAAATATTTTGCGTAAGAAAAATATAGAAAAGGCTTTTAAAATTAATGAAAATATAGTAAAATATAAGTGTGTAATAATCGTTGATGATATATATACAACAGGGAGCACTATAGATGAGTGTTGTAGAGTCTTAAGAGGTGCGGGAGTAGAAAAAATATACTTTTTAACACTAAGCGTAGGCTTTGAATAAATAATATGTCAAAGGATTGACAGGATGGAGGTATTATATGGAAGTAAAGAATTGTAGAGATTGTGGAAAGCTTTTTAATTATTTAGGAGGTCAAAGAATATGTCCTTCTTGTAAGCAATTATTAGAGGATAAGTTTGATAGTGTAAAGAAATATATATATGATAATCCACGTGCAACTATTCCAGAGATTTCAAAAGAGATGGAAGTTAGTATTCCACAGATTAATCAGTGGATTAGAGAAGAAAGACTTTTGTTTTCAGAAGATTCTTTGGTTATGATAGATTGTGAAGGGTGTGGATCTCCAATTAGAACAGGAAGATTTTGCGATAAATGTAAAAGTGGTATCAGCAATGAATTGGAAGGCGTATACAAGGAAAAGAAAATAGAAGTTAAAAAGACTGAGAAAGATAGAGATAGAATGAGATTCTTAGACAAATAGTTCGCCGCAAGGCGAACTTTTTTTGATTTTAATGCTAAAGTTCTGGTGAAAACATCCGATAATAGTTTTAGAAACAAGAATGGTTTCTATTAATTATAAAAGGAGGCGAATGATATGCGTATAGATGCTTTTAATCAAATAAGCCAAATAAGCCAGGTATATGGACCGAACGGAAAGATGAAAACATCTAATGTTAGTTCGGTATCGAAAACAGATAAGGTAGAAATATCAAGTCTTGGAAAAGAGTTACAGATAGCTAAACAAGCTGTAAAGAATAGTCCGGACGTAAGAACAGACAAAGTGGAAGAACTTAAGACAAAGATTAACAATGGAACATATGAAGTTTCAGCAGAAAGTTTTGCAGATAAGCTCTTGGCTAAGTATGAAGAGTTAAATAGTTAGGAGAGGTAGAATGGCTAGTTTAATAGAAGAACTTATAACAGTTTTTTCACAGGAAAATGAAATCTATAAAGAATTGGTGTTGCTTTCTAGAGATAAGTCAAGAATTATAATAGACAAAGAACTTGAAAAATTACAAGAGTTTACAGCTAGAGAGCAAAAGCACCTAGAAAAATTAGTCAACCTCGAAAAGAAGAGGCTGGAGGTAATGGATGACATTGCCTTGGTTTTGAGTAAGAAACCAGAAGATTTAACGGTTAAAACGATAATCGCTTTATTAGACGGACAAGAAAAAGAACAAAGTGTACTGGTAAAAATTCATGATGAATTGGGAAGAACATTAAAAGATATACAGTTTTTTAATGAAATGAATAAAAATCTTATAGAACAATCATTAGATATGATAGAATTTGATTTAAATATATATATGGGTATGCATCAGGCACCAGAAGTAGCAAATTATACAAAAACAGCAACAAATGCAGCTCCTACTTTAGAACATGGAGTGTTTGATGCAAAACAGTAGAGAGGGTGAACATAATGCCATTAATGTCAAGTTTATACACAGGGGTAAGTGGCTTACAATCAAGTCAAGTAGGTATAAATACAACTGCACATAATTTAGCAAATGTATATACAGAAGGATATGTAAGACAACAGATTTCCTTTGCAGATACGACATATATGAAGGTTGGGGTTTCTGCTGTAAATACAAAACAGATAGGTCTCGGTGTCATTGCAAATAGCACACGACACATTAGAGACCTTTTATTAGATAAGTCATATAGACAAGAAGTTGGACGAGAAAATTACTACAGTGCAAATTATGAGGCTGTAGAAGAAATAGAAACTATTATGGGAGAGCTTGAAGGAATAGCTTTTCAAGATGCTCTAAAAGAATTAAAAGAAGCGTTAAACGAGATGTCTAAAACTCCTGATAGCACAGTGGCTAGAGCAGGTTTGGTAATGTGTGCGGATGAGTTTATAACAAAAGTAACGCTTGTAACAGAACAATTACAGTCATATCAAGCAAGACTAGATCAAAAGGTTAGTGACACAGTGGATAGGATTAATCAGCTTGGTGATATTATAGTAGATTTAAATTTAAAGATAAATTCGATAGAAGCACCTGGAGTAGAGGCTGCAAATGATTTTAGAGATTTGAGAGATAATGCATTAGATGAACTTTCTAAACTTATATATATTTCTTATGAAGAAGATCAATATGGTCAAGTAACAGTAAGAGCAGAGGGTGAAGAATTTGTTACTAAAGGTGGCTGCTTTCATATGAGTGTAGCACAGTTAAATATAGAAGATGGTTCAGGATATTTAACTCCAGTGTGGCCACAGCTTGAAAATAGCAAAGTATTTATTCTAAACACAGAGATATCTACAAGCAAGAATAATGATATAGGATTATTAAAGGGATTATTGGCAGCAAGAGGAGATCATATTGCAACATATGATGAGATTCCACATGAACCAATTAAACCTCAAAAAGAAGATTTTACGCTTCCGGATGGAACTTATGATGAAGCCTCATATAAGGCAGCGATAAAAGATTATTGGGAAATAGACTATGCGGCTTATGAGGCAAGTGCTATAGAGTACAACAAGACGATTGGAAACTCTATAGTTATGACCACACAAGCAGTATATGATCAGCTTATAAATGGAATTGTGACAATGATAAATGATGCATTATCTCCAAATACAGCGACTACGATACCAGCAGGGACTACTCTTACGATACCAGCAGGGGTAGCGTTTGGCTCATTAGACGATAGTGTGAAAGCGGCGATGAGTGGTTTGTACACGCTGGATGATAAAGGAAAAATTACTTCAGATGTGACATTTACACTAGCTTCGGATATTGCAGTACAGGTGTTAGATAAAGAAAACGCTTCATATACAACGGATGGAGCACAAGGGATAGAACTTTTTGTAAGAAAGGATACTAGTAGCAGATATACAGAGCTTACAGCTTCTGATGGAACAGTATTCTATGTATACAATCCGTACAATGATTTGGGTTTTGAAGGTTCGTATACAGCTAGTAATGTAGAAGTTAATCCACTTGTAAAAGATGATTATTCTTTATTACCATTTTCGGATAGTGAAGGTGCAAATTATTTAAAATTGGCAGAAAGCATAATTAAGAAATGGGATACTCCAACAACAAATTTGGATCCTAACAACTTAACACCAAAGGATTTTGATGATTATTATACAGGATTAATCGGTATTATATCAAACAAAGGTTATCTTTTTAAAAGCATAGCCGAAACACAGCGGGTGACAGCTAACTTTATTAATTCATCAAGACAATCAATAACGGGGGTATCATCTGAAGAAGAATTATCAAATCTACTTAAATTTCAAAATGCATATGGAGCTAATTCTAGGTACATAAATGCAGTAGCAGAAATGATAGATACACTTATAAATAGAGTTGGAGTACACTAGGAGCAATCTTAAAAAGCTTCAGAATGGAGGGAAATATGCCAAATACATTTTTTGGACTAAATATTGGAACATTAGGCGTATATGCTGCAAATGTCAACTTAAATGTAACTGCAAATAATGTAGCAAATAGAGAAACAGAAGGTTATGCAAGGCAAAAAGCGACTCAGCAAGCTACTAGGGCGCTTCGAGTACATCAAAAGTATGGCATGATTGGTTCTGGTGTTGAGACGACAGATATAAGCAGGGTAAGAGATGCTTACTATGATGTAAAGTATCAAAATAACCAAACTAAGTTAGGTGAAAGCTCATCGAAATATTACTATATGCTTCAAATAGAAGATTATTTTAATGAATCAAAGGTGGATGGTTTTACAGAGCAGTATGGTAATTTATTTGATTCTTTAGAAGACTTGCAAAAGATGCCAGATGACATAACAACAAGGAATGCATTTTTAAATAATGCACAAAGTCTTCTAGAATTTATACAGAAAATAAAAACAGACTTAGGATTGGTACAGCAAGACTTAAATGCAGAAGTAAGCAGTAATGTTGATAGAGTAAATTCAATAGCAGCAGAGATTGCAGCACTTAATAAGCAGATAAATGTAGTGGAACTTACAGGAGCAAAAGCAAATGAGCTTAGAGATAGAAGAGAACTTTTACTAGATTCATTATCTGAAATAGTTGCAATTGATACTAGTGAAAAGGTATATCCTAATGGAAAATCAGAATTTACAATAAGGGTAGGAGACAATATACTTGTAGATGATTATGATTATTGTACACTTAAAGTGGTTACTAGAAAAGAAGCAGCTGACGAAGATGATGAAGTAGGTCTTTATGATATCGAATGGTCATATGGACATTCTTTTAATCCGATTAAAGAGGGTTTGAGTGGAATATTAAAATCTTTACTAGAAGTCAGAGATGGAAATAATAGTGTAAAAGAAGATAATGATGTATCTTATGCAATAAAGTACAAGGGAATACCATATTATGTAAACGAATTAAATAATTTCTTGGATTCTTTTGTACAGACATTTAATGATATACATAGCAAGGGAACAAATCTTGAAGGTGATTCTACAGCAGATATTCCGTTATTTGTGATGAGTGATGAAGGCAAATATACAGTGAATCCTATGGTGATGAAAAGTCCAAGACTTATGGCTACTAGTTATGATATTACAGATGGCGTAGGCCAGTACGATTTAGTAACAGAACTTATTAACACTAAAAATGCAAGAGTGTATGAAGGTGGTACAGCAAGTGAATTCTTAGGTGCACTTGTAACAGAAATAGCTGTAGATACAAGAAAGGCAAAGAATCTTACTACTGCATATGAAAATATGCAGACTACAATTCAAAACCAGAGATTATCGGTAATGGGAGTGGATACCGATGAAGAAGCTATGAATCTCGTTAAGTATAGAGAAGCATACAATTTATCGGCAAAAGTTATTTCTATAATGGCTGAAATATATAGTAAATTGATTAATGAAACTGGTGTATAATATAATTAGCATATGAAAGGAAGTGTAGTAGATGCGTATTACAAATGGTATTATGATAAACAATTCTTTGTATAATATAAATAAAAACAAAGAACTTGCAGATAAAATCAATGCTCAAATATATACAACTAAAAAAATACAAAGACCTTCAGAAGACCCAATTATTGCAATGAGAGCATTGCGACTGCGTTCTACTCTTAATGAGATTAACCAGTATGTAGACAAGAATATACCTGATGCAGAATCTTGGATGTCATCTACAAAGGATGCTATGAGTAGTATCAGTAATATAATTAGTGATATTAAGTATTATGTAAACCAAGGTGTAAGTACTTATAATACTGTCGAAGAGAGAAACGCAGTTATTACAACTCTTAAGGAATATAGAAATGCAATATATCAAGATGGAAATGCAGATAATGCAGGTAGGACTGTTTTTACAGGGTATAAGACAAATGAATCTTTGACATTTACAAAAGATGAACCTGCTATATCGTATAAGATAACGCAGCAGTTTGTTTTTGATGATGTAAATACTGTGAATAGAGTAGTGGGTGTAAAACAAAGCGACATAAACAACCTTACAGCACCAAATACAGTGTCTAATATATATGTAGGAACTGATATAACGAATAATTCGTTAAATATTGTTAAGATGGCCTATAAAGATATTGATTTATCTACTGCAATAAATATTTCGTCAAGTAATACTAATATAAATGGTGCAGCAGTTACAGTAAAAAGCTTTGATACTTTGGGCGATTCGGTGTATAATGTAAATGATAATGAAATTGTATTTGTAGCAGAGACTGGTGAACTTATATTTGGTCAAAATATATATAATACTATGAATGGTTCTGAATTTTCAGTTACGTATACAAAAACCGGATTTGACAATGGGGATTTAAAACCAGAGCACTATTTTGACTGTGAGAAAACGACTCAAACAGGGACTGATTCAAGTGGAGTTCCAATATATGATGCAAAAGTTTATACATCTAAAGATCAACCTATTGATTATACAATCGGTTTTAATCAAACTATAACAATAAACACTCAAGCAAAAGATATACTAACACATAATTTGGGAAGAGATTTGGATGAGATGATAGAATCTCTACAGGCAGCAGTAAGAGCTCAAGAAAAGATAGATTCAATAAATAAAAAGTTGGCAACAACTACAAATACAGTAGATGTAACGAAATTAAACGCACTTTTAGATGTAGCAAAACTAGAACTGACATATGCAGAAGGTAATATGAAAACAAGTTTTTCGCAGGCTATTACAAAATACAGTAATCATCTTAGCAAGGTTTCAGAAGAAATGTCAAGTTTAGGAGCAAGAATGAGTAGACTTGATCTTGTAAAAGATAGACTTGAACAGCAGCGTTTAAGTGTAGAAGAGTTAAAGAGCACAAATGAGGATACAAATTTAACAGTTGCAGCAGTACAATTTAAAACAGCATCAGATGTTTATGATGCATCTCTTGCAGCTGCAGCTAAGATAGTGCAACAAACATTACTTGACTTTATTTAGAAAAGGAGAAAGAGCATGACTATTAATACACATTTATTTGGGGAAGTAGAAGTAGACGAAAGTAAGAAGATAACATTTGATGGAGGAATAATTGGGTTTTCAGAAATGAATCATTTTATGCTTATGCATGATGTGGAAAATGATTCTGCGAATATATCATGGTTACAGTCCATTGATGAACCAGAGTTTGCTATGCCAGTTATTGATCCGCTTTTATTATTTGATGATTATAATCCAGAGGTAGAAGATGAGATATTAAAGCCTTTAGGAGGAATTACTGAAAATAGTATGTTCGTACTTGTTACAATGACTGTGCCAAGCGACATTACAAAAATGACAGCAAATCTTAAGGCGCCGATAATAATTAACGCAGACAATTTAAAAGCTTGTCAGTTGATTATAGATGATGATAAATATATTGTGAAGCATCCGGTTTACGAGATTTTAAAGGCTAAAAAGGAGGACTAATCATGCTAGCATTATCAAGAAAAAAGGACGAAGCTATTATTATAAACAATAATATTGAAATTACGATTATAGAAGTTAAGGGAGATCAAGTTAAACTTGGAATAACAGCACCTAAGTCGGTACCAGTATATAGAAAAGAAGTATATGTGCAAATTCAAGAGGCAAATAAAGAGGCTGCACAAAACTCAGTAAAGGATGCACTTAAAAAGTTGTAACATATTAAATATTTATTAACAATATTAAATTTATGCTTTTAATCTAATTTTTTGTCTAGAGATTCCGACAAATAAGTTAGAAACAAATTATTGTCATTTGGGCCGAAGGAACGGCAGAATGGAGGAATTAGTATGGCAAAGATAGAAGGAGTATCGAGTTTAGCTAACTCTCAAAATCAGGTAAGACCACAGTCTGTATCACAGGCAAGACCAGTAGAAGCAGTAAAGACATCACCAGAGGTGAGTACAGCATCAGCTGATGTTGCAAGAGTGCAGATGGTTGTTACAGGAAAAGAAAGTAGTAGTGCAAAGGATGGCACGAGCGATCAAAGAGAAGTATCAAATGAACACATAAAAAAAGCCGTAGCTGACCTAAATAAAAAGATGAATAATACATCATGCCAGTTCGGAATACATGAAGGAACAGGCAGAGTCACAATTAAAGTCATTGACAAAGAAACTAAAGATGTAATCAAGGAATTTCCAGCAGAAGAAACATTAAATATGATAGAAAAGGCTTGGGAACTTGCTGGAATTATGGTTGATGAAAAGCTTTAGAAGAAGGGAGCTACTATGGGTATAAGATTATCAGGTATGGTATCAGGTCTTGACACGGATAGTATTGTAAAAGAACTGGTATCTGCATATAGTACAAAAAAAGATAAATATGTAAAATCGCAGACGAAACTTGAGTGGAAGATGGATGCGTGGAAATCTCTTAATACTAAGGTGTATAATTTTTA
This sequence comes from Lachnospiraceae bacterium, assembly GCA_031548165.1. Taxonomy (GTDB): domain Bacteria; phylum Bacillota; class Clostridia; order Lachnospirales; family Lachnospiraceae; genus CAG-303. Next base: position 101,647 of record JAVBRI010000028.1, read on the forward strand.
TACAAGTAAACTTAGCAATCTTAGGCTTTCATCTACATATAACAAAAAGGCTGTATCAGTATCAGATACAAGCAAGGCAAAAGTAACTGCATCTAGTGGTGCTGTAAATGGAACCCAACAATTAGCTATTAAACAGCTATCAAAAAGTGGTTATTTAACAGGAGCACAGTTAAATAAACTGTCAGATGGAAGTAAGATTACAGGAAAAACTACATTATCTGAGATTGGTATATCAGGAGATACAAATATAAATGTTACAGTGGATGGCGTATCAAAGACGATGGGTCTTACAAGCGATATGACAGTTAATCAATTTGTTGTAAGTTTAAAAGAAGCTGGTCTTAATGCAAGTTTTGACGAAACAAACCAAAGGTTTTTCATTAGTTCAAAAACAAGTGGAGCAGATCATGATTTTTCGCTTACAGGTGATGCAAATGGTGTGGCGGCACTTAAAAACTTAGGAATATTTTCCATGTCAAAAAATGATGTTGCATCATATGAAAAGTGGGCTGGGTATGGAGAAGAAGATTTAGAGCTGTTAGCACTTAATGAGTTTTTGGATAAAACTATAAGTGATGCCAATACAAGTCTAACAAATAGAAACACTGAATTAACGAATGCAAATAATGCTCTTAATACAGATAATAATAACCTGAAAAATTACATTAACTATGCAGGGAAAACAGCAGAACAAAAAGCATCAGCTAGAGACGCATTGCAAAAAAATATAGATAAAGCTCAAGAAGCTTATGATAAAAAGGCGGAAGAGATAGATGGAAATGATACACTTACTGGTGAGGAGAAGGATAAGTTAAAAACAGAAGCTAGACAGGCGCTTGATGCATATCAAAAGGCTATGGATGAGTATGATAAGATTGACTATACAACAGGTAGCTTCAAGGCAGTTAAAACAGATGAAGGTAAGTGGGAAGTAACTGGTGAGGCAGAGAAAGAAGCTGTAGATAACTATGTAACTAATGCCAATGCTGAGATAGATGCAAATAGCGAAACACTAAAGACAAATAGTGAAGAGATAACAGCAAACAAGGCTAAGATAAAAGCATACACAGAAGTTATGAATAAGACATATAACTCAGCAGAAGAGATACTAGAACTTAAGTATAATGAAGGTGATTCTGAAAATGAAAGCATGGTTAGCTGGATATCAGATTATGCTAGCGATGAGTCGTATCAATCAATAAAAGCAAAATTTGCACAGATGTCTTTGGATGCGGCGAATATAATGGATCAATATAATGGTAAAATTGATTTAGGGGTATCCAATGCAGTACGTATTGAAGGACAGGATTCTATTATTCAATTAAATGGAGCAGAATATAAGTCTAATACAAATAACTACTCTATCAATGGGCTTACAATCACAGCTACAGGAGTTACAGCTACAAATGAAGCCGGTGAATATACTGAATTTATAGATATCACTACGGATACAGATGTAGATGGAATATATAATATGATAAAGGATTTCTTTAAATCCTACAATGAACTTATAAAGGAAATGGATTCTTTATTTAGTGCTTCTACTGCAAAAAGTTATGAGCCGCTTACAGATGAAGAAAAAGAAGAAATGTCTGATAAAGAAATAGAAAAATGGGAAACCAAGATAAAGGATGCTCTTCTTTCAAAGGATGATACTCTAAGTGGTGTTATAAATGTCATGAAGACAAATATGTCAAAGGCTTATAAGGTGGGAGATGATACGTATTCATTAGCAAGTTTTGGTATTTCAACATTATCATATTTTTCATCAGCAACAGATGAAAAAGGTATGTATCATATAGATGGAGATTCTGATGATTCAAGCACATCAGGAAATGTTGATAAGCTTAGAGCTGCTATAGCAAGTAATCCGGATTCTGTAGTGGAGTTCTTTTCACAGCTTACATCAGGAGTATATGATGAACTTACAAAAAAGATGGCTTCGTCAAGTATAAGTAGTGCATATACACTTTATAATGATAAGTCTATGCAGAGTCAGTATAACAACTATAAAAAAACTATTAGTACATGGGAAGACAAAATAAAGCTATATGAAGAAAAATACTATAAACAGTTTACAGCGATGGAAAAAGCGATGTCTACACTGCAATCCAACACATCTTCGCTTACAAACTTATTTAGTTAAATAGCAATATTATTATGGGAGGAACAGTATGACAGCATCAAATCCATACGAACAGTACGCAAATAATAAAATAATGACAGCAACTCCAGCACAACTTACGCTTATGCTTTATGAAGGTGCAATTAAGTTTTGCAACCTAGCAATTATGGCATTAGAAAAAAACGATATAGAAAAGGCACATATCAATATAACTAAAGTAGAGCGTATAATAGACGAGTTCAGAGCAACATTGGATTTTAAATATCCAGTAGCTCAAGAATTTGAAAATGTATACAGATATGTATATGATAGACTAATTGAGGCAAATATAAAAAAGGATATTGAAATATTAGAAGAAGTACTAGGACACTTGAGGACTATGAAAGAGACATGGGAAGAGGTAATGAAGCGTGCAAAACAATCAAACAGAGCATAATTATATAAATATCCTTTTAGAAAGCTTGAATAAAAAGCTGGATTTACTAAATGAAATAGAGGTATGGAGTGAGAAACAAAGTGGCATTATAAGTGATGAAAAGTTTGATTTTGATAAGTTTGATAAGACTATACAGGAAAAAGAAAAACTTATAAATGAAATAAATACTTTAGATAGTGGGTTCGAGACAGTATATAAAAGGGTAAAGGATATACTGTCTACGAACAAGGATATGTATAATCAAGAGATATCTAAGCTGAAAGAGCTTATAAAAGTAGTGATGGATAAATCTATAGATATACAGGCTAAAGAACAAAGAAATAAGGAAAGCTTTTCGAACCGTACGCAGGTGCTTAGAAAAGAAGTAAAAGTAGCTAAAAATGCAAACAAAGCAGCAACTGATTATTATCAGAGTATGAATAAACTAAATGTAATAGATCCACAGTTTATGGATTGGAAAAAATAGTTGCAAAAAGTTAAAAAAAATTGTAAAATGGTATAAAGTAAAAAAAATATATGACGATATATAAAGTGTAAAACAAAATGGTAGTTACCTTAACAAAAGGTTAATTATATAAAAGCAAATATTAGGGGCAAGGATGCCTCTCAAAATTCAAGGAGGAATAATTATGGTAGTACAACACAATCTAACAGCGATGAACACTAACAGACAGTTAAACATCACAACAGGTCAACAGGCAAAGTCAACAGAAAAGTTATCATCAGGTTACAGAATTAATCGTGCTGGTGATGATGCAGCAGGTCTTGCGATTTCTGAAAAGATGAGAAATCAGATTAGGGGTCTTAATAAGGCTTCTACAAATTCACAAGATGGTATTTCAGCTATTCAGGTAGCAGAAGGTGCATTGAATGAGACACATTCTATCTTACAAAGAATGAACGAACTTGCTACACAAGGAGCAAATGATACTAACACATCAATTGACAGAGATAAGATGCAGAAAGAAATTGATGCACTTGTATCTGAAATTGACAGAATTCAGTCAACAACACAGTTCAATACTATGAACTTACTTGATGGAAGTTTCACAGGAAAGAATCTTCAGGTTGGTTCATTATCTGGACAGTCAATTGATATTTACATCAGTAAAATGGATGCATCTACATTAGGTGTTTCAGTTGCCCAAGTTAACGTTAGTGACTTTAGTGCTGCTGGTTCTGCTATGGAAAAGATTCAATCAGCTATTGACCTTGTATCAGATCAACGTTCAGCACTTGGTGCATTACAAAACAGACTTGAACACACAATTGCCAACCTTGATACAACAGCAGAAAATACTCAAGCAGCTGAATCTCGTATTCGTGACGTAGATATGGCTAAAGAAATGGTTGAGTACAGCAAGAATAACATTCTTGCACAAGCTGGTCAATCAATGCTTGCACAGGCTAATCAGTCAAATCAAGGTGTTTTATCACTGTTACAGTAATTTCTACTATCAGAAAAGCCAGCATATGCTGGCTTTTTTGATAATGAAAGAGAAGGGTTAATTATATGAATATAAGTAAAGCTGAGATGGAATTGGTGGAAGAAGCAAAAAAAATGGAAATATGGAAAATGTTACATTTGAATGATTGGAAACAGTGTGTCAAAGATATAAATTTGTGTTTGATAGAAGGCTCAGATGTTTCGTACGAAAAATTAATCAACATAATAAAGGATAAAGAGACTCTTGATAACTATTTAGATACATCGGAGTTTGCATATATGGTAGTGATAGTTTCGATATACGAAGAAGAAAAAGTCAGAGGTATAGAAAAAACGATATTTAGTATGAATAAATCGATAGATGATTTGATAAATTATATAGCTAAAATAAAGTTTTGGATATGGAGATTGGAATTTGGAGAAGATGAGAAGGACAACACTATCATAGAAGAGGAAGCTTCATGTGTAGCAGTTGAGTGTATGCTAAGAGTGGCAGCATTTGATAAAGTAAAAGCATCTTATTTGGTCTCACTAGGCTATAGAAAAATGGGAAGGGATGTGGATGCGCTTAAAATACTCTTTTATGCTAATTCAGTGTCAAATGATGAACGAATACTTTGTGAAATAGCAGATATCTACATTAAATATGGGAAAGTAGAGGAATCGATGCAGTACGTAAAGATGATAGAAAGACCTACAAAACGTGTAGAAAAGTATATGGATAAATGGGAGAAGGAATATGCAAAATAGACTAGATGCATTGAAAATAAAATTTATTATATGTGTTAATAATGATGTCTATGCAGATGAATGTATAAGATATATAAATATGTTAGAGGTACCTAGTGGATATCATGTGGATGTAGCAAAAGTATATGATGCGAAATCAATGACATCAGGATATAATAGCGCTATGAGAAAGAGTAATGCAAAGTATAAGGTATATTTACATCAAGATGTATTTATACTAAATAAGAAGTTCATATATGAAATGTTAAGGGTTTTTGAAAATAAGGAAATTGGACTGATGGGAATAGTGGGTGCAAAAGAAATTCCTGAAGGAATAGCCGTTTGGAATGCAGATAGAGTAGGGAAGATATATTCTAGTAACATAAAAGGGGCTACACTTATTAAGTATAATGAGGTTTTAGAAGACATGGAAGTCACTTTTGTAGATGGGTTATTGATGGCAACTCAGTATGATATAGAGTGGAGAGAAGATATATTTAAAGGATGGGATTTTTATGATTTATCTCAAAGTCAAGAATTTATTAGAAGTGGATATAAAGTAGTGGTACCATACCAAAAAGAAGTATGGGTTATACATGATGATGGAATGATGAATCTAATGAACTATTATAGGGATAGAGAAATATTCAAACATGAATATTTATAAAATTAAGCACAGGCTACTTAATTCCTGTGCTTTTTGATGCAATATCGATGATTTTTTTTAGCTGAATTTCGTATGAATAATTATCTCGAACCTTTTGGTAACCATTCATAGCAATAGTTACGCGTTCTTTTTCGTGAGCGAGATAGAAATTCGTTTTTTCTTTTAATTCTTCTAAGGATTTAAAGGTTTCAATATCCTCTCCTATAGTAAATAAATCTTCCATTTCTTCTTGATGATTAGACATTACGAAGCCGCCACAAGTCATTATGTCAAATACTCGTTGAGGAACACCGGTACAAATGGATGGAAGGGTAATATTTAGGTTGATTTTGCTGAGATAAAAAACCTTATTTGCATCAGTATTATAGTTTGCAGGAGGATGCACATTTATATTAGATAAATATTTACTTTTACTGCTAGTATATAGATGAACAGAGTGATTTTCGGCTAATGTATTTAGCACAGTTAAACGATCCATTTCGGCGAGTTTTCTGCTTAAAATTAAAAAACCAAAAAATAGGTTTGCAGGACAACTAAAATAAGTCCAATCCTTAGCAGAGAAATTATTAAAGTAATATTCTAAGATGTCGTCAGAAACAGCAGGCCATTTTTTTGTTTGACTCCAGTTGCATAAATTTTTGACTAAGTAAGATTTAATTTCAAGTGAAATCGAATCTGGAAGTGAGTTGATGACATTATTATAATTGTTGTCTTCGTATAAATTACCAACAAAGGATATTTCATGGGAAAAAATGTTTTCATCTTGGCCAGAAATAAAGAGATTGCTCATGGCTAAAGTTTTTGCTGCTAAAGGTTGGTGATATAGATTAGGAATGTTTTTAGCTTTTAAATAATTGTATTCTGATTTATCAAATAAAAAGGTATAATTATTTTTGTTATAAATAGAGCTATGAAATAGAGACATGAGAGGAGAGTCGTAGCTCCATGATATATAGGGTAATGAATACTCATTTGAGATATTCGAAACTTCAGGTATGAAAAGAAATGAAATAACAAAATCAAATGAATCATGCTTTTTTGAAAGAAAATCATATAGCGAAGTAGAGGCTTCTATGTTCTCTTTTAAAGGATGAAATGTATAATTGAAAATTTCATAAGTATGCCCGAGTTGTTTCAAAGTCATTGGCATATATGGATGACATTCTATCACATGGATATATAAAAAGCGCATTGCATTCTCCTCATTTTATCAAAAAATTATATTAGGATTATAACATATAAAGGTTATTTAGTCATTACATAACTTGAAAATTGAAAAAAAATATGCTAATATAAAGCTAATACGTTGGCGAAAAGAGGGCTTGATTTGAAAAAAATATTATTTTTTCAGTGGAATTGTTTTATGCAAAGTGATATTGAAATATCGTTAGAAAAGTGGAAAGATAGAAACTTAATAGAATATGAAAGCATATCATATGAATTTAATGATTGGGATAACGACGAGTATTTTATGCGAAAGTTTCCAGCTAAGCTTGAAAGTATTAAACCAGATATTTTGCTGTCAGTAAACTATATGTCGTTGGTATCAGATATATGCGAGAGATATGGTATAGAATATATATCATGGGTATATGATTCGCCAATGCATAGTAGAAGGTTGGAAACATTTAACAATAATTGTAATAAGATATATATGTTTGATAGAGGAGAGTGTGAAAAACTTAATAAAAAAGGATATAAAAATATATTTCATATGCCATTGGCGGTAGATTTTGAAAGAATAAAGCAAGATATTACAAATAGCAAAAAGGACTTTAGTTGCGATTTTTCTTTTATTGGTAAAATGTATGAATCGGATTATGTCCATGTAAAAAAGGCATTACAAAGTGTTGGTAACCAAAATGTTAATGTATTAGATGAAATAGTGAAGAATCAAGTAAATACAGATAAGTATATAATAGGTGATAGTATTGACGAAGAAATCATGGAATCAATATCAAGTGATTTGTTAAAGACAGGATTTCAAAATGGGAGAAGAGTTATAAAGGAAGAAATCGAATATGCAATGGCTACATATACAACTAATATAAAAAGAAAAATTATTCTTAAGAACATATCGGAAATAGATGGTTATACTTTGGAGATTTATACAAATAATGATACTTCATACATGCCGTTGGCTGTAAATAAAGGAACAGCAAATTATCGCACAGAGTCATATAAAATTTTTAATCAAAGCAAGATTAATCTAAATATTACATTTGATATTATTAAGACGGGAATGTCTCTTAGAATTATTGATATATTGGGTGCGGGAGGATTCTTGCTTACAAACTATCAAGAAGAGTTATTAGAACACTTGCGTGATAAGGAGCATATAGTGATATATAATAGTATGGAAGAAGCGATAGATTTAGCTAACTATTATATAAAAAATGAAGCTGAGAGGAAAATCGTAGCAGAAAGTGGATATAAAAGAGCAAAAGAGTGTTTTGATATGGAAAAAGTATTATTTAGGCTCATTTTCGGCTAATAAGTATGTTAAATAATCCTTAAGATTGTCATTAAATATAGAAGAAATAATTGGTGAAACATTAGGCAGAAGTCTTTTTTGATCGGCTAAGAGAGCTACTGAAGTAAAATTCAGTAATTCATCTCTTGATAATGTTACATTGATTTTTTGAAAATAATTCTCTAAAAAATCATGTAAGTATATAGAATTTGTAACTCGTTCTTTATATAGTTTGTCTACAATAGAAGAGAATACATCAGGTAGTGAATTTATTTGTGAGTCGATGTTTTGGATAGAAGTATTTGAAGATATCATAGAAGCATAGATATCTTCTACTTTTAAATTAAAAATATTTTGAGGACAAGTTTCAACCAAAGGAACATTTTTATAGTAAGAATGTATGTAATCTGTATATTCATCACATAAAGTATAAAAGCTAAAAGTAAAGTTCATTCTTCTTGATAGCATTTTTGACATATAAATAGGAGTGTTAAAAATAAAATTTATAAATGGGCAAAAGAGTCTGTTTATAAATAAATTATCTTCTTGAAGCTCAGTAGTAAAACCCGCCATATCAAAAGTAATTACAAGGTTAGGGCTTAATTGGGTGAGACTTTGTTTTACTTGACCTAAAGTATCATCACTTGAAATTAGGAGAATTTTTGCGTTATATCCCATTTGGAGTAAAATATTTTCTAAATGTTTTGCGCACAATATTTGGTAGTTATATGGTGATGATGTAACGGTTATTATAATGTTTTTCTTAATATCTAGTTCCATAATTTATTCTCCTAAATGTTTGTTAGTCTTTGTAATTGCAAAATAGTGTATTTAATAGTATAATATTAATAAATATTTTGTCGATAATAATTGTAACACATTATTCAATTTAAGACAATAAGTTAAGAAAGGAAGAGTATTAAAATATGAGAGAAGAACAAATAGAAGCATTGCAGGTATTATATGGTTATAATCAAAAAGCATTAATGGAATTAAGAGAGGTAGTAGAGGAGTTTAAAGGTAATAAGAAAGAAGATACTGATGAATATCTTATACATATATTAAAAGGTGTAAATTGGGAAATTCAGGTAGTAAATGGAACGATGGAACTTATTAATGAGGATAAGATAATAATAGATAAAGAAAGGATTAATAAGTCGGTAATAGAGCTTAATGATGCTATTGTAGCAAAGGATGATGAGAGAATTTATAATTCACTAAAAAATGATATTATTCCGTTTTTAGAACTATTAGATGAAGTGACTTCTAAGTATAAGGATTAGTTATGAATATATGGGTAGTAGAAACTAAGTCGTTTGGCTTATTAGATGTAAAGGCTATTTTGGTTAAACTTTCACACAATGTAATAGAGTTTAGTCATGAGTCTTTAAATGAGAGAAAGAATGTGGAGTTTGATATTTATTTTTCTGATATGATTGTTCAAAATAATAAACCAGATGTGGTGTTTTCGCTTAATTATTATCCCATTGTTTCTATGAACTGTGCAAAATATGAAGTCAAATATATATCTGTAGTGTATGATAACCCACATATTGCACTTTATCATTTTTCGTTAGTTAATAAATGTAATACGATATATTTATTTGATTATTCAATGTATGAAGAATTTTCAAGAGGCGGAGTAGATACTGTAAAATATGCTCCGCTTCCTATATATATAGATAGATATGAAAAGATGATACAAGTAAAGAATGAGTTTTCAGATAGCCTTTGTAATGATGTGTCATTCGTAGGAGCATTTTATAATGAAGCACACACATTGTATGACAGACTATCAGAAAAGCTAAAAAATACTTCAGAATATACAAAAGGATATTTGGATGGGGTAATTAATGCACAGTCTTATATTTATGGTTATAACTTTCTTCAGGAAATGATAACGGATGATATATTAGAAGAGATATACAAAGCTTATCCTTATGATGAGGAAAAGGATACTATTGCTACAAAAAAGTATGTGTATGCAGACTATTTCCTTGCAAGAAAGGTAACTGAGATAGAAAGAAAAAGATTATTAAGTGCAATAGCAAAAATATTTCATCTAAGCTTATATACAAAATCAAAAGGAAATGTTATAGAAAATGCCATTAGTTGTGGTAGTGTAGACTATTACGATGAAATGCCATATGTTTTTAACAAGAGCAGAATAAATGTAAATATTACGCTTAAATCAATAAAGACAGGTATACCACTTAGAGCGATTGATATTATGGCTTCCAAAGGCTTTTTGCTCACAAATTATCAAGAAGATTTATTTAGGCACTTTGAGCCTAATGTAGATTTTGTATATTTTGAAAATGAACAAGATTTGCTTAATAAAATCGAATATTATTTAGAACATGAAGAAGAGAGAAAATCAATAGCGGAGAGTGGATTTCGTAAGGTTAAGCAAGTGTGTAACTATGAAGACTTTATGAAAAACGTTTTAAAAGATTAGGAAATAGAGGTAACAATTAATAATGAATGTATTATTTTATAGATATAATAGTATATGTGAACCTATGTACATTGACGGATTGAAAAGAATGGGAATTGATGTAATAGAAGAAAATACAGAGATGTCACAAAAAACACTATCGCCTAATGAGGTGATAGGAAACGTGAAGAAAATCTTAGATAATAACAAGGTTTTATTTGTTATGAGTATTAACTATTTTCCGGTGATATCAGCTGTTTGTAATATCTATAATATAATATATGTGAGTGTAATGGTAGATTGTCCGGTATGGGAGTTGTATTCCGACACCATAAAGAATAAATGCAACAGAGTATTTATATTCGACAGGATACAGTATAACAGACATGTACAAGATAATAAAGAAGGCATATTTTATATGCCTTTATGTGCAGATTTTGATAGAATGCAGAAAGTTATAATAGATAATAAAGAGAGTAAAAAGTACGAGTCAGATGTATCATTTATAGGCTCTTTGTATACAGAAAAATGTCCTTATAATAATTTTGAAAAGGATTATCCTCCGTATATGAAGGGTTATTTTGATGGAATAATAGAAAGTCAGTTGAAAATATATGGATATAACATGATCTATGATATGTTAGATGAAGATATAGTAAATCAGTTTATGGATATAACAAATGCGCATCAAATATTTCCTGAAAACTCAAGAAAGGATAATAGAGCATTGTTGTCGGAACACTTTTTAGGAGTTAAGGTTTCAGAACAAGAAAGAATACGTCTTTTGAAAAAAGTATCAGAAAAATTTAGTACAAGTATATATACAGGCAGTGATACTAGTATTATGTCAAAGATAAAAAATAAGGGGCTAGCCAAAACATTTACGGAGATGCCGTTGATATTTAATCAAAGTAAAATAAACCTTCAAATTACAGCACGAACTATTCAGTCGGGATTGTCACAAAGGATATGGGATGTGCTCTCGTGTGGTGGCTTTTTAATTACAAATTATCAAGAGGAGATACAGGAGTATTTTGAAATTGGTGTAGATTTGGAAATTTACATAAGCGAAGAAGATTTGATAAATAAGATAGAATATTATCTAGCACATGAAGATGAAAGAAGACAGATAGCAAAGAATGGATTTGAAAAAATAAAAAATTTGCATACTATTGACATTAGATTAAAGCAAATACTTGATAAAATATAATGGGGGTTATTATGAATATACTATATTATACATGGGAAGAAGTAACAAAGGACGATGTGGTAGAGACACTTATGAGCATGGGAAATACTGTGGAAGTGGTAAAGTATAAACTGAAAGATTATCTATCGGATTCAGAGTTTATTAGTTTAATAAATGCTAAACTAGATGAAAGTAGGTTTGACTATATTTTTTCTACGAATTATATTCCTGTTATTTCAAAGTTGTCATTTTTGAGAAAGATAATATACATATCATGGGTATTTGATTGTCCACATATTACCTTACATTCAGAGATGATTTATAATCCTTATAACTTTGTTTTTCATTTTGACAAACTAGAAGTGATGAAATTTGCAAATAAAGGGGTAAAGAATATATTCCATATGCCTTTAGGTGTAAATCTTAATAGAGTAAATAAATTATTAAAAAAATCAATGAATATTGATAGTAGATTAATAAATAATGAGGTGGCTTTTATGGGGACACTTAGGGAGGACAATTTTTATGATAGTATAAAGTATATTCCCCCATATTGTAAAGGCTATGTAGATGCTATCATGAGGGCACAACTTAAAATATGGGGATGTGATTTGATAGAAGAAGCAATGAAAGATGAAATAGTAGAAGAAATGCTGAAATATATTGATTTTAATTTAGAAAAGGAACTCGTTATGACGTATAAAGAGTTACTTTTGTGGTTTCTATGGGAAAAGACTTCTAATATTGAAAGAAAAGAGATATTGCAGATGCTATCAGATAGATTTAATCTAGCATTATATTCCAGTCAAAATGGTAAGGTTATAAAAGGTATAGAGGAAAAAGGAATATTAAGATATGTAGACGAAATGTCACTTATGTTTGCCAATACGAAGATAAATCTTAATATTACTCATAGAGGGATACAATCTGGAATGAGCCTTAGAGTGCTTGATGTGTTAGTGGCAGGAGGCTTTTTGATAACAAACTATCAACCAGAAATAGCAGAGTATTTTGAAGACGGTAAAGAAGTAGTTATGTATCAAAGCAGAGAAGACTTGATACATAAGGTGGAATACTATCTTAGTCATGAAGAAGAGAGATTGTCTATAGCAAAAGCAGGTAAGAGTAAGGTGGAAAAAGAGTTTAGCTATGAGATGCAGCTAGAAAAGATGTTTAAAATAGTGCAGGGAAGGAGTTAGGTATGTTCTCAGTTTGTATGATAGTAAGAGATTCGGAAAAGACAATAGAGAGGTGCTTGAAGTCTCTTTTAGCTAACGACATAGAAATAGTTATAGCAGATACTGGTTCAACAGATAATACGAAAGATATTTGTCTGAAATATACAGATAATGTGTATGATTATAAAAATGAAGAAAAAAACTTTGATTTTAGTAAGGCTAGAAATTTTGTGGCAGGAAAGGCAAAGAATGACTATATAATAATGGTTGATTCTGATGAATATTTAGAAGAAAAAATAAATATTAAGGAGCTAGAAGCGAGCTTAAGTAATGGAAATAAAGTGGGACGAATAGTTCAAAAGAATGTATATGAGCGAAAAGGAGAAATGGAAACTGAGCTTGAATGGATATGTAGGGTATATGATAGAAGGAAATGCCATTATAGTGGAAGGATACATGAGCAAATAGTTTCTGATAGTAATAATTCTATAAAAACGTTTAAGACTAATATAGTGGTATTGCATGATGGATATAATGGTACAAAAGAAGCGATTTTAAAAAAAGCAAACAGAAATATTAGCTTGCTTTTAGTGGAAAAGGAAAGTGTACTAGAAGAAGACAAGCCATATGTATTGTTTCAGCTTGGAAAAAGTTATTATATGATACATGAATATGAAGAGGCTTTAGAAAATTTTGAGATGGCATTAAAATATGATGTGGATGAAAAGCTTGAATTTGTATATGACATGGTGATAACATATGGATATACACTTTTAAACTTAGGAAGAGCTAACGAAGCAATGAGTCTAGAGGGCGTATACAATAACTTTTGTGATTTGGCAGATTTTGTATTCCTTATGGGACTGATATATATGAATAATGAATTATTTGAAGAAGCAATTAAAGAATTTCAAAAGGCAACTACTGTTAAACAATATAAAGTTAAAGGAGTAAATAGTTATAAAGCATTTCATAATATAGGAGTTATATATGAATGCTTAGGCGACTTAGAAAAGGCAAAAGAATATTATGGAGGAGCAAATGCAGCCAAAGTTGAACTTGAAATGGTATAAAGAAGACTTGTATTCTGACGGAAAAATAGAAGATGTCATATTAGAGCTTATTGATAAATCAGAGCCAGAGAGTTATTCTGAAGCTATATTACAAAATTTTTCTTGGCCAGTGTATTATCATTTATCTGAACTAAGAAAAAATATTCTAAACTGGTATGATTTTAAGAAAAACAGTAATGCTTTAGAAATAGGCTGCGGTATGGGCGCTATAACATCTGTACTTTGCGATAAATGTGACAAGGTAACATCGGTTGAACTATCAAAAAGAAGAGCAACCGCTACACAACATAGATGTAGGGATAATGAGAATCTTGAAATTATTGTTGGAAATTTAAATGATATTGTTTTTGAAGAAAAGTTTGACTATATAACTCTGATAGGAGTTTTAGAATATCAAAATCATTTTACAAACTCTGAAAATCCATTTGTAGATTTTCTTATAAAAATAAAGAGTTTATTAAAGCCAAATGGAAAACTGCTAATTGCTATAGAAAATAAACTAGGTTTAAAATACTGGTGCGGCACGCCAGAAGATCATACGGGTTTACCTTTTGATGGGCTTAATCAGTATAAAATGGGAAGCAAGGTAGCGCAGACCTTTAATAAAAATGAACTGGAAAATATAATAAGCTCCAGTGGATTTGAATATTATAAGTTTTATTATCCAATGCCAGACTATAAATTTCCGTTATACATTTACACGGATGAATATTTGCCAAAAGAAAGTCATATAAAGGATTTTGCTCCTTATAATTTATCAGATGAATATGTGGTGATAAATGAACAGGAGTTGTATAAGGATTTATTAGATAATAGTGTGTTTGAGTTCTTTTCAAATTCTTATTTAGTGGAATGTGCATTAGAAAAAGAATATGATAATGCTATATTTGTAGCAACCACAAATGCCAGAAAAGATGAATATGCAGTTCAGACTATTATATGTAAAGATGGAAATGTAAAAAAGAAAGCTCTTAAAAATAGTGGATATAGTCATATAGAGGATATTCATAATAATTTGAAAGAATTAAATGATAGAGGAGTAAGAGTAGTACAAAACATTTATAGTGAAGGTGTTCAGACTTCGGATTATGTAAAACTACAGACACTTGAAGAGCATATATTAGAACAGGCAAGGCTTAAAAATAAAGATGAAATAGTTAAAGCATTTAAAAAGCTGTATGAAGAAATTCTTAAGTCGTCGGAAACACGTGGTGACTCGGAAGGTATTTTAGAAAAAGGATATATAGACATGCTTCCTAGAAATTGTTTTTTTGATGGAAGTGACTTAATATTCTTTGATCAAGAGTATTGCTATCCAAACATTCCAGTAAAGTACATTATTTGCAGAGCGATAGGTAGATTATACGCAAATTATTCATGGTTGGAAGAAGTGTATTCTCAGAGTCTTCTGATAGAAGAATTCGGATATGCAAAAGACATAGACAGTTTTATGGAGATTGAAAAATCTTTTATGGAGGATGTTCAAAGTAGGGCTTTATGTACAACATTTTTGCAGTATAGAAAAGAAATAGATTATAAGAAGAATATAAATAAATTAGGACAAAAACCAGTTCAGACCAATATATTACTTATAAAGCATGAGATAGATAGGTTGATAAAAGAGCATGATATAAAAGAGTTGTATCAGTTCTTTTTGAAGAATAAGCTTGAAAATATTAATGATAAGGAAATTATAAATCTACAGAAAATACTAGAGATTTATGCCTTTGAAATGAATAATAATACTAAGTTTTCGTTTGATGGTTTAAATTGTTTACAAGATATGGTAGTCTTATACTATAAAGCAGAATTATTGTTAGAGCTGATTTTAAAAAGCGGGAATGATTCATTAAAAGAAGAATTAAAAAGCTTGAATTTATCTTTTTATGCATGTGCAGGAATTATTGAATTTGAGTTTAATGAGCAAGATAAGGGAAAAATTCTTAATATATTAAAAGTATACTTTTAGGAGGACTAGCATGAAGATTTTAGATTCTATACCAATAGAAGATGGGTTTTATATGCCAGCAGAATTTGAAGAACATGAAGGCTGTATTATTATATGGCCTGAGCGAGCAGATTCATGGCAATATGGAGCGGTGGCAGCAAGAAAAGCATTTGTAAAGGTAGCTGAGGCTATTGCGAAGTCAGAAAAGGTTACAGTTTGTGTTAGTGAAGCTGGATATGATACTGCCAGAGAAATGCTTCCAGATTATATAAGGGTTATTGAGATGTCATCTAATGATTCTTGGGCAAGAGATTATATGCCTACCTTTGTTATAGATGGTAAAGGAAATAGAAGGGGAATAGACTGGGGTTTTAATGCGTGGGGTGGTTTGCATGATGGACTTTACTTTCCGTGGGATAAGGATAATAAAATGGCAAGAAAGTTTTGTGATATGATGGACACGGATGTATATAGTGCAAGAGAATTTATACTTGAAGGTGGTTCTATACATGTAGATGGTGAAGGAACTGTGTTAGTAACAGAGAATTGTTTGCTTAGTGGTGGAAGAAATCCTAAGATGACAAAATTAGAAATAGAAGATAAGCTTAAGGCTTATCTGGGAGCAAAAAAAGTAATTTGGTTAAAGTGTGGAATATATAACGATGAAACTAATGAGCATGTGGATAACATATGCGCATTTACTTCACCGGGTCATGTAGCTTTGGCTTGGACAGATGATGAAAATGATCCACAGTATGAAATGTCGAAGAGTTGCTTTGATATTCTTGTGAATGAAACGGATGCAAAAGGCAGAAAGATAGAGGTTCATAAGCTGCCATTGCCATCACCAGTTTATATAACTGATGATGAAAGAGAAGGTCTTGACCATATGGATATGGAACCTACAAGAGGTGAAAATGAAAGATTGGCGGCCTCTTATGCAAATTTTTATATAGCAAATGATGCTATAATTATGCCGGGATTTAATGATAAGAATGATGAAAAAGCAAAGAAAGTGTTGGAAGAGCTATTCCCAACAAGAGAAGTTATTCAAATATATGCAAGGGATATATTAATAGGTGGAGGAAATATTCACTGTATAACACAGCAGATTCCTAAGATTAAATAGAAAGAAGGTGTTCCGTTTGAGAAAAGTAAAGGTGGCAGCAGTTCAAATGAAATGTTGTTATGAAAGTAATATAATTAGTGAGGTTTTAAAAGACGAGGCTTCTATAAATAAAATAGTGGAGCAGAATATAGAAAATGCAAAAAATCTAGTAAAAGCGGCATCTAATACTGGTGCAAATATTATTTTACTTCCAGAATTATTTGAAATGCCATATTTTTGTCAGGAGAAAAATTATGATTATTATAATCTGGCAACAACTACAGGGGAAAATAAGGCAATAAAAGAATTTAGTATTTTAGCAAAAGAGCTAGGAGTGGTGCTTCCAATTAGTTTTTATGAAAAGGCAGGAAGTACATTTTATAATACAGTAGCTATAATAGATGCAGATGGAAGGGTGCTTGGAATATATAGAAAAACACATATTCCGGATGATCATTTTTATCAAGAAAAGTTCTATTTCACGCCAGGAGATACAGGGTTTAAGGTTTGGCATACAAAATTTGGTAAGATAGGTGTGGGTATATGCTGGGATCAATGGTTTCCTGAATCAGCAAGAAGTATGGCACTATTAGGAGCGGAGTTATTATTTTATCCTACAGCTATTGGCTCAGAACCTATACTTGAATGTGACAGTAAGCCACATTGGCAAAGGTGTATGCAAGGACATGCAGGTTCCAATATTATGCCTGTGATAGCAGCAAACAGAGTGGGTATAGAAGTTGTTGAAGGAACTCAGAATAATTCGGATCAAACCTCTTCTCTTGATTTTTATGGCTCTTCCTTTATAACTGATGAAACTGGAGCTATAGTAGAAGAGTGTGGTAGAAGTGAAGAAGGATTTGTTATACATGAATTTGATTTAGATGATATTTGTCAGATGAGACAAAGTTGGGGTGTATTTAGAGATAGAAGACCGGAGAAATACGTGTTATAAGAAGAAAAGAGGTGCAATATGTCAAAACTAATAAGTATAATAGTTCCTTGCTACAATGTAGAAAAATACATAGTTAGGTGCTTGGAATCCCTAGTTAATCAAACAATAGGAATAGAAAAACTAGAGATAATACTTGTAAATGATGCGTCGCCAGATAGCACATTGAGCTACCTATTAGAGTATGAGAGAAAATATCCAGATAGTATAATCGTGATAGACTGCAAAGAAAATAGAAGGCAGGGTGGAGCAAGGAATATAGGTTTGACATATGCAACAGGGGATTATATAGGATTTGTTGATTCGGATGATTTTGTGGAATTGATGATGTATGAGGAGTTATATGATAAGATTATTAATTATAATTGCGATATAGTAGTGTGCAGGCATACGAGGGAGGAATGCGATGGTAGTGATAAATTAAATGATTTGTTGGCTGGAAAACAAGATGCTTTATATGATATTATATCTGATACCCAGCGTGAGGAGTTTATTGTTTCAAATCTTATGGGAGTGAGCACTTGGAATAAACTTTATAGTAGAAGTGTTATATATGATAATAATATTTATTTTCCAGAAAAATTAGCATATGAGGATATACTTTGGGGAACAATGTTTTATTTGTATGCAAAGTGTGTTTATGTTGTTGAGAAGAATTTATATCATTACTGTATTAACGGAGAGTCGACAGTGATGAAAAGGAATATGCCATATCATTTTGACAGGTTTAAGGTTAGTCTTATGACATGGAGTGAATATGAAAAAAGAGGAGTACTTCAAAAATATAATGAAGCCCTTGAGTATAATTTTCTTATGACATATTATTTTATGGGATTGCAAATACTTCTTTTAGGGTTTGATAATCCTCTCTATGAATCTTTTATAGATATTAAAAAAACAGTGTTAATGATTGCACCAGATTATAAGAATAATAAGTATTTAAAAAGTAATATGAAAGAAAGTTTTAAATGGATGTTTGATATTTTGGATGAAGAGGTTTCGAAAGAAGAATTTGAAGAATTGAATCTATATGTAAAGGAATATGGAATAGAAAAGGAGTAGCAATATGTCAAAACTAATAAGTATAATAGTTCCTTGTTACAATGTAGAAAAATACATAGTTAGGTGCTTGGAATCCCTAGTAAATCAAACAATAGGAATAGAAAATCTAGAGATAATACTTGTAAATGATGCGTCGCCAGATAGCACATTGAGCTACCTATTAGAGTATGAGAGAAAATATCCAGATAGTATAATCGTGATAGACTACAAAGAGAATAAAGGATTAAGTGGAGCTAGGAATATAGGTTTAGCATATGTAACAGGAGATTACATAGCATTTCTTGATTCGGATGATTTTGTAGAACTTACGATGTATGAAGAATTATATAGTAGAGCTATTCAATATGATTGTGATATTGCAATGTGCAGGTTTATGAGAGAATATAATGAAGATAGTAGTGAATCGTATAAGATATTGAACGGGTTAAAAGATATGATATATGACATTGAATCAGATGGGCAAAGAGAAAAATTAATAGTATCAGATATGATGGGTGTAAATGTTTGGAATAAGCTATACAGGAGAGGGCTAATCTTAGATAATAAGATTGAGTTTCCTGAAGGGTTAGTATATGAAGATATATTTTGGTCAGCAATGATTAGTTTGTATGTAAAGCGTATCTTTATTGTGGAAAAAAACTTATATCATTATTGTATAAATAATGAGTCAATAGTTTCGAAAATGAACAAGGCATATCATTTTGATAGGTTTAAGGTGGATCTTATTAGATGGCAAGAGTATGAAAAAAGGGGAGTATTGTCAAAGTATAAAGAGGCATTAGAGTATGATTTTCTTAGAACATACTACTATCTGGGACTTAGAACGTTGTTTTATCATTTTGATAATCCCCCATATGAGGTTTTTTTGCAAATGAAAAAGACAGTTTTAATGATAATACCAGATTATAAGAACAATAAGTATTTGGATAGCAATGTAAAAGAAAGCCTTAAATGGATGTTTGATATTTTGGATAAAGAGGTTTCGAAAGAGGAATTTGAAGAATTGAATTTATATGTAAAGGAATATGGAATGGAAAAAGAAAGGGAGGATTGATATGTCAAAACTAATAAGTATAATAATTCCTTGCTATAATGTGGAAAATTATATAGTTAAATGTATGGAATCCTTAGTAAACCAGACAATCGGAATAGAAAAACTAGAGGTAATTCTGGTAAATGATGCATCACCAGATAATACACTACAATATCTGCTGGATTATGAGGAAAAATATCCAGAAAGTATAATAGTGATAGATTGTAAAGAAAATAGAAGACAAGGTGGAGCTAGGAATATAGGACTAGCATATGCCACGGGAGACTATATAGGATTTGTAGATTCGGACGATTTTGTAGAAGTAACAATGTATGAAGAACTTTATAATAAAGCAATTGACTATGATTGCGATATAGTTAGATGCAGACATACGAGGGATAAATGTGATGGCAGTGATGAGCCTCACAATATATTAACAGGGAAACCAGATGCTTTGTATGATATAACATCAGATGAAGAAAGAAAAAAATTTATTGTTTCTGATGTTTATATTGGTCATTGGGATACATTATGTGCGAGACATCTTATATATGATAACGATATACGGTTTCCTGAAAAAGTGGCCTATGAGGATGCGTTTTGGGATTATATGCTCCAATTGTATGCAAAGCGTATATATATTTTGGAAAAGAATTTGTATCACTATCGTGTGAATTGGGATTCCACGGTGCTTAAAATGGACGAGCCTTACCAGTTTGATATGCTTAAAGTAAATTTACTAAAATGGCAGGAGTATTCAAAAAGGGGAGTCCTTGTAAAGTTTAAAGAAGAATTGGAATATGAGTTTGTAAGAATGTATTATATTATTGGATTGAAAATGCTTTTTTTAAGATTTACCAAACCGTCATATGAGGTTTTCTTAGAAATGAAAAAAGTGGTTTTAATGATAGTGCCAGATTATAAGGAAAATAAATACCTAAAAGACTTAATAGAAGGTCTTAAGTGGTTACTTAATACTTTGGATAAAGAGGTTTCAAAAGAGGAGTTCGAAGAGATGTATTTATATGCAAAGCAAAATGGGATGGAAAGGATAATATGTCAAAATTAATAAGTATAATAGTTCCGTGTTATAATGTGGAAAAATACATAATTCGATGTATGGAATCATTAGTAAAACAAACGATAGGAATAGAAAATTTGGAGATAATTCTTGTTAATGATGCATCGCCAGATAATACATTGCAGTATCTGCTTGATTATGAGAAAAAATACTCAGATAGTATAGTTGTGATAGATTGTAAAGAAAATAAAAGGCAAGGTGGAGCAAGAAATATAGGTTTGACATATGCGACAGGAGATTACATAGGATTTGTAGATTCAGATGATTTTGTAGAAGTTACAATGTATGAAGAATTATATAGTAAAGCTGTTCAATATGGTTGTGATATTGTTAAGTGTGGGCATATAAGGGATATGTGTGATGGGAGTTATAAATCAGGAGATATATTAACAGGTAAATTAGATGTATTACATGATATTACATTAGATAGTGAAAGAAGAAAGTTTATTGTTTCGGATACGGATATAGGTCTTTGGGACACACTATATAAAAGGGATATAATATATAACAATAATATTCTTTTTCCAGAAAGAATGGCTTATGAGGATGCATTTTGGAATCAGATGTATCAGTTGTATGCGAATCGTGTATATATATTGGAAAAGAATTTATATCATTATTGCGTGAATCTTGAGTCTACAGCACTTAAGATGGATGAATCATATCATCTTGATATGCTTAAATCGAATCTACTTAGATGGCAAGAGTATGCAAAGCGAGGGGTTCTTGTTAGGTTTAGAAGAGAACTTGAATATGAATTTATAAAAATGTATTATCTTATGGGGCTGAAAATGTTGTTTTTAAGATTTAACATTCCTTCATATGAAGTTTTTTTAGAAATGAGAAAAACAGCTTTGATAATAGTGCCTGATTACAATAATAATCAATATATAAATAATAACTTAAAAAAAGAGTTGAAGTGGATAGTTGGTACTCTTGATAGAGATGTGTCAAAAGAGGAATTTGAAGAGATGTATTTATATGTTAAGAGGAGTGGGATGGAAAGGATGGAGAAGTAAATATTTTGGTTGAGGAGGAGCATTGTGTCAAAGCGAATTAGTGTAATAGTTCCATGTTATAATGTAGAAAAATATATAGTTAGATGTTTGGAATCATTGGTGAATCAGACAATTGGATTAGAAAAAATAGAAATAATTTTGGTAAATGATGCATCAAATGATAATACGTTGCAACATTTATTGGATTATGAAAAAAAATATCCAGAAAATATAATAGTGATAGATTGTAAAGAAAATAAAAGGCAAGGTGGAGCAAGAAATATAGGATTGACATATGCAACTGGAGATTATATAGCATTTGTAGATTCAGACGATTTTGTGGAATCTACTATGTATGAAGAAATGTATGTGAAAGCTGTGCAATATGACTGTGATATTGTTTTGTGTAGATTTGTGAGAGAATATAATGAAGGTAATAATGTGGAATATAAAATATTAACTGGGGAGCCTGATGCTTTATATGATATTACATCAGACGCTGAAAGAGAAGATTTTATAGTATCAGATCATATGGGTTCAAGTGCTTGTGATAAGTTATATAAGAGAAACCTTATATATGATAATAACATATGGTTTCCAGAAGGGATGGCTTATGAAGACCATTATTGGGGAGCGATGTTTTATTTATATACTAAGAGCATATATGTTTTAGAAAAGAATTTATATCACTATTGTGCAAACTGGGAGTCAACTATATTAAAAATGAACATGTTATATCACTTTGATCTACTTAAAGTGAATCTTATTAAGTGGCAAGAGTATGAAAAAAGAGGAATGATACAAAAATATAAAAATGCATTGGAATATGATTTTATTAGGGCATATTATTATATGGGACTAAAAATGTTGTTCCTAAGATTTACGTATCCTTCGTATCAGGTTTTTTTGGAAATAAAGAAATGTGTGCTAAATATAGTACCAGATTATAAGAACAATGTGTATATATATAGTAGAATAAGAGAAAATCTTATGTGGTGTATAGATATTTTGGATAAGGATATTTCGGAAGACGAATTTTTAGAGATATCTTCATATGTAAGTAAAAATGGACTGGAGAAAAAATAACTTAGTTTAAGGAGGGGTGATATGTCGAAATTAATAAGTATAATAATTCCATGTTATAATGTGGAAAAATACATAGTTAGATGCATGGAACCTTTAGTGAATCAAACAATAGGAATAGATAAATTAGAAATAATTTTAATAAATGATGCATCAACAGATAATACATTGCAATACCTATTGGATTATGAGAAAAAGTATTCAGACAGCATAGTGGTGATAGATTGCAAAGAGAATAAAAGACAAGGTGGAGCAAGAAATATTGGCTTAACATATGCTACGTGTGACTATATAGGTTTTGTTGATTCGGACGATTTCGTAGAAGTTACGATGTATGAGGAATTGTATTCAAAAGCAGTACAATATGGCTGTGATATCGTTCATTGCAAATATACAAGAGATATGGCAGATGGGAGTGATGTTCTAGGTCAAATGATAACCAAAAAGGAAGATATGTTATGCGAAGTTATAACAGAAGACCAAAGGGAAAAATTTATATTGGAAGATTTGATTGGCGTAAATGTTTGGGATAAGCTATACAAACGAGAACTTATATATGATAATAATATCCACTTCCCGGAAGGAATAGCTTATGAAGACCATTATTGGGGGATGCTGATTTGTCTGTATATTAGTAAGGTGTATATATTGGAGAGAAAGTTATATCATTATTGTGTTAATGGAGAATCTACTGTAATGAGGATGGATCAAAGCTATCATTTGGATATACTTAAGGTTGGTTTACTCAAATGGCAGGAATATGAAAAAAGAGGATTTCTTTCTAAGTATAAGAGTATATTAGAATATGATTTTATGTTAAATTGCTATTTTGCAGGATTGAAAATACTGTTTCTAAGATTTAGTAACCCTTCATATGAAATCTTCTTAGAAATGAAAAAGACAGTTTTGACCATGATTCCAAATTATAAGGATAATAAGCATATAAATAGTAACCTAAAAGAGAGCTTTAAATGGCTACTTGATACCTTGGATAAGGATGTTTCGAAAGAAGAATTTGAAGAAATGTATTTATATGCAAAGGAAAAAGGAATGCATAAATAAGGTGTAATAGGATGTAATTAATTCACAATAAGTACTATTTTGATAAAATTTCAAGAAAATAACAAAAACCAGTTTACAATTTAAAAAAAATATTATATAATATACAAAAGCAAAATGAAAATAAAAATTTTAAATAATAATTCTGATTATTATATTAAGTAAATTAATGTTTTGCCGATATATAATATATGCTACTAATACATATTTTGGTAGTGAAAAAATTAGGAGGTGAAAAGTACATGAGTAAGGCGAAAGAAGGGGAAGGAAAGTTTCCGAAGAATTCTAAGCCGTTAGTAGCAGTTATTGGTATCGTTTGTATTTTGGCTATTGCGTTTGCGGTATACTGGTTTGCTATAAAGGATAGTTCAAAGGAAGAGGAACCGACTACTGAAAATACAGGAGCCATCGGATATGAGTCAGATATTGTTTTAGAAGATGCAAAAGATCTAAACGATAAAATTAAAGATATGATAAAACAAGTTGAAGAAGGTCAGATGAGTTTAGAGTTAAAGACTCAAGCTAATAGTTCAAATGGAAAAGATTTTGTTTGTTACTTAGCAAATTCTAAGAAAAATACTTACGAGACATACCTTGTTATAACATTAGATGATACAAATGAAGAGATTTATCGTTCGGGTCTTATACCGATTGGTGGCAGAATCGAAAAATTCACTAGTAAGAAAGAGCTAGAGACTGGTAGACATATGGCAACTCTTACATACTATCAAGTGGAAAGTGATCAAAAAACAGTTCATGCGAATGTCGCAGTAGAGTTTACATTAGAAGTAAAATAAACAAAATAGGTAACAATTAAGTACATAATAATGTAGGATGCATTAATAATATAAGAATTCAAGGAGGAATTTAGTATGATGAATAAAAAAAGGAATTTAGCGATGCTATTATCGATGGTATTAGCATTAGGAGCAACATTAACAGTATTTGCAGAGGGTACGAAGATTGATGATCCATCAGCAGCAGCAGCAGGTCAAGAAGTAACAGTAGATTCGGATATAGATCTTCCAGTTATAGATGTAACTGTACCAACATCAGTATCATTGTTATTAAATCCATATCAGATATCATATGCTGAAGAGATAGAGGAAGATGTAGTTGAGGCAAAAGATCAGGTGGGTCCATCATCTATAATTTCAGTTCCAGGTACAATTACAAATGCAAGTAATGTACCTATAGGTGTAAATGCAACTGTTTCAGCTACAACACCAACAACAGACTTTACATTAGCAACAGCACCTATTAAAACAGCTGATAAAACAAAAACCGCTTTTATTATGCTAACAGTAGCAGAGACTGAAGAAGACTTACAGGCAGCTATGGTTGGACCAGAAGTTAAGGCTACATCAACAGCTCCAACAGGAAAAAATCAGCTTATTATAGGTAAGACAGCTATTACAAAAAAAGATATGGTTGTATTAGATGCTGGTAATAAAGAGGCAACAACAGCATTATTTACATTTTCAGGAAATATGTGTACAACTTTAGAGAAGGGTTCATGGACATCTACTGACAAAGTAACTGTTTCATTGAAGTTCTCATTTACACCTAAGCAGTATGTAGCTCCTGAACCAGAAGTTGAAGATGAACCATAAAATCAAAGACAGAAGTTAGTAATCCTATAAATATCCTATCATTTATGTGTACAATTAAACAACAAATAGATTTGTCTAGATGCATATATAAAATAATCCCTAAGGAGTATTCCTTGGGGATTATTTATTTGACATAAATCGATTTTGGGTGTATAATATAAGAGTAAAAATGGATTTTTACCAAGCCTAGAATCTGTGCACAAGGAGGTGATTCTATGATTAACAGTGCTTATAATTACTATCTTACGATGTATGGTGGTAAAGAAGTTTCAAAGTACGATACCCACAAAAAGAGCGAGCTTAGAGGGGTTTATAACTCTATGCTAAAAGTTAATAAGAAGTCACCGCTGTACAAGATTTTAGATACAGAAAATGTACAAAAGTACGCTATTGATATAAAAGAGGCAGCACGTTCACTTAAAAATGTTGCATCTTCTTTGACTGCGGAAAATGTTGTATCGGCATATACGAAAAAAAAGGCAGAGTCTAGTAATGAAGCGTTGGTCGATGTACGTTATATAGGCGAAGATGAAGATCAAGATTTAGTTGATGAATTTCAGATTTCAGTTAAGAAATTGGCTACTCCTCAGATTAATACTGGTAACTATCTAAGCCCTAAAGGTGCAGATTTAAGAGCGGGCGAATATTCGTTTGACCTAGGTGTGGGTGAATACACATATGAGTTTTCGTTTAGTGTGCGTGCTGGAGAAAGCAATAAGGAAGTTCAAGAAAAAGTATCAAGATTGATGAATCGAGCAAACATTGGGATTTATTCAAAGGTAGAATCCGATGAGGCGGGAAACACAGCTATAGAGATAGAGTCAGCTAATACAGGAGTGACAAATTATAAAGGATATAGCTTTAAAGTAGAAAATAATGATAAAAGTTACGCAGGAGATGCAGTAGATATATTGGGGCTAAATAAGACTTCAAATGAAGCGAATAACGCAAGTTTTTATGTAAATGGTGTTGAACATACAGCGTCATCGAATGTATTTACACTTAAGCGTCAGTTTGAGGTTTCTTTAAAAGATGTGAGTTTGGAAAATGAAACAGCTACTATAGGTCTTAAACAAGACTTTGATTCTATTATAGAAAATGTATCAGAACTTATTAATAGCTATAATTCAATAGTTGATTTGGCTACGTCACATATTGGAAATGTGGGAGATGATTCAAATAAGCTTAGCAGAGATATAAAATCAGTAGTTGGTTATTTTAAAAATGATTTAGATTCTTCTGGATTTATGGTACAGGAGGATGGACATATAGAAATAGAAGAGTCATTACTTATACAATCAGCAAAAGAAGGAACTTTAGAAGAAAGTTTAGGAAAGTTGGATAACTTTAAGAAAGCTCTTTCTATAAAGGCAGATGAGATGTCGATAGATCCGATTAATTATGTAAACAAAAAACTGATTGCATATCCAAATCCTAATCCAGCTAAGAATTTTACAAGCCCATATGTTTCTTCTATATATGCTGGGATGATGTTCGAACGTTTGCTTTAAAATATACGGAGGATTATTGTGAAAGAGAATGAAAAATTGCAAATAGAAAGATTAGAGGAATTAGTGACAAGTGGTAAGTGGAGTGAGGCGAGAATATTGGCAGATGCTTTGTATGAACATAGAGAGAACTCACAGAAGTTTTGGATATTGAATGCATCTATTTATCAATATGAAAAAAGTGATATGGAAAGACTTGCAGCTATTTACATAGGCTTGCACCAATCACCATCAAGTTATGAATTATATTATATGCTTGGGAATTATTATTTTGATAAAAATATTAACCAAGCATATTTATGTTATGAGAATGCATTGTTTTATTGTGATGAAGAGGAAGACTTTGAGGTTATTCGTACAGCTATGAAAGATGCTAGTCAGAAAAAAGGGTTTAGGGTTCGTAATTTTTCTATAGTCATTTTATCATATAATATAAAAGAAGTAATGATAGGTTGCATTGAAAGTATTAGAAAAAACAATTTGAGAGAAGCATATGAATTGGTGGTAGTGGATAATGCTTCTAGTGATGGTGTTTCGGAGTGGTTAAAGAAGCAGAAGGATATAGTGTTAAGATGTAATAGCGAAAATGCTGGATTTGCAGGAGGATGTAATCAAGGAATAGAGTTGGCGAATATAAATAATGATATATTGCTACTAAATAACGATACGATAGTGCTGCCAAACTCATTATTTTGGCTACGTATGGGGTTGTATGAGAGGGCATCTGTTGGTGCAGTAGGACCTTTAACTAATTTTGCTCCGAATGGACAAGAACTAGTTCAGACATTTGAAACAAAAGAAGGATATATCGAAAATGCAAAGAAAATCAATGCGCCAATGCTTAATCAATACGAGAATAAATTGTGGCTGGTTGGATTTGCGATGCTAATTTCTAGAAATGCTCTAAATGACGTGGGAGTACTAGATACCAGATATGAGTGGGGGAATAGTGAAGATACAGATTATGGTCTTGCGCTAGGAATGGCAGGTTATGAAAATATATTATGTTATAACAGTTTTATTTATCATTACGGAAGCTTAAATATGGCGAAAGATAAAAAGAAGTACATGGATTATCTTTACAAAAACACAAGAGTATTAGTGGAGAAGTGGAGATTTGAGGTTACAGCTTATACACAAATAAAGAGTAAGTACATTGAAAAGATAAGCGAAAAAGAAAATAAAGACATAAGTATATTAGAGATAGGGTGTGGATGCGGAACGACCTTGGCACGAATTCGTCATCTTTATCCTGTTGCAAAGATATATGGCGTAGAAAATAATCCTACATTGCGGAAATTTGGTTGTGTTATGGGAAATACTATTTTTAGTAATATTGTTGAAATTGATATAGATGAGAAATTTGATTACATATTTGTATCTAATAATTCTGATGAACTAAATAGTATTCAAGATTCACTTGAATCATTATTAAAGACTAATGGAAAGATAGTAAGAGATTTTTATGATGCCTAAAAAAACTTGACAAAATAGGAATATGTAGTATAATAATTATATAAATAACTTGCTTATTATCCTAAATATAGATAAACTTCCCAAACTCCTACATAAAAAGGTCCAGAACATGGACCTTTTTATATTGATAAAAAAACTTGTCTTTTGAGCGTAAATAAGGTACTATTATCTTAGTATTTGCTATAATTGCAGGAGGTAATATGGGTGATATATTTAGTAAGAGATTGACTTTTGATGAAGACTATTTTAAAGATGAATATAGAGAAGGCTTTTTAGTGCCTTCGCAAATGAAATCTGCATGGGCAGCACAATTAGAGGTTCTTGTAGAAGTTATAAGAATATGCAATAAACATAATATTGAGTATTATGCCGATTGGGGTACTCTTTTAGGTGTTGTAAGACATAAGGGATTTATTCCGTGGGATGATGATATAGATATAGCGATGAAGAGAAAGGATTATAACAGATTTCTCACAGTAGTAATAGAAGAATTGCCAAAAGGATGGAAGTTATTACATTCTAGTGGTGACATTAAATATGACAACGGAATTGCTCGTATAGTGAATGCAACATCAATTGATACAAGTGAGGAACGATTAAATAATTTCCATAAATGTCCATTTGTAATAGGAGTAGATATATTTCCATTAGATTATTTTCCGAAGAATCTAGAGTATGAAGATATACAAAAAAATATATTAACTATAGTTACTGGAATTATTATTTTTATAAAAGATGGTAGCTATAATTATGATGAAGTAGAAGAAAAAATCAAACAAGTAGAACAATTATGTAACATTTTTATCAATAGAAATGGATTGATAATTAATCAACTTTATAATCTATGCGATCGATTAAGTTCTATATATACTAGTGATGAAAGTGAAAATCTTACATGTTTTT
This sequence comes from Lachnospiraceae bacterium, assembly GCA_031548165.1. Taxonomy (GTDB): domain Bacteria; phylum Bacillota; class Clostridia; order Lachnospirales; family Lachnospiraceae; genus CAG-303. The sequence goes on from JAVBRI010000028.1 coordinate 131,225, forward strand.
GTGGAACAACACCAGCATATATTGGTGAAAAAATTAAATTAAAAAAAGAATGGTATGATGAAACTATACAAATGCCATTTGAAAATATAATGATAACAGTTCCTAAGAGATATAATGAAATTCTGACTGTATTATATGGAGATTATATGGTGCCAATTAAAACAGAAGATTTTGAAGAGATGCACGATTATCCGTTTTATAAGGAGCAAGAAAAAGTATTAAACGAGTATATTAAGAATAACCAGTTAATAAATGTAAATGTTGAGCATAGTGAGTGAAATGAGTAAAAGTGTTAATCGTAGGAGTGGATATGTATAGAAAAAAGCTTGTTTTTAAAGATGAATATTTTAAAGATGAATATAGAGAAGGTTTTTTGGTACCTTCAATAATGAAATCTGCATGGGCAGCACAGCTAGAGGTTCTTGTGGAAATTATAAGAATATGTAATAAATATAGTATTAAATATTATGCAGACTGGGGGACTCTTTTGGGAACTATAAGGCATAAGGGTTTCATTCCGTGGGATGATGATATAGATATTGCAATGAAAAGAAAAGATTTCAATAAATTTCTTGTAGTGGCAAAAAAAGAGTTGCCAGAAAAATGGGATTTACTTAGTTTTAAATATAATGTTGAGTATAAGAATGGAATTATACGTATTGTTAATGATAAAGAAATAAGTATTGAAAATGAACGTTTAGAGAATTTTCATGGATGTCCATTTGTAGTAGGGGTAGATATATTCCCGTTGGACTATATACCAAAGGATATGGAACAAGAAGAGCTACAAAAGAGTGCATTAGCTGTGGTTAGTGGAATAATTCCAGTAATAGATAATGAAAGTGACAAGTATGAATACGAAATAGAAGAAACGCTTAGGGTGATAGAACAAGAGTGTAGTATTTCTATTGACAGAAATGGAAATATACTTAATCAACTATATAATTTATGCGATCAATTATGTTCTCTCTATGCTGAAGATGAAAGTGAAGAGATTGCATGCTTTTATACAGCATCAAAAGCGTATATTGGGGAAAAAGATAGAATGAAGAAAGAGTGGTATGATGAAACGATACAGATGCCTTTTGAAAATATAATGATAACAGTTCCTAAAGAATATGATAAGATATTAAAAGAATATTATGGAGATTATATGGTGCCGATTAAAACAGAGCAATTTGAAGGAACGCATGATTATCCGTTCTATAAGGAACAGGAAAAAAAATTAAACGAATATATTAAGTAAAATAAAGAAAAAAACTCTCTTTCATCAATAGAAAAAAATATTGACACCGCGGTTTAGGTGTGTTATATTGTACTAGCGATGGAAGAAGTCTTTTTTTTTTGCGTCAATTTTTCTATAAATAGAAGCTGACGTATAAAAGCAAGCAAAATAAAATAATAGTGGAGGTGGAAGCTGTGCGCGTAAAGATAACATTGGCATGTACTGAGTGTAAACAACGTAATTACAACACTACAAAAGATAAGAAAACACATCCGGACAGAATGGAAACTAAGAAGTATTGTAAGTTCTGTAAATCACACACATTACACAAAGAAACAAAATAGTAGGAGGTAAGGCTATGGGTGACACTGCAACAACAGACAAGGTAAAAAAGAGCTGGTTTAAGGGTCTTAAAGGCGAATTTAAGAAGATAATATGGCCAGACAAGATGACTGTTATTCGTAGAACAACAGCTGTTGTCCTTATTTCTATACTTATAGGTGCGGTTATACAAGTCGCAGATTTGGTAATTAGAGCTGCATATAGTTTTTTGACGTCAGTAATGTAAGGAATAGGGTGAATTTATGTCGGAAGCAAATTGGTATGTTGTGCATACTTATTCTGGATATGAGAATAAAGTAAAAGCAAACATAGAAAAAACAATTGAAAACAGAAAGCTTCAGGATCAGATACTTGAAGTGGCAGTTCCTATGCAAGATATGGTGGAAGTAAAGAACGGAACCAAGAAACAAGTTTCAAAGAAAATGTTTCCAGGATATGTTCTTATTCATATGTATATGAATGATGATACATGGTATGTCGTTCGTAATACAAGAGGTGTTACAGGATTTGTAGGTCCTGGATCAAAACCTGTTCCACTTACAGAAGCAGAGATGAAACCACTCGGTATAAATGTACCACAAATGGTAATTGATTTTGCTGTTGGAGATAATGTAATGGTAACAAACGGTGTATGGGAAAATACAATCGGCGTTATCAAAGCAATTAACGAACACAAACAAATTGTTACAATTAGTGTGGACATGTTCGGTCGTGAAACTCCTGTAGAATTAAGCTTTACAGAAGTAAAAAAGGTTGAGTTCTAAACTATCACAAATTTAGGAGGTGCCTATAATGGCAAAGAAAGTAGAAGGATATAT
>JAVBRI010000038.1:0-74753 GCA_031548165.1 Lachnospiraceae bacterium
AGGCTCAAGAACTTTGCTACACCACTTCCTTTATCTATACCATTACTGATACCAACTTGTGGTTCGCTACACTTGGCGGTAAATACCCGTGACTGGACTTTCACCAGTTAGATTAGTGCCATGCCTGGCACACATAAAAAAGCGAGAATCTTTTACAAACTTCTCGCTTTTTATTTTAACCGCTTTATATATATTTGATTAAAAGTCAAGATATTATGCGTCTCAAAGTGGCTATTTATCAATGTTTCAAATTTTGACTTAAACCATTTTTAAACCCAAAATTTGATAAGCATATTTTATATTAAGTATTTATATCTTCTTTAATTAACTGCTCTTTTTTTGCATTATAAGCTTTTTTTGCATCTTCAACAGTGTTATATCTTCCTAGATGATAACATTTCTTTTTATAGGCTATTTGGGCAACATATTTGTTTCTGTTTTCATCATAAGAAATGCCTTTGATTCCTAGTTTATTCGTCTTGTATGCTGTTTCCATTTTGAGTAGGTGTATGTTACCACCGTTTTCAGTTGCTTTCTTAATGTTTTGAGCTGACTTTTTAGATTTGTTTTCTGTAGTATGCTTCCCACAACTGCAAGTGTATCCTAATTTAGTATTGCGCTTTACATGACATAAACTGCGGTATACCTTTTCACCGCAATCGCAATCAAATTCCCACACAACTTCATTGTTGTAGCGTTCTTTTGTTGCTTTTACAGGTGTTAACATTCCATACTTATCCTGCATCAAAATCCTCTTTCTGTCAAAAATGATTCTATTTCTTTTTGTGTACTAAAGCAAGCTGATACACCATGGGTGTTGTGGTACTTAAAAAAGTATTTTTCTGTTTTATATCTAGTATCAGGAGCTTTGTCCGAAAAATAAACAGCGTATGGTGGTTCGCTTGCTTGTACATATTTTTCAATTCTTTCTTTTAATTCTCTTTTCATATTATACCTCTTTCTGTGCTGTAGCGCCTTTTTTTAATTACATTTCTATTGTTAATTGTTTTCCTGTTCTTTCAAAGAATCTTTTAAAATGTTCTTCTGTATAAAACTTTCTAGGATCATCTTCTTTAGTTTCTAATTCTCTGCAAATTAAGTCAAATTGTATCATCAATGGGCTTTTGAAGCTATCAATATTACTTATAGCATTTGATATTGCTTTTCTCTTTTTTGCAAGTGTTTTAAATCCGTCATTTGCTGTGTTAAAAAATTCTTCCTTTGTTGTGTTTATAAAAATCAATGCTTCCATGTTTACCTCTTTTCTCCACCCTTTTTCGTGGTTTGAACCGCTGTTTATTTGTTATCTTTATTATATACCCATTCGGGTATAATGTCAAGCGTTTTTACTTATTTTTTTAAGTTTATTTCAAGCAACGTGTCGGCTGAAACTTTTAGGACTTCACATATCTTTGCAAGAAAGAATATGTTAGGGGTTCTGTCGCCATTTTCCCATCTTGAAATATCTTTTTGACTAACACCTAATTCATTGGCTAGTTGTGATTGTGTGAATCCTGCTTCATTTCTTGCTGTTTTGATATTTTCTTTTATATTCATTTTTTCGCTCCTTTGTTTGCGAATAGTAATACATAGCATACTATAATTAATATAAGCTTGATAATATCTAATGCTGATGGATTTTTGAAGTCGCCATCTATAATATCTAATATCACTATTGCAATTAATATAATTTTGATTTTTCTATTCATATTTTTAAAAGTCTATGGTATACTTTACTTAGAAGAGTAATTCCTTTAAAGGGTGCTACCTCTTTCGAGGTAGCTTTGGTATTTACTTTTTCCCTTTGGACTTTTTGGATTTCTTATGTTTTATGAGCTGCCGAGCTGTTAAAATTAAAACTAAGATTTCTGCTAAGTCCTTTATTGTTTCTAAGATATTTTTTACCATTTTCTTATCTCCTTTCCAATACTTTGTATTTATTTGTTTTGCTCTCCTTTCTATGATTTAATTATATACCCATTCGGGTATATTGTCAAGTGTTTTTATAAAGTATTTTTAAAAATTTGCAAAAAAATAAAAGGCAATCACTTAGACCTAGTCTTGCGATTGTCTTTTACGATTAAATTAATATTATATTTGATTCGTCTGTTACTCCTGTGACTGCTGCCCCTCTTCAATAACGGTCAATTTCCCAAAACGTTGTCCGCTAAGATTCAATACTTTCATTATGCTACCTCAATAATTCTTCAATGTTGATTCCAAGAGCGTTCGCAAGTTTACTAGCATTCCCTAACGTCATATTGATTATATCATATTCACCAGATTCATATTTTTGTATCTGACGAATATTAATGTCTGCATTTTCTGCTAATTCATTTTGTGTTAGACTAGCTTCGCAACGGTATCTTGCTATTGCTGATATTTTATTATTGTAACAGTCCTTACCGTGGGACGATAAAGAACATTCCCAACAGTTTCTATTTTCCTCTTCGCAATCGTGATATTTTTTTCTCATGCTGCACCTCTATTTACCATTCTATTATTTCATCTTTGTACTCTTCTACCCATGTTCCGCTAAATATCCAACCAATTTCAGAGTAATCAATTTCTGGTATATATCCTTCTTCTTCTTCGAACTTTATGAGTGCTTCATTTACCAAATCAGTAACATCTTCTGCGCACTCTATCTCACAATCAAAATCTTCCCATTCTTTTTCCAATAGTTTAAGGGCTGCAAGTCTGTGCGAACCTGTAATTAATCCTATTTCAGTATAAAGTATAGGAGTTCCACACCATCCATTTTTTTTAATTGAATTTGCAATTTCTAGCACTTTTTCGTCATCAACTTTATTTATTAACTCCATTTTTTTTATTTCTTCAAATGTTTTCATACTTGTCACCCTTTCTATGTGTTGTTTATAATTACATTATACGCCTTTATAGGCGTATAATCAAGCATTTTATTTTAAATTAAGTAAAAAAAATAAAAGGCAAACTTTTATGTCTGCCTTTTATTACTTACTGTAGTATTATATTTGATTTATCTGTTACTCCCGTTACTGCTGCCCCTACTCCGAATATAACTTTGTTACCGTCCAATCTTATAATGTCATATGTATTCGAGTGCACAAAACTTTTAAAGGGTTTGTTACTGTTTAAATCCGTCGCACCTTCTTTAATTCTTACTTTTTGACCCACTTTTAAGTTTTGCGTGCCACTCGTAGTTGCTGCGCTTATGATAGTGCTTTGTGTTGCATTTGTGGTAGTTGTTGCAGGTAGCTTTATGATTTGACCTATGTTTATTAAATTAGGATTTAGGATACTGTTAAGCTTTGTAAGTTCTGCCACTGTTGTTTTAAATTCATTAGCAATTTTTGAAAGTGTATCGCCTTTTTTAACTGTATATGTAGATATTGTATTGTTTGTGTTTAGCGTGGTTGATGCAGTTGTAGTTGTGCTTGCTGTCAACTTCTTGTTTACTTCATTAGCAATATATTGCATCTTACTTTCTAAATATGGACCAGGACAGGTTGTTGCTCGAAACATATTATGCGTTGTCAAGTTACCTCTTATATCTCCTGTATAAGTTAGCTTTTCTATTTTATTACGTTGACAAATATCTGTACATAAATCTATTAATTTTGATAATGCTGTGTCGCTTACTTTCCAGTCAGGTGCGCCGCTACAATTTGCCACTTCAATTGTTACTGCTTGATTGTCGTTTTCAGGACTTCCACTTGTCCATGCACGATTTGATTCTTCAACATACATTGCAACTCTTCCGTCTGTACCTATAGCATAATTGCTAGAAGCTTGTCTTTCTGATTTTGAAAAAATATCTCCACAAGATTCTACAGTAAGATTTCCTGCCATATGGTGGATTGTGATTTTCTTAATATCCTTGTTGCGTGGATTATTGCTGTTCGGGGATATTTTTGTGTAGTTTACTAATGTGCTATTACTCATTTTTTATTCCTCACTTTCATTCTTTTTGTTGGGATCTGTTTTTGATTCTTTGTGAAAATAAAAAGATATTATAACCGTAAATATGGTTAAAAACTCCGTGCTTGTTACTTTGCCTTTTATAGACAGATATGCGAATACACATACTAAAATTAGTGTCATAATGCTTTTTACATCAATTAATTTTGTTAGTTTGCTTTTCATTATGTTATCCTTTCTAAATCTGATATTCTGTGATTCATTACTTTTAGTTTTTCCTCTAATACTTCTGTTTGCTTTTCTAAGTTATAGGTTCTGTCTGTTAGAACATTGTACTTATCGACTTTCTTTTCTAGTTCCTCTAACCTGTAAGCTACAAGAACTGCATTTTTTCTGTTTGCTATGTAGCTGCCTACTATTGTTCCTATAAGTCCAATCGCAGCTACTATTATTGTCGCCCATTCTGCCAACGATTTAGCTCCTCTCGTATGAAATTTTTATATTTAGTATTTCTTCAACGGATTGACATTCTTTTAATTGTGTCTCTATGATTTGTTGTTGTAAAATCAAGGGTTTTACGTACATTGTTATTTCATACGCAAGCTGTTGTAATTCTTCGATTGTCCAATCGTTCGTTGCAATTTCGCCTGTCGCATTCCATGTAGGCGTGTAATCCAAGTTGTTTTTAGCTGCCATTTCGCAAACTAGGATTTCTTCCGTTAAAAGTGTTTGTTTTTGGCTTGTTACTGAATAGTACTTATCTTCGCCATGCACGTCAGACTTCAAGGGATTGTTTGATAAATATTCCTCTAATAGAGTTTTTGACAAGTTAATGTATGCTTGTTTAACATCGTTCAAAGGATAGATACTGTTGTTAATTAATATCTGCACATTAATTAACTCTTGTATCTGCTCTTGTGCTAATTTGGCACTTTCATTATCTAACAATCCACTAATGACGTTTGAGCCTTGAATAATTGTGTAATTATTGTCGTTTATTTGATACGTAAAATCTTTTTGTGTTAATATCATTTTTACTCCTCTCTATGCTACAGTTACGCTCGTGAATTTTGGATTATACTGAATAACTGTTGGATTTGATGTTGTAAATTTTAATGTTAATTTTGAGCTGCTAAAAGAACCTGACGAAAACACTCCAAACGACGCGTTATAAGCGCTTGTTATAGTATTAAACGCTATTGTGGTAGGTGTAGAGCCACTAGTTGAGCTTGTGCCTCCTATAATTTGCGCTAAACCGACGGGTGCATTGTAACCAACTTCACCTTTTATTTTTTCAAGAATTAAGTCTACAAATCTGTAATGATGTACATTAGCATAGCTTTCATCAGTAGCATCTCCGACTATAGTTACTGTTTTCCCTGTGCTTATCGAAATGGATTCGGATTTTGTGTTTTGCAATAAATAGCCTTGATATGCACTTAATGCGGTACCATCTGCGTAACTTGTTTGTGTTAAGGTGTTTATAAGTTTGACATGACCAAATAATGACGTTGAACCTAATCCGAATTTATTTGTTGAATCTGCGTGTGCTATTGCTGCTTTTGTACTGTCCCTTGCACTACCATTTGCTAGTAAATAGCCTTGATATGCGGCTAGGGACTGACCATCTACGTAAGTTGTTTGACCTAATCCATTTATGATTTTAACGTGACCAAAATGAGTTGTTGAGCCTAATCCATAATCATTCGCTGTGTATGCGTGGTTCAGCGGCGCCAGATTCATGTCTCCTGCTGTGAAAGTAATATCTTCTGAACCATCAAAAGTATTGCTTTTAGCTCCTATTTTAATTGTTCTTTTAGTTTCTAGTTTTTTTGCACTTGTCGCTGCGCCTCCCGATGTATCTGAGCCTGCGTACTTGTGAGTATGACTATTTATTTTTTCTAACAAATTAGCTAAACCGCTTTCGATTTTAGGATAATCTACTTTAAAATTATTGAGTTTAGTTGTGTCTATCGTATAAGTTGCTAGAGATATTTCATAAACTCCGTTGACGTCGTTTGCGCTCTCATTTTGTTCTAACACTCTCAAAGTCCCTATTGATGATTCTAAAAGAAATTTAATAGGTTCTTCTGTGTCAGCCAAGTCCATTCTTATGCTCAAACGTCCGTTTAATGTTGCACCTTCCGATAATTCAGTGTATAGTATTTCTTCTTCAACTACGAAACTTCTGCCTTTTATAACACCTCTGCCTGCGCCGATTCTTATTTGATTAATTCCCAAATAAGTAATTGTTAGACCTTTTGAAATACCTGAAGCTTTGAATATACTGTCGTAAATTTCTGCATCATCTAGCGGCGTGATTTTTCGATTGTTGTACTGCTTAAGTTCAATACTCATTGTTTCTTTTCTCCTTCTTTAATTTTTTTGTGAGTTCTGTACGTATAGCTCCATATATTAGCTTTACCGTTCCTTCTTTGTAGACGTACCCCGTGAGTACGGAGGTATATATATTTTGATTGCTTATTATTTCAGTAACTTCGCCTATATATCTCTCCTCTGGCTTGACTAGGTTATCTAAATGTTTAACCGTTATTTCTATCAAGTTGTCAAAATTGTAGTTTAGCTTCTCGTGGGCTTTTTCGTAAGCCTTATTTTCAAACTCTTCTTCTTCGCATTCGAGATATATTACATTGTCTACAACTGGAAGTATTCTATTTTCGTCTATCTGTGAAATTGTGCCTGTTGTATGTTTGTAATAAGTTAAAGTGTTGTTTTCATTAGCTTTATTAAACATCGTTAACTTATTTAGTTCTTCTCCACTTTTCCCCAATATTATATTTTTGCTTATAATATTTTTTAGATCCGCCTCAATGATTTTTATTTTTGTTTCTTTGCTTTGAATAATTGCTGTTATTAATTTGTTTTGAATATCTACATCAAAGTCAATAACTACATTATATTGTTTAAAGGCTTTTTGCACTAACATGTAGATGTTATGTATATTATCTACAAGATTTAATTTAGCGTCATACGTATGTGTTTTTACTTCGCATTTAAATCCCTCTATGTTTTGTAATGTGTCCTCGTTATGTACATATTTGCTTTCAATTAGATTTTTCAAATAATTCTCTAATGATATTTCATTTAAAACACTTCTGTCGTAATATACATTTACATCTAACAAACCTAGTAGCGGCTTAATCTCAATGCTTGTATGTGTCGTTGTGTTAGTTATATCGCATATAATGCCTATATATTTTTTTGAGCTTTCTCGGATATAGACGTAATTACCTTTAAAAGCTTTCACAGCGCCTGCTAATTTGATGTTGTTATTCGTTAGCACTAAGTAGTCATACTCATATGACGCCGAATCAATTGTTGTGTGGCTTACTATGTTAAATCTAGTATCAAATATCTCTACGTTAAACATACAGTTCTTTCACCTCCAACACTGTTTTAATAGCCGACGTACCTTCATGCATTACGCTTATTTTATTAGTTCCGTTATTTATTTTTAAAAAACGTTCTGTGCTAAAATCACTAAAATTATAGCAATCTCTTATTATGTTGTTTGCGTTGTCCGTTTCATAGATTGCGTATCGTAGAGGGTTGCAGTCAATCACTAACCTATGCCCCTCTTTAATAGTTGTATATACTCTTCCCGACAATATCGTTGTGCCATTTTTAATTACTTGCCACGCAGGATTGATTAGTGGCCCGAGCAATGTGAGTTTCGCCACTCCCCCGAGTGCTGCTTTGCAATAATAGTTAATCTCTCCTAATATGTTTTCTGCATACGAATAATCGTACTTATAAGCATTGCCATCTATTACATACGCTTTTCCTTCCAATTCGTCAAAGTCGTTTTTGGCGATGTTATTTGTGTAAAATGCTCCTAATCCCTCTATTGTTACGCTCGATGTTAAATAAACATCTTCTTCAGATAATGATAAGCAAGATATGTTTACATCTATATATCTTGATATATCTGTTGTATATTCAAGTGTTAAAGGTGTTTGTTGTATGAAAGATATAAAATCCCAATATTTTGAATAACTATCAAATGACATTGTACCTTCGATTATTTTTTGATTTGGGCGACTTTGTATTTGCTTAAAAAAGCTTTCTACACGTTCGTAGTCATTTGAATTTGATAATCCTAATCCGCTTGATACTGATAGATAATTTTCATTTGAGTTTAAATCTTTTTCATAACCTAAATTATTTTTAAGTTTAAATTTTCTCATTTTGCCACCCTCCTAGTATCCTATGCCTAAAATTGAATCTATTTTAGGCGCTATTAGTTCTGATACTTTTTCACCGTCTAAATATGTATTCGAATCTTTCATCGCTATGCCTTTTAAAAGCGTGGCTATTTCCTCTAACATTCCACTGTATATATTTTTATTTTCAAAATTAGTCGTCGGATTGTACTGTATAGATTGTACTGTGTCGTTGTAGACCTGTAATCCGTTTAATATTTCTGCATCATAAGCGGTATCGCTCATTATTTTTTTAATTTTGTTTTGTGCTGATTTTAATGAATTTTCTGCACCAATTTCAAAACCTTCGCCCGTGTATTCTCCGATTTCTTTAAATACACGTGATGGTGAATGTATTTGCAGAACACCTTTGCTTTGCGTAATCAAGTCATTTAATCCAATTTTCGTTATACCTTTTACGGATTCCCATCGACTTCTAAGTCCTTCTCCAAATCCGTCAGCTGTATCGCCACCTATCTGTTTCATTTTCGGTATAACGTCTTCTTCTATGTCGCTTGTTAACTTGTTAAACTCATCTTCTACTTTAATCCTTGTTTCTGCTGCTGCTGTGCCTGCGTATTCCGCCCATTGCGTTCTTTCGCGCCAAGCTTTGTTCATTTTCTCTATTTCTTCATCTGTTGCACCTGTTATTTTTTGTAAATATCCTGCACTCGCTATTCCTGCATCTGCAAGTTCTTGTAATAGTCCTTCTTCCACTCCTCTTTTTGAAGCCGTTTGCAAATTGTCAGCCCAATTTTTCATTGCCTCGTTGTTTTTTTGCATATTGTCTATCATTTGAGTTATAGATAGTTCGCACGTTGTATTATATTTTTCAAATAAACCTATTTGTGATTCTATGCTTTCTGTTGCTTTTTCTTTTAATTCTTGGTATTTTGTCTTTATCTCTTCAAATTCTGTTGCTGTTGCCTCGCTGACCTGTTTTGTTTTGTCGCCATATTTTACGGTAATCTCTGTCGTTTCTGTCACATCTTCGTTTATAGATTCCGTCGCTTCCTCAACTACTGTTGATACCTTTTCAAACTCTTCTCCACAACTTGCCACAGTTTCTTCTGTAGTTTTGATTTGTGCGTCAATTTCTTTTATTCTATCGCTTAACGCCATTGCGTCGCCAGAGTCGGGAATTGTATTCCAATATTCTTTTTCAAGTTCTATTTTTTTTTCAATAAGTTCGTTTAGTTTTTTTTGTGCTTCATATAATTCTTCTGCAATTTCAACAAGGTCTTTTTCTGCTGCTTGTTGTAGATAGTATTCTTTTTTTGACGCTATTAACGAGTCTACCTCTGTTTTTTGTTTGTTTAAAAGTCCTGTTTCTTCATCTATGTTTAAGTTAAGTTTTGGTATCGCTCCATTTAGTTGTTCTACGAGCGCTATCATTATTTTTTTTTCTGCATTCGTTTTATTTTCTTTATCATTCAACGCATACAATCTATCGGACAGGTCTTGAATCGCTGTATATTCATCTTTAATACTTTCTACATTGGCTTTTCGTTGAGTTTTGCTATTTAACATTTCTTCGTTCAACGCTGTTGAACTTGCAATAAGTACATCAGCTTCATTTGTCAATTTTTGGGTAGAATTTGCCGCTTCCTCTGCGTTTGACGCCCATAACACCAGTCCTGATACTACCGCTCCTACCGCTATTCCAATCCACCCAACAGGACTCGCTGCTTGTGCGGCATTTAATAGCCACTGCTTAATTGTTGCGCCCTCCGTTGCTACTTTATAGATATTCCACGCTGCATTCGCTTTTGTTATTATGTCTACGGCCTTTTGTGTTAACATTGCCGCACTTATGCCTACTAGTCCTGCAATTAATATATCTGCGTTGTTTATTATAAATGAAAATCCATCTACTACGAGTGGCAATGCATTCATCGCTAAGTTAATGCATTTCTCTGCAAACCCTTCGAATGATTCCGCTAAACCGTCTACGCTTTGACCTAATTTTCCGCTTTTTAATTCTGTGTTTAATTTTTCAAGCGCTGTTATTCCTGAATCAGTAGCATTTTTTAAAGGGCCTTGAAATTTTTCATAAAAAGTAATTCCAACCGCTTCGGCGGCCGACCCTAAAATCGTTAACTTGCCTTTTAGATTATCATTCATCGTTTCAGCCATATTTGAGCAAGCATTGTCGCAATTTTCAAGTTCTTTGTATAAATTAGCAAATTCGCCATTTGTTCCACTTAGCAATGCGTTAGCAGCTGTTAAGTCGGTTTTGTTAAAAATAGTATTTAAAACATTAATTCTTTCAGACGCTGACATAGTCGATAATATACTATTTAAATCCGTCATAATATCGTTCATATTTCTTATACTACCGTCAGTATTATTAACGCGCAATCCAAGGTCTTTCATTGCTTTAGCTGCGGCGTCAGTGGGTGCTGTTAGGGATAGGATTATATTTCTTAAATGTGTGCCTCCCTCTGCACCTTTAATACCTCTGTTTGCTAAAACTCCAAGTTCTGCATTCATTGTTTTTAGTTCTACGTCTGCGTTTTTTGCAGTTCCCGCAACTACTAATGTAGCTTCGCCAAGCTGTGCTACGTTTGTATTAGATTTTTGCGCTGTTTTAGCCATCTGATCCATGTAATTGTCAAGGTCTTTCGTTTCCATTCCCAAGGACGCCATTGAGTCAGTTACTAAGTCCGATGCGTAAGCTAGTTCTAAGCCGCCTGCCGCCGCTAAATCCAATACTTTAGGTAGTGCCTCTGACGCCTTGGCTGCATCATATCCTGCAAGTGCTAAGTAATTTAAAGCCTCTGCCGATTGCGAAGCTGTGTACTTTGTTGCTGCGCCGCATTCTTTTGCAGTACTTGAAAGTAATAAAAAATCTTCACTTCCATCTCTTACCTCTTGTGCTGTCATTCCCATTGTTGCTGCAACGAGAGACATTGATTCTTCAAAATTACTACCAACGCCAAGCGAATACGACGTCAGCTTTTTAACTTCTGACGCTATTTTTTTTACGCCAGTGATTATAGCTTCCGAAACTAGATTCGCTTTTAATACTTCGCCAAATGTAGATGTTTCTTTCTTAGCTGTTTTAATTTCTTCTCCAAATTCATCTATGGACTTCGCTGTGTTGTCAGTACTGTTTTCGGCTTCTTTTAAATATTTATCGTTTGCCGAAATTTCTTTATCAAGCTTTAAAAGTTCGGCGTTTGCATCATAAATTTTCCCTTGATAGTTGTTAATTTGTTTTGTGCTGCTGTTATATGTACCCTCTGCTACTTTTAACTCTTTTTCTAAATCTGCAACTACTTTTTTTTGTGTATCTATCTCTTCTGCTGTTGATGTAGACGTACTCTCCATTTTTTTCATTACAGATTCAGCTGTTGCTAGCTTATCTCTTAAATCAACTACTTTACTACCTGCTTTTTCTTGAGTTTCTTTATAATTTGCTAGTGCTGTTTCAAGTACCTTTATTTTTTCTTTTTGACTATCGTATGAACTTGCTAATACTTGACCTTTTTCTTTAAGGGCTGCCATAGAATTTGCATTTGTGGCAAATTCTTCTTTTAAAAGTTTCATTTGCGAGTTTAATGTTTTTTGCTCGCTTGTTATATTCCTTAGTGCCGCTCTATAGTCGGATTCTCCATCGAGGACTAATTTAGCTCCTATTTTATTGAAATTTTCTGCCATATCCTCGACCTCCTTATAATTCTGATAACGGCGTTATTTTGCGTTCATTGTTGTATAATCCTTGTTTTTCTTTGTCAAAAATGATGCTGTAGTATGTCCACAGGGACATTAGCTTATGTATTGTCATTTGACCTATTTCTTTTTCGCTTAAACCTAGTTTTAAGCCTATAAATAGCAACCACGTAAAATCTATATCATTGTCACCTTTTTTATTTGATTTTGCGTGGTTTAGTCTTTTTTTGGCACTTTCATACATTCTGCAAGAGATTCTATAATCATCTGTGTCAAAAAAAATGGTATTAAATCTAAATGCCTTTTGATGTATTCTTGAGTTACTGATTCTTCGCCTTTTATAGCTTGTCCCTCATTGACCATTGTCGTAAAAATTGATACAAGGTCAGAGTATTTTATTTCTTCTTTTTCGTTTTGCGAAATTGTATTAATAAATTTATCTGTAGTGCCGTACATGATTTGTATTTGTTCTAAGGCATTTATGTTGCATATGTAATATAGCTTTCTTCCATCAATAGTTTCTATACTGTGAATCTTATCAATCATTTTAAACCTCCTTTTCAAAAGGGATTTTAATCCCTTTTGAATTATTCAGCATCGTTAAGCTCATTGATGTACTCGCTTATTGATTGTGATTCAGTTTCTTGCTGCTCTTCTACGTCGTCATTGATATTGAGCGTTTCTTTTATCCATTTAACAGCCTCTGTTTCATTCGCAAAGTGTCTCACTTCTCTCCACTCATCGTTTTCATTGCCTATAGCTGTGCCCGATATTTGCGGGGTGTTGTATTCTATTGAATCGCCCTCTGTCTTGTAGTCGCTTTTGCTTTCTTGAAACTTAGCCTTAAATACAACAACAGCGTCTATTTTGTCCGTTCCTGCCTCTATGTTAGTTACCGTTGCACCGATACCTACATAATTTGATTCATCTGTTATTTTACTAACAATGCTTCTATTTGTTGCGTCGTATTCGTGTCCATATAACACAGATACGCCCCTCGTAGGCACGTATGAGGTTTCTATTTCCACTTTAGCTTCCTTGAATTTGCGGCGATTGTCTACAATCTTATTGTCACCATACAGTTTGCCTTCCTTATATTGAGGCTCTATAGACATTCCGATTCCTTCACCCAATTTAAAACCTTCTGTATATCCTTGTTGTGTCCATTTAGCAATATGAATATTAGCTAATCCAATGTATGCCATTTTTATTCCTCCTTTAATAATTTACTGACCCTTATACTTAGTTTGTATATAGTCTTGCTAATTTGTTCTTTTTCGTTATCTTGACAAGTATATCCTGCGACTTTAAAGCCGCCTTGCCTTAGTTCTTCTAATACTTCTAATTGCTCTATGATTGAGCTTTCAAAAAATGGTTTGTAGAGTATTAAATACAGTTCTATTTCTTGTTCTAGCGCTTTGTTATCACCATATAGTGATGGCACGCTTCCGATAAACGTCCAAATAAAGTAATTTTCTTTACTTCCAGCATACAGCTGTTCGCTTATAGGGTAATTGTGTTTTTTTAAAATGCTCTCTAGCTTTTGCTGTATCATGTTTTTGTTTCCTCTTTAAAAGTCTGTTGCATTACTTGTAGGGTTTCTTTTCTGCAAGAGCTTACCGCCGGTGCTATGACTGGCATTGCTATTTGACCGTGATTATTTGCGCCAAATTCAATATAGGCTAATTTTTCCATATTACGCACGCCTTTACTGTCTTTTCCAGTTGGTCTTATAAAGCTATACCAACCACTGGCTTTATACACTGGTGTAGTCTCTTTTATCGAGTTAAGCATATTGCCCGTGTCAACATGACTATTTCTTACTTTTTCAACAAGCGCTCTTTTCACTATCGGCACGGCGCTTTCGATAACTTTTTTCCCTAAATTCGGATTTCCTAGTGCTTCTATTTGTCGCATTATTTCAGCTTCTCCAAATATGTCACATCTAGCCATTTTCTCCCTTCTTTCGTTTTAAACTCAGACTTAGGTCTGTAGTTTTAGGGTTTGTGTCATTTATATGCTGTACTTGCACTATCTTGTACTCATTGCCTCCGATTTTAGCTATCATGCTAGTGTCAATCTCTCTTTGTTGCGGAATCCTCACCAAACGACTAATATTTACATTTACTGCATTACTGCTATAATATCTCTTTATGCCTATAACACGTTCTCCAAAGTTATATTTTTCAATCTCTTCGTTAATTCGGTCCTTATCGTCTGCTGCATGAATATGTACTACACCGTCATTAAAAGTTTCAAATTTTGGCATTTTCCGATTCCTCCTGACGTTCAATGTCTCTTGTAAGTTTTAATCTCACAATTTCCTTTGCGTAGTCATTTTCAAATTCACTTAATTTGTAATTCCAGTCGTACAGTATACGATTTAATAACAAATCCTTGTGTAGTCCTTCTTTGCTATAATCGTATGTATTGCCGCCATAATTGTTTATGGCGATAATACTACTTTTAATAGCTGCTCTAATTCTTGCGGCTGTACTTTCGGCGATTTCGTAAGTGATGCACAAAAAGCCTTTAACTTCTTCGTATAGTGTTTCAAGCTCTTTTTCAGCAATCATGTTATGCCGCCTGTTGCGCTAAAAAGTCAGCTATAATATCCGCTTTGTTATTAGCATTAGTTGTCGTCATTTCGTAACCTCTAAAGGCCGCTAAAGTTAAAATTTGCTCTTTCGTCATATCAAGCAGCTCTTCTTCTGTTAGATGTGTGTCTTTTAGAGTTTCAAACATGTCCGAAATGGACATATCTTCATTATTTGTCGAGCTATCTAGTGTTTTTGCGTCTCCTACAATTTCAACTTTTAAATTTCGTGGTTTTAGATTTGTTATATCCAAATACACGAAAGCATTGTTATCTTTTGGTTTTCCGTTAGCGAACAATTTTTGTATATACACTCTTTCGTCTTCCAAGAAGTGTGTGTGATCTGAATATTCAATATTTCCTTGTTTTGCAACTCCTAAGAAGTATTGTTTTGCTAGTCCTAATACGGCTTCGTTTTTATCCAAAACGATGGATTGTATAACCTTTGTTGGAAAAGGGAATATATTCGAGTTGTATCCACCCTCGAGATTTTTTACTGTTGTGGCAGGTGTGATTTTTGATATATAATCCACTGGATTTACAATTAAAATAACCTCACTTATAACTCTGTATCCGCCTTTTTCCTTTTCTGCTAGAGGTGCAATTAAGGCACAATACACAAGTGGCTCAAGGGAATTGAGTTCCTTTTTGTCTTTGTCAGGATATTTCCCTCCAACAACTGCCCCCTTTAAGTCTTTAATCATTCCTATAGGCTGTAGATTTCCATCCCCTTTAATAACACCTTTTTCCATGGCCGTAAATGTAGATTCGCCTAAAATAATTCTTACGTAATTATCCACCCATTCAGGTGCTAAAGTGTGTTCTAAAAGGTCTTTTGGAATCGGAATGTAGGCTGATAATTTAGCCATAGAAATGTCTACTACTTCAATTTCACCCGCTAACTTTTCAGTTATAGCTGACGTAATCTTTCCCCACGCCGCAAGTTGCAAGTCTGCCGCATTTGTAATCATTTTTACAATGCCTTTCGTGTTTGTAAAGTCGATTACATTAAGTAGTTCGTGATGTTGTTTCATTTCTTCAATAACGCTGTCGATAATCGTTTCAGGCATCGTCTTTTCAATGTTAGCTATAGATTGTTGAGGGTCGGCGCTTTTAGCTGCTTCAATCCATGCTTCGTAAAACTCTTTTTCTTCACTTGTGAGCTGTCTTACTCCTCTTTTAGCCAAAACATTTCTGTCTGCTGTTTCTTTTAAACTGTCAACTTCGTCGATGATCAACTCCTGAATACCTTCCGAAAATTCTGTCATTGCTTTTGCTGCTTCTTCTGCATCTTCTGCCTTCAAAGCATCAGATAGCTTTTCCATAACTTTAATGTTTTGTGCTTGCATTAAATCTTTGCTTCTCATTTTTTATATCCTCCTATTTTGAAAATGATTCAAAAAATGCACTCATTGAGTTTAGTACACTTTCTTCTAAATTAGTTTTTGTCAACTCTTCTTCTTTTTTGTTTTGTTGTAGTTTGCTTACATTTTTTAAGCCAAGCCTTTCTTTTACATCCTCGATATGTACTGTTGCTACTGCGTTTAGAAATTTGTTATTAGCCGCTTGCTGTTGTAATGTAGCTAGTTGGTTAATTAACTCGTTTTTTTCTGTTTCTTTTTCTTCTTTACTTATTTCATCACAAAAGCCGTATTCCAAACACTCTTCTGGCGTCAAATATTTTTCTTGTTTCATAAGCTCGATTAAATCCTCTTCGCTTATATTACTTCTTTCTAGATATATTTGTCTGTTGGCTTTCATTAGCTGGTCGAGGTCGTCAGCGGCTTTTCTTAGTTCGTCAGCGTTTCCTGCTATAGTTGTCCACATATTATGTACCAACATATAAGTGCCAACTCCCATAATTCTTTTACCTTTATCGACCGCCATGACTGGCAGTGTTGCCGCTGAACAAGCAAATCCATCAACATAACATACTTTTTCTTTGCACACCTTATTTTTTATAAGATTGTAGATGGCTACACCTTCTTTTACTTCCCCGC
Source organism: Lachnospiraceae bacterium (assembly GCA_031548165.1). Taxonomy (GTDB): domain Bacteria; phylum Bacillota; class Clostridia; order Lachnospirales; family Lachnospiraceae; genus CAG-303. Next base: position 16,398 of record JAVBRI010000038.1, read on the forward strand.
CATAACTATTTATGTGCAATTCTAGCGTTGCGGTTTCTGGTATATCTTCTAGTATTTTTGCAAAATGTTTAGCTGATGTTTCCGAATCACCGTATTCCCATGTTTCCCAATTAAACTTTCCTTTAGCTGTGATGTTGTCGTATATATATAGTTTATGTACATCATTTTCCTCTTCCATAAAATACATTGTTTTACTTCTCATTCTTTTTCTCACCTCCTTCCAAATCTTCTAAATTCTCTATATCTTGATAATTCTTTGTGATATAGTGCTTTTTGCTCCATTCTGTTCCAAGTGTCGGATTTCCTGTTTTTCGAAGTATGTCGTCTATACAAAACGTTCCTGACGCTATTAGTTTATCTATCGATGTTGCAATATCGAATACACTTATAAGTGTGACACGTGAATAATCTGCATTAACGCAACAGCCTTCTATAAAATTCTCTTTCCCATATAATTTACTTGTGACCTCTTTTGCTATTAGTGATGCATAAGGTGTTACGCAAAAATTTACAAAATTGCTAGTTATTTCTTTAGTTTCTGTTATATCTCCTTTCAATAAGCCTACTGGCATATTGAAAGCTAAAGCCACTTTAGATACTATTTTCTCATCTATTTTGTCAATATTAGTTAAGTAGCCTGCTGCTGCCTCTGTATCCGAGGCGGTCTTTTTGTCATACGTATACCCTTTGTAAAGCGGTAATACTGCATTCTTATTTTCAAAATAAACTTTGAACCTCTTTTGTGTTAAATCGTTTAAAATTTCGTCTGCCGATTTGTTTAAAGCTGTAGCCGCCTTTGCTACTTCCATTGCATCAATATTTAAAATTCCTCTTTCTCCGCCCGCCTTTTTGTAACTTTCCACAGCTTCCGAAAGTAAGATGTTGTAGCCATTGCTGACGTTTTTTAAAAGGTTAGTGATGTTTTTATCTTGCATTTTAAAATAAAAAACTTCTCTCATGCGATATGATCTGTTCAACTTTTGCGTACCTACCGATATATCTGTAAAAGTTTTATCTGTCAAAGTTTCATCTCCTTCGGTGAAACTATCTGCAATATGCCACTGTCCACCATGCTCTACTACTAAAACTTTGCCTTTGTATATCATTTTTGTAATTACAGTAAACCAAAATTCGGCTGCGTTTTGGTTTATATTAGGTTGATAATTAAGCCAAAAGTAATCTGTTGCTTGTAATTCGTTTCCGTTTATAAAAGTTCTCCACTCAACTTTTGTTACCGCTTTAGCTATATAAGCTGCTGCCGCGTATATAGTAAGTTCTTCCGTAACTAATTCGTTAAATCTATGTGAATCAATAAACTCAACTACTCTTTCTACTTCGATTGTCTTTTTACTCGGCAACATATCTTTAAGCCATGTTTTAAAGTTCAAATTCTCCTCACCTCCTAATAAATCGCAACTTCTATCTCTTGATATTGTGTAACTGACGATTGTTCTAGTAGTTCTGCTAATGTTTCAGCTGCCACAAATGCTTTGAATCCGTCTGTTTTTCTACTTTTTGGTTCTTGTTTTCCGTAAGTTATATTACCTTTTGTTGACAATTCTTGTTTTGAATTATTCGTGTACCATCGCATTATCATTACATCGCCCCAAATTATTTGTTGATGATTGAAGAGGCTTGTGATTATTGGCACTATCTGCATTTCATCGGACGGTCTTACAAGCTTTATGTTATTTCTTCCGTCTTTTTTTGCGTCAAAACCTACATTTTCCAATGCCGGTTTCATCAGTGTGTGTCTGTAGCTGTCTATCGCTATTCCGAGTATTATGTATTCTTGTGACATTTCTAAGAACCAATTTGCAGGTAGCTCTGGACTTATTTCTACATCATCAACCCATTCAATTTCATTTCTTGCCGCCGCTTCGTCAAGTGGAAACTTAATTCTTCCCAAATCATTACAAGCTTTGCATACCCATGTTTTAGTTATCCAATAATGGATACTATCAATTATAAATAACAATCCTACGGACACAAAATCGGTCGTTTTAGCGTAGTCTAAACCTCCGACGCACATTTGCCCTCTCAAGTCTGGAAGTGGTCTATTTGTTGCTAATACATTCTCCCAAGATGTAACTTCCGATTCCTTGTCGCCTTGTGGTCGATTCATTCTTTTTGTCATAAACGCCAAATGCGACATTGGATCTTCTGTATAGTCTTCATATTCTGTTCTGATTTCATCTAGTAAATCTGGTAGATATATTAGCGATGGATTTGATTTAGTCCAATTCTTCTCTTGATGCACCTCTTCTTCGCTATCTAGTCGGCATATGAAAGGCAACATTCCGTTGTCTTTTCTTTTGCCTTCTAATATTTCGATGGCTGTTTTTAAATATCTATCGAGCGGCCCGTCTCTGACATCGCCATCAGTTGTTGCGACTGTTCGTCTAGGATATTTCTTTTTTCCAAGGCCTGTTATAGAAACATCAATGAGTTTTGAATTTTCATAAGCGTGTACTTCGTCGTGGTCTACCTTTCCAGGTCTTCCGCCGTCCTTTGTTTTAAAGTTATTAGTTCTAAATCGCAATTCCGAGCCTGTCTTCTTGTTTTTAATAACTTCTTTGTTCCATTCAAAAAACTTAGACATTTTTTTCTCATTTTCGCTTAGTACATTATAAATATCCATAAATGAGGTTTTTGCTTGGTCTTCACTTGTTGCAAATATGTCAATGTGGTACTCCCTAACTCCGTTTACGGGTGTTAGTAGACAAAAATCTTCAAAAGCTAAGTATCCATTTTTACCAACGCCTCTGCCTGCGTACAGCAACAAAAATTTCCATCTTAGTTGTCCATTCGACTTATATACACAGTTATGTAATGCGAACACGAACTTTTCCCACTCAAAAAGTTTAAAAGGAAAATATTGCTCAAATGATAAATATTGCTTTAATTGCTCTTTATTTATAAAAAGTTCTTCTTCTTCAAAAACTTTTTCAATATAGTCGCAGAGTAGCAATTGTTCTTTGCAAACTTCAATTTTACCCGACCTAACAAAATCTATATAAACCCTTATTTCAAAGCAATCAATTTTACAAGCCTTCATCTTCCGTCACATCTTTTTTATTTTCTTTAATCACTGTTTTAGGACTTAGTTCAAGGTCTTTTAAAATTGATAGCATTTGCTTGTTGATTACCGTTAATTCTTTAGTTGATGGATTGTTTTTCTGTACTTTTAAGCCATTCGAAGCTATAGCCTCATAAACTATGCCTCTCTTTTTTACATCCTTAATCAAGGCGATTTTGACGTCATACAAAGACATATAATCATCAACTAAGTCAATGTAAAATTCAACATTTGCAGACTTTTGTTCTAATTGTTCGATTAGCGATTTTTTGATTTTCGTTCTCTTGCTTTCCGCCATTTTTCACCTCCAAAAAAATTTATTTTTCTAAAAAATCTCATGTGCGACCTTTTCGGTCTTGTCGTCTCCCCCTATCGGTTCTGGGGTGTTGATTTATTTTTTAACCCTTTTGATAGGGGGGTGCTACCATCTTTCTTCCGTTACGATTCCTTTTGCTTTTTTATGTTCTTCATTGTGGCAAGCGTCACATATAGATTCTAAGTTACTGTCAATCAATGCAAGTTCGGGAAACTTTCTTAGATACTTAACATGATGAACTTGTCTCGCATTTGTTACCTTTCCTTTTCTTTTACAATTTTGACATTTACCTTTATCACGCTCAATAATTTCCTTTGACTTTTGACGCCACTCCTTACTAATGTAAAACGCATGAATGTTGTTATCATTTATCAATTTAATTATCCGCGATGTTATATAAATATCTTGTTTAGTTTCGTCCATGTAGGGATACCTCTCTGGATATTTGCACGTAAAAAAGGAACTAGTTAAAACAGAGATTCCTCTCTGCTTTTTACTAGTTCCTTAGTTTGTATGTATTCAATTTATAACATCATTGTAGCACGTATTTTTTATTTTTGAAAGTACTTTTATTATAATTTTTTTATTTGTTCTTCGTATAACATTTTTAATTCTGTCTGGCTATTAAGAATTTTATTTTTAAGGTTTCTTATTCGTGCGATATACTGCTGCCCCTTTGGAGTTTTCTTATTAGTCGCAATCATTCCTTGCTTTCGTTTAATATCTTTTCTTATAGCTTCATTGGTTACATTAACTATATATACTTCTTTGCAATTACCACATCTAAATATCCTTGCTTGTATATCTCCCTCTACTTCTATATCTTCTGTTGCTATATCGTCGTACTCTATAGTGTAGCGACACTTGTCGCAATACACATTTCTTTCTCTGCGTTTTAATTCTTGTGTTGCTGTAAGTTCAAGTGCTAATAGTATTTCTTCGTCTGTAAGCTCTATACCTGTTTCTTTAACCGTTTTAATAGAGTTACGTACCTCTTCTTCTGTTGATTCTATCTTTTTAGCAAATTCCTTTATTTTTTGTTCTAAGTCTATATTTTCCATTGCATTTGCCTCCTTGTTTGTTTAATTATAGCACGTTTTGTTTTTGTTTTGAAATACTTCTTACTATTAGTACTATTGTGTCGCCTTTTCTATTTAGCTTACGTTTGACACTTATTTCTTTACTGCTGCCTCTTGCGATGTATTCGCCTAACTTTCCAAAGACTTCGCTATCCGATAGTTTCGATTGATTATCAACTATGTATCTATTCATCGTTTGCCTCTCACTCTCTGATGGCTAAATGCCTCATGGATTATATGGCTACCTGCTGCCGATGTATTTAGTTTCGGCTTTGTTTCCTCGTTTAATATTTGTTCAAATGTGTTTCTTATAAGTGCTTCGTCTGCTCTTTTCCCTCTTGGCGTACCTGTCAATTCTTCTAGTTTTTTAGTAAGTGCGTTTACCTCTTCGCACTTTTCTAGGTATAGTTTGTCTATTTCTTTTATTTGATTAGGCTCTAATCCTGTATTCTCGTATTTTGCTAATTTGTCAAAGCATTTTTGTACAGGACACCCTTCACATTGACCGATGTTTTGCTCGCATATATCTTCCCAGCTAAGACAATCATCTATACCACCCAATCTGTCTACGGAACACAATTTAAGCAGTATGTTTTCATCGTTGTATTTAGTTATTAATCTATCTGATGTCTTAACAGCTGATGATGAGTTGTATTTTTCTAACTCTTTTTTTAGTTTTCTATTTTCTTTTACTATTGTTGTAGCTGCTGCTAATACTTCACTTCTAGTTATTAGTGCTGCACCTTGGCTATATTTTGCTAATACTCTTAATGCTTTGTTGCTTTCCATAATTATTCTCCTATTCTGTCGTCTCTATGATTTCCATCTTTTCTACGTCTGATATGCCATTTTCATCTACGCAAGGTAATAAATCGCAGCCTTCCCAACTAAACACTATTCCTGTAATAGATAATTTGTTGTAGGTATCGCCAAAGTCTTCAGGAGTCATTACTGTCCTTGTTACAGTTTTAAAACATACGTCAAATTCTCTTACCTCTCCGTTATCCAGAACAAGTCTTGTTTTGTCGCCTATCCTAATTTGTTTGTTGTTTTTGTCATATAATCCTGTTGTCATCGTTTTCCTCCGTTCTACTGCCTTTTTATTGTTTAACGTTTAATTCTAAAACCATTCCATTCACTTGTTACGTAATAAGGCGTGAAGCCTGATTTGTATAACTGTTTTATGCGTTTGATTGGGTATCTATATACTATTACTTGATACTTATACTTATCTCGGAATAATCCTCTTACTAAAGCTATTGCGTATAGTATGTAAAATTTCATTACTTGCCTCCTTTGTTCGATAAGTGTTCGATTGCCTCTTTTTCGGTTAGAAATACTGTTTTACCTATGTCGTTGATTGGTATTTCAATATCTAAATATTCAGGCGTTATCATAAATCCGCTTCCGTCATTATAAATTGATTTTATAGTTGTTTTAAATATTCGTTCAGTTGTGCCGTTGCACTCGCTTTCAGTACATTCATCTTCAAACGGACAAACATTAATGTCACTGCATAGACATTCGCAAGCTGCTCTTAGATATATTGTATCTCCCGTGTTGCATGGTAGAGTTATTTTTTCTGCTCTTAGCTGTTTAGCTTCTTCTTTTGTTAGTACTATGTGTTCTTCGCTAAATACAGTGTACCAATTTGGCTTAATGTTTGCTCGCTTGTGAAATTTCTTTATTGTTTTAGATAATTTCTTTTCAAGCCATTTTATATCTTTTTCCAATACTCCTTCGTATATATTGTAGTCGCAACCGCTTTCGTTGCAATAATTTTGATCTAATTCTTCTAGTATTCTATCTACGCTTGCATCTGTTCTTAATGGTATAGTTTCGGTTTCGCCTATGTAAAAATCTAGGTATCCGCAATATATAGCTTCTTTTATTGCTTCTTCTCTTGTATCAAATAAGGCATTGTTCCAATATTCTGATTGTTCTTTGTTCCATGTAAACATATTCTTTTCCTCCTAGTTTATATTTCTCGTGTAATAGTTAGCCTTAGTCGATTGTCACTTGCGTATATTTCTCTTACATAACATTCAGCATATTCGCTAAAATCTCTTATAGTTGCAATAAAGCTACAACCTGTTTCTTTTTCTTGGATAAGCGTTGGTGATGCTGTTGATATGTAACCTGTTAAATCCTTTAATTGTAAGTCTTTCATTAATCTATTTCCTCGCTTTCTATAATTTCTATTATTAAGTTTTCGCTTGTTTTCATTAGTTCGGTGCAAGCGCGTTTCTTTTTACAATCTTGACCGCATTTAGTTTCGCAATCGTCACATATGCACTTGTCTATTCCTAGCAGACTACATATTGCACAATCGGCTTCTAGACTAAACATAAGTATATCTATTTCTTTTTGTGTTCCTATTGCTGTTAGTTTCATTCGAATCCCCTCCAGTATTTTTCTGTATAAAATCTAAATGCTACTCTATAAGTGAGCCACCCAATACATAAACACCATGCCCTTCTGTGCGATATATCTAAGGGCCAATCATTTTTATATACTTTAATTCTTTTAATTCCTATCATGGGAATTATTGCGATTTCGTAATCATGTTTTATAAGTTTGAATCTATCTTGTCCCGTCATCTGCTGCCCCTTTCTAAAGATAATTTTTACCGAATATTTTCATATACTTTTCATGTCCGTACTCTTTTTCAAACACTCTTTGACCTATTCTTTTAAGTCTGTTTGATTTTTCGGCATTACTGTGTACTCCGTTTTTTTGTCGGTGGTCTTCTGTACATAATTTGACTTTTAGACCGTACTTTTCGCTATGTTTTCGATTAGCTCCGCCAAATATGTGATGTTCTTCTAAGTATCCGTATTTGCCACATATAAAACACACTTTGCTTTTATCATCTATTATGCTTTTCACCGCTGCCCCTTTCTGCGTTTCTTTGCACTGTTTCTAGTGCTGATTAATTTAGCTACATTTACGCCAACTTCTGTAAGTTCTTGATTTTCACTAAATAAACGATTCATGTTCATAATTAGCAATTCTTTTCTTGTTATTAGTTTTAGATTTGATATATCAATGTTTTGTCTGTTTCCGTCTAAAAATATTACCACCGCACCTTTTGGGATAGTTCCATATTGCGCTTCCCATATTAAATTATGTTTAAATCTCCATTTATTAGGTTCTTCTATTTTTACTTCGATGTATCCGTCCTTTGATAGAACCTCGCTTCCAACAGCTTTGTGATTGTGTGGTCTGTTTCCTTTTTGAAACATTGTTGGTTTGGCTTTTTCATATATTTCTTTGGTCATTTTTACACCTTTGTTGTATGAGGGTTGTCCTTTTATAAATCGTGTGCTATATCCACTTTTTAGGTTATGACTTTTCTTATATGACTGCAATTGTGATACTGTAGCTTTGATGTTGTAATTTTTGTTTATTCTGTCTACTAGTTCTGCTGTAGAAATACCTTTGTAGTTATCTAAGATGAATTGTTTTATTTCATTTGTATATTTAATCATCTGCCTGTTATTCCTAGTAGAGGTATTTCTACATTTTCGCCTTCCCCGTATTCGTCTAAGTGTTTTTTTGCTTGCAACGCCAAATTACCGTTATCTATTATGACCTTTGCTGTTTCTTGTATTGCTTTACTTCTTTTTATTTCTTTTTCCAGAGCTTCATTGTCTAATTCATCATCGTTTAATCTTTCTATAGATTCAAATAGATAGTTGTTTAGATCAGTTAATGTATTTTTCATGTTTTTAAATCCTTTCTACACCTAAGTCAAATATGTTTAGTTGTTGTTTATGCGTTTCTAGCCTTTTAGATGCTAGGTCGTAATAATGTTTGTCTTTTTCAAATCCTACATACTTAAATCCTAAATCGTGACAAGCTATTAGGCTTGATGCGCTTCCAACATGGGTGTCTAGTATATACCCCCCCCCCCTCGGTAGCAAATTTGGTTAATAGCCATTTATATAGTGCTATAGGTTTTTGAGTTGGGTGGATTCTATTGTCGTCGCGTGGTGGATATTTAAAAATCCTTGCACTTTCATCAAATGACGTCCAAGCAAGCTCGCATCCGGCAAAGCTGCGTCCATACATCATTTCACCTTTATCCCAAATCAGAAAACATCTTGTCGGTGGCAACTCTTTAAAGTAATTGCCGCCCCATATGATTTGATTTTTACTTACTCTAAATAATTCATCAAAGTAGGCTTTATTTGGTGGGTTTAAATCCCATTTCTTTTGTTCTCTCTTTTTTGACTGCCCTTTTTTTTAATCCCATATTCATGTTTATATTAATCCCGTATGGTGGGTCAACTATAGCTAATTCAAAATAATTATCAGGAAAAAGCTTCATGCCTTCCATGCAGTCCATGTTGTAAAATCCTAAATCCATTAGCCCTCCTATTTGTCTATATATTCTTCAAATGTTTTAACTGTTTGAAATACTGCTCTCATGTTTACCCAACGTTGTAATTGTTTGGTTATATGGCGTTTAGGTAGCTTTTCTTTTTCATAGATTGTTATGTATGGCCAGTACCCTAAGTCTCTTAATGTGTAAACACGTTCTAAGTCCTGTTCGTGAGTGGTGTTGTAGTTGCATAGCACGTATACAGACATTTTTCTTGCGTCAAATTGAGTGATTTCTTTAAATTCTTTGAATTTCGGTATTATCTTGTCTTTGTCCTCGTAATTATCCCACGCAAAATGTATTAATTTGATTTTCATCTGCATAAGCATTAAGGCTTTTTCTTTTGTCATTAAACGAATGTCTAAGCCTTGCGAGAAGTCTATCCACGCTTTACTGTCTATTAACTGTTGGAATAGAGGTTGCCACTCTTTACAAGCGGTGATATTAGGGTCTAGTAAGATGATGTTTTTTTGTCCTCGCCAAAACTCGTGTAAATCTGCGACTTTGTAGGATTTTAAACCCTCTTTCTTGCTGACTAGGCAAAAGTGACAGTTTCTAGGACAACCCCTTGTTAGAAATCCATATGCGTTGTCTTTGACCTCTGATATTTTGTCGTAGTAAATAGAGTAATCAGGATATGTATGTTCTATCTCGGGCGGTAGTGGTTCACCACCGTCTGGATAATAATAGCCTGTGCCACCTTTTATAATTTTATCTGCATCTATACAGTATTGATAATCTTCGGTAAATGTAAATACTTTACTCATATAGACTGTATTCATGTGGCCACTAAACATTGGCTCGTACCATTCGACGTGATCACCTTTGCTTTTGTGGTAAGCAGATAATTTCATAAGTGGTAGATTTGGGAAGTTATGACTGTCTACATCTATTAAGCCTATTTTCATACTGCTGCCTTTCTCTGCATTTTATTGTTATTACTATTTTTAGTCGAATGGTAGTCCTTCTTCCGCTCCGTCTGGTATTTGCATAAATCCATCGGCATCTGTATAAGTGTCGTTTGTCTCGTTACTAGCTTTTGACTTGCTTTCTGCAAATTCTGTGCTTTCTACAACTACCTCTGTTGTATAGACTTTGTTACCATCTTTGTTCGTGTAGCTACCTGTTTGAATGCGACCCTCAATCATAAGTTTTGTGCCTTGACGGGCATATCTTTCGAAAAATTCAGCTGTTTTACCGAACGCTACACATGATATGAAATCTGCTGCCTGTTCTCTGTCACTTTTAAAGCGACGGTCAACTGCTAGCGAAAATCTAGCTATAGCTAACGAGTTTGAGCCTTGTGTATATCTTACCTCGGGGTCTCGCGTTAAGCGGCCCATTAAAAACACTTTATTCATAGCCTTTCTTCCTCCTCGGGTATAGTTTTTTCTGCTTTAAGTTGGCAACTCCAACTGCAAGCACACTTTATATTTCCTTTAACTTTGTATCTGTAAGCCCACACCTTAGCTTCGCATAATCTTGTAAATGTCTTTTTGCATATAGGACATATATATTGACCTTCTAGTAATTTCATTGTTGTACCTCTTTTATTCCCATGATACAATAATCATCTTTAAGACCTGTGAAGCTATCTAGGATATATGTAACTTCTACGTTATGTTCTAAGCCTGTAAAGATACCGTCTTTGTATTCGCAAAGGTTCAAAGTGTCACCTACTTTGTAATCGCGGTCATTAATGCGTAATTCAAAAGTTTTTAATCCGTTTACGACGTCTTTGAAATATTGTGACGCTGTTTTAAGTCTGTGGGTTACTTTTTTATTAACGATTTCTCCTGTGTCTGTGTCAACATCTGTTATCGTTGTAGATATGTCCGTTTCGGACTTAACCTTAGTGTTTTCAAGGGTTTTGAGGTTTTCAAGTTCCTTTTCTTTTTCTGCTGCCTTAGACTGCGAAATGTCCGCTTTTAGTTTTGCGTCTGCTGCCTTTTTTGCTTTTGCATTTGCTGTCATTTCCGCTATCTCTTTATCTCTAACATCTTCACCTGCTTTGATTCGTGCGGCAATGGCTTCCTGTTCTGCTTTTTCAAGCCGACTAGTGTCGTAAGCAGCTGTGATTCCTAGATTGCCTTTTTTAAACTCTTCTTTCGCTTGATCAACCAAATTATTATTGATTGATTCGTAACGTGCGATGTTTGTAGGCTTAATTTTTAAAATATCTGATATGAGGTCGCGCATCGAGCCATGAATTTCTAAGCCATCTTCTTTTTTAGCTTTTTTTAGAGCTGCCTTTAGTCTTGCGACCTGTTCGGTTTTTTCATAAGGCGTTAGTATTCTGTTGTAAGCATTGCCGACGATTAAGGATAGCTCGAACATTGTTTCCGTCATTTCTTTGTAATGATATTTGACTTTGTTGTATCGCTCGTGACCTCTATCTAAATTAAGGATATTAGCTAAGTTTCGGCGGTGTCCGCTTACTATTCGATATTCGTTGTTTATTTTAGCTAGAACGGTGGGGTCAAGCTGTCCTACTGTTAAAAAAGTATCTGCTAATTCTTCAATATCTTCTTGGCTATAAAAATTGCTTTCAGACGGTTTAACATCGCGAGGATTTAACCAAATTTCTATAAAATCTGTTGATGTTTCTTGTTGTCGGCTTACACTATTCATTAAGTCTTCAAAACTGAATTTTGCCATTTTAAAGCTCCTTTCTTGATTTTTATTTGATTCTAAGTATTTTTTGGTTTTTGCTAATGCTGTAAGGTAAGGATAATCCTGTTTTATAGCATATTTTTACGTGTTGGTACTTGAAGGTGGGTAGGTTTACACAGTCCTTTGGCTTTTTAACGCTGAATAGTCCTCTTATTAGTGCGATTAGATACAATAAATGAAACATTAGCATTCTCCTTTCAGATATTTATTTACAAAATTTTTGTAATCTTGGGCCGCTGCGCTTCGGCTTGAATATGTGTACAAGTCTTGCTTTGCAAATGTGGCTTCTTTGACTTTTTTCGAATTTCTGATAATGTGCATAATATTTATGTGGTTATTTAGCAGCCATCTTACACCTGCGTTACTTGATTCATCGTTTGCGAATCGTGTAATTAATACACCTCTTAGTTTTAGATTAGTGTTGTATCTTTTCATGTCGTTTATCTGTTCAGAGAGTAAGTCGTAGCCTTCTAACGAATATTCGTCGATTTCTAAAGGAACTATGACTTCGTCGCTTATCATTAGAGCGTTTATAACGTTTATGGATAAACTAGGCGGATTGTCTATTAATACATAGTCGTAGTTAAGGCTTTTAATCCACTCATACTTTGTATGTTGTGCTGTATTAGTGTTTTGTTGTACAGCGTTTATTGCGCCTAATAGAGATAGATTTGAATCTATTAAGTCTATGTTGTCAGTAATTTTAATTGGCTGACATTCGCCATGCACTAATAACTTACTTATCTCCGACGGCTTATCCGAACTGTAAGCCTTGTAAAATCTCGAAGTGTTAGCTTGCATATCATTGTCTATTACTAATACTCTATAGCCTTTTTTTGCAAGTTCGGCAGCCATGTTAATGACTGTAGTTGTTTTGCCTACGCCGCCTTTGAAATTTGTTATACTAGTAATTATCATTATTTAACCTCCAATCTTTGAATGCGGGAATTTCTTTTAGGGCTTCTTCTACGTCTTCAAGCGCTCTGCAATATACCCTATCTAGATTTGATGTAAATTCTCTAGGATTTAATTCATTAAGCATGGCTTGTACATCACTTCGCTTGATTAGCTCTATTTCTTCTTTGCATTCTCTACAGCTTTCAAATTCATTGCATTTTTCTTCTTTACACATTTTATTCTCTCCTGATTTCTGTTTTGATTAATGTATAGTATCTAAAAGGCTTGTTATTTATTTTATTTACGCCTTCTTGATACGTGCTTTTTTCTATATACCAACCCCTTGGAGGCTTGGGCGGTTTTAAAAAGTTTTTTGATGATATGATTTTTGTTGTTTCTTTTGGTTTTCTTAAGTTTCTTGAAGCTCTGTAAGTAGGCTTGTTTTTAATATCGGGGTCTGATTTGCTTTTACTAGTCTCTTTGATTAGATATACTGCTAACGCCTCGTAGTCATCATTTTTGTATAAGCCGCTGAAATTTGGCGAGCCGTATATCCATAATTCTTTTACTAGTTTTACTGTAAAATCGTAATCATTGATTATTAAGTGATGATGTATGGCTTTGTTGTAAAATTCCGTGACAGCTATCCATTTAAATTTTTTGCCTTGCTTTTTGTGTTCTTTTCGCATTTTTTTAATAAATTTATCAAGAAATTCTTTTGCCTGTTCAGGATTTGGTCTCTTGTCTTTTTGATAAGTTAATGTTAGATGCCAGTCTTCATCGCTGAAATTTTCGTATATTAGCCGCCTTAGTTTTTTTATGCGATTTCTCTCGTTTATTCTTTTTACTTCTTCTGCTGTGGCTTTTACTCTTTTTCCGTTTGGTATATCTTTTTCAAAACGAGCTGAATATACCTCCTCGATTTCAACTCGTTTTCCGTCAGAAAACTTTATTCGTTTTCTTATGCTCGAACCTGCCAAATTTAGTACCTCCATATCTGTAAAATTAGTCTATGTTTAATACTAAATATCGAGTTAGCAAATAGGGTGGTTTGTCCCTATTTTTCTTGACATTTTTGACTTTATAATGTACAATTATTAGTAGTAAATCGGTTACACATTTACTAACACTACTAACTTAATATTTCTTAAACAATTTTTTAAATAAAGTGGTTGTCGGACCGCTTTATTTTTTTGTTTGTGCGGCAAATCTTAATTGACCATCGTTTTCAAAAATCAACATTCCTTTGAAGTGATTTTTAGGTCTCTCCATTGCTTTTATTTTTTCTTCGCATTCAGTGCAAGTTTCTTGCGGATCTAAACTTGCACCGCACATATTACACTTATATCTGTACATAGATTCTCCTTAAGCACATTCGCTTTCAACCTTTTCTATTGCTGCTTTAAATGCTGCTTTGTACTCAACTTCTTTTATCTGTTGTTTTTTTAGATAATTTGGATCTGTTGCTGATTTTGACATCTTATAGCATTTATCTGTGTAACAATCTTTGTAGTACTCGGTTTTGTTATACAAAAAAATGCTGCCGTGTAAGTTGTTTAGTTTGATTAATATAGTTGAGCCGTCTGCTGATTTTAATATTTCTGATTCTTGTGTCATATTAATTGTCCTTTCTCTTGTTTTTCTTTGTGTCTTACTCTTTTGTTGTAAATTTTCATAATTTCTTCCGTGAAACGCTTTTCGTAACCTTCTGTAAATTCTACTTCTAGTTTTATTTTTTGCTTTTTCATCGTCTCAATCCTTTCTTTGATTACGCTTTATACTTTTATTATTTCTCTTGAACTCAATAAAGCTTTAATGTTAAAGGGTTTTAGTTAATTTGCTCTGATTCTTCTTTTAAACATATATATAATTCCGCTTTTGGTGGATTGATGTAGTATATTCCAAAGTGGCTTATTCTTTTGTTTTTAATCTTTTCATAAGTTTTTGTTTTCAGAATCTCTTCTTGTGCCTCTTTTTCAAAGTATGTTTTTTCGCATTTTTCTGTTTGAAAATTAAAAGGCATTTGGTCGATAGATATACATTGTTGTGCGTATCCACCCGCGTGGTGTTGTAGAAATGTGTCTAAAGTCATGTGTCCACTTCCTTTCTGGGCTATTTTGTTACCTAGTGTTTGAACTGCTTCCATGTATTTTAATTGTTTACTTTTAACTATTGGTTTGGTAGAATTAGGTAAAATAAAAATTACAAAGGAGTATCGTTATGAAGAAAACAATATTATTAATTAGTCTTTGCTTTATGTCGCTTGCTATTTTTTCAGCCTGTTCTAAGCAAGAATCTCAAGGCGAGAGCGGTGCCACTTCAAAAACTAACACAAAGACCACTACTGAAAATGTTACTAAGAAAGAACCTGATACCACCACTAAGCCAACTGAAGTAAAAATATCATCTGATGATTTTATAAAAATCATCGAAGTAGGGATTAAAGGTGATGTTGGAGCTAACGAAGTCATTAACTCTGTTACCCTCGAGGAAAAAGCGTTAATTATCTCTGTCAACATAAGCAGTGCAGATACTACTCTTTTGACTTTAGAGCTGTTAGCCGAAAGTCGCACATCATCAATCACAGATACCATTTTAGAATTAACGGAATATTATAGTTTTTGGGATACTATTACCGTTGATTTCGGTTCTGTAGGATTGATTAAAAACTCTAAGACAAGTATAGTTAATGATGGGTATGGACCATATTTTAACCCTGCAAAATTTAAACTAGTGCGTTAATTTATAAGCTGTCGAATTTTCGACAGCTTATTTTTTTGGCTGCCTTATTGTTTTTTACCTCGCTTTCTAGGCAATTTTATTGTCTTGTGTTTTTGACAACTGTATGCCTAACATAATGCCCTTTAGCTGATATTTTTCCTTGTCAGTCATGCTGTGTAGAATTTCTATAAATTCTGCAACTTCTTTTTTTTCTTCTTCAATGCGTTGCATAGGCTTCCCCCTTTCATTGTCGTGCATTTGTGTTACTTTGTAACTATATAGTACGACATTGAAACATAAATGTCAATAGTTTTTTTAAAAAATGTTGCATTGTAACATTTTTTGTGTTAATATTGTCTATGAAAGGAGGGATGTAGTTGAGTGATTATGATATTCAAATAGGAGTTAGGATAAAAAAAATAAGAGAGCTTTTACATCTTAGTCAATCTGCCTTTGGCGAGTCTTTAGGTGTTAGCTATTCCGCTATAGGGTTGTATGAAAACGGAAAACGTTCTGTTCCTGAAACGATAAAAAAATCTATTTGTAGAGAACATAATGTAAATTATTTATTTTTAATAGAAGGGATAGGGGAAGTATTTGCCAACATTCCAGAAACGATTTTAGATGAACTAGTTTTACAATATGAGTTATCGGACGAAGAAAGAAGTTTAATTTTAGATTTTTGCAAGTTACAAAAAGAACAAAGGCGGATAGTAATGGATTTTTTAAATCGGAAATAACAGAAGAGGGAAGTTTACCGCTTCCCTCTTCTGTTATTTTTTTACATAAATATATTGCGCAAACCTATATATTCTTTCTAAATCTTTTACATCAGTAACTTTATTTATTATAGATATAAGAGATTTTTTAGTTGTGTTAATATCATCTTTGTAATTTTTTGTCATTTTTCTTTACTCTCCTTTTGTTTTTTTGGTTTTCAAGAAGCTTCTTAATGTTATTTTAATATACAAGTTGAAGAAAGTAAATGTCACGTTTTGCGACTTTTATGTAATGTTTGTATTTTTATTTGGTATTTTATGGATTTTTGTAGTTTGTTGTGATACTATAAAGAAAAAAAGAAAGGAGTTTTGAAAATATGAATCTTAGTATTTTGGACGCAAAAAATTCTCGTGAGGAACTTGATTTATTAAGTGTTGAATTAGGTTTGAAGCAAAAAGCATATTTATCTATCGAAAGTGCCGATAAATTAAAACGTTCATTGGAAAGTGGTGAATCTCTGCCAGTTGGTGTTTACCTTGACGCAAATGGTTATTATGGATATATTAAAACACTCTTGAATGATGAAGAGATTGATCAACTTCTTGCTTATCGCCAAACTTTTTATTTAAAAACAATAAAAAATTGTGTATTGTTTTTCGCTGCTTTAACGGCAATATCGTTGATTGTTTCTATTATTGGAATTTTGTAAAATATAGGGCCTAAGAAAATTCTTAGGCCCTATATTTTAATGTAATGCTGTTATGCATTTAGCTGCGTATTTTTTTCCGATATTGATAATCTTGTTACTGCTGCCTATCGTAACATTCTGCTCATTCCAGTCTGTGATAAAATC
The DNA here is from genome assembly GCA_031548165.1 of Lachnospiraceae bacterium. Lineage (GTDB taxonomy): Bacteria > Bacillota > Clostridia > Lachnospirales > Lachnospiraceae > CAG-303. The sequence continues at coordinate 33,123 of JAVBRI010000038.1, forward strand.
TTTATTTACTAAAAATCTGCTATTTACTCTAACGTAGTTTGGATATTCTTCTTTTAATCTTTTTTCCAAATCATCAAGCTTCATATACGTCGAAAAGTCGCCCTGATCTAGTTCGTCTTTGTGTATATAGATTTGACGCCCTTTCGAGTAAAAGTATTTTATTTCTTTTAAATTAATCCTAATGTTTATGCCCCTATATTTTACGGACATGGAACAGGTATTTAGTTTCATTTTTCTTAATATTGCCCTTTCTAGCTCTCTTAGTATTTCTTCTTTCGTAAAAGGTTTGTACACAAACGCCAAAGGCTCTACTCTTGCCATTTTTTCAAAATATGTATTAAAGTCCGAAACAAATATCAACGCTGCCATCGGACGTGCTTCTTTGACGTATTTAGCAACTTCTATTCCATTGTCATACTTTTCCATTATTTCACTTCTTTTTAATTCAATGTCCATATATACTATGTCGAACTTTATCTTTTCAAATGCTTCTATAAATTCTTTTCCTGAATAAAATTTGTAAATTTTAATATCGTCGTTAAAGTATTTATAATCCATTATACTTTTTCCTATACTCTCGACTATGAGTTTATTATCATCGCATATTGCTATATTCATATTCTTCACCTCTTCTGTGTTTTTATACATTAATTATAGCTTTTATAACACTTTAAAAGTACTGGTAATATTTTCCATTATAGTTGCTAATTGCTCTTTGACATTACTCTTTAATAAGTGTATAATACACAAAAAGCGTAAAGGTGGTAAATATATGTTAAGAATAGCTCATTATGGCAGAAAATCTATTTTTTCGGACAAATCGGACTCTGTTAGCGTTCAGTACAATTTAAGCAGTGAATATTGCAAAAGTCATCATGCGGACCATCGACTTTACAGATACGAAGACGAAGGCTTTACCGGAGCTAACATTGATAGACCCGATTACAATAGGTTAATCGAGGATGTGAGGCAAGGAAAGTTGGATGTTGTAGTGTGTTACAAGATAGATCGTGTAAGTCGTAATGTTCTTGATTTTTCATCGTTTTTTAATTTACTCACAGAGCACAATGTCGCATTTGTAAGTATTAAAGAGCAGATAGACACTAGTACGCCACTCGGTAGAGCTATGATGTATATATGCTCCGTTTTTGCTCAAATGGAAAGGGAAACTATTGCCGAACGTGTTGGAGACGCTTTATTAGAACTCGCTAAAGCAGGATACTGGGCAGGTGGAAAGCCGCCTTGTGGTTTTAGCACTGAAAAAATCATAGTAGATGGAAAGTCTCACTCTAAGTTGATTGAAAAATCAGATGAACTTTCATTTTTTTACATGATAGTAGACACATTTTTAGAAGGCTATTCTCTTAATAGGCTCGAAGCGCACTTTAGACAAAACGATATTAAGACATTGCTTGGTAATTATTTATCCGCAACACAATTATATTCAATTTTAAAAAGTCCTTTTTGCGCTCCTGCTGACGAATCTACATATGACTATTTTGAAAAATTAGGATGTCGCATGGCTGTTGATAAAAAATTATTCGACGGAACGCATGGCCTTAGTGTTTACGGTCGTACTAGTGGAGGAAAAAAGAAAAAACATACCGTTAATTCTCCTGAAAAGTGGACTGTGTCAGTAGGCTTGCATTACCCTCTTTTAACTTCCGAAAAATGGCTTGCTGTTCAGAATAGATTCGGAGCTAATAGTATTGACAGAACACGCAAGCATAAATTAGGAATACTTAAGGGTGTCCTTAAATGTTCTTGTGGTTGGACTATGAGGGTTCAGCACAAAGTCGATAAGACCTATGGTAAAACATATGACAATTATTTTTGTCAAAACAGAAATCGTAGAGGTGTAGAGTATTGTGATCGTAAATTTACCCCCGTCGCCGACCTTGATGATGCAGTAATAAAAATGTTGAAAGAGATTAGTTTAGATAAATCTGTTATGGAAAATTATATTGATGACGCGAAGAATACATTCGCATTTCGCCATTCTCGTAATGATTTACAGCGCAAAATAGCTTCATTAAATAGCAAAATAGAAAATCTTACTTCTGCGCTTAGTTCAAACAATAGTTCGTCTGCTGCCAAGTACGTTATTGCAGAGATAGAAAAGTTGGATAACTCGTTGATAAGTTTAAATTTTGAGCTAATGGAACTTGAAGAAGTTGAACGAAAGCGTAATAGTTTCGAAACCGATAAAGAAGCTAAGTATAAATTAATTTGTGAGATAGTTAAATGTTTGGATACTGCAACTTATGACGATATTAACACCTTGATTAAAAATGTGTTTAAAGAGTGTGTTTACGACGGAGAATCTTTGAAAATAAGATTATAGTACTTAAAAAGAGAGGAAAAATTATTTTTCTCTCTTTTTTATTATGCGACTTAGTAGAATTATCGTTGGCGAAGTACGTGGTGCTGAAGCTATTGACATGATTATGGCAATGTCAACTGGACATGATGGTTCACTTTCTACAGGGCACGGAAATAGTCCGTATGATATGCTTGGTCGTCTTGAAACCATGGTACTTATGGGAGTTGATATGCCTATATATGCCATACGTAAGCAAATCGCATCTGCTATAGATATAATGGTTCATCTTGGTAGACTTAGGGACGGCTCTCGTCGCGTTCTGGAAATATCAGAAATTGCATCTTTTGATAATAATGAAATTTCATTAAATCCACTATTTGCCTTTAAAGAAACTGGTGAATCAAAAGATGGTACAATCATAGGTACACTTGAGTATTTATGTAATCCCATAAAAAATACATTTAAGCTAGACTTAGCTGGCATTGCAAAGGAGACACTTTTTGAAAATGATTAATTATAACAAATATAAATTGTCTAAAAAAGAGTATGTTATTTATTTCGTACTTGGAATATCTATAATAGGAGTTTTTTCATACTTTTTCTATAATTCTTATATTCCCATTCTATTGTTATTACCAACACTCAAATTTTATTTTAAATTTGTACAAAATTATTTATTTCAAAAACGGAAAAACAAACTTTTGCTCCAGTTTAAAGATGCAATAAGTTCTATGTCATCTTCTTTAAATGCTGGCAATTCTTTTGAACATTCAATATGGGATGCTTATCTTGAGATAAGATGCCTATACTCTGCAAACTGTTATATGGCAATTGAGTTAGATGCCATATGCAAAAAACTCCGACTTTCTATTCCCGTAGAGGAGGCTTTTAATGATTTTGCACTCCGAGCGGGTATAGAAGATGTATCAACTTTTTGTGAAATACTATCTCTCGCAAAGCGTGGTGGTGGTAACCTTATAAGTATTATAAATGGTTCTATTCTAACCATATGCGAGAAGATAGATATTCACAGAGATATTACCACAAAAATTGCTGCAAAAAAATTTGAACATAATATAATGTGCTTTATGCCTATGTTGATTATGTTATACCTAGACACTACCTCTGATGGTTTTTTTACTCCTTTGTATCATAATATCACTGGTATACTCTTTATGTCAGTATGCTTAATCATATACATTGTTGCTATTTTTATTGCACATAAAATTATACATATAAATTTTTAAACTAAAGTTAAAGAAAGGCATTCAATTATACTAATGATAATAATATATATTCTTATTCTAATTTTCCTTTTGTCATTTTTCTTAGCTACAAAAAAATATAAAAAAGAGATGCTTCGAGATATTAATAAAAAAGAGCATTCCCTGTCTTTTATATATTGTTCTGCATTTTTTCTAATTGATATTTTTTCAAAATTAAAATGCATTCTAAAACCTGCAAATGATTTGGGTTCAAACACCTCTTTAAACACAAGACTTTCACAACTATATGCTGGTAAGGATATAAAGCTTATGAGGTATCTGATACTTAGTAAACGCATTTGTACTGCCCTACTAACATTATTTTGCTTTATATCTTTTGGACTTATTTATTCAATATCTTCACCTGACACAAACGCTCCTATAAGTGAATTAGAAAGACCTACAAATGGCTCCATAAGCAATGATTATCAATTAATAATTGATAACGGTGAAACAAAAGAAGAAATTGATATTAGCATTTCTAAGAAACTATATGAATATTCTGAAGCACTTTCTATCTTTGATAAGTATCGAGATGAAATCGTTACAGAGCTTTTAAACTCAAATTCATCTACCGAAAATGTCTCTTCTTCTTTAAATTTTTATACCTCTATAGGTGCTGAAAACATACAGTTATCGTGGGCTCCTGAAGATAGTTCTTTAATTGATTTTAACGGAAATCTTATTTATGAAAATATTTCAAACGATGGTACTAGTACTTGTGTTTATGCCACCTTATCACTTGATGATTGTACCGCATCTATGATGATTGGTTTAACACTCTTTCCGTCAAAGGATATACTTTCTGCAAAATATGAAATAGAAAAGTATATTAATGAGTATTCTGACCCCTATTCACAAGATGTAGAGCTCCCTGAAACTCTCTCTTCATTTGGTAATGTTACATATTCTCTTCCATCAACGTCTACACCTATTTTATTTCTAGCTTTTGGTATTATTGCTTCTGTTATTATGTATTATGCAAGATCAAAAGAAATATCTATTTTACTAAAAAAGCGCGAAATTCAAATGATTGATGATTATCCTGAAATTGTCTCTAAACTTTTATTGCTACATAGTGCTGGCATGACTATACGTGCTGCTTTTACTAAAATTGCAGAAGACTATCATAAAAGAAATCCTGATAAGCCTCATTATGCATATGAAGAATTGAGATATACCCTAAATGCCTTATCAAATGGAGTATCTGAAACCTTAGCTTATTCTGAATTTGGAAAACGTTGTGGTCTAAGGCCCTATTTAAAGCTTGGAACTTTATTAGAACAGAACCTTAATAAAGGTTCTAAGGATTTAAGATTTCTTCTTAACCACGAAGTGCACTCAGCCTTTGAATCAAAAAAGGCTAGAGCATTAATATTAGGCGAAGAAGCCGGAACAAAATTACTATTTCCTATGGTTTTAATACTTGTTGTAGTTATGATAATAATAATTGTTCCTTCTTTTATATCAATATCATTTTAACCGAAAGTGAGGATTCAAATGAAAAAATTTTTTTTAGAAAAATTAAATATTACAAAACTTTTTGTATTAACAAAACTCTATAAATTAGATGACAACAAAGGTATGGGTGTTGTAGAGGTAATTCTTATTATTTTAGTAATCGTAGGACTAATTGTTATTTTCAGAACAAATATTATAAGCATTATAAACTCAGTATTTTCTAAGATAACTTCACAAGTAAATACACTTTAGCTATGATTATTAAAAATAATAAAGGAAGCATTTCCATATACCTTGCGCTATCACTAACCTTAATTTTATCACTACTACTTAGCATAACTGAGTCTTGTAGAATAAACGTAATAAAAACGACTGCTGTTGGCACATCATATGTCGCCCTAGAATCAACTTTTGGGCATTTTGCAAATCAACTATTTGACAAATATGGTATCTTTGGCACGTTTAAGACAGAAGATGATTTTATAAAGCTATTAAATAACTATATAAATCAATCTAATAAATCAAACAAACTAAGTTTTTCTTTAGAAAATACTAATATAAAACATCTTTATAGAATAACAGACAATGATGGTTTGATTTTTGCTTCTCAGGTTGTTGCATATCAAAAATATAACGCTTCAAAAGAACTCCTTAGAGATTTGTTAGGGGATAATATTGATATATTTCAATCAAATAACATTACATCTTACGACTTTAAAAATAGTAATGAATGTATAGATAATGACCAACTTTCAAAGATTAGCGATGCTAACACTTCTTCTAATGAAGACCAACCTCATATTAGTATCTCTTCTAGTGATGCTAAAGCCATTAAGGAAAGTCTGTCTGATAAAATTTCATTTATGATGAGAGAATCCCTTATTAAGACATGTCTTGATAACCCTGAAAAGGTTTCAAATGCTGTTATAAGCGAAGACATCATAAATGTTTTTCCTTCAAATCTTTGCTCTTTATCGGAGAATGCAAAAAATGCAATAAAAGATGGAAGCACAAGTTTATTAACGAGTTTTATTGATTTTTCTCTATATGCTAGCTATTTAAAAGATTATTTTTCTACTTTTATGACTGATTATAATAATACACTTCCTATAAAATATCAGTTAGAGTACATTTTATTTGGCGGAGATACTGACGAACAAATTCTTTGCAATGCCATAGTTAGTATTATTTCTATGAGAACTTCTATGAATTTAGTTCATATTTTAGGGGATTCTTCAAAACGTTCACTTGCACATGACATCGCTAGTGCTGCTGTTGGTTCAATACCCGTACCTTTTATAATAGAATTTACACAACTAATTATAATGAGCTCTTGGGCTAATGCAGAAGCAATTATAGATATGAGGGATTTATTTAAAGGAAAAAAAGTTCCATTATTAAAAGATAACTCTACATGGACATTAGACTTAGAAAATGTACTTACCCTAAGTAAAAGTACTTCTTCTTGTAATCCTGGAGATACTGGTCTTACATATAATGAATATTTATATACTTATTTACTTACAACAAATGATTTTTATTTATATTTTCGTACCATGGACTTAATACAGCTTGATCTTTGCCATAATGTCAACAAAGATTTTCTTATGACAAGTTGTTTTGTTGCTGCTGATGTTGAATTCGAGTTTAACATTTCTCCGCTGTTTATTCATACTTCTGGACTTTTACCATATACACTTAAAGCTAATTTATTATACGGATATGACTAATATCCTCATCATTTACATTTAGGAAGGAGGGAGAAAAAGAGTGTTCTCTTCCATAACAATAAAAATAAAACAAAAAAAATTAATTCTCCATGCTTTCAGGCCATACAATTTCAAAAAAACTTCATACAATAATTCTACACCTATTCTGGTACGTTATGGACGGAGAACATTCTTCTTCTCCCTTAGACCAAAAGCTTCTCTTACTATAGAAAGCTCAATACTTATTCCTCTGTATATACTATGTCTTTGTGCTGTAATTTACATAATAAATATACTTGGATTATTTACCTCTATTCAAATTGGAATGGAAGAATCTTCTAGACAGATAAATACTAAAGCATATGTAACTGAATCTTTTAATATTTCTAGTATTAGTCCCCTACTGCTACAACAAAACTTTCTTTCATCTGAAATGAAAGATACTTTAGATAACTCATATATTGTAAATGGTTCCTCTGGTCTTAATTTTTTAGGGTCATATCTCACTTCGTCAAATAATGGCATTAACTTTTCTATCAGATATACCGTTTCTATACCTTTTTTACCATCAAAAATTAATATACCAATGTATCAAAACTTATATTTTTATCCATTTATAGGTGAAGACATATCTGGAAACCTTGGGGAACATGACGAATATGTATATGTCACCACATTAGGAACTGTTTATCATACTGACTTATATTGTAGCTACCTTCGTAGTTGTTTTGATCTTTTCCCTTCATCTTACCTTGATAATATCTCTGAAGGAAATAAATCTGATTACTCGCCTTGCCATTATTGTGCTTCTATCAATTATCACGATAATACAAACGTTTTTTTATGCACAGAAAGCAAGATTTACCATTTTGATATTAACTGCTATCACCTAAATGCAAACGCACACAAAGTACTTAAAAGTACTATTCCAGAAACATTTCCGCTTTGCTCTAGATGCCAGAAAGGAATTGGAACGAAATAAATGACTATCATTACCCTTATACATCATGTTTTTTTACTTATTTACTTAACTTTTTGTGCCTATACCGATATTCGCACTATGACTGTTAGTCTTCCTATAAGTATTGTTTTTTCTACCTTTGGTTGCATATTTCAATTTGCATCTTGCATTCCTGAAATATCTTTTACTTTATTCTTAATCAGCATATCCATTGGTATCTTTTTAGTATTTTTATCCATTATTTCAAACAACACCATTGGCTCTGGGGATGGTTTGATGCTTATAACCACAGGAACATTTTTATCTGTCACAGATAATATCTCAACCTTATTTTATGGATTATTATTATCATCCTTTTATTCCTTATATAAACTTATTAAAACCCGTCAAAAGAAAACCCTAATTCCCTTTGCACCATTTTTACTCTTAGGATACTTGATAGTCATATTAACATAAAGGAGATTTCGACTAATGAAAAAAAGATTTTCTGCATCTATAACAATAGAAGCATCCTATATATATCCAATAATATTTTTAATAACCACTTTTGCCATTATTTTTTCTATGAATTTACATGATCTTGTAATATCAAAATCAACACAATATAGATTACTTGCTTATCAAGCTTGTACATTGGAAAATAATTTATATAATCCTAGCAATTCATTAACTAAGTCCGATATAACTTCCTCAATACGTGACGCCTGCTTATTAAAACGCTCTGTGATATTATCCACTTCATTGAATGATTCAGTCCTATATTCTCACATTACCAATGAAAATTTAAATACTGTATTTTTTTCAAACTATGATCATTGTGATGATATAAGAAAATTTCATTTCATTATATCCAATTAATTAAAAAACTAAAAGAAAGGTATCTTATGAATATTACATATAAAAAAAATCTATTAAAAAACTTTGTTATGTTATCTAATTTTGAAAATACTGACTTTGTTGATACATTCAGCACAAAGATGCTTACAAACAATCATATTACTGGTTTACTTTCTACAGAACTTCAATACATAAATAATATTCCTTACCTTTTATATGATATTAGTTCAAAGCATTCTTTAAGTTCTTTAATACAAAATTCCCTAATTGGTTTTGAATTATTCAAAAGTATTATGATTAGCCTTATTAATATATGTGAAACATTAGAAGAATTCTTATTAGAAACTAAATACTTAATGCTATCTCCCGAATTGATTTTTATTAATCCAGAAACCAAAATTCCATATTTTTGCCTTTGTCCATGCTTATCATCAGCCGATTCTACATTTATTGATAAATTTAGAAATTTACTTTGTTATATACTAACTAAGTTAGATCATAATGATAATCTATGTGTAATCGCAGCTTATAAAATCCAGCATTTAAGCCTAGATGATAATTTTAGCATTAACACTATTTTTGATATAATTAATAATAGTTTTGATGATGCAAAAAAGCAAGAAACTGCATATAATATATATGAGAATTCTAGTTTTGATAATTTAAATAATATGCTTTTAGAGGAAAATGCTACTGACTCTCAAAAAACTTCTATTTTTGAATTACCCGTAAAGTATTTAAGTTCCCTTTTTAAGAAAAAAACTTTTACACTTGAAGATAATCAAACTACCAACTATGTTTCAAATAATTGTGATAGTACTAGTACAATTGGAGATACCATGCCTCTTACGCATACACCTAATGCTTCTATACCTCATCTAGTTTATTCTGGAGCTGATTTTTCATCTGATACAATAATATCGCACTTTCCGTTCACAATCGGAAAAATTCAGGATAATGTTGATATGATAATTGAAAATCCAATGATAAGTAGAATTCATGCTCGAATTTACTGTAGAGAAAATGATTACTATTTAGAGGATATGAACTCTTCAAATGGGACATATTTAAATAGTACTTTACTTTACCCACATTCGGTCAATATAATAAAGGATGGAGACTGTATTACTTTTTCACATCTCTCTTATCTTTTTAAACTATATTGAAAAAGATTTTGTATAATGATATACTTTAAATATTATTAGAGAGTTTTTGATTAGGAGATATCTATGATTATTAAAGAGTTTATTAAACAAATACTAGGCAAGGGATTTCGTTATTTAGGCTGTAATCAGCCTGATATAGCTATTTTTTTGCGTCCTACCTCTGCTGATAGTATGGATGTATGTATACTCGCTGATAATACTGGAAATTCAATATACTCATCTAGCAAACTTCAGGCTATTTACAATGAAGTAGAACGAAAATTTATTTTTAATGGTTATCGCAACTTTAATCCTTTTTATATTGTACTTTCAAATGATATAAATAGAGATAAAACTATGGTCAACAGTGAACTCCCTTTTTGGCTGATTGATACTCTACTAAACAGAATCATTGTTTATGATAATCAACCATATGATATATTTAATCTACGTAGTAGCTTTGAGCAAGTCTTTGGAGAAACTCCTACGAAAAAAAGACTTTTTTCTTTAAAAACATCTTTTCCATTTATTACTATACTTTTAATTGCTATTAACGTTTTTGTATTTTTATTTCAAGAGCTTTCTGGTGATACAAACAGCTCAACATACATGCTAAATCATGGTGCTTCAAATTGGAAATATATTTTTGAAAAAGGAGAATACTATAGATTATTAACAAGTATGTTTATGCATTTTGGTTCCGAACATTTGCTAAATAATATGATTACACTTGCATTTATTGGAATTGAGGTCGAAAACCGCATTGGACACATAAAATTCTCTTCTATATATTTACTAAGTGGATTTGGTGCAGGCCTTATTTCTGCTATATATAATATGAATTCAGATGCAAATGTAGTCTCTGCTGGTGCTTCAGGTGCCATATTCGGAATTCTTGGTTCCCTTTTAGTAATTACATTATTATATAAAGAATCAAGACGCAATATTAGACCTATTAACTTATCAATAATAATTTTGCTTAGTATCGCAAATGGATACAGTAGTTTTGCAATTGATAATATGGCTCATATTGGCGGATTAATATTTGGTATAATTCTTACTTTTATTTCTTGCTTATGTACGAAAAATATATTAAAATGACTATAGTATATTTGTATACAAAAGTGTTGTTAGATTGGAGAGCTTTTAATGAATATTAATGTTTACTATGGTGGCAGGGGAGTTATTGAAGATCCTACATTATATGTATTAAAGAAAATCGAGACTGTTCTTGAAGAATTGCGCGTAAATGTTACGAGATACAATTTATTTGAAACGCGTAACGCTATTATGACTTTACCACAAACACTAAAGGAAGCCGATGGCATAATCTTAGCTTCTAGTATTGAATGGCAAGGTCTTGGTGGTTATATGCAGCTTTTTCTTGATGCTTGTTGGCTTTATGGTGATAAAAATAAAATTAGTGATTTATATATGATTCCTGTCGCTATCTCAACTACTTATGGCGAAAAAGAAGCTCTACTTTCACTTACAAACGCTTGGGAATTACTTGGCGGAAAAACATGTAGTGGATTTTCAGCATATGTTGAAGATTCTGTTGATTTTGAATCAAATACAACCTATTCATCAAACATAGAAAAGTATGCTGAGAACATTTATCGAAGTATTTCACAAAAACTTACCTCTTTACCTTCAAGCAGCATTGCTATAAAGCAAACTCTTATTAAAGACTCCTTAGAACTTACTCCACAAGAAGGTGAACAATTATCAAAATATATCTCTGATGATATTTATGTAAAACAACAAAAAGAAGATATTGAAGAACTTGCTTCTTATTTTAAAGGCATATTAAGTCAATCTGGTACAGATTTAGAAACTGAGTTTATTAAGCCATTTACTAACCATTTTGTTGCTCCAGATGATTTTAATGCTTCTTATCTCTTAATAATCGAAGATAAAAAGAAGCAACTATATATAAAAATTGAAAACAAACAGCTTTATATAAAATATGAAAATCAATCTAATGCAGATATTATTGCCAAATTAAGCCATGATACGCTTGATAATATAACAAAGGGCCGCCTATCCTTTCAAAGAGCTTTTATGACTGGCGAGATGACTGCAAAAGGCAACTTCAAAACACTTAGAATGCTTGACCAAATTTTTAGTTTCTAAAAATTTGGTCTTTTTTATGTATTAGGAATTACTCGTTTGGTATCTTAATTGTGAAGGTACTTCCTTTATCAGTTTCAGACTTTACTAATAGCATTCCTCCATGAGATTCTACTATTTTTTTTGAAATTGCCAGTCCTAAGCCCGATCCCTCTTCTTTCCCTAAGGTTATTCCTTCTTCAAATATTTTCTCGACATTTTTTTCATCTATTCCACAGCCGTCATCTTCTATTTTAATAGTTATCCACTTTTTTAACTTTTTTAGGTGTATAATTATGTTACCTTTATCACTTTTACCGTTCATAGCTTCAACAGCATTTTTAACTATGTTTAGAATTACTTGTCTTATTTTTATTCCATCACACATTACTATACATGGAGTTTTATCACTTTTCATATTTATGTTTGCAATACTTCCATATTTCGAATCCATTTCACCCGCTAACGAGGTCAACATTTTTGTTAGATCAAGAGGCATCTTTGCTATTTCTCCACTATGATTATACTCCGATAATTCTCTTAAAAGCTTTATCATATAATCGACATCATCTACAATATAACTCCAATATTTACTATCCTTTATACTCTCTTCTGATACATTTACTGCTTGTACTGAATAATTAACTAATGTTAAAACATTAAGCAACTCATGTGATACGTATCGCAACGTTTCTTGTAATGACTTGTTTTCTTCAAGCAATTCCTTTTTTGTAATTCCAACTGATTTATTTTCTACCATTTTTATACCCATAACTTTCTTTTTTATAGTGAAGCTATATGTAAGTCTACCAAATAATAATTATGTTTTCAATTATTTTCATCTTACTTTTTTCGACATGTTATGTTATTATATTTTTATAGTTATAAATATATACTTTTTTTACTCTTTACTATTTTCTATAAGAGTGTAAAATAATATAGATGAACTAGATAACTTAAATAACTACGTATTTTATTGAAAGGATTTACATAAGTATAATATGAAAGATAATAATTGCATTTTTTGTAAAATAGCAAATGGAGAAATTCCGTCAAATACATTATATGAGGATGATGATTTTCGTGTTATCCTCGACCTATCTCCTGCAACTAAAGGACACGCTATTTTGCTCCCTAAGGAACACTACCAAGACCTCTTTGAATTAAGTACTGAAACTGCCTCAAAAGCTCTTGTTGTTGCAAAAAAAGTTGCCGCAGCAATGCAACAAGTATTTAAATGCGACGGTTTTAATTTACTTCAAAACAACGGCGAGGTTGCTGGTCAAACAATATTTCATTTTCACATTCACTTGATACCTCGTTACACAAATGATAATGTTCAGATTTCATGGCATAATGGCTCTTTAGATTCAATTGAGGCAAAAGATTTTGTAGCTACAGTAAATGAACTTATTAAATAGAAGGATGGGATTATTATGGCTAAAGTATTATTAACTGGTGGTGGCACTGCAGGTCACGTCACTCCTAATATTGCACTATTGCCTTCTCTTCGTGCAATGGACTATGACATAAAATATATTGGCTCCTATGACGGCATCGAGAAGAAATTAATAGAAGACGAAGGTATTGATTATATTGGAATATCTTCCGGAAAACTAAGACGATATATGTCTCTAAAAAACTTTACCGATCCTTTTAGAGTCGTAAAAGGATATAATGAAGCCAAAAAGTTTATTAAATCATACAAACCTGATGTTCTTTTTTCAAAAGGAGGATTTGTTAGTGTTCCTGTAGTATTAGCTGCAAAAAAATATCAAATTCCTATTATTATCCATGAATCCGATATGACACCTGGTTTAGCAAATAAAATTTCAATTCCTTATGCAACTAAGGTTTGTCACAATTTTCCTGAAACAAAGCAATATTTACCTGAAGGTAAGTCAGTTCTTACTGGCTCTCCTATTCGTGAAGAGTTACATAAAGGTAATAAAATTTCTGGTCTTGATTTATGTGGTTTTACTGCAAATAAACCAACCATTATGGTAATTGGTGGAAGTCTTGGCGCAAATGCAGTAAATGATGCTGTTCGAGCTTGTTTAATGCCTATACTTAAAGACTATCAATTAGTACATCTTTGCGGAAAAGGAAAGGTCGATGACTCTTTAAACAACATTGCAGGTTACAAACAATTTGAATATGTCAAAGACGAATTAAAAGACTTATTTGCAATGTCAGATATTATCATTTCAAGAGCTGGTGCTAATGCTATTTGCGAAATACTTGCACTTAAAAAACCAAATATTTTAATTCCACTTTCTGCAAAAGCAAGCCGTGGGGATCAAATTCTTAATGCAGAATCATTTAGAAAGCAAGGATTCAGCGAAGTACTAGATGAAGACATTATTACACCAGAATTATTGATGAAAACAATTAATAAAGTTTACAACAATAAAAATGATTATATTGAAACCATGTCAGATTCACCTATTAGCGATTCAATTGAGATTATTACTTCATTAATAAAAAAGATTATTAAAAAATAACATAACTAAACTGCAAAAGGCTCACCACATTGTGGCGAGCCTTTTGCTTAATAAAGTAAATCTATTCTCACAAGAATTGCTCTGCAATTCTTGCGAACGAACTTGTTCGTTCTATTCATATTCAAAAACATCAATCCAATTCATTATAAGTTCTTTTTCTTCTGAAATATTTTTTTCTAATCTCGCAGCCGCTACTACTGGCAACCATCTTTGAACATAAACCTTATCGGTTTTTGTCTTTTCGCAAAAGCTATCCATATACTTATTTGCCAACTCTGGTTTATAAAGAGATAACCACAAGTAACTTCTTGCCACATCTGCGCTTGCATTGCCTATTGTTGCATGATTCCAGTCAATAATGTATGGTTTTCCATCTTTATTTGATATAATTATATTTTGAGGAGTAAAATCTCCATGACATACTTTCCTATGCTTTGGAGCTCCATCTAATATAGTTAACAACTCATACTTCTTTGATGCATCAATTATACTAAGACCATTTATACGTTCATACAATTTATCCTTTAACTTCTTGAGAATCGTACACTTTTTCGATTGCATATCTATTTGCAAATCAACCATCATATCTAGATATTTATCTGCTTCTGCTGGATTTTCTTCCATCAACTGACTAATAGTCTTTCCTTCAATATAGTCCATTGTAATCGCCCATTTACCATCAATATGCGATACCTCTGTGATTTTCGGAACATTTAACCCGATATTTTCTACTTGAGAAGTTATCAATGCTTCTAATAGTACCTCTGATTTTGGATAATCACTGTTAAATACCTTTATAGCATAATCACCACTACGATAAACTTCATTGTTTTTTCCTTTTGCGATAAGCTTTTCTAGTTCCATTTTCTAGTCCTCCATTCTGCAATTGTAACGTTTTAAACATGACTTAATTGTACCACATTTATCCACTTTTGTATAGTATTACCTTACAATTTCATCAAAATGAATGTAATTATTTCAATCCACTGTATCTACTATAAATGTTGTAAGGTCTTTTAAAAGATCTTTTTCAATTGGCTCCTTTAATTTTATTCCCTTTTTATTCATAATAATACTTAAAATTGGCCTACTTGGATATAATTTGTTTTGCTTTACAACTACTCCTATCTCATCTACATTAGTTTTAACTGTTACTCCCACTGGATAAGCTGCTACCGAATGTATTAATTGCTCTACATATTTCTCTTCATACTTTTTATTTGAATGTGCATTTAAATATTCTATCGCTTCATGCACCTTTACCTGAGCATAGCCTATCCCTGTGACTAAACTGTCAAAAACATCACAAACCGAAACTATTTTTACCTCTTCTGAAATATCTTCATATCCAATTTTATGTGGATATCCATTTTTATCCTTTGTTTCATGATGTAACAAAATAATGTCTTTAGCAACCTTTGGAAGCCATTTTATATCTTTCACTGCTTCATAACCTAATATAGCGTGCTTTTTAAAGATGTTTTGCTCTTCAATATTAAGAGAACTTACATCTTTATCTTTATACTCAATTGTGGTATATTTTAATCCAATATCATGAATTATACTACCTCGTGCCATATCAACAACTCTATCTCTTGACAAATTGTTCTTTAATCCTAAAATTATTGAAAGAGTACATACATTTATTGAATGAGTATATAAATTAGCATTAGTCTTTTTTATATTAATCAACTCATTTAATACATTATCATTATTTAATACATCTTCCATTATCGCTTCTGCTACTTTACACAATTTAGCAACATCTCTACTATTTTTCAAAACACGTTTGCTTAACACCTCTTTAACTATTATCATAGACTTTTCATTTACTTCTTTGCTTAATATCTCTGTTTCAATTTCAAGTTTTTCAACTTCATCATCACGTATGTAAACATACTCATAATTTAATTCTTTTAATCTTGAAATATAATCTTTCTTTAATACTGTTCCTGGAGTCATCAATTCAAAACCATTATTTGTAACAATGTGCTTTGCAAGGACCTCTCCGCCCACCAATTCATCAAGTACTACTCTATGCATGTCAATTTTTTTCCTTCTTGTTTTATTGTTCCATTGCCTTTTCTAATGCTTTCTTTTCTTCTTCTCCTAGAGGAATATATGATTCACCCTTTATTATTTCCTTTATATAAGTATAACACCCTTCTCTTGAATGCATTGCATTAATAACATATCCTGAATTTACTTTGTTAAGCATTACTAATGCAAAACTTAACTTTCCACCCATTTCTCCAAATGCATCATATTTAACAATTCCAACTTTTTGAACTGCAATATCTAAATTATCAAATATTTGTTTTATTTGTTTTGTCTTTTTCTTATTTTCTTCCATCAATGTATCTAACTCTTTAAAGCGTTCAAACATAGCACCCTCAAGTGTTTCTGCATCCTTACCCGACATAAACTTTTCATATTTCCTATTTAATTTTTTAAACCTACTAATATTAATCATATGTAATACAAATAATAGTATTATCAGCATAAGTAATGCTATTATTATATATCCTGGATCAATTTTATCTAAACCTACTTTATTAAGTATATTACTATTCATATGTACCTCTTTCGTAAATTATTTTTTTGCTTACTTAATAGACGAAATTAAATCAACTATCCTTTCTAAATCTTCTGAAGAATAGTATTCGATTTCAATTTTTCCTTTATCTTTCTGTTTTCTATTTATTGAAACTTTTGAACCAAATACTGACTTCATCTTATCTGCTAGATTCTCATAAACAAAGTTATCTTTATACTCTTCCTTTTCCTTCTTTGGTGTAGGATTTTGCATCTGTTTCACTAACTTCTCTGTCTCTCTAACACTTAAATTATCATCGAAAATCATATTTGCTAATTTTATTTGAAGTTCTTTATCTTCAATTGCTAATAAAGTTCTTGCATGTCCACTTGAAATCATCTCATCAATAACCATTTGTTGAACTTCATCTTCTAATTTAAGTAATCTCATCGAATTAGTTATCGCTGTTCTACTCTTGCTAACTTTTTCCGCAACCACATCTTGCTTAAGGTTATATTCTTTAATAAGTCTTCTATATGCTAAGGCTTCTTCTATCGGATTAAGGTCTTCTCTTTGTATGTTTTCTATAAGTGCAATTTCAACAATCTCTTCTTCTGAGTAATCCTTAATTATAGCTGGAACCTCTTTAATTCCAGCAAGTTTTGCAGCTCTCCATCTTCTTTCACCTGCAATTATTTCATAATATCCATCTTTTTTTTGTAAAAGAAGTGGTTGTATTATTCCAAATTGTTTGATTGATTCAGAAAGTTCCATCAATGCATCTTCATTAAAATTTTTTCTAGGTTGTTCCTTATTAGGTTCAATATCAGCTAATCTAACCTTCACTTCTATTGGCTTTTCAACTATTTTTTCAACAACTTTTTCAACCGTTTCAACTTTTGGCTGATTTATATTTCCACTTGGTATCAAAGAATCTAATCCTTTACCAAGTCCACTTTTCTTTGTTTTATTCATATATACTGATATGTAATTGATTTAACTATTACATTTCCTCCTATCTAATTATCTCTATCAATAACTTCTTCTGCCAGCAATCTATAACTTTCTGCTCCTGCTGATTTTGAATCATATAAGTTTATAGGCAATCCATAACTTGGTGCCTCTGCCAACTTTACATTTCTCGGTATTATTGTTTTGTAAATATTCTGTTTTAGATTATCTTTTACATTTTCCACTACTTGTAATGATAAATTTGTCCTTGCATCATACATAGTAAATACAACCCCTTCCATCTCCAAGTCAGGGTTTAATCTTGATTTAACCAATTCTATTGTATGTATAAGCTGTGACAATCCTTCCAGTGCATAATACTCACATTGAATAGGCACTAGAACTGTATCTGCCGTTGACATTGCATTTACAGTTAACATATTCAAGGACGGTGGACAATCTATTAAAATAAAATCATACTCATCTCGAATTTTATCCACATTTCTTTTTAAAATAAACTCTCTTTCATCAATACCTATTAAGTCTATTTCTGCTCCCGACAGATTTACATTCGATGGCAATATATCTAGATTTTCTATTTCTGTATGAACAAGACAATCTTTTATTTCACATGATTCAATAAGTAAATCATAAACTGTTTTTTCTAACTTGTTTTTTTCTACCCCTACCCCACTTGTTGAATTCCCTTGAGGGTCAATGTCAATTAGCAAAACCTTTTTCCCAAATTCGGCCAAACAAGAAGACAAATTGATTGATGTTGTTGTTTTCCCAACTCCACCCTTCTGATTGGTAATAGCTATTACTCTTCCCATTAATTTATCTTTTCCTTTCGTATATTCTTAACGGTTCTATGTATCAACTAAATGTTTCACGTGAAACATTTATGTTTTTACTCTATCCAAAAAATGTTTCACGTGAAACATTTTTCAACAATCTAAGTATATCATCTTTAGCTAATAAGTACCACCTGTTTTAAAGATTTTTTAGTTTTTTATTAATCTTCTTCTCTAATATTAACTATATTATTTCTTATTGCATAGACTGCTGCTTGTGTCCTATCAACTACTCCAATTTTTTTAAAAATACTTGATATATGATTCTTTACTGTTCGCTCACTTATATTTAAACGTACCGATATTTCTCTATTAAACATTCCTTCTGACATTAGTTTAAGCACTTCGAGTTCTCGCTTTGTTAAAGCTTTTTGCTTATCAATATACTCCTCTGTTTTTTTTAGAACGTTATTTTTATTTATAATTTCATAAAATTCAGAAGTTATATATTTAACTCCACTCATAACTACCATAATTGCATTTATCAAACTCTCAACAGATTCAGTTTTAATTACATATCCATCACATCCATTTTTATACGCATCAACAATATACTTGTCTTCTTTATGAGCTGTAAGCATTATTACTTTTACTTTAAAACCTCTTCTCCTTATCTGTTTTAAAGTTTCAATACCATCCTTTTTTGGCATACTAATATCTAACAAAATTAGTTCTGGTTCTGTCTTCTCAATTTCTTTCAAAGCATCTTCTCCATCTTCAGACTCACCTACAACAATAAGGTTTTTATTTGATTCTAATACATTTTTCAAACCTTCTCTTAATATAGAATGATCATCCACCATCAATATTCTAACACTCATACAATTCCTCCGTATAGCAGTTCCTTTTCTAATTAGGAATATCAACTATTATTCTAACGTCCTCACTCTTATCAACAAAAACTTCTCCATTTAAAGCTAAAACTTTTTCTTCTATTTCATAAGCAATTTCCTTATAAACATTTTCATTTTTTAAATTCAAATCTTTATTTTTCACTTCCAACCTAATCATGTTATTAATAACCTTGCATGAAATAATAAGTTCTTCTATTTCCATACTACCTACAATTTTATAAACAATATCACATATAATTTGAATAATACATCTATAAGTAACCTTACTCATCTTAACATCATCAATTTCATACAAAATCTTCTCAATTGAATTTTTATAACTATCCTCATAAATAAAGCTCTTGATAAGTTGCTCTATTGTTTCTTGTAAGCTCTGCTCTTGTGTAACCATAATACTCAACTTAGTTACTATATTTTGTGTCCTTTTTAAGATATCTTTAATATTCTTTGACATAGTTTCAAGTTCTAACTTAGCTCTCGTAGAATCAACATCTACTATTTTTCCACATATATCACACTTATGTGTAAGATTATTTAATCCTTGTAATACTGATTGCTGTATCTCATTAGCCAATTCAAAATTTTGCTTTTCATAGATATCAATAATTCCTATATCAAGTTTTCCAACTTGTTTCTCAGTTGGTTGTGTTGGTACATCATAATAATAATCAATACCATCCGCCTCTTCCCCTAAGGCTTCTTTAATTTTGTTTATATCCTCGTCAACCAACATACTTTGATTTTCCAATTGTTCCTTAAAAATATATAATTCATCTCTACTTTTAGATAAATTTCCAATTTCTTCTTTTATAAATTCATTCTTCTTTGCTCTAGGAGAGAACACTTCAAAAGCATCATCTAACTGACTTTGCATCTCGTCAAGCCTAAACTCTATTTCCTCAAGCTCCAATCCTATTTTATTTATTTTAGATATTAAAGTCACCTTTTCTTGTGTTAAATCTTCAATTCTTTCATAAAGATACTCATCTGCCTTTGTCATAAAATCGTTTACCCTCCACATCGTACACCATCAACAATATCACCATTTTACCATATTTTCATACCTTTTTACAATGAGTTTTGTAAAAAGTTTTACAATGAGTTTTGTAAAAAGTTTTACAATAGGTTTTGTAAAAAGTATTTGTATATCTTTAGAATATATCATATAATATACTTAAACAAATCAACCAATACTTTGGTAGAATAGAGGTATGTATGAACAAGAACAAATTATTACATTTATCAATTTTTACCGGTCTTACTGCCGTTGCGATATATGGAATTAATAAAAGTATTAATGTATTAGCAAATGCAAAACTAACACTCTCAAATCCTCATGGTAGAAAATTTGAATGGAGATTTGGAAATGTGTTTTATACAAAACAAGGGGAGGGAAAACCTATTCTCCTTATCCATGATTTAACTTGCGGAAGTAGTGCTGCTGAGTGGAACAGTCTTGTTAATAAGTATGCAAAAACTAACACTGTCTACACCATAGATTTGATAGGATGTGGTCGTTCGGACAAGCCTAAGATAACATATACAAATTACCTATATGTTCAACTTATAACTGATTTTATAAAAAATATTATTTGCCATCGTACAGATGTAATTGTAACTGGTGAATCTGCTTCATTTGTTTTAATGGCTTGTTATAACGATGATACACTTTTTGATAAAATATTACTTATAAACCCAACATCTAAATTTTTAAACAATCACATTATAAGTAACAATCAAAAGATTTTGAAGTTTTTAATTGAAGCTCCCCTTATTGGAACCTTAATTTATAACATTTCAAATATGAAAAAAAGCTATGAAAAGCAATTTAAAGAAGAATACTTTAATAACCCTTATGCAATAAGAAGTAGTATGATTAAGTCTTATTATGATGCTTCTCATTGTGGAACACCTTCAAAGCATTTATTTGCAAGTATTTCATCAAATTATACTGGTATTAGTATTTCTCACGCATTAAAAAAGATAAACAATAGTATTTTTATTATAGGTTCTGAATTTGAGCCTAATGTATACGAAACTATATCTGATTATGAAGAGCTTAATCCTTCTATTGAGCACGTTATACTAGATGGAACAAAACATCTTCCTCAGTTAGAAAAATCAGATGAATTATTATCATTAATAAAAATCTTTATTGCATAGTTGTTTTCTACAAAAAATAAAAAAGTGTCTTGCGACACTTTTTTTATTGTAATGGTTCTTTTAATGGCGTTCCTGCTTTTCTAGGATATTTCTTTGGTGTTTGTTTAACTTTTAAGATATCCACAAAAGTTCTTGATATATCTGTTTCATCTAGTAAGAATTCCACACTTTGATGTACTTTTCCACCTAATTTATCCACAGCTACCTTTGAATTGCTTATTTCTTCTTCTACATTTCCCGCTTTATATGATATAAAATGTCCATCTAACTTTATAAATGGTATACAAAACTCTGATAATGTTGATAAATTAGAAACTGCTCTTGAAACACAAACATCATATTTTTCTCTATGTTCTGGTTTTTGCGCTAATTCTTCACTTCTTCCATGTATTGCTTTTACACTTTCAAGTCCTAACGTATCAATAACTTCATCTAAAAATTTAATTCTTTTATTTAAAGAATCTAATAATACCATCTCAATATTTGGAAAAGCTATTTTTAATGGTATTCCTGGAAAGCCTGCACCTGTTCCAACATCTATCATAGACACATTTCTATTTAAATCAAATAACTTAGTCAATGATAAACTATCAATAAAATGTTTTCTAATAACATCTTCAGGTTGCGTTATTGCAGTAAGGTTCATAACCTTGTTTTTTTCTATAAGCATCTCATAATACTTAATAAACTGATTAATTTGATTTTCACTAAGCTCTATATTAAGTTTTTCTAATCCATTAATAAATATATCTATATTTTCTCTCATGTTATCCTCTAATTTTGCTTCAAATATACAAGTAAAACTGATAAATCTGCAGGTGATACACCCGATATTCTTGATGCTTGTCCTATTGATAAAGGTTTGTAAGTTTTAAGCTTTTGTACTGCCTCTTTTCTCAAGCTTGGAACTGCATCATAATCAAAATCTGGTGACAACTTTTTTGATTCTATCTTCTTAAACTGCTCTACTTGTCTTTGTTGTCTAGTAATATAACCATCATATTTTATATTAATATTTATTTGTTCTATAACATCACTTGGAAAAGTTTCTCTTTCTTTATCAATTTCCAAAATCAATTCATAACTTAATTCCGGCCGTTTTACTAAATCCGCTAATGATACTGCCGTTTTAAGTGCAGTACTCTCATGACTTTCTAAAAATGCTTGAACATCTTTATTTGCACCTACCATTGTATTTTCAAGGCGCTTTATTTCTTTTTCTATTTGTTCTTTTTTTATTATTAATCTATCATATCTCTCTTTTGATATTAGTCCTACTTTATAACCAATAGGAGTTAATCTTAAATCTGCATTATCTTGTCTTAATAACAACCTATATTCAGCTCTTGATGTCATCATCCTATATGGTTCATGATTTTCTTTAGTAACTAAATCATCTATTAAAACACCGATATATCCTTCTGAACGATCAATAATTATTTGTTCTTTTCCTAATATTTGTAAAGATGCATTTATTCCTGCTATTAACCCTTGTGCTGCTGCTTCTTCGTACCCTGAACTTCCATTAAATTGACCTCCACTAAATAATCCCTTTATATTTTTAAACTCTAGTGTTGGTAATAATTGTCTTGGGTTTATACAATCATATTCTATTGCATATGCATTTCTTACTATTTTTACGTTTTCTAAACCTTTAACTGTTTTATACATTGCATGTTGAACATCCTCTGGAAGTGAACTTGACATACCACCAAGATACATTTCATTTGTATATAATCCCTCTGGCTCTATAAATACTTGATGTCTATCCTTATCCGCAAACTTTACAACCTTATCTTCTATCGATGGACAATACCTTGGGCCTGTACCTTCTATCATTCCTGAATATAATGGTGAACGATCTATATTTTCTTTTATTATTTTATGCGTATCTGTATTTGTATATGTAAGCCAACATGATATCTGATCTTTTTGAATATCTTCAGGATTAGTTTCAAATGAAAATGGAACTACCCTTTCATCACCAGTTTGCTCTTCCATCTTTGAAAAATCAATACTTCTTTTATCCACACGAGCTGGTGTACCAGTTTTAAATCTATACATCTCTATTCCATTTGCTTTTAATGAATCTGTAAGATGATTAGCAGATTGTAACCCATTTGGGCCTGTTTCATTAATTACATCACCGTATATACATCTCGACTTTAAATATGTTCCTGTACATAAAATTACAGCTTTTGCATAATAATAAGCACCTGAAAAAGTCTTTGCACCTTTAATAACTCCATCTTTAACAATTATCTCTGATATTTCCGCTTGTCTTATTGTAATATTTTCAGTATTTTCTAATACATCTCTCATTTCTTGTGAATAAGTCTTTTTATCTGCTTGTTCTCTTAAAGAATGCACTGCTGGACCTTTTGATGAGTTAAGCATCTTTGATTGAATAAATGTCTTATCAACATTCTTTCCCATTTCACCACCAAGAGCATCTATCTCTCTAACTAAATGTCCTTTTGAACTTCCACCAATATTCGGATTACATGGCATTAAAGCAATACTATCTACACTCACTGTAAATATTATTGTATTAAGTCCTAACCTAGCAGCAGCTAAAGCGGCCTCACAACCTGCATGCCCTGCCCCAACTACTAAAACATCGTAATTTTCTTCTAAGTAATTCATATATACCTCTTATTATAAATTGTTATTTTCCCATACAGAATGAACTAAATATCTTATCTACAAGGTCATCTTCTATTGCCTCACCTATTACAGTTCCTAATACCTCATAGCTATTCATCAAGTCTATTGTATAAAAATCCTCTGGCATCTCATCTAAAATACTTCGCTCAACCATTAATATACTATCATATGCCTGTCCAATACAATACTTTTGTCTTGCATTTGTTATAAAAACCTCATCATTAAAATCTATTTCTCCATCAAAAAACATATTCTTTATGGTATCTTCAAACTCTGTAATTCCGAACTGCTCTTTTGCTGAAATTTTAATAACCTTTGTACCTATTTGATTTTCTATTTCTATTTCTTGAGCTTTATCTATTTTTCCTTCTAAATCAACTTTATTAAATAAAACTATTGTCTTCTTATCCTTTATTAATTGTATTATCTCTTTATCATTGTTGTCAAGAGGTCTTGAAGAATCTACTATATATACTATTAAATCTGCTTTTTCTGCTAATTTTTTTGCTCTATCAACACCAATTTTCTCTACTTTATCTTCTGTATCCCTTATCCCTGCGGTATCAATAATATTTAGGCTCACACCTTGTATTTTTATACTTTCCTCTAATGAATCTCTTGTAGTTCCTTCTATCTCCGTAACTATAGCTCGTTCTTCACCTAATAATACATTTAAAAACGAGGATTTTCCTGCATTTGGTTTTCCTAAAATAACAGTTTTAATTCCCTCTTTTATAACTCTTCCATTATCTGATGATTCCAATAATTTTTTTAATTTACTTTTTATGTCAACTACTATCTCTAGTAATTCTTTTTCATATCCATCTATATTTATATGTTCAGGGTCATCTAAAGCTGATTCAATAAATGCAATATTATGTAAAATAACTTCTCTTATTTCTTTTATTTTATCAGAAACACTTCCTCTTAATTGGCTCACTGAACTACTTAGAGCATATTCGCTCTTAGCATTAATAACATCTATTACCGCTTCTGCTTGCGATAAATCTATTCTTCCATTTAGAAATGCCCTTTTCGTAAATTCTCCTGCTTCAGCTGGTCTAGCACCATTTTTTAATACCAAATCCAATACTTTATTAACTACTGTTATGCCACCATGACAATTAATTTCAACAACATTTTCCCTTGTATACGTATTTGGAGACTTCATAACAGATATTAACACTTCATCAACTACAATATCTTTATCAAGAATATAACCATAATTAATAGTATGACTTTTAACCATTGATAGTTTTTTATTACTATCAACAGACTTAAATATCTTATCAGCTATATCTATAGCATCTTCGCCACTTATTCGTATTATACCTATACCTGAATTGCTTAAGCCTGTAGCAATTGCAGCAATTGTATCTGTTATAAACATATTTCTAATCTCCTCATATCTATAAATGTTATATCCAAAAAGGGGCTATTGTAGCCCCTTTCTTTTCTACTAATAATTTTTCTTTAATAATACCACTACATGTCTATAAGGTTCTTCACCTTCACTCTTTGTTGTAACATATTTATCATTCTGAAGAGCTGAATGTATAATTCTTCTTTCAAATGGATTCATTGGCTCTAATGATACTGGTCTCTTTGTTCTCTTTACCTTAAATGCTATGTTTTTAGCAAGATTCTCAAGAGTATTTTTTCTTCTTTCACGATAATTTTCTGTATCTAATTTAACTCTCATATAGCCATCACTTACTTTATTAACTACAAGACTTGTTAAATATTGAAGAGAATCTAATGTCTGACCTCTCTTACCAATAAGAACTCCCATTTCATTTCCAATAATATCTACTATTACATTATCTTCTTCTATCTTTACACTAACCTTTGCTTCAAGTTCCATTGCTTTTAAAACTTTTTCTAAGAATTCGATTACTGTTTCTTCAATAGATTTTGACTGCTTTTGTTCTTCTTTTAATCTTGCTTTTATCTTCGCTTGCTTACTACCTATACCAAATACTCCATTACTACCTTTACTAATAATTTCCCAGTCAAGGTTCGTACTTATAGTTTCAAGCTTAATTAAAGCCTTAGTAAGAGCGTCATCTACTGTTTTTCCTGTAAATTCTTGAAATTCCATTTCGTTCTCCTCCTTAAATTCTTTACTTTTTGTTATATTTACTAGCCATTCCCGCTTTAGAAGCTAAACTGCCTTTTTTCTTTCCATTATTGTCTTCTGTATTAACTTCTTCCATATCTATTATTTTGTCTTCTTTAGCTTTTATATTTCTTACATTTACTGTTGCTGCTGTTGAAATAGTTTTTGGAGGAAGACCTTGTCTTTCACGCTTTTTATTAACTTTATCAAGATTTGCTTTAATCAAATCTTCTACATCCATACCACTAAAGTGCTTATTGATTGCCAACTGTTGAATACATTGCACCACTGCACTTATTACCCAGTATAAACCTAAACCTGCTGGTAATGAATAACAAAATACTGCTGACATAATTGGCATAGTATAAGTCATAGCCTTCATTGATGAGCCCATAGGATTATCTGTAGCTGTTTGTGGTTGATTAGTAGAAGAAATCTTCATGCTTAACCACTGTGATAAAGCTGATAAAATAGGAATTAATAATGCCCACCATACACCTGCACTTGGAGAAATACTTAAATTAATACCTGCAAAGCTATAAACAGATTCTATATCTTTCTCAGCATCTTTAACAGATTCTCTATCTGATTTAAGATTTTCTTTTAATTTATCCCATTGTGTAGAATCAAATTTACTATATTTTTCTATAAGCTCTATTTTATCTTCATTAACTAAGTTTCCTTTGTCATCTTCTTTTGTTAATAATGTTTCCCAATCTTCTGCTGATAATGTATTGAGTTTTCTTATAATATCATCTGCATCATCATATGATGAGTATATTTGATTCCATAAATCTGAATTTGATACAGATACAGTTACAAAATCATCTTTTATAGCCTTTGATGAACTTTCTTTATTAAATACTTTATCTTCAGTAGTATAATATTTATCTAAAAAGTCTTCTATATCTTTACCTTTTATCATTTTATTAGCATTTTCGTCTGATTCATCGTCCGATTCTGCATCTTCTGGAATTGTATTTATATATATTTCTTTTAACTCATTAATATCATGAAAATAATCTGCTGATTCAATTACTTGAGTACTCGCAGCTTTATACATAATATCTACATCTTCTACATACTGTGGTATATTACTTATAACACCATACAATGCAAGAATAATAGGCATTTGTATCAATAACTGTAAACATCCACCAGTTTGAGATGTACCATACTTTTCGTATATAGCTGATATCTCTTTATTCATTTTCATCATTGAATCTTGATCTTTTTTATTTTTATACTTTTTTTGTACAGCTTGAATCTCAGGATTCATTATAGCTGAAAGCTTTGTAAATCGTTGTTGTTTCAATGTCATTGGCAACATCAACATTTTTATTACTATCGTAAATACTATAATACATAAACCTATATTTGCTATTCCTATATAATTAAATAAATTATATAATAAACCCATTACTTGTCCAAGTACCCATCCTACTTGCTTAATAATTGGCCAATTATAGCACGATAAAAAAACACTAGTCACTTAATTATCCTCCTTATGGAACAGGGTCATATCCACTATACTTTGAAAATGGATGACACTTTACTATTCTCTTTAAAAACAAATACGTACCTTTGAGAGCTCCATACTTTTCTATCGCTTCTATTGCATACATAGAACATGTAGGTGTAAATCTACATTTTGCATGCTTATATGGAGAAATTGCACTTCTATAAAACCTAATCAATGCTATTAAAACTTTCTTCACCCAAAATTACTCCATTTCTTTCATTATCTTATGCAATCTACAAAGATGCATAAAAGCACTTTCAATTTCTTTGTAACTCTTATCTTTAGCTGCACTCCTAGCAACCACTACTATGTTTAAACTACTATTAAACATATGTTTATTCAGTCTGTATACTTCTATTACTAATCTTTTTATACGATGTCTTACTACACTATTGCCTACTTTTTTACTAATCGATATTCCTATTTTTTGTTTATCTTCTTCATTATTAATAATATACATAACTAAATACTTGTTTGCATATGATTTTCCATTATCATATACATTCTTAAATTCAGCATAATTCTTCAATGACTCTACGCTCTTCAATTAATATACACCTCTTAAATTGTAAAACTACTATTTACATATTTACATATAGAAGAATAGACCACAAATGCGGCCTATGCTGATATCTGCTTTCTTCCTTTTGCTCTTCTTGCAGCTAAAACTTTTCTGCCGCTTGCTGAACTCATTCTAGCTCTAAAACCATGAACCTTTGCTCTTGATCTCTTTTTTGGTTGAAATGTCATTTTCATCTAAAATACACCTCCTTTATTTTCTTTTCAATATCAATTCGATATAAACATCTATATTTTCTAGCGTTATCGCAAAGTAAGACATCTTACTAATTATATTTAATAAAGAGAATATAGTCAAGCATTATTTTTAGAACTAAAAAACTTTTCCACTTTACATAATATATTAAAATGATTTACATAATCTTATCCACAATTTGTGGATAAGTTGTGGATAAGGTGTTATTAGTATGGGGATTTTTATTCTAAACACCATAATTCAAGGTGTTTTTTTGTAGATAAGTTTTTAACAGGTATTTTCAATAATTATGATATATTTACATATCTTTTTTATAAAAAAAGTACTTATATACATTTTCACATTTTTAATTATACACATAAAATTAGTAGCTTTTATTAGATTTTTACAAATTAGCACCTTTTTTGCACTTTTTCTTCCACATTTAAATTTTATACCCTAAATAAGTTTTAATTGAAAAATAACGCGATTTAGTGTAATATATGATTATATGGGTTTACTATGCCCTTTTATAGATTTATACATTTATTTATATATATTATATAGAAGAAATTAAAGAAAGATAGGTATTATATATGCTTAATTTTGTAACTGAAAAATGGGATGAAATATTAGATTATTTCAAAGCAGAACACGAAATATCAAATGTTTCATTTAACGCTTGGATAAAACCTCTTGAGATTCATTCTGTTCAAGATAATATGGTTACTCTTTTAGTTAAAGATGAGAATATTATGACAGGATATCTTCAGAAGAAATATTATCTTCCTCTTAAGGTATCTATTCAAGAAATAACTGGACAACCTTTAGATGTTCAATTCTTACATCCTAATGAGATAACCCCTTCTGGAAAAGTGACAAGTAATTCTACTTTTGATCAATCCAACCAGATAATTAACTCTAAGAAGATTGAAGCTAACCTTAACCCTAACTATACATTTGATAACTTTGTAGTTGGTGGTAATAATAACTATGCTCATGCATATTCGTTAGCTGTTGCTGAATCTCCAGGTGAAATGTACAATCCTCTTTTTATATATGGAGGAGTTGGACTTGGAAAAACTCACCTTATGCATTCTATAGGTAACTTTATTTTAGATAAGAATCCTAACTCAAAGATAAGATGTGTTACTAGTGAAACCTTTACAAATGAAGCTATTAATGCAATTAGAAGCGAAAATCAGTCTGCTATAGTAGAGTTTAGAGATAAATATAGAAATGTAGACGTACTATTAATTGACGATATCCAGTTTATTATAGGTAAGGAACGTTCTCAGGAAGAATTTTTCCACACCTTTAATACATTAAGAGATGCTAATAAACAAATTGTTATATCATCTGATAAACCACCTAAAGACATGTCAACACTTGAAGCTAGATTAAAAACAAGATTTGAAATGGGGCTTACAGTTGATATTTCAGCTCCTGACTATGAAACTAGAATGGCTATTTTACTTAAAAAAGCTGATATTGAAGGATATAACATTGATAATGAGATATTTGAATATATAGCTAATAACATTAAATCAAATATTAGAGAGTTAGAAGGTGCTTTAACTAAAATAGTAGCATTTTCAAGAGTTTCAAAAACTCCTATTACATTAGACTTAGCTAAAGATGTTCTTAAGGATTTGATTTCTCCAGATGAGAACAAAGAAATTACCATTAATTCAATTATAGCTACTGTCGCAGAACATTTTAATATAACATCTACTGATATTTGTTCTAAAAAGAAAAGCCAAGATATTGTTTACCCAAGGCAAATTGCTATGTTTCTATGTAGAAAGCTTACTGAAACTTCTTTACAAGTTATTGGTTCTTCTCTTGGTAAAAGAGATCATACCACAGTAATGCATGCTATTGATAAAATAGAAAAAGAAGTTGAAGTTAATGAATCTACTAGAAACACCATTGATGTTATAAAGAAGAAAATCATTCCAAATTAATTATAATAAATAATTCTATTATAATAGGAAGAAACTCGTTTTATTTTATTAACAACGAATACACTTTATAGAAAAAATCATTGTGTATAAAGTGTTTATCAAGTTTTTAGCTAGAAATGAACATGTTGATAACTTTAAGATTCTAAATATTTATTTTGTAGTTTTTAACATAGTTATTAAATAGTCTAAGGCTTGTACTTAAAGGGTTCTAAGGGTTTTATACATTTTCACAGCCCTTATTACTATTACTACTAGAAATATAATTATATTATTTATATATGAAAAACCGAAAGGAGTTTTACACACATGAAATTGATATGTTCAAAAGCTGATTTATTACAGGGAGTAAATATAGTCTTAAAAGCAGTTCCATCTAAGACTACAATGTCTATACTAGAATGTATACTTATTGATGCATCAACAGATGAGATAAAGTTTACAGCTAATGATATGGAACTAGGGATAGAAACAAAAGTTAAAGGTGATATAATAAGCAGAGGAAATGTTGCTATTGATGCTAAGATTTTTTCTGAGATAGTTAGAAAATTACCTGATAATGAGGTTACTATTGAAACTGATGATAATTATAGAACTACTATTACCTGTGAAAAGGCAATATTTACTATTGCGGGTAAGTCAGGTGATGATTTTTCTTATTTACCACAAATAGAAAAAAATAAATTTGTTTATTTATCACAGTTTTCACTTAAAGAAATAATAAGACAAACTATATTTTCTATAGCAGATAATGATAGCAATAAGCTTATGACTGGTGAACTGTTTGAGATAAATGGAAATGAACTTAAAGTAGTTTCTTTAGATGGCCATAGAATTTCAATTAGAAAAATAGAAATTAAAGATTCTTTTGATAACTTAAAGGTTATTGTACCTGGAAAGACTCTTAACGAAATAAGCAAGATTTTAACAGGTGGAATAGAAGATGAAGTTAGAATATTCTTTACAAACAATCATATAGTTTTTGAGTTTGATGATACAGTCGTAGTATCAAGATTAATTGAAGGTGAGTATTTTAAAATTAATCAAATGCTTTCAAGTGATTATGAGACTAAAGTAACCATTAACAAAAAAGAATTTTTAAGTTGTATTGATAGAGCAACTCTTTTGGTAAAAGAAGGAGATAAAAAGCCTATTATAATAAATATTGCTGATGGTGAGTTACAATTAAAGATTACATCTATGTTAGGTTCAATGAATGAAACTATTGATATTACAAAAGATGGTAAAGATATTATGATTGGATTTAATCCAAAATTCTTAATTGATGCTCTTAGGGTAATAGATGATGAGAAAGTAAATATTTATCTTGTTAATGCTAAAGCACCTTGCTTTATTAAAGATGATGAAGAAAAGTATATTTATCTTATATTACCAGTTAATTTTAATGCTACTTACTAGGCAGGAAAGAGGTTGAATGGAAACGATAGTTTTAAGAGATGAGTTTATAAAGTTGGGACAGGCTTTAAAAGCAGCAGGATTATGTGAATCTGGTGTAGATGCTAAAGATGTTATAACTAGTGGACTTGTTAAAGTAAATGGAGAAGTAGAGACTAGAAGAGGCAAAAAATTATATGATGGTGATATTGTATTCTTTGATGGAGAAGAAATAAAGATTACCAAATAGGAGAATATAAATGTTTATTAATTCTTTAACGCTTAATAATTACAGGAATTATAAAGACTTACATTTGGAATTTGACAAAGGAACTAATATACTTTATGGAGATAATGCTCAAGGAAAGACAAATATATTAGAATCTATTTATATGGCTAGTACAACTAAGTCACATAGGCTTAGTAAAGATAAAGATATTATCAAATTTGAAAATGATGAAGCTCATATAAAATTAATTATTAATAAAAATGATTATCCTGTTAGAATTGATATGCACTTAAAGAAGAATAAGACAAAAGGAATTGCCATAAATGGTGTTCCTATTAAAAAATCAAGTGAATTACTTGGAGTTTTAAATGTTGTATTTTTTTCACCTGAGGACTTAAATATTATTAAAAATGGTCCTTCTGAAAGAAGAAGATTTGTAGATATGGAACTTTGTCAGTTAGATAGGCTCTATGTTCAAGATTTATTAAACTACAATAAGATTGTTAATCAAAGAAATAAGCTATTAAAAGATATAGATTATTTTAGAGATGTAAATTTAATTGAAACACTTGATATATGGGATATGCAATTGTCGGAATATGGAGCAAGAATAATACAAAGACGAGAAAAGTTTATAAGTGAAATAAATGAAATTATCTATGATATACACAAGAAGATAACTAATGGAAAAGAAGAGTTAATTATTAAGTATGAACCAAACATAAGTGGAAATAATCTATATGAGGAAATTATAAATGCTAGAAAAAAAGATATAAAGCTTAAAAGTACAACAGTTGGACCTCATAGAGATGACATAAATTTTTTAAATGGAAATATTGATATTAGAAAATTTGGAAGTCAAGGGCAACAAAGAACAGCCGCATTATCACTTAAGTTATCTGAAATAGAATTGGTTAAGAATATGACAAAAGATATGCCAGTATTGTTATTAGATGATGTTTTATCAGAATTAGACAGTAGCAGGCAAAAGCACTTATTGGAAAGCTTAAACAATGTTCAAACAATAATTACATGTACAGGTTTGGACGAATTTATTGAAAATAGATTTGATATAGATACTATTTATAGAGTAGTTGAAGGAACTGTAGAAAGGAGCAACAATGAGCAGTAGTAATAACAATTACGGAGGAGATTCAATTCAAATTCTTGAAGGCCTCGAAGCGGTAAGAAAAAGACCAGGTATGTACATAGGAAGCACGTCATCAAAGGGATTACATCACTTAGTTTACGAAATAGTTGATAATGCAGTAGATGAAGCATTAGCAGGATTTTGTAATGAAATTGATGTGCAAATTAATTCAGATAATTCAATAACAGTAAAGGATAATGGAAGAGGTATTCCAGTAGGTATTAATTCAAAAACAGGAAGACCTGCTGTAGAAGCAGTATTTACAGTTCTTCATGCTGGAGGAAAATTCGGTGGTGGAGGATATAAGGTATCTGGAGGTTTACATGGAGTTGGTGCTTCTGTTGTAAATGCTTTATCCGAGTGGCTAGAAGTAAAAATTTATAATTCAGGAAAAATATATTTCCAAAGATATGAACGTGGAAAAATAATGAATGACCTTGAGGTAATAGGTGAATGTGATTCAGATACAAATGGCTCTATTATTACATTTTTACCAGATAAAAAGATATTTGAAGAAACAGTATACGAATATAATATTTTAAAAACTAGATTAAGAGAAACAGCTTTTCTTACTAAGGGATTAAAAATAATTATTAGAGATGATAGAGAAACAAAGCAAGAAAAACAATTTCATTACGAGGGTGGAATAAAAGAATTTGTTAATTACTTAAACAAAGGAAAGTCACCTTTATATGATAGTGTGATTTATTGTGAAGGAATTAAAGAAAATGTCTATGTGGAAGTTGCATTACAACATAATGATTCTTATACAGAAAGTACATATTCATTTGTAAATAATATAACAACACCAGAAGGTGGTACACATCTTGAAGGATTTAAGAGATCTATAACAAAAACGTTTAACGAATATGCAAGAGCAAATAAACTATTAAAAGATAACGAGCAAAATCTTTCAGGAGAGGATATAAGAGAAGGTTTAACAGCTATTATTAGTATTAAACTTGAAGAACCTCAATTTGAAGGGCAGACAAAACAAAAGTTAGGTAATAGTGAGGCTAGAGGTGCAGTTGATTCAATAGTTAGTGAACAATTAACATATTTCTTAGAGCAAAATCCTTCAGTAGCAAGGATAATCTGTGAAAAATCAATACTTGCACAAAGAGCAAGAGATGCTGCAAGAAAAGCTAGAGATTTAACTAGAAGTAGAAAAACAGCATTAGACGGCGGTGGATTACCAGGTAAATTAGCAGACTGTTCAGATAAGGACCCAAAAAACTGTGAAATATACATAGTCGAAGGAGATTCAGCTGGAGGTTCAGCTAAGACAGCTAGGGATAGAGCAACCCAAGCTATTCTTCCTTTAAGAGGAAAAATTCTTAATGTAGAGAAAGCTAGACTTGATAGAATACTTGGTAACAACGAGATTAAAGCTATGATTACTGCTTTTGGAACAGGTATATACGATGATTTTGATATTGAGAAATTAAGATATCATAAGATTATCATTATGACTGATGCCGATGTAGATGGTGCTCATATAGCTACATTGTTATTAACATTTTTATATAGATTTATGCCTGAACTAATTAAAAAAGGATATGTGTATTTAGCTACACCACCATTATATCAAGTTTCAAAAAGTAAAAAGACATGGTATGCATATAGTGATGATGAATTAAATCAAATACTAACAGAAATTGGTAGAGATGGTAATAATAAAATTCAGCGTTATAAAGGACTTGGAGAAATGGATGCTGATCAACTTTGGGATACAACTATGGATCCTAAAACTAGAATTCTAAAAAAGGTTAGTATTGATGATGAAATGCAATCTGAGATTGATTTAACATTTACAACATTAATGGGAGATCAAGTAGAACCAAGAAGAGAATTTATAGAAGCAAATGCTAAGTTTGTAAGCAACTTAGATATATAGGAGGATATAATGGACGAAAATATCTTTGATAAGATACAGGAAGTAGATTTAAAAGATACCATGGAAAAGTCATATATTGACTATGCTATGAGTGTTATTGCAGCACGTGCTTTACCAGATGTACGTGATGGTCTTAAGCCAGTTCAAAGAAGAATTCTTTTTTCAATGATAGAACTTAATAATGGTCCTGACAAGCCACATAGAAAATGTGCACGTATTGTCGGTGATACAATGGGTAAGTATCACCCTCATGGTGATAGTTCTATTTATGGAGCTTTAGTAAATATGGCTCAATATTGGTCAACAAGATATCCTTTAGTTGATGGACATGGTAACTTTGGTTCTGTTGATGGCGATGGAGCTGCGGCTATGCGTTATACAGAAGCAAGACTTAGTAAAGTATCAATGGAAATGCTTGCAGATATAAATAAGGATACAGTTGATTTTATTCCAAACTTTGATGAAACAGAGAAAGAACCTACTGTACTTCCATCAAGATATCCAAATCTTTTGGTTAACGGAGCAAGCGGTATTGCTGTAGGTATGGCTACTAATATACCTCCTCATAATTTAAGAGAAGTTATTGATGCAGTTGTTAAGATTATTGATAATAAAGTAATTGAAGATAGAGATACAAATTTAGATGAAATATTAGAGATAGTAAAAGGCCCAGATTTTCCAACAGGTGCAACGATTTTAGGAACTAGAGCAATAGAAGAGGCATATAGAACTGGAAGAGGCAAAATAAGAGTAAGAGCGGTTAGTAACATTGAAACTATGGAACATGGAAAAAATAGGATTATTGTTACAGAGCTTCCATATATGGTTAATAAGGCTAGACTTATTGAAAAAATAGCTGATTTAGTTAAAGAAAAGAAAGTTGATGGCATAGTTGGACTTAGAGATGAATCAAATAAGGACGGTATGCGTATAGTTATTGAGCTTAGAAGAGATGTAAATGCAAATGTATTATTAAATCATTTGTATAAACATACTCAGCTTCAGGAAACATTTGGTGTAATAATGCTTGCACTTGTAAATAATGAGCCTAAAGTTCTTAACTTATATGAAATGCTTGATAATTATTTATTGCATCAAAAAGATGTAGTAACTAGAAGAATTAAATATGAACTTAATAAAGCAGAGGAAAGAGCTCATTTATTAGAAGGTTTACTTATTGCACTTGATAATATTGATGAAGTAATTGCTTTAATTAGAGCTGCAAGAACTACTGTTGATGCAAAAAATGCGTTAATAGAAAGATTTGGTTTTTCAGAAGTACAGGCACAATATATTGTAGATATGAGACTTCGTGCATTAACAGGATTAGCAAGAGAAGAAACAGAAAAAGAATATGCAGAGTTAAAAGAAACAATAGATTACTTAAAGGGAATATTAGCTGATGAAAAGAAACTCTTAGGTGTGATTAGAGAAGAAATTCTTATTATTTCTGAAAAATATGGTGATGATAGAAGAACATCAATTGGATTTGATGAATATGACATTTCTATGGAAGATCTTATACCAAATGAAAATACAGTTATTGCAATGACAAAATTAGGATATATTAAGAGAATGACTGTAGATAACTTTAAGGCACAACATCGTGGTGGAAAAGGTATCAAGGGTATGCAGACCATTGCAGATGATTATATTGAAGATTTATTGATGACAACGACTCATCATTACCTAATGTTTATAACAAATAAGGGAAGAGCATATAGACTTAAAACTTATGAAATACCTGAATCAGGTAGAACATCAAGGGGTACAGCAATAGTAAATCTTATTCAGATACAGCCAGATGAAAAGATTACAGCTATTATACCAATAAAAGAATATAGAGAAAATTCATTTATTGTAATGGTAACTAAAAAGGGTATAGTAAAGAAAACACCTATGAATGAATATCAAAATATAAGAAAATCAGGTGTTCAAGCTATAACTTTAAGAGAAGATGATGAACTTATTGAAGTAAAGACTGCAGAAAATTCAAATACAGTTATGATAGTTACAAAGTACGGACAATGTATTAGATTTAGTATAAGAGATATTAGGCGTACAGGTAGAAGTTCGATAGGTGTTAGAGGAATTAATCTTAATGCACATGATGAAGTTGTGGGAATGCAGCTTGATAAACAAGGAGAAGCTTTACTTGTCGTTTCGGAAAGAGGATACGGAAAAAATACATTAATAGATGAGTATCATATCCAAAGAAGAGGCGGAAAAGGTGTTAGATGTTATAAGATTAATGAAAAAACTGGAAATGTAGTAGGTGTTAAGGCTGTAAATTCTGATCATGAAATTATGATGATAACAACAGAAGGAATTATAATTCAGATTGAGGTTAAGGGTATTTCATTATTAGGAAGAAATACATTTGGTGTTAAACTAATTAACTTAGATAAGGAATCTGATGTCTTAGTAGCTAGTATTGCGAAAGTAAGAGAAAAACCAGAAGGCTCAAATGAACCAGACAACTTAGATGACATTGCAGATTTAGATGATCTTGATGATTTAGATGACATTGATGAAATCGATGGAATTGAAGAAGAAGTAGAAGAAGATGTCGAAGAGTTAGATGATACACAGGAATAATATTAGTGGGGTGCAAAGCACCCCATATTCCTTTTATATAAGTAAGAAAGAAGGTCATTAAGTGAAAGATAAAATAAAACAGTTTATGTATAAAGGTGGAATAACTATTATTATAGCTACATTAGCTTTAGGAGCATATTTATTAGTTATGCATATGGCGGATAATTTTTTTCAAAAAACTACTGAAGGATTAAA
Organism: Lachnospiraceae bacterium; assembly: GCA_031548165.1. Taxonomy (GTDB): domain Bacteria; phylum Bacillota; class Clostridia; order Lachnospirales; family Lachnospiraceae; genus CAG-303. The sequence goes on from JAVBRI010000038.1 coordinate 71,288, forward strand.
AATAGCAGTAGAAAAGTCAGGGGAATTATCAATTAATTATAATGGAGATAATAAAGAAAATGTATATATTTTGTGGGAAACAGATGGAGGAAGTTTAACTCCAAATACATCTGCTGAAATTTTTAAAAATCAATTTGAAAAAAAAGATAATAAATGGTACTATGCAAATACATTAGTTTCAGATAGCGTAAAGTGGAAAGAAGAAGATGCGGATGGAAATAAGTATGTAGCAGCGACTGTTAGAGCTATATTATATGAAAAGAGTGAAAATAAAGATCAGTATAATATGGAGAATTATATTACAGAGGTTACTATTACAATTTCTAGAAAAGGTGATTTTGTAGTTCAAGCAGAGAAAAGATATTTTAGTAACCCAATTAGAGAAGATGGTAAAGAAGATTGGAATCAAATATATATAATAGAAGAAAATAATGAATTAATCACATATAGATATAGAACAGGACAAAAAATAGAAGATGCAGATATTAGATTATATTGGGAAAGTGATGAAGAAATATTATATCAAACTGCATACAAAAATGGTTTATATCCAAATTGTTCTATAGAAAAGGATGCTAAAGGAACCAAGAAATTAACAGCTATAAATGATGTAAGTGTATTAGGTAGTAGTAAATTGGTAAAAGTAAAAGCATACTTGGCAAAAGAACAATCAAGTAATATAGTAGAAGATAATAATAAGTTTCTAGCAATATTAAATGACTAATATTTGGAAAGACACGGGTGTAATGATGAGAGAGATTAACGTAAATGAAATTACTAAAAATATAAAAGAAATGTCAATTGAAGCAAATCATTTTTTATCAAAAGACATGAAACAAGTTTTAGAATCTGCAAAGAACAATGAGAAATCTCCACTTGGTAAGCAAATACTAAGTCAATTAGAAGAAAATATACAAATAGCTGAAAGTGATATGATACCTATTTGTCAAGATACAGGTATGGCAGTTATATTTATTAAGGTAGGTCAAGATGTTCATTTTGTAGGTGGTAACTTAACGCAAGCTATAAATGAAGGTGTAAGACAAGGATATATAGAAGGATTTTTAAGAAAATCAGTTGTATCAGATCCAATAATAAGAGAAAATACAAAAGATAATACACCTGCTGTAATTCACTATGAAATAGTAGAGGGAGATAAAGTAACAGTAACAATAGCACCAAAGGGATTTGGAAGCGAAAATATGAGTAGAGTATCTATGCTCAAGCCATCTGATGGAATAGAGGGTGTTAAAAATGCGATTATTACAGCAGTAAAAGAAGCTGGACCAAATGCATGTCCTCCAATGGTTGTGGGAGTAGGTATAGGTGGAACCTTTGAAAAATGTACTATAATGTCAAAGCATGCTCTTACACGTAGTGCAGGTACAAGTTCTGAAATTGCTTATGTTAAAGAATTAGAAGAAGAAATGCTTAAAACAATTAACGAGTTAGGAATAGGTCCAGGAGGACTAGGGGGTACTCAAACAGCATTTGCAGTAAATATAGAAACATATCCGACACATATTGCAGGTTTACCAGTTGCAGTAAATATATGTTGTCATGTAAATAGACATGTAACTAGAGAGATTTAGGAGGTTAGTTAGTATGGATAGATATATAGTAGCACCAATAAGTGATGAAGATGCATTGAGTTTAAGAGCCGGAGATTATGTATACATATCAGGCATAATATATACAGCTAGAGATGCAGCGCATAAAAGGATGGATGATACTTTAATTAATAATGAAGAGTTACCAATTGATATGAAAAACAATATTATATATTATATGGGACCTTCACCAGCAAGGCAGGGAAGAGCAATTGGTTCAGCAGGTCCAACAACTTCAAGTAGAATGGATAAGTATACACCTAAACTATTAGATTTAGGATTAAAGGGAATGATTGGAAAAGGAAAAAGAACTCAGGAAGTAAAGGATGCCATAGTAAGAAATGGTGCTGTATATTTTGCTGCAGTTGGCGGAGCAGGTGCACTATTATCAAAAAGAATTATAAGTAGTGAAGTTATAGCATATGATGATTTAGGAACGGAAGCTATTAGAAAATTAGAGGTGGATAAGTTTCCTGTTATTGTAGTGATTGATTCAGAAGGAAATAATCTATATGAAACAGCAATAGATGAATATAAGAGAGAATATTAGTTACTTATTATATATTGTTGTATAAAAAATTCAATATGGGCTAAAATTTAATTGACAAACAAAGATGTATTTAGTATAATACAACTTGCGTTTAATCATATATTTAATTAAATATTGAAAAACAAATTCGGAGAAATACTCAAGAGGCCGAAGAGGCGCCCCTGCTAAGGGTGTAGGTCGTTTGCGCGGCGCGAGGGTTCAAATCCCTCTTTCTCCGCTAAAAGTTAAAACCTGTCGTTAAAGCTGAAATTGCTTTACCGGCAGGTTTTTGCTATAACTGTATTAAAATTATGAATCTTATTGGTGAGGCTAGTGAAACACAAAGAATACAAACATCTCATTGTCTGTGGTATTTTACATCTTATTCCGATTTAAAAGAAATTCTAAATCGCGTCAGACCGTGGGGTAAATATCTGTGTCTTGCTGAGTGGAATCCCTGTACGAAAACAGTTGAACAGTTTAGTCATATGAAAGCTGTAACAATTCAGGCTGTATGTGAATGCTTTAAGGAACAATCGCAATCAAATGTGAGAACGATGTTCTATCCATTTGAAATTGAACAAGCAGTATTAGAGAGTGGTTGGAGTATAGATAAAACAGGAGATATATCCTCTCTAGATATGCAAGATGGAATATGGGAAATTCAGACAGTATTACATTCGTATCCTTCCAAAATAGAAAAGTTAATTAATATGCCTGATAAATTAAAAGCATTATTGCAGGCACAAATTCATGAATTAAGCAGTTCGAAGAAATCTGAAGCAATGTCAACCTATTGTTTAAGGGCAATAAATCTTAAAAACAATATGTAGCTTTAAAGGTTTTACATTGGTAAAAAGAGGATTATGTAGAAACAATAAAAAAAGTAAATTAACCCTTGACATATATTTTCTGATATGATATTATGTAATTCCACCCCTCAAAACGGGGTTGTACAAAAAAGAAATAAAAAAGAAATTTAAAAAAGTTGTTGACAAAAGAAATTAGATTTGATATACTATCAAAGTTGTCGCAAAAACAACAAAAACTTAGAACATTGAAAACTAAACTATAAACCATCCCTGAAAATTCTTGAATTTTCAGCGAACTTCTTCAGAAATGAAGAAATTCCAAACAAAAACAGTAAAATGTTGAATTTAGCCATTCAACAGCAAGATATTATGTCTTGTAAAGCGGATTAAAAATAGCTAACGTTATTTTGAATCAGATTAAAACTTTTAACGAGAGTTTGATCCTGGCTCAGGATGAACGCTGGCGGCGTGCTTAACACATGCAAGTCGAACGAAGCATTTAAAATGGAGACCTT
>JAVBRI010000012.1:0-14965 GCA_031548165.1 Lachnospiraceae bacterium
AGGCTCAAGAACTTTGCTACACCACTTCCTTTATCTATACCATTACTGATACCAACTTGTGGTTCGCTACACTTGGCGGTAAATACCCGTGACTGGACTTTCACCAGTTAGATTAGTGCCATGCCTGGCACACATAAAAAATACAAAGACTTTTGGGAAAGTCCTTGTATTTTATAATATTATTCTTAAGATAATTTATCTTTTTGGGGGTTTATTTTGTGTACCTCTGACTGCTCCTTGTACTGGTAAACGTGTGAAAGTTTCATGAATGACATTTGACCCTGCTGGTTTTGTCGATAATGTTGGCTTTGGCTGTGGGTTAGAATCGTTATCTTTTGAATCTTTTGACATCTTACACCTCCTTAAAATTTTATTTGACTTATCACAAAAAACCATACTATATATGATGATATTAATGAAATCAATGCCCTTACTAATGAATCAGTAAGATTATTTTGATGTTTATTTTTACGTATGTTTTCATCTCTATTAATTATTGCATATTTTAAAAAGGTATTACACATCATTTCATAATTTGCATTATCAATCTCAGATTGAGTATAAGAATCGCATAATGAATTATTATTATCTAACTGCTTTTTAATATCTTCAATAGAGATAAGATAATATGTATATTTGTGATAAGATTTATAAAAATTGTAAATCGAACGTCCTGTATAATAAACAGATACTAACTCTATTATGACAAAAAGTATTGGAACAATGTGGATAATAAAATCTAGCTTAATCATAATATTCCACATATACATATGTCCAGTACATAAAATCGTCAAAAAAGTAATTGATGTTCCTATTTTATTACTCATAGAATCTTTGAATTCTATTTCTTTATAATACAACTCCTTGTACTCTTGAAGCAAGTTTAATTCCATAACTATCACCACCTTTTTAATAATATAAGTATTATACCAATATTTTACAATATTTTCAATAATTTTATATTAATGTTTGATATTTAACAAATGAGCAATTACTAACACTCTCCTTTTTAGGGTGTTAAATATAAATGAAGTTTAAGAAATTCCGGGACATGAAGATGAAATAGCTACACTTAATAATTATTGCTTTAATAGAAAGCCTAATAAAAACACAGAAATGTTGTTAGAAAAAAGTGTAAACAAATGCTTTTATACAACAAAAGCCTTAAAATCCAATAAGCAAAGGATTTCAAAGCTTTTCAATAACAGCTCATAGGGGAATCGAACCCCTGATTCCGCCGTGAGAGGGCGGCGTCTTAACCGCTTGACCAATGAGCCATATAACACTTGATTAGTATATCAAAAATTTTTGAAATTGCAAGTGTTTTTTGAAAAAATATTTTATTTTTTAATTCGCTTAATACAAAATTCTTTCATAAAAGTAATAATTTAAATATCATTTTCAATCAAAACCTTATTTGCCATTTCAATTGCTGTATCCTGCATTTCTTTACACCTTTAATACTATTCTTGCATAGTTCGCTGCCGGGCGAACTATTTCTATCTAGCCATATACAAATACACAGTAGCAATAGCCACAACTATTTGTATTATTGCAAATCTAAAAACTGTATGTGTATTTGACCATCCCCATACCTTCCTTACATGATCATGAAGTGGTGTTCTTGTATTTTTTAATATCTTTATCTTTAAGAATCTTAATAATGCTACCTTTACAAGACCTAAACCTCCATCTAAAATAAGCACTATTGCTACTAGTATGTATATTAAAGGACTTCCTGTCTTAAGTACTGCAATTGCTATAAATAGCCCCATTGCTCTTGATCCAGCGTCACCCATCATTAGTATGCTTGGAGTTGCATTAAACCATAAATAACCTAATATACAAACAATCATCAACAATGTAAGATATGAAAATTCGCTATCAGTATTCATAATTCCATCTATAATATAAATTGTAGATAATGTTATAATTGTAAGTGTTCCCGATAGTGAATCTACACCATCTGAACAATTTGTTACGTTTATTGATACCCACACAAGCACTACTGTTAAGATTCCAAACAATACTTCTGGAATTACAATAAGCTTGTCTACACTTACCAAATATATCTCATTTGAATTAAAGTTCAAAAATGTTAGCGCAACCATAACTGCTATTACGAGGTCTAAAAAACCTTTCTTGTATTCATCCCAAGGTGTCTTTGCGCAATCATCTAAAAAGCCTGTTATCATTGCTGCTGCTACTAATATTATATAGATTACATTTTCTCTATTTACCACCCCAAACAATAAGCCTACCGCAATAAACACAAGTATAAATATAAATCCCGCTCCTCTTGGCTTACCTGCTGAGAGTTTTCCATCATGTGCAAAGTCTCTGCCTACATCCTTTGGTAAATATCTCATACATGTTTTTGTAAAAGCACAGGTAAGTAGGAATCCCATCATTATACCCAAAAATGCTATTAAAGCCTCATTTTCAATTAAATAGTTTATCATAAGCCACCTCGTTATTTTATTCTTTCTATATCCTTATTACTTGTAAGTGTATCTACATTATATAATAACATAATATCTGTAACATTATAATCTTCAATAAACTTATCTATTTTCATTTTAAAATACCTTAAGTCTACTATATAAATTTTATCATACATATCTGCAATTAATGGTGCAAAACAATTTGCGTAAGAATCCTTTACTAGCAATAATACTCTATCACTATCTGTCTCTTTGTAATCTTTTGATTTAATTTCAACAACACCTGGATTTCCTCCAAGAAAACTTGAATACTTATCCTTCGAATTTAAATATGACTTAGCAAACAATGTGTCCGTTTCTACACCACTCATATTATAAACAACTGATAAATTATAATCTTTGAGACTATAAAACTCAATAGTATCTGCTTTAGTTGTTATATTAAGCTTTGAATGGATAGTTCCCAAAAACTCGTTACTTGCCTCTTCTATATTATAGTCTGCTCTATCATGCGATTCATATCCCTTTACTTCACACCACTTTTCATAAGCAAGATATGCTCCATAAGTAGTCCAATGATGGTCCGTTTTATAATATATATAATCATTTTTTTTCTCACTAAGTTTACTATATACATCAATTAAAACATTCTCACTAATATCTTTACTAAAAAGATTTATATATTCTTTTTGGTCATATACACTAGCAAAATCAGGTAGCTTATCGGTTAATATGCTCTGTGCTGTAGGTACTATTAGCACAGACACTTTATCTTCTCCTAGATTTGTAGTCCATCTGTTAACAAATGATATAATTGCATCTTTATTTTTTAATGCATACTCACTTTCATAATCTTCTTTTTTATGATTTTCTATTAAATACGAATCTTTTCCTAAAAATATATCCTTTATCCTTGTTTTACCAAGCCCGATTTCACAATATGTTTTTAATGCAACAAACTCATCTCTAATTGGAAATTGATCTTTTATATACTCCTCATAATCCTCTGAAAAGTCTCCGCTAAAAAATGCATCTACACTAAAAACAGGCATTTTTTTCAAAGGCCTATTTTCTGTTTCTGAATATTTGTCTTCTTTTTTCACAAAAGAAAAAATAGTCATACCATATATCATTAAAAGAAATAAAACTACTGTTATTTTCTTTGCCATTTTAAACTGCTCCTTAAAATCTAAAGTATAAAAACGGATTATATGATGCATCTACAAGATATGCTGTAGAAACTACCAAAATCATAATATTAAATCCATTTTCCAATATATAGGGAATACTACTTCTAAAAAATTTGTTACTATTTTGAAGTATAAAAAACAACTTACTTATTATTATCTTTGGTATTGGAGTAGATGCAAGCATTAATATTACTAGCATTATTATATTTTCTTTTAATAAATATAATGTTGACATATCAACAAAAGATGATGTCCCTATTCCAAACATTGCTCCTACATACGATACAATATCTGCTACTGATTCAAACTCAAAAATTACCCATCCAACTAAAATTAATAGTATCGCATACGTATGTCTAAAAAATGCTGGGATTTTTTCTAAAACCTTTAACATAAATGCTTTTTCAGCCATAAGAATTATTGCAAAATAAATTCCCCATAGTATAAAGTTATATGCAGCTCCATGCCAAAAACCTGTTAAAAACCATACAATAAAAATATTTCTATAGTTTTTCAATTTGCTACATCTATTACCACCTAACGGTATATATAAATATTCTTTAAACCATGAACTAAGTGAAATATGCCATCTTCTCCAAAACTCTGTAATACTCTTTGATATATACGGATAATTAAAGTTAATAGGAAATTTAAAACCAAACATTCTTCCAAGTCCTATTGCCATATCTGAATATCCTGAAAAATCAAAATAAATTTGAAATGCATATGCTATAATTCCAATCCACGCAGTAACTGTTGTAAGCCTAGAAATATCTGTAGCTTTTATCCCATCCCATACAATTCCTATATTGTTAGCTAAAAGAACCTTTTTTCCCATACCTATCATAAAGTATCTGATTCCAATAAAAAAGTCATCAATATTTTCTTTTCTATGCTCAAGTTCGTACGCTATCTCGTTATATCTAACAATCGGGCCTGCAATAAGCTGTGGAAACAATGCAACATATGTGCCAAACGATATTATATTTTTCTGTGGTTTTTCATCACTCATATAAATATCTAAGCTGTAAGACATTGTTTGGAAAGTATAAAACGAAATACCTATAGGTAATGCAATCTGTAAAAAGGCAATATCCAGACCAAACACATTATTTATTGAGCCAATAAAAAAATCTGCATACTTAAAAAAACCTAGTAATCCTAGATTTATCACTACAGATGATGTAAGTGCTAGCTTTGCTTTTGTCATTTGATTAGTACTTTTAAATTTATATACAAGCATACCATGTACATAATCCACTAATGTTGAAAAAATCATAAGCAATACGTATACAGGTTCGCCCCAGCTATAGAATAATAGACTTGATGCAAATAATACAAAGTTTTTAAACTTGTGAGGTGCAACATAATATATTAATACCACTATTGGTAAAAATCTAAATAAAAACAATAAACTTGAAAATATCATTTTTTAACATTCCGTTCTTTCTAATATTTTATTTTTCAAAAAAAGATTCTATTACATCAATTGACTTTTGATTTTGTTCTTTTGCATAATCTACTATCTCTTCGTTACTCTTATCACTCATAGATGAAGGTATAATACCAAGGCAAGTAAAGAAAACATAATCCCCATATCTTAATATCTTTGCTGCCTGTATTTTACATGCATTCATAGGATATAATGCACCTTCACTTATAAGATACTCTTTATAATCCTTAAGAGCAGTTTCTACTTTATCTGCCATACCACTTTTTGCTTTTACTGCAACAAAAGTATCAATATTAAATGCTACAATAGGACATTCCGCAATTATAGCATCATACATATCTTCTTCTATTCCAAATGTTATCTCTATATCTTCTTTATCATAAACCATATCTGGTATATAGTCTTTTCCATATACTTCTTTTACTTTATTCATTATCTCATTCAAATCTACATCTTTCACAACTGCATTATTTGTTGTAGATCCTTTTTCTTCATTTTCTGATTTAGAGCAAGCAACCATTCCTAAACACATTATTCCTAATATTCCTATTATAGCTATTTTCTTCATTTTTTCATTATTCCTTTTCTGTTATTTTCCCTTACTTCTATATCAATTCTATTCCCTTGTTTTCTCATGCAAATATTTTGCCCATTTAGCACAATATGTTTTATTTAGATGTATTCCATCATTACTAGCTCCCACTGGCAAAGCCCCTGTAGCATCGACTAATGCTGGAGAAATATCAATATATTCTATCTGTGTAGCCACTGCAACCTTTTTTACTTCTTCATTGAATTTAGCTATATTTGCATTATTATAAACAGCATCTGTTCTAGATTCTACCATTGGAAAAATCCCTTGAATATAAATCTTTGTATTTGGATATTTTAACTTAACTTGATTTACTATTTCTATATAATATTCACCAAAGTTTTCTGTACTTGGCCAACCCACTTCATTTAAACCTAACATTATATAAATCTGCTCATAACTATGACCATTCATAGCATCCATTAAAGTCTTTTTAGTTCCATCTTTTAATTCAATTACCTCTTTAGTAAGAAATTGATTTACTGTTGCTCCTCTTGCCGCATAAAAATCAGCCCCTGTTGTCGCTCCATATACCTCTAAACCTTGAGTTCTTGAGTCGCCAATAAATGCCGCTCCCGAAAAATCACTTGCACCTATCACTTCTACGCTTGTTGTAGGTTGTTGTTCCTGTGTTGTTATTTCTTCTTTCGTAGTCTCAACTGTTGTATCTTTGTTTTCTGTCACTTCACTTGTCTGCTCACTGTGAGCAGTATCTTTATTATCACTTGTAGGTGTATCTTTATTATCCTTGCCACAACCCGCAAGCATTATTACACACATACAAAATATTATCCCTATTTTCTTACTTGTCATAGTACACACCCTCATTAAAATTAATAAAAATTACATCATTACTATTCTATTAGATTTTCCCCAAAAAATCAATAATACCACAGCAATTTCTAAAAAGAATTTTACTGTGGCATTTTGTAACAAGAATTGCTTTATAGTTTGGCTTTAGCCAAATCTTTTTTTATTTAGCTTCAATATAACCTAATGCTTTTAATAACTCTGCTGAAAGAACTGCTCCACCTGCTGCTCCACGAACAGTATTGTGTGATAATCCAACAAACTTGTAATCATATATAGAATCTTCTCTAAGTCTTCCTACTGATACTCCCATTCCGTTTTCAAAATCAACATCAAGTTTAACCTGTGGTCTATTATCTTCTTCAAGATACTGGATAAACTGCTTTGGAGCACTTGGAAGATTTAATTCTTGAGGAAGTCCCTTAAACTGTGTAAGTTTTTCAAGTAATTGTTCTTTTGTTGGCTTCTTATTAAACTTAACAAATACTGCTGCTGTATGTCCGTCAAGAACTGGAACTCTTATACACTGAGTTGTAATAGCTGGTCCTTCTGCTTTCTTTATAACTCCGTCTTCAACCTTACCCCAAAGTCTAAGTGGTTCTTGCTCACTCTTTTCTTCTTCTCCACCGATGAATGGGATAATATTCTCTATCATCTCTGGCCATTCATTAAATGTTTTTCCTGCTCCTGAAATAGCTTGATATGTAGTAGCTACTACTTCTACTGGCTCAAACTCTTTCCAAGCTGTAAGAATTGGTGCATAACTTTGAATTGAACAGTTAGGCTTAACAGCAACGAAACCTCTTGTTGTACCAAGTCTTTCCTTCTGGAATTTTATTACATCAAAATGCTCTGGGTTAATTTCTGGAACTACCATTGGAACATCTGGTGTCCATCTATGTGCACTGTTGTTTGATACAACTGGTATTTCTGCCTTAGCATATGCATCTTCAATAGCTTTGATTTCATCTTTTGTCATATCTACTGCACTAAATACAAAATCAACTTCTGCTGCTACTTTTTCTACTTCATTTACATTCATTACTAAAAGCTTTTTAACTGCTTCTGGCATTGCCTTTGTCATTTTCCATCTATCACCAACAGCCTCTTCATATGTCTTGCCTGCTGAACGTGGACTTGCAGCTACTACTACTACTTCAAACCATGGATGTTCTTCAAGTAATGAAATAAAACGCTGTCCTACCATTCCTGTTGCACCTAATATTCCGACTCTTAATTTTTTACTCATAATTAATCATTCCTTTTCAAATTGTTATATTTTCGTGTTTGCGTGTCACGGACATATGTCCACCGCGTAAAACTATAATATCACATATTTTAAAAAACGCAAGTCTTTTTTTGAATTTTTTGAAATACTTGACAATTTTTCGTATTTAGAATATATTTATATATTGTAAGCTTCCATAGTTCAATGGTAAAACAGGTCACTCGTAATGTCCAGTTGTCAGTTCGATTCTGATTGGAAGCTTTTTAATTAAGAATTGCAACTCGATTTTTATAAGTCAACATACTTGTGTTGATTTTTTTATTGTTTTTCTCTCTTTGTTCATTAATAACATTATTAAAGCGTTTAATTAATAATTCTGTCATTTTTTCAGTATTATCTATCTCTCTTGTAAATGGCACGAAACCACCTGCCATAGTACCATGCCCTCCACCATCACCAATTCCTTCTAATGCCTTTGAAATAATCTTATTTGCATTAAAATATTTTTCATCCCCTCTTACAGATAATTTTACACCACTATTCTTAACAGAGCATACTACTGCAAAATCTATATCTGCCATTCCATAAAGAAAATCTGAAATAATTGCAATCAAGGCTTCTTGACAGCCATTTCCTATATTTGTAAAGCAAACATTGCCAACTATATTTAATGAAGAAATTGCATTTGTATATGCATTCAAATCATCTATCCTAAGAGTACAATTCTCTAACTGGGTCAATTTATCTTTATCAACTAGACTAAACAATTTATAAAATACATCTAAATCAATCTGAACAACGCCTCTTGTCATATTAGCAGTATCAATCTTTATACCAAATAAAAGTGCTTCTGCAACCTCTTGTGGCATTTCTATACTTTCCTCAAAAAAGTATGATGCAACTATAGAAGCACATGCACCTACATCTTCTCGTATATCATTCATTAAATAATCATTTTCTATACAAATAGGATGATGATCTATTGCTGCTATTATATTTCCTTTGCACTTATCAATATTCCCATTTCCCTTTTGTGTATCTACTAGTATAACTTTATCATTTATATTTATATTCGTATCCTTAATATTTATTATCTGTATATTAAATAACTCAATCATTTTTTGAGCATTATATCTTTCAATATTTCCACCATAACACAAAGTGGCTTCTATTCCATTTTTTTCTAGCAAATATTTTAACCCAAATCCACATGCAATTGCATCTGGATCAGGATCATTATGTGCCTGAATATAAACATGACTTTCTTTAATACAGTTAAGCAGTTCTTTAAACTTACCCATAATGCCCTCTCTTGTCATAAATTTACTATGCTTACATTCTAGCAAAAATATTCTCTTATTCCACCCCCTACTAGTATGAATAAAAGAGGGGTATAAAAGATTCAACTAAAGTCGAACTATGCAAGAATAATAGATTCGGCTAAAGCCGAACTATAAAGCAATTCTTGCTTAACGAACACTACTTTGCTCGCAAACCTCACTTTATATTAACATTATTCACAAAATTGCATATAATAAATTAATAATAATAATTGGTGATATTATGGGTATTGTACTAGATGCAAAAAATATTGACTATTCCTTTCAGACCGTAACAGGAAAAGTTCAAATTCTTTCTAATATATCATTCTCCCTAAATTCAGGTGAATTTATATCTATTATGGGGCCTCCTGGATGTGGTAAATCAACGCTTTTATCTATTATATCTGGTATTTTGCCAGTGCCTAATGGAAGTTTAGATTCAAAAGCTAAAAACATAGGCTACCTCCTTCAACAAGAACATTCTACCCAATGGCTTAATACTTCTACACATTCTAATATAGTAACAGAAACATATGGAATAACCGCCTTTAATAACTGCGACACAAAAACGCCATATGATTGTATACAAAAAAGAGCCAGACTTATAAAATCTCTTTGTTCCGAACCAGATATCACTCTCCTAGATGAACCTTTTAATACTCTTGATTATGTTACAAGACTGGAAATTGGAAATGATATTAGAAATATGATAAAGTCTTCTGGAAAATCAGGCATTATGATTACAAATGATCTTTCAGAGGCAATTGCTTTAAGTGATAGAATAATTATTATGAGTCCTACTCCTGGGCATATAAAGGCTATTGTTGATATCAAACTAACAACTGACCGTTCGTCTCCTATAAATGCTAGAAACGCTCCCGAATTCAGAGAATATTATAATGAACTTTGGAATTTACTGCTACCAAAAAGCGTCACTTTCTAGGTAATGAAAGTGACGCTTGAAATTATTTCATTCAGGTTTTATTTCATTACAATTTATGGAACCATAACATGTTATTGCACCACAGATGTTATTAGCTGTTAAACCTCCTCCAGATTGAGCTCCACCACTTATGTCTCCACCACAGTTTAAATCACATCCTGCTGTTGCCCCTCCACTTATATCTCCACCACAGTTCAAATCACATCCTGCTGTTGCTCCTCCATTTATTTCACTACCACAATTCACATCACACCCTGCAGATGCCCCTCCATTTATCTCTCCACCACAATTTACATCACATCCTGCTGTCGCTCCCCCACTAATTTCGCCACATTCAATATTGCAATTACTTGTAACATTCATAGGTTGTCCATTAAACTTAAAAGTAAATTTTGATACGACCTCATTTTCTTCTAATAGTGTATGCCCTTTAAATACGATTCCTCTAATTGTATCATCATCTTCCCAAGGAAGTGAAGAAATTGAAACTTGATTACAACTCTTATTCAAACCAAATAATTCGTCAATAGAAATGTCAAATATATTAGCTAATTGTGGTAACAACATAATATCTGGACTTGATTGCTCATTCTCCCATTTGCTGACTGCTTGAAATGTTAACCCTAATTTTTCTGCTAATCCTTCTTGTGTTAAATCTTTTTGCTTTCTGTATCTTACTATGTTTTCTGCCAATACCTTTGTATACATCAATATACCCCTGCATTTTGCAAGCTTGCTTGCAAAACTGCCCAATAAGTAATGTGAAAGAATTGATTTATGGGCTTCCTTTCTTCAATTTTATTATTCTTTCACAATGTACCCCTTTCTTTATATTTATTTTATGAGCTAATTATAATTCTGGTAAGTCATATTTGTAATAACCTATTCGTTGAATTATATACGCTTCCATTCAACCATTGGTTGAGTGGTTAAATATAAAAAAAGATTTGCCTAAAGCCGAACAACAAAGCAATTCTTGTTAAACAAATAAGGTGAGATTCAAAAAAAGAATCTCACCTTATTTAAAACTAAACAGCTATAATGATTCCACCATCATTTGCATATAATGTAGATACACCTGCCATATCTGTAATTGTAATATCTTTAAACTTAATAAGTTTATTTATTTCTTCTTTTACCCACTCTGCTCTTTCAAGACAGTTACAATGACTTATCGAAAGAACTTTTGACGATGCGTTTTTTGTAGCCTCTGTTATAATACTCATCATCTTTGTAAGTGCTTTTTGAGTACCCCTTGCTTGATCTAGCTTTATAATAACACCTTCGTCTGATGCACTCATTACTGGTTTTATGTTTAAAACCGTAGCAACAATAGCTTGAATACCTGTAAGTCTTCCATTTTTTCTAAGTGAATCTAATGTTTCTATAACAAAATATGTTTTCATCTCAAGCTTATAATCATTTACTGTACTTACGATTTTATCAAAATCCATTCCTAATGAAACGCATTCATCTATCTTTCTTACTATTTGAGCTTCTCCTATTGAAGCTGAACAAGAATCAAATACATGAATCTTCTTTGTATCACCTTCGTGCTCTTCGTAATACATCTTTTTTCCTACTTCTGCACTATTATATGAACCACTAAGATTTCCTGAAAGAGTAACTACAAATACACAATCATAATCTCCTTCATATGCTTCCATATATCTTCCTGGAGATGGGCAAGATGATTTTGCACATTCTTTACTTTCACTTACTTTTCTAATAAACTCAAGTTGATCAAATGTTTCATCGTCAACGATATCATCACCTTCAATATGTAAGGTAAGTGGTACTAACTCTATATTTTTTAACTCTTTTAATTGTTTGTCCAAATCGCAACAGCTATCAGCTACTATCTTAAACTTCATACAAATATCCTTCTTTCATCATTCTTTCTATCTTGTAACATATAGTTTTGATTACTACATATAATAACATTTACCACTATTATTGTCAACAATATAATAAACGAAGTAAAAATCATTTTTAACCTTGACATTGTCCTAAGGACAAGTGATATACTGATATTATAGGAGGTGAATTTAATGCATTTACTTTGCATAACTGATGCTTCAAAACAGTTTGATGTTTCATCAAAAACACTTAGATACTATGAAAATGTCGGTATATTAAATTCTACTCGCATGGAAGATAATAAATATCGATATTATGATGATGAAGCTATCGAAAGAATTAAACAGATATTGATTTTACGTAAAATGCAAATTTCTATTAAAGATATTATTCGCATTTATGAAAATCAAGATATGAGTACGATTGTAGAAGTGTTTGTTAATCGTATCAACACAATTGATGAACAAGTAGGTGCTTTATCCGAACTTAAAATTATCACTAACGAATTTTTACAAAGTATGTTAAAAAAAGGCATAAGCAAAATTTCCGCTTTACCTTTGTTGTATGAAGAAATGGACAAGCAACTCAACATGTTGGAAGAAGATAAGACATTAAGTTTTGATAATATATCTGCTGTGAGTGAAAAATTCGTTAAGCCTCTTGAGCCTGCCATTATTTCTCTTCCTGCCATGCGTGTTATTTCATCGTATTTACAAGAGAATCCACAAGAATCTGACACCGAGAACTTTTATCAATGGGTACAAACACAAAGCATTTTAACCGACGAACCTGGACAACATAAACGCTTCGAATTTCAAAATACTACAAACGATGTAATAATACAATGTATTCCCAATGATTTTCAAAATGATAGCAAATATTATGATTATATCTTTGAGGGTGGGTTGTTTGCAGCAGCTAATATCTATCTTGATGAAGATTTAGGTGAGCGATTTCGCTCCTTTGTGTCTTGTTTTGATAATAATAAATATTATCAGATTGATTATACCAATGAGGGCAACCTTCGACATTGCGCTATGTTAGAAAATTTGATTTCTCCTGACAATAAACGTGAACTTGTTTCTCTGCTTGTTCCAGTAAAAAAACGAATGGCAGACCCCATACTTTATGATAAGCCAAAAGAAGTGACTGATATCTCCATTTCGGAAATTGAATCAGCTAACCCTATATTATGGGAAATCAATATCCCATTGGATGAAATGACTCAGTCACACCCAAACAATTCTTATTTTTATATAAACGAGAACGGCGAAGCAGAATTTATTGGCTATATTATCAGAGCTGTACTAAATACCAATATATCTGTTAAGTTGCCGTTTCGAGTTGATATAGAATTTCGACAATCCGGTGATGGTAAGGCTGGCATGGTTTTTTACCATAGTGATGAAACTGGATATCGTACTGGAGACATTGGTAGCAGAGGCTTTGGTATAAATATGGGAAATGACAATGAACACTGGGTGCAAGCTATCCGTTTTAGTCAACCTATTTTTTATGATCGATTTGATTTTCCAGAGCGTGGTGCAATTAATATAGATGAATGGAATCACCTAACATGGATTGTTGGTGAAAAGCACCTCGCTGTTTTTATTAATGACGAAATCCGTTATTGTGGAACAAATTTTCCATATATGTCATTAGATCTTAGTCGTGAAGCGGCTTATCCGATTGTAATTGGCTCTATTGGTGGAAACGATAAAAAATATTTTCGTTCAATCCGCGTTTCACAACTAGTCGAAACACAAAAAAATAAACTTAAAAAAGGAGAACTTACTATGATTACCAAACAAAGCAACAATATAATCCCTGTTATTCACCGCCTTGTCACGGACGAATACGGAGAAAACTACTGGTTCAACGGCTGCGCTCGTTATGTTATGGAATGCTTAGGCGAAAAGGACTACGACTACTGGTTTTTCACTGGACTTACTGGAGATATATTCACTCAGCACTACACTTACACCAACTATTCTGGCGATGCTTTATCAAGCTATATGTTAGATGAAAATCCTAAGCAATTTGTTAAAGACACTTTTAACAAATGTGGATATGCCGCGACTTACATTTCTAAACAGGAAATTTTGGAAAACACGGAAATGTACCTAAACACTCTAATAACTTATATCGATAAAGGAATACCTATTATAGCTTGGGGAGAACCATTTGGTGTATTTGTTGGATATGAAGAATACGGTAAGGTTTTGCTTTGTATTATAGGCAATAACAATCAACCAGAACGTATCCCATTAGAAAAGGCATTACAAGGCACTCATGGCTGGGTTTTTGTCGGTGAGAAAAAAGAAAGTGTTCCACTCGCACAAATATACCGTAATGCTATTATATCTATTCCACAACATTTCAATGTAAAAACAGATACCTATTGTTTTGGAGCTGAAGCATTTAGAGCATGGGCAAGAGATATTGAAAACGGTAAATTTGACAACATGAGCGTTGAGGAATTTGACACATGGGCATATTATACGAACTATGTATGTGTCCTCGCTACCAATAGTGGTGGTTGCCAAGGATTTTTACGCAAAGCACAAGAGCTAAACCCAGATTTCACTTTTCTTGAAGATATTGGCAAACAATACATAATCACAGGATTGCTTTGGAATGGAAATTACGATACAAATGATGCCTTTGCTGTAGAATATGTAAAATCACACAGTGATGTTGTCACAGATAATCTTGAAACAATAGGTGGTGGTTTCAACATAACCTTGAAAGCTCTACAAGATAAGCAACATCGAGAAAAAATTGCATCTACAATTTATAAATTCGCCGACTGCATGGATGAAATTCTTCGTATTTTAAGTGATAATGTGTTATACTAAAATAAATAGAGTAGAGAAATAATAGCAAGTATTATTTCCCTCTCATTGAACCGTACGTACGGGTCTCGTATACGGCTCTACAATTTATATTCCAACATTTCTTAGATATTAATTTAAAGGATTTAGCAAACCTGCTCCGTCCTTTATTTTTGTTTCTAGTAACATAGGACTCAAAATGTAGTTCACTACATCCATACTACATCTCTTGTACCATCCTAACCTTGAATTCGCAACCTTAAAAATGCTTTCATTGTCAAAACCATTC